>NZ_JBWCCL010000005.1:0-375881 GCF_056279465.1 Peribacillus sp. TE19612 | reverse complement strand
GACCTGGAAAGGTCCGTCGAAGAAGGTAAAAACCCTGTAGTTGAAACTTCGTTCCCTCCTGAGTGGATCCTGAGTACGGCGGGACACGAGAAATCCCGTCGGAAGCAGGGAGGACCATCTCCCAAGGCTAAATACTCCCTAGTGACCGATAGTGAACCAGTACCGTGAGGGAAAGGTGAAAAGCACCCCGGAAGGGGAGTGAAATAGATCCTGAAACCGTGTGCCTACAAGTAGTCAAAGCCCGTTAATGGGTAATGGCGTGCCTTTTGTAGAATGAACCGGCGAGTTACGATTTCATGCGAGGTTAAGTTGATGAGACGGAGCCGCAGCGAAAGCGAGTCTGAATAGGGCGAATGAGTATGAGGTCGTAGACCCGAAACCAGGTGATCTACCCATGTCCAGGGTGAAGTTCAGGTAACACTGAATGGAGGCCCGAACCCACGCACGTTGAAAAGTGCGGGGATGAGGTGTGGGTAGCGGAGAAATTCCAATCGAACCTGGAGATAGCTGGTTCTCTCCGAAATAGCTTTAGGGCTAGCCTCAAGATGAGAGTATTGGAGGTAGAGCACTGATTGGACTAGGGGCCCCCAACGGGTTACCGAATTCAGTCAAACTCCGAATGCCAAATACTTATTCTTGGGAGTCAGACTGCGAGTGATAAGATCCGTAGTCGAAAGGGAAACAGCCCAGACCACCAGCTAAGGTCCCAAAGTATACGTTAAGTGGAAAAGGATGTGGAGTTGCTTAGACAACCAGGATGTTGGCTTAGAAGCAGCCACCATTTAAAGAGTGCGTAATAGCTCACTGGTCGAGTGACTCCGCGCCGAAAATGTACCGGGGCTAAACGTATCACCGAAGCTGTGGATTGACACCGTATGGTGTCGATGGTAGGAGAGCGTTCTAAGGGCGTTGAAGTCAGACCGGAAGGACTGGTGGAGCGCTTAGAAGTGAGAATGCCGGTATGAGTAGCGAAAGAAGGGTGAGAATCCCTTCCACCGAATGCCTAAGGTTTCCTGAGGAAGGCTCGTCCGCTCAGGGTTAGTCGGGACCTAAGCCGAGGCCGAAAGGCGTAGGCGATGGACAACAGGTTGATATTCCTGTACCACCTATACATCGTTTGAACGATGGGGGGACGCAGAAGGATAGGGTAAGCGCGCTGTTGGATATGCGCGTCCAAGCAGTTAGGCCGGAAACGAGGCAAATCCCGTTTCCATTAAGGCGGAGCTGTGATGGCGAGGGAAATATAGTACCGAAGTTCCTGATTCCACGCTGCCAAGAAAAGCCTCTAGTGAGATGTAAGGTGCCCGTACCGCAAACCGACACAGGTAGGCGAGGAGAGAATCCTAAGGTGTGCGAGAGAACTCTCGTTAAGGAACTCGGCAAAATGACCCCGTAACTTCGGGAGAAGGGGTGCTTTTTAGGGTGAATAGCCCAGAAAAGCCGCAGTGAATAGGCCCAGGCGACTGTTTAGCAAAAACACAGGTCTCTGCGAAGCCGCAAGGCGAAGTATAGGGGCTGACACCTGCCCGGTGCTGGAAGGTTAAGGGGAGAGGTTAGCGCAAGCGAAGCTTTGAACCGAAGCCCCAGTAAACGGCGGCCGTAACTATAACGGTCCTAAGGTAGCGAAATTCCTTGTCGGGTAAGTTCCGACCCGCACGAAAGGTGTAACGATCTGGGCACTGTCTCAACGAGAGACTCGGTGAAATTATAGTACCTGTGAAGATGCAGGTTACCCGCGACAGGACGGAAAGACCCCGTGGAGCTTTACTGCAGCCTGATATTGAATTTTGGTACAGCTTGTACAGGATAGGTAGGAGCCTGAGAAGCCGGAGCGCCAGCTTCGGTGGAGGCGTTGGTGGGATACTACCCTGGCTGTATTGAAATTCTAACCCGCGCCCCTTATCGGGGTGGGAGACAGTGTCAGGTGGGCAGTTTGACTGGGGCGGTCGCCTCCTAAAGAGTAACGGAGGCGCCCAAAGGTTCCCTCAGAATGGTTGGAAATCATTCGTAGAGTGTAAAGGCACAAGGGAGCTTGACTGCGAGACCTACAAGTCGAGCAGGGACGAAAGTCGGGCTTAGTGATCCGGTGGTTCCGCATGGAAGGGCCATCGCTCAACGGATAAAAGCTACCCCGGGGATAACAGGCTTATCTCCCCCAAGAGTCCACATCGACGGGGAGGTTTGGCACCTCGATGTCGGCTCATCGCATCCTGGGGCTGTAGTCGGTCCCAAGGGTTGGGCTGTTCGCCCATTAAAGCGGTACGCGAGCTGGGTTCAGAACGTCGTGAGACAGTTCGGTCCCTATCCGTCGCGGGCGCAGGAAATTTGAGAGGAGCTGTCCTTAGTACGAGAGGACCGGGATGGACGCACCGCTGGTGTACCAGTTGTCTTGCCAAAGGCATAGCTGGGTAGCTACGTGCGGACGGGATAAGTGCTGAAAGCATCTAAGCATGAAGCCCCCCTCAAGATGAGATTTCCCATGGCGCAAGCTAGTAAGATCCCTGAAAGATGATCAGGTTGATAGGTCAGAGGTGGAAGCATGGTGACATGTGGAGCTGACTGATACTAATAGATCGAGGACTTAACCAACGCTTTTTAAAAAATGAAATACCTTCTTATTATCTAGTTTTGAAGGAACAACGTTCCTTTTAAGTTTGGTGGCGATAGCGAAGAGGTCACACCCGTTCCCATTCCGAACACGGCAGTTAAGCTCTTCAGCGCCGATGGTAGTTGGGGGTTTCCCCCTGTGAGAGTAGGACGCCGCCAAGCCATTTAAAAAGATCAGCCATCCGGCTGGTCTTTTTTTGTATTGCGATATTTTTCAGCTTTCAGGAGGAATGACGTAAATTAACAGCTAAATCGACCTGCAGGCTAATTAATTCCATCAGCTGACTTATTTATTCGGACTAAACTTGAATTGAAATAATTCATGGGAGCAAGATACGAATATGTAACGATCATGGAGCAGAGGTAATTTCATGAATCAAGCTATTGTAATTCAGAGGGAGGAGAAGGGCAGGATATTGAAGGGCATGTAGAGTATATGAGAGTAGATGCTTTTAGGAAGGCAAGGGGGATCATATTCTGAGGCATTTTGGAATTTCCATTATAAAGTAATTGATTTTATTTACATGCATTCTTGTCTTTACTTATTCTTTTCATTATACTAGGAAGAATTTATTATTGATAATATGCAAGTTGGATGGGTAAGGAAGAAGGCAGACAAAATAGAACCATGAAGGGATCGGTATTGTGAGTAAAAAGAGTAAGGAAAAGTTTGAAGTTATCGAGGGCGAGACGATCGATGCATGTTTAGATCGAATTAAAGCGGCAGGTTACTTTCCTGTAAGGCGAACGGAAGAGCCTATCTTTGCCGAGAGAATCGAGAATGGCAAAGTCCATTATGAGCCGGTTGATCGGAAAATTGTATTCGAAGCAAAGTTAATCGAGTAAAACACGAACGATTAATTAATATCATGTAAAAATATTCGATTTTAACTTGACATTAAAATGGCCGGAAGGTAAGATGAAGTTACATTAATACGTCTCATATAATCATGGGGATATGGCCCAAAAGTTTCTACCTGATGACCGTAAATCATCGGACTATGAGAAAAGCATCTGACTATTTCGGAAACCTAGCCAAGTCTTTTTGTATTTTCCAAAAGGGCTTTCTGTTCCGGACAGGTTGCTTTCTCGATGAGGAAGCAACCTGTCCGGTTTTTTAATTTACATGTTATAGATAAATGATAAGCGTCTGTCTGCATACTCGGGACGCCATAATATGAGTGTTGGAGGGAAAGATGATATGAAACCGCAAGTTGGGGTTATTATGGGAAGTGTCTCGGATTGGGAAACGATGAAGTACGCTTGTGAATCATTGGAACAGCTTGAGATCCCCTATGAAAAAAGAGTCGTTTCCGCCCACCGGACGCCGGATTTACTATTTGAATATGCAGAGAGTGCAAAAGATAGAGATATTAAAGTGATTATTGCCGGAGCAGGCGGGGCTGCACATCTTCCAGGTATGACCGCCGCTAAAACGATTGTCCCTGTGATTGGCGTGCCAATACAGTCGAAGGCATTAAATGGGATGGATTCGTTATTATCGATTGTTCAAATGCCTGGTGGCGTACCGGTTGCAACGGTTGCGATCGGAAAAGCCGGCGCAGTCAATGCCGGTTTGTTAGCGGCTCAAATGTTAGCGGCTTTTGATTCTGACATTGCTGATAGGCTAGAGGCTTTACGAGACGAAACCAGAGAAAAGGTGTTACAGAGCAGTGAACAACTTAAATAATACAATCATATTACCGGGACAGACCATTGGAATTATCGGCGGTGGGCAATTGGGCAGGATGATGGCCTTGTCAGCTAAGGCATCGGGCTTTAAGATAGCGGTCCTTGAGCCGACTGCAGAAGGCCCATGTGCTCAAGTGGCGGATATTGAAATCATTGGTGCTTATGATGATATCGAAGCATTGAAAAGGTTAGCTGACGTCAGTGATGTCATAACATACGAGTTTGAAAATATCAGTTCAGAAGCCTTGGATTGGTTAAAGCAACATGCATTTCTTCCACAGGGCTCAGAATTATTAAAGCTGACACAGGATAGATTGACTGAAAAAAAAGCCATATCCGATGCAGGAGCTTCCGTTGCTCCATATCAGGAAATACAGGATATTTCAGAAATTTACCTTCATATAGAGAAATTAGGGTACCCTAGTGTGTTAAAAACGACGCGGGGCGGTTATGATGGAAAAGGGCAGTTGGTCATTAAGGAAGAAGCCGATATCAAAAAGGCTGAACCCCTGCTCAAAACAGGTATATGTGTGCTGGAAGCCTGGATTCCTTTCGTAAAAGAAATATCCATCATCGTGACGCGTAAGGCTGATGGCGAGACAAGTCATTTTCCGATTGCGGAAAACATTCATATTGAAAACATTCTTCATAAAAGCATTGTTCCGGCCCGTATCAGTATCCAAGCTGAACGGAAAGCTATTGATGAAGCTTTGCAGCTTGCAGAGAAACTTGATTTGGTGGGGACATTGGCAGTCGAGATGTTTTTAACCGCTCAGGATGATATCATCATTAATGAATTAGCGCCAAGACCTCATAACTCAGGCCATTATACAATGGAGGCATGTGAGACTTCACAGTTTGAACAGCATATAAGGGCTGTCTGCAATTGGCCTCTCGGAAATACGGCGTTATTGAAGCCTGTGGTAATGATAAACATCCTTGGTGAGCATATCGGACCCTTGATGGATGAAATTCCGACGCTTTCAGATTGGAAGGTTCACCTTTACGGTAAGAAAGAAGCCAAGCTTAAGCGGAAAATGGGTCATGTGAATATTTTACGTCCAACGATTGAGGAAGCTCTTTTGGAAAGTGATCGAAGCAAAATATGGAATCAACAGGTTGAAACGGAGGAAGTAAAATGATTGAACGTTATACCCGCCCAGAGATGGGAAACATTTGGACAGAAAAGAACCGCTTTAATGCGTGGTTGGAAGTTGAAATCTTAGCTTGTGAAGCATGGTCGGAGCTAGGTGTCATTCCAAAAGAAGATGTGAAGCTTCTTCGTGAAAATGCTACATTCGATGTCGACCGTATCAATGAAATCGAAAAAGATACACGCCATGATGTTGTTGCTTTTACACGTGCGGTTTCCGAAACGTTGGGTGAAGAACGGAAATGGGTCCATTACGGACTGACTTCCACTGATGTGGTGGATACAGCTCTTTCATATGTGATAAAGCAGGCGAATGAGATCCTTGCCAAGGATTTAAATAACTTCGTGGAGATCCTGAAAAATAAAGCTAAAGAACATAAATACACGGTTCAAATGGGACGTACACATGGAGTTCATGCGGAACCGACCACTTTTGGGTTGAAATTGGCTCTTTGGTATCAAGAAATGAAACGCAATGTCGAACGTTTTGAAGAAGCAAGAAAGAACATAGAGGTTGGGAAAATCTCTGGGGCTGTCGGAACTTACGCAAACATCGACCCGTTCGTTGAAAAATTCGTTTGTGAAAAGCTTGGCCTTGAAGCAGCGCCAATTTCAACACAAACATTACAACGCGATCGCCATGCACATTATATGAGTACATTGGCTTTAATTGCGACATCTATTGAAAAGTTTGCAGTGGAAATTCGCGGCTTGCAAAAAAGTGAAACACGCGAAGTGGAAGAATTCTTTGCAAAAGGACAAAAAGGATCTTCGGCAATGCCTCATAAACGGAATCCAATCGGTTCTGAAAATATGACGGGTATGGCTCGTGTAATCCGCGGTTACATGATGACAGCATATGAGAATGTGCCATTATGGCATGAACGTGACATTTCGCATTCTTCTGCTGAGCGCATCATCTTGCCGGATGCAACGATCGCATTAAACTATATGCTGAACCGTTTCAGCAACATAGTGAAGAACTTGACCGTTTATCCAGAAAATATGAAACGCAATATGGACCGTACGCTGGGATTGATTTTCTCACAACGTGTGCTGCTATCCCTTATCGATAAAGGACTTGTCCGTGAAGAAGCTTATGATACGGTTCAGCCGAAAGCGATGGAAGCATGGGAGCTTCAGGTTCCATTCAGAAGCCTGATCGAAAAGGATGATAAAATCACAAGCTTGCTTACAAAAGAAGAACTTGATGATTGTTTCGATCCTACACATCACCTGAAAAATGTTGATGTAATCTTTGATCGTTTAGGTTTATAAAAGTGAAGGCGGCAAACATGGCACTTTAATGGTGATATGTTTGCCAAGCCTGATCAATGGCAGGAAGATTCATAATATTCACAATGTGGGGGTCTGGACAGATGGAAAAACGAGAATTGTTGTATGAAGGAAAAGCGAAACAGATTTTTGCAACGGACAACAGTGAAATAGTATGGGTGGAATACAAGGATTCGGCAACAGCATTCAACGGTGAGAAGAAGTCAGAGATTGCCGGAAAAGGTAAGTTGAATAATCAAATTACTAGCTTACTATTTTCAAAGCTTGCCCAAGAGAATATCCCGTCCCATTTTATTGAAATGCTTTCCGAACGGGAGCAGCTAGTCAAAAGGGTATCCATCATTCCGCTAGAAGTCGTTGTCAGAAATACGGCTGCCGGCAGTTTTTCTAAAAGGACTGGCATTGAAGAAGGCCAGCCGCTCAAGAAAACGCTGATTGAGTTTTACTATAAAGACGACGAGCTCGGCGATCCTCTGTTAACGGAAGACCATATTGAAGAATTGGAACTTGCAAGCAAGGAAGATGTAGCGATTTTAAAAGAAAAGGCACAAGAAATCAGTATCGTCTTAACGTCTTTCTTTAAAGAGTTGGACATTAAATTGATTGATTTTAAATTAGAGTTCGGCAAAACCCCGAATGGAGACATTCTGCTGGCAGATGAAATTTCACCTGATACCTGCCGATTATGGGATATTAATACGAACGAAAAATTAGACAAAGATGTATTCCGCCGTGATTTAGGAAGTTTAACAGATGCTTACGAAAAAATACTAGCAAAGTTGGAGGGCACTCAACATGTATAAGGTTAAGGTATATATCACACTACGCGAAAGCGTATTAGATCCACAGGGAGCAGCAGTGCAACAATCACTTCATAGCTTGACATATAACGAAGTTAGTGATGTTCGAGTGGGGAAATACATTGAACTTACAATTAAGGATACGGATCGTGATTTAGATCAACTTGTGAAGGAAATGTGTGAAAAACTATTGGCCAATACGGTAATTGAAGCTTACCGTTATGATGTTGAGGAGGTTATCACCCAATGAAATTTGCTGTCATAGTTTTCCCTGGCTCCAATTGTGATGTCGATATGTACCATGCGATAAAGGATGCACTGGGGGAAGAAGTGGAGTATGTTTGGCACTCTACAGACAATCTAGATCAGTATGATGGGATTCTCCTTCCTGGAGGTTTCTCTTATGGAGACTATTTACGCTCTGGAGCAATTGCACGCTTTTCGAATGTAATGGCTGAAGTCGTAAAAGCGGCACAAGCAGGAAAGCCAGTCTTGGGTGTCTGCAATGGTTTTCAGATTTTACTTGAAGCAGGACTTTTACCTGGTGCGATGCGCCGTAATGAAGGCTTGAAATTCATTTGCCGCAATGTAGGACTGAAGGTTGAAAATAATCAATCGATGTTCACGACAGGATATGAATTAAATGAAACGATTACGATCCCTGTGGCACATGGTGAAGGGAATTACTACTGCGATGATGAAACATTGGCTGAATTAAAACAAAATAACCGCATCTTGTTCACTTATGATGGTGAAAATCCAAACGGAAGCTTGGAGCAAATAGCGGGAATTACAAATGAACAAGGAAATGTCCTCGGAATGATGCCTCATCCCGAACGTGCTGTTGATTCGCTGCTTGGCAGTAAAGACGGCTTAAAGATTTTTCAATCCATCGTAAAAAACTGGAGGGAATCACATGTTATTACAGCTTGAACCAAGTCCGGAAAAAATTAAATCGGATCGATTGTACGCAACAATGGGACTATCCGATGATGAATTTGCAATGGTGGAGAAAATCTTAGGCAGACTGCCGAATTATACGGAAACTGGTTTGTTTTCGGTTATGTGGTCAGAGCATTGTTCCTACAAAAATTCAAAACCCATCTTAAGGAAATTCCCGATTACAGGGGAGAAAGTGCTACAAGGTCCTGGTGAAGGAGCAGGTATCGTTGATATCGGTGACGATCAGGCTGTCGTTTTTAAAATTGAAAGTCATAACCACCCTTCGGCAATAGAGCCTTATCAAGGTGCTGCTACCGGTGTCGGCGGAATTATCCGTGATGTTTTCTCCATGGGAGCCCGTCCGATCGCGATGTTGAACTCACTTCGCTTCGGTGAGCTAGACAATGATCGCGTGAAATATTTATTTAAAGAAGTGGTAGCAGGGATTGCAGGGTACGGGAATTGTATCGGAATTCCAACTGTCGGCGGAGAAATTCAATTTGATCCATCGTATGAAGGAAATCCTCTTGTCAATGCAATGTGTGTCGGTTTGATCGATCATAAGGACATTAAAAAGGGCCAAGCGCATGGAGTGGGCAACACAGTGATGTATGTGGGTGCCAAAACTGGACGTGATGGCATTCATGGAGCAACATTTGCATCTGAAGAGCTATCAGAGTCTTCGGAAGAGAAACGGCCTGCCGTACAAGTAGGCGATCCATTCATGGAGAAACTGCTTTTGGAAGCATGCCTTGAATTGATTCAAAATGATGCCCTTGTTGGCATTCAGGATATGGGAGCAGCAGGTCTTACAAGCTCATCTGCCGAGATGGCGAGTAAAGCTGGCTCAGGAATAAAAATGAACCTGGATTTGGTACCGCAGCGTGAAACGGGAATGACAGCATATGAAATGATGCTTTCTGAATCACAAGAGCGGATGCTGATCGTTGTCACTAAAGGACGCGAACAGGAAATCGTCGACTTGTTTACGAAATATGACCTAGAAGCGGTTGCTGTTGGTGAAGTAACGGATGATAAAAACCTAACCCTTTCCCATCAAGGTGAAATCGTTGCTGAGGTTCCGGTTGATGCATTGGCTGAAGAAGCTCCTATTTATCACAAGCCATCTGCAGAGCCGCAATATTTCCGTGACTTCCAAAGCATGACGGCAGAAGTGCCAGTCATTGAAGATTATAAAGAAACATTGGTATCACTATTGAAGCAACCGACAATTTCGAGTAAGGAATGGGTCTACGACCAGTATGATTACATGGTCCGCACGAATACAGTCGTCTCACCTGGATCGGATGCAGCGGTAGTGCGTGTACGTGGTACGAATAAAGCCCTTGCCATGACGACGGATTGCAACTCCCGCTTTATTTATTTAGATCCTGAAACAGGCGGCAAAATCGCTGTGGCTGAAGCAGCACGTAACATCATTTGCTCGGGTGCGGAACCTTTAGCGATCACGGATTGCTTGAATTTTGGGAATCCAGAAAAACCAGAAATATTCTGGCAACTGGAAAAAGCGGCAGACGGTATGAGTGAAGCTTGCAGAAGCTTAAGTACTCCTGTAATCGGCGGAAATGTTTCCCTTTATAATGAAACGAATGGTGAAGCGATTTATCCGACGCCTGTGGTTGGAATGGTTGGTCTAGTCAATGACCTTAAGCACATCACAACACAAACATTTAAAAATGAATCCGATTTGATTTACGTGGTCGGTGAAGCGAAAGTGGAATTCGGAGGCAGTGAATTACAGAAAATGCTCGAGGGTAAAATCTTTGGACGCGCTCCAGAACTTGATTTGGACCTTGAACAAAAACGTCAGCAGCAAATTCTGACAGCAATCCAAAAAGGACTTGTTGCATCAGCCCATGACCTTTCGGAAGGCGGTTTGGCAGTGGCTTTAGCTGAATCTTTATTCGGGGCAAGCAAACTAGGGGCAAAAGTGAGTATATCCGGGGAACCTGTATCTGAATTATTCAGTGAAACGCAATCACGATTCCTACTGTCCATCAATCCTGAAAATCAAGCGTCATTTGAAGCTCTTGTTGAAGATGCGATTTGCATAGGCTCAGTAACGGCTGATAATAAATTAGTCGTGGCAACAAGTGATAGCAAAGTATTGGAAGCGGACATTGAAGATTTACAAACAGCTTGGAAGGGAGCCATACCATGCTTGCTGAAATAAGAAGCCTAAACGAAGAGTGTGGTGTTGTTGGAGTCTGGGGACATCCCGATGCAGCGCAGCTTGCTTACTACGGTTTGCATAGCTTGCAACATCGTGGTCAAGAGGGAGCGGGCATCGTCGTGACGGATGGTGAGCAGATGTCCATCTCTAAGGGCGAAGGACTTGTCACAGAGATATTCACTGCGGAAAAAATGCAGGCACTTTCCGGTAGCGGTAAAGCGGCAATCGGCCATGTCCGTTATACAACGGCAGGCGGCGGCGGGTATCAAAATGTTCAGCCTTTCCTGTTCAATTCGCATACAGGAGGGCTGGCCCTTGCCCATAATGGGAATATCGTCAATGCCCATCAATTAAAAGCACAGCTTGAAGGACAAGGAAGCATTTTTCAAACGACCTCTGATACGGAAGTTCTGGCACATCTGATTAAACGCTCCGGCTACTCGGATGTAAGAGATTCTGTGAAGAACAGTTTAAGTATGCTAAAGGGAGCCTATGCCTTTGTCATCATGACCGAAACCCAAATGATCATGGCAAGAGATCCGCATGGCTTCCGTCCACTTTCCTTGGGGAAAATAGGCGATGCATATTTCGCTGCATCTGAAACATGTGCACTTGATATTGTAGGTGCAGAATTCATCCGGGATATTGAGCCGGGTGAACTCGTTGTCATTAATGATGAGGGAATCACATCCGAATACTTTTCGCTTTCCAGCCAACAGGCAATGTGCACGATGGAGTACGTGTATTTTTCCCGTCCGGATAGCAACATTGATGGTATCAATGTCCATACGGCACGGAAAAACCTTGGTAAGCAAATGGCACTCGAAACCAAAATTGAAGCAGACGTAGTTACAGGTGTACCTGATTCCAGCATCTCGGCAGCGATTGGCTATGCTGAAGCTGCAGGCATTCCTTATGAAATGGGCTTAATAAAGAATCGTTATGTTGGACGGACTTTCATTCAGCCATCACAAAGTCTGCGTGAACAAGGCGTAAAGATGAAACTATCACCTGTAAGAGGGGTAGTGGAAGGCAAGCGGGTCATAATGGTTGATGATTCAATCGTCCGTGGGACAACGAGCAGAAGGATTGTCCGCATGTTAAAAGATGCCGGAGCGAAAGAAGTGCATGTAGTAATCAGCTCACCACCGATCAAGAATCCATGTTTTTATGGCATAGACACGTCCAAAAAGGAAGAACTGATTGCAAGCTCAAAATCGGTGGAGGAAATAAGGGAAATCATTGAAGCTGATTCCTTAACTTTTTTAAGTGTCGAAGGTATGGTCGAAGCAATTGGACGACCGTTTCCTGGAGAAACGCGCGGTTCATGCCTAGCTTGTTTCACCGGAAATTATCCGACTGAAATTTTTGAATACGAACGAGAAAAAACAAAATGTTAATCAAGTCGGCAATGATGATTGATTTTCGGAGGAGGATTTCAAATGGCTAATGCATATAAACAGGCTGGTGTGGATATTGAGGCTGGTTATGAAGCGGTAAATCGAATGAAAAAACATGTAAAGCGCACATTTCGTCCAGAAGTAATGAATGGTCTGGGCGGTTTCGGCGGCATGTTTGATTTATCTTCCTTGAACCTTAAAGAGCCTGTGCTCATTTCTGGTACGGATGGAGTGGGTACAAAACTTTTGTTAGCGTTCATGATGGATAAACACGATACAATTGGAGTGGATTGTGTAGCTATGTGCGTCAATGATGTTGTCGTTCAAGGTGCTGCACCTTTATACTTTTTAGATTATATTGCCTGCGGTAAAGCAGATCCTGAACGAATTGAAATGATCGTCAAAGGAATTGCAGATGGTTGTGAGCAGGCGGGCTGTGCTTTAATCGGCGGAGAAACGGCTGAAATGCCAGGCATGTACGAGACGGAAGAATACGATGTGGCAGGCTTTACTGTAGGTGCCGTTGAAAAATCACGTCTTATCACTGGTGAAGCCATCTCGGCTGGTGACGTCGTTATTGGACTCGCTTCAAGCGGCATCCACAGTAATGGGTATTCCCTTGTTCGTAAAATCCTTCTTGAGGACTCAGGCATGGGGCTTCATGACTTCGTACCGGAACTGGATTGCAAGTTGGGAGAGGAATTATTAAAGCCGACAAAAATCTATGTGAAGTCCGTTTTATCGACGTTGGAAAAATTTGAGGTTAATGGTCTTGCTCATATCACCGGTGGAGGATTCATCGAGAATATTCCGCGTATTCTTCCTGAAGGATGCGGTGTTGAAATCGAGCTTGGAAGCTGGGAAATTCCAACTATATTCTCATTCCTTGAAGAAAAAGGGAACCTTGTAAAAGAGGAAATGTTCAATATCTTCAATATGGGAGTTGGAATGACGGCTATCGTGAAAAAAGAAGTGGCATCCGATGTGCTGGCCCACCTACGGTCTTGCGGTGAAGAAGCCTCAGTTATTGGGACGGTTGTGGATGGAAATGGAGTGTCGTTCAAATAATGAAACGCCTTGCTGTCTTTGCATCAGGTAACGGTAGTAATTTTCAATCAATTGCTGAAGCAATAAAAAGTGGAAAGTTGGAGGCGGAAATCTGCCTTGTCGTTTGCGATCGTGAAGACGCATATGTGCTTGAGAGAGCCAAGCTTGAGAATATTGATTCTTTCTCCTTTTCAGCAAAGAATTACTCCAACAAGACTGAATATGAATCGGAAATCCTGGAAAAACTTCGCCAGTATGAGATAGAGTTCATCATTCTTGCTGGTTATATGCGTTTGATAGGTCCGACATTATTACAAAAGTATTCACAAAGGATCGTGAATATCCACCCTTCACTTCTGCCTAGTTTTCCAGGCAAGGATGCAATTGGCCAGGCTTTTGACGCCGGAGTGAAGGAAACGGGGGTAACGGTTCATTATGTGGATGATGGAATGGACACAGGACCGGTCATTGCCCAAAAAGCAGTGCCGATTCTTGAAGGGGATACGAAAGACATCCTTCAGAAAAGGATTCAGGAAATGGAGCATGATCTGTATCCGTCAGTTTTGCAGGAGCTATGCCACAAGAAACTTACTTAATGGAGGGACCAACATAACATGAAGAAACGTGCATTAATTAGTGTATCGGATAAAACAGGTATCGTAGAATTTGCTCAAGGATTAATTGAAGCAGGTTTTGAAATCATTTCTACAGGCGGTACCAAAAAAACGCTGCAGGATAATGGTATTGAGGTAATTGGAATCAGTGACGTCACCGGTTTCCCTGAAATATTGGATGGACGTGTTAAAACGCTTCACCCGAATGTCCATGGAGCAGTGTTGGCAAAACATGATGACAAAAATCACGCAGCACAGCTTGCGGAACATAATATTGAACCCATTCAACTTGTCTGTGTGAACCTATATCCATTCCAGGCGACTATTTCCAAACCGGAAGTCACTGTGGAAGATGCTATTGAAAACATCGATATCGGTGGACCGACAATGCTTCGTTCTTCTGCTAAAAATCACGAATATGTGACTGTTATCGTTGATTCCAATGATTATCCTACCGTATTGGCTGAGCTGAAACAAAACGGCGGGGTATCAAAAACCACGAATCGCCGCCTGGCAGCAAAAGTTTTCCGTCATACAGCAGCATATGATGCCGTTATTTCAGAGTATATGACAGAGCTTGCCGATGAAGAAAATCCTGAATCATTGACTGTTACCTATGAATTGAAACAGTCGCTTCGTTATGGGGAAAATCCACATCAAAAAGCCGCATTCTATAAAAAACCGCTTGGTTCCGTTTTCTCAATTGCAGAAGCGAATCAATTACATGGAAAAGAACTTTCCTACAACAACATTAATGATGCTGATGCAGCACTTCAAATCGTTAAAGAATTCAATGAGCCGGCTGCAGTTGCAGTCAAACATATGAATCCTTGCGGCGTCGGTGTCGGTGCGACCATTTTGGAAGCATATGAAAAAGCATATGAGGCAGATGCCACTTCCATTTTCGGTGGGATCATCGCTCTGAACCGTGAAGTTGATAAGGCAACTGCGGAAAAGCTTCATGAAATCTTCCTTGAAATCATCATTGCACCTGGGTTTACACAAGAGGCAGTGGAAGTATTGACAAGCAAGAAAAACCTTCGTTTATTAACGATCGATTTCGACGCGGTTAAAAAGCCTGAACGTAAATTGACATCCATTGAAGGCGGATTGCTTATTCAAGATCAGGATGCACATAGCTTAAAGGATGCAGAGGTAAAAGTGGCAACGAAACGTGAGCCTACCCCTGAAGAGTGGAAAGCCATGGAACTTGGCTGGAAAATCGTGAAACATGTCAAGTCGAATGCAATTGTGGTTTGTAACGATCAAATGACATTAGGTGTTGGTGCAGGACAAATGAACCGCGTGGGAGCTGCAAAAATTGCTTTGGAACAAGCTGGGGAAAGAGCAACAGGAAGTGCATTGGCATCAGATGCTTTCTTCCCGATGGATGATACTGTAGAAGCGGCAGCGAAAGCGGGCGTCACGGCAATCATTCAGCCTGGTGGATCTGTTAAAGACGAAGATTCAATCAAGAAAGCTGATGAATATGGGATTACGATGGTGTTTACAGGAATTCGTCACTTTAAACATTAATCAAAAATGAGGTGCGATAATGAATGTACTAGTAATTGGCCGGGGCGGCAGGGAGCATGCCATAGCCCGCAAACTATTTGAAAGTAAACGAGTTGGGACCGTTTTTGCAGCACCGGGAAATCCAGGGATGACCGATGTAGCGACTCTTGTACCAATTGATGAAAACAATCATGGGGATTTGGTTGCCTTTGCAAAGAAGAATGCTGTTTCATTAACGGTGATCGGGCCCGAAACCCCATTGTTGAATGGACTTGCAGATGATTTTACGGAAGCAGGATTACAGGTATTTGGCCCTAATGGCCGGGCTGCAGTCATCGAGGGAAGTAAATCCTTTGCTAAAGATTTAATGAAGAACTACAGCATTCCCACAGCGGAATATGAAACATTTTCTGATTATGATTCAGCAAAAGCATATATCGAAAAAATGGGTGCCCCCATTGTCATAAAAGCGGATGGTTTGGCAGCAGGAAAAGGTGTCGTAGTTGCTATGACGATGGAAGAGGCGTTAGACGCCATCCATGATATGCTAGTCGGAGCAAAGTTCGGGGAAGCATCTGCCAAAGTCGTTATTGAGGAATTCCTTGATGGCGAGGAATTTTCATTGATGGCATTCGTTAATGGGGAAAAAGTGTATCCGATGGTCATTGCTCAAGATCATAAGCGGGTTTTTGATGGAGATCAGGGTCCGAACACAGGTGGAATGGGTGCATATTCACCGGTGCCGCAAATATCCGATGAAATGATCCAGACTGCAGTCGAAACGATTCTTAAACCCACGGTAAATGCGATGATTTCTGAGAATCGGAGTTTTACAGGAATATTATATGCCGGGTTGATCGCCACTGAAAAAGGCACAAAAGTCATTGAGTTCAATGCCCGTTTTGGCGATCCGGAAACGCAAGTTGTTTTACCTCGTCTAAAGACAGACTTCGTAGATACGCTTGAAGCGGTTCTTTCTGGAGAGGATTTACAACTTGAATGGCATGAAGAAGCCGTGCTCGGAGTGGTCGTCGCAGCTGATGGATATCCAGGGGAATATAAAAAGGGATCTATCATTAAAGGCTTGGAAAAGATTGATCCGAAAGCCCATGTTTATCATGCTGGAACGGCTCTCAATAATGAAGGGAACTTCATCTCGAATGGCGGACGTGTACTTCTGGTTGCTGCAAAAGGGAAGGATTTGGCCTCTGCGCAAGCTGAAGTATATAAAGAGTTAGGGCATATTGAGAAAGACGGTTTATTTTGGCGAACGGATATTGGCTACCGAGCAATAAAATACAATTTTTCATCATAATATAAAGAAGCTGACTCTAAGCGGAGTCAGCTTCTTCTATAAGACTTAATATGAATCAGATTGATTCGATTCATTTTCCTGTTTTGGTCCTT
Organism: Peribacillus sp. TE19612; assembly: GCF_056279465.1. NCBI lineage: Bacteria > Bacillati > Bacillota > Bacilli > Caryophanales > Bacillaceae > Peribacillus > Peribacillus sp. TE19612. Next base: position 359,214 of record NZ_JBWCCL010000005.1, on the reverse strand, counting down.
TTGTCATCAAGTTTTGTCCGTTTTCCATCGCATCGACGACAGGACAATAACGGAGGATTCCTTCACCTATTTTCATGGCGGAAAGCATGGCCACGATTATATAAGATTGGTTTTTCCATGGTTTTTTCACCATTTTAGCCGTAGCCCATGTTAGAAATGTAAAACCACAAGTAATTCGCATTAAAGCATTTATTATACTGATATTTTGTTTAAACTTCATATAAAATCCATCCCTTCACAAAAATTTAACAATAATCTGGATAACATTACTGTTCTAATGGGGCAAGTATGTTACTATGAAATAAAATTGGATTGAAAATGGTTTTTTTCATACACTGTTTCTAATAACTTATGGGGGAATGTTTATGCTTGAACAGCGCTATAGATGGAAAAATAAACATCTAAGAGAACATATAGATGTGCTGGATGGCAATAGGGCACCACACATTCTGCTAAAAAATACGACTTATTTAAATCAGGCTTTACGAAAATGGGTAAAAGCGAATATATGGATATATGAAGATCGCATCATATATGTTGGCGATAAGCTTCCTGATAATATAGACCGCTGTGAAATGGTCGACTGTACAAACCAGTACTTGGTCCCGGGTTATATTGAGCCGCATTCACACCCTTCTCAATTATATAATCCCCTTTCTTTTTCACGTTATGCATCTCATTTTGGCACAACGACATTGATCAATGATAACTTGCCGTTTCTATTGCAGTTAGATAAAAAGAAAGCGTTTTCTCTTTTGAAAGAATTACGTAACATTCCTGTAACAATGTATTGGTGGAGCCGTTTTGACGGACAAACGGAATTGATTGATGAAGATATGGTCTTTTCCCATGGGGCCGTCAAATCATGGCTGGAGCATGATGCCGTATTACAGGGCGGGGAACTAACTGGATGGCCGAAGCTTCTCGATGGGGATGACATGATGTTGCACTGGATTCAGGAAGCCAAGCGAATGAGGAAGAAAATAGAAGGACACTTTCCAGGTGCTTCAGAGAAGACTTTAGCAAAAATGACCTTGTTCGGCGCCGATTGTGATCATGAGGCAATGACAGGTGATGAAGTCATGTCACGCTTGCTGCAGGGCTATTATGTATCATTAAGACATTCTTCGATCCGTCCGGATTTACCAAAGCTGATACAGGAAATCCATGAACTGGACATTGATCATTATGACAAATTCTTTTATACGACAGATGGATCACCGCCGTCCTTTTATGAAGGTGGTTTCATAGACTGCTTGATCAAAATAGCGATAGAGCATGGCGTTCCGGTCATCGATGCCTACAATATGGCGACCATCAACATCGCACGATATTATAACATTGAATACCTTCATGGCAATATTGCCACAGGGAGGGTGGCGAACATCAACTTCCTGACCGATGTAAAGGAACCCGCACCGGTTTCGGTAATGGCGAAAGGGAAATGGGTGAAAAGGGATGGTGAGATCATTCCGGATAAACAGGAATTCGAATGGAGTGATTTTGATTTTAAACCGCTCGATCTTGATTGGGATCTAAGTTTAAAGGAAGATTTTGAATTTTCCATGCCGTTCGGGATAGAATTGGTTAATAATGTAATTACGAAACCGTACTCCCTTGCCAATGATGTTGGGCATGAAGAACTGAACTTTGAGGATGATGAATGCTTTTTCATGCTAATAGACCGGGAAGGGAAATGGCGCATCAATACGATATTAAAAGGGTTTGCGGACAAATTGTGTGGCTTTGCTGGCTCTTATACAAATACAGGTGATATCATACTGATCGGTAAAAGGAAAAAGGATATGCATTTGGCATTTAACCGGCTGAAGGAAATTGGCGGTGGAATCATTTTGACGGAACAAGGCAAGGTGATTCATGAACTTCCTCTGAAATTAAAGGGAGTCATGTCGACCAAGGAGGTTCCTGAATTGATAAAAGAAGAAAATGAATTGAAACATTTGCTGCGGGAGAGAGGTTATCGCTTCGCCGATCCTGTGTATACCCTTTCATTCTTTTCGACAACCCATCTGCCATATATAAGGCTGACCCAGCGAGGAGTATATGATGTAATGAATAAAACTATACTCTTTCCCACTATAATGCGTTAAAATATAAGAGAAGAAATGGCTAATAAATCAGAGGAGTGGAAAGATGAATTTTAAGAGAGTTCTTTTCATCGTTATTGCTATTTTACTGCTGGCAGGCTGTTCGACGAAAGAGGATCCTGCATCGGATGACAGTAAGCCGAAAGACCAAGCTGTCATCAAAAATACAGATGTGAAAAATGAACCTTCCAATGAGTTTCCACTTACAGGTATGGCCACCGAAGCAGGCAGTGAGCGAAGGGCTGCAGCAGTGATGATTAATAATCATCCGGAAGCACGCCCGCAATCGGGTCTCTCAGAAGCCGATATGGTTTACGAAATGCTCGCAGAAGGTGACATAACCAGATTTTTAGCTATCTTCCAAAGTGAAATGCCTAGTCAAATCGGTCCGATTCGGAGTGCAAGGGACTATTATATCGAATTGGCTAAAGGCCTTGATTGCATCTATGTCTGTCATGGGTATAGCCCCGAGGCAAAGACCATGCTGGACAGCGGGTATATTGATAACTTGAACGGATTATATTATGATGGTACTTTGTTTCAACGTTCGGCAGATCGAAAAGCACCGCATAATTCCTACACCTCCTTTGAGGATATCGAAAAAGGTGCAAAGGAAAAGGGTTATGAGTTGAATGGTGCACCGGAGCCTTATGCTTTCCTTACAAAGGAAGAGGCAGCTGGACTTCAAGGGGAACCGGCATTGAAAACCGAGGTTTCCTACGGATCAGACGAGTATGATGTACAGTATGAATACGAGGCCACGGAAGAGAAATATAAACGTTATTCGAATGGAGAGCAAACAGTCGAGCATAAATCGAATAAACCTATTTTACTGGATAATATATTGATCATTGAGGCTGCTCATCAAGTGATCGACGACAAAGGGCGTCGAAAAATCGACTTGAAAAGTGGCGGAAATGGTTATTTACTTCAAAAAGGAAAAGCGAATGAAGTAGAATGGGTGAATAAGGATGGTCGTATTACACCAGTGAAAAACGATAAAGAGGTAGGGTTGATTCCAGGGAAAACTTGGATCAATATTATTCCGGATGAACCTGGTTTAGTAGGAGACGTCTCATTTTGATACCCATGAAATTGAGGGGGAGTAACATGCAAATTGATAAGTTAAGAGGAAAAGAAACGGATCAGCTGTTCAAGTCGATCCTTTCCTTGCGTGATTTGGACGAATGCTATCGATTTTTTGATGATCTATGCACAGTTAATGAAATTTCATCATTGGCACAGCGTCTTGAAGTAGCCCGCATGCTTGAAGAAGGAAAAACCTATCATAAAATCGAAACGGAAACAGGTGCCAGCACGGCTACGATTTCCAGGGTCAAACGCTGCTTGAACTACGGAAATGATGCTTATTCCATGGCTCTGAACCGTATTAAGGATAACGTAGAGGAAACAACTGAATCATAATTCTTTCGATTATAATAAAAAGCTGGGGAATTCATTTCCCGGCTTTTTATTTTGTGTCCAGCACGCTCATTGCCGGCTGTCTTTCAGCCGTATCCATGTTATATTGGATTTTAGATTAAAAGGTTCCATTTGGTAATAACATTTTATCGATACTTCTCTTTTTTAATGAAAAATCTTAATGCTATAATGGTGTAATGGGAAGTGTGAATGGAGGATTAAAATGTACGATTTTCGCGAGTGGAAACATGTTTTCAAACTCGATCCAAATAAAGAAATAAGTGATGAGGCCCTTGAGAAAGTCTGTGAATCCGGTACTGATGCAATCATGGTCGGGGGAACGGATGGTATCACGCTTGAGAATGTGCTTCATTTAATGGCACGTGTCAGGCGATATACGGTCCCATGTGTGATGGAAATTTCTTCAGTTGAAACGGTGACGCCAGGGTTTGATTTATATTTCATTCCGAGTATCCTGAATAGCACCAACCCGGATTGGATGATGAAATTGCATCAGCAAGCAGTCAAGGAATACGGATACCTTTTGAATTGGGATGAAATTTTCGTTGAAGGGTACTGTATCCTGAACCCTGAGTGCAAGGCGGCCCAATTGACGAAAGCCAATACTGATTTGGATATGGATGATGTGGGTGCATACGCGATGATGGCGGAAAAGATGTTCAACCTGCCGATCTTTTATTTGGAATACAGCGGTGATTATGGCGATGTACAGATGGTGGAAGCGGCCAAAGAGAGTTTGGAAGATACCATACTATTCTATGGCGGTGGGATAAAATCGGTTGAACAGGCCAAAGAGATGTCCAAGATTGCGGATGTCATCGTTGTCGGCAATGTGATTTATGAAGATTTGAAAGTGGCACTTGCAACAGTTACGGCAGTTAAATGAAAACATGTAAGAAATATAGTATACTAAAACAGAAACGAATGTTCGTATAGGTGGTGTGATAATGCAATATTTAGCGGAAAAATTATTAATTGGTTTGAATGAACAGCAACAAAAAGCAGTGAAAGCAACAGATGGTCCACTTTTAATCATGGCTGGGGCAGGAAGTGGAAAGACGCGTGTGCTGACTCACCGAATAGCTTACTTGATGGTCGAGAAGGAAATAGCGCCTTGGAACATCCTTGCAATCACGTTCACCAACAAAGCGGCACGTGAGATGAAGGAGAGGATCCGTGCCATACTTGGCGGTGCATCCGAAGATATCTGGATTTCGACTTTCCACTCGATGTGTGTCCGCATTCTACGAAGAGATATCGACCGTATCGGATTTAATAGGAACTTCTCGATATTGGATACGACGGATCAGCAATCGGTCATAAAACAAATCATGAAAGACCGTAATATGGATACAAAGAAATATGATTATCGTGCCATTTTGGGCAGCATCAGTTCAGCGAAAAATGAATTGGTCGGGCCGGAAGAGTACCTGAAGACGGCGTCTGATTACTTCACTAAAGTAACGGCCGATGTTTATACGGAATATCAAAAACGGCTGCGCAAAAATTCAGCGCTCGATTTCGATGATTTGATCATGATGACGATTCAATTGTTCCAGCTCGTACCTGAGGTGCTTGAATATTATCAGCGTAAATTTCAATACATTCATGTTGATGAGTACCAAGATACGAACAGGGCTCAATACATGCTTGTTAAATTATTGGCTTCACGCTTCCGTAATCTCTGTGTTGTCGGGGATTCCGATCAATCGATCTATCGTTGGCGCGGTGCGGATATTGCGAATATCCTTTCATTTGAAAAAGATTATCCGAATGCCAACATGATTTTCCTTGAACAGAATTACCGCTCGACGAAAAAAATCCTTGCAGCAGCGAATAAGGTCATCGATAACAATCAAAACCGTAAGCCGAAAAATCTTTGGACCGAGAATGCAGATGGCAATAAGATATTCTATTACCGTGCGGACAATGAACAAGGGGAAGCGCAATTCGTAGCCGGAAAGATAAATGAGTTAGTTCAGGACGGCAGCAGGAAGTATTCAGATATAGCAATACTTTACAGAACGAATGCACAATCACGTGTCATGGAGGAAGTTCTGCTTAAATCCAATATTAATTATGCAATAGTCGGGGGCACTAAGTTCTATGACCGTAAAGAGATTAAGGATTTACTTGCCTATCTTCGACTTATTGCGAACCCTGATGATGACATCAGCCTTCGCCGTGTAATCAATGTGCCAAAACGCGGAATTGGTGCAACTTCGATGGACAAAGTGGCAGATTATGCAGATCAATATGATGTTTCCATATATAAAGCACTGGAGTCTGTGGAAATGGCAGGGATAAGCGGGAAGGCCACCAAAGCGGCAAGGGAATTCCATACGCTGATCACTAATTATACAAATCAGCAGGAGTACTTATCCGTGACGGAACTTGTGGAGGAAGTCATCGAGAAAACCGGTTACCGTGAGATGCTCCAGGCAGAAAAAACGATTGAATCACAAAGCCGGCTTGAAAATATAGATGAGTTTTTATCTGTTACGAAAGCATTCGAAGATAACAGTGAGGACAAATCATTGGTGGGCTTTTTGACTGACCTGGCGTTGGTTGCCGATATAGACCAACTTGACGAGAATACCGAAGAAAATACAAATACGGTAACGTTGATGACATTGCATTCAGCGAAGGGACTTGAATATCCGGTAGTCTTTCTATTGGGCCTTGAAGAAGGGGTTTTCCCTCACAGCCGCTCGCTTATGGATGAAGAGGAGATGGAAGAAGAACGCCGTCTGGCTTATGTGGGAATTACAAGGGCCGAAAATGAACTATTCATAAGCAATGCCCAAATGCGGACATTGTATGGACGGACGAGCATGAATCCCGTTTCACGTTTCATCAGTGAAATACCAGAGGAACTTCTAGAAGACCTAAAACCGAAACCTGCTCCTAGAGCTAGGCAAACGCCTTTCAGCTCTTCGAGAACCGGGTCTCCTTCAACGGCTTCAACAAGAAAAGTGCCTGCCTTTGGAAAAGCTGTTTCTGCACCATCCGCAACGGGCGGTGAAGAAATCGGCTGGGCTGTCGGTGACCGTGCCTCCCATAAAAAATGGGGTATAGGAACCGTGGTGAGCGTAAAAGGGGAAGGCGAAGGAAAGGAATTGGATATTGCCTTTCCAAGTCCAATCGGCATCAAACGCCTATTGGCGAAATTTGCACCAGTTGAAAAAGCATAAGCTATTAATATGCTCCTGCTGGTAAAGAATAGGGATATCTGACTTTAGACACCGCTCTTCTATCAGAAGTGCGGTGGAGTCTTCTTTAGAAAGGATTGAACGTATGGACTTACAAGCTGCAGAGAAGAAAGTTCTGGAACTGCAAACGTTATTGAACCAATACAGCTATGAATATTATGTGATGGACCAGCCATCAGTACCTGATGCTGAATATGATCGGCTGCTACGTGAACTTATTGGGTATGAGGAGAAATTTCCGGAACTGCAAACGGCAGACTCACCGACACAACGGGTCGGTGGCGCCATTTTGGATATGTTTGAAAAGGTGGAGCATACCACTCCGATGCTTAGTTTAGGCAATGCCTTCAACGAAAGTGACTTGCGGGATTTCGACAGAAAGGTCAGACAATCTGTAGGTGACAATTTTTCCTATGTATGTGAATTGAAAATTGACGGACTTGCCGTCACACTTCAATATGAGAATGGATATTTCGTAAGAGGGGCAACCCGTGGAGACGGAACGATCGGTGAAGATATTACCGCTAATTTGAAAACGATCAAGTCGATCCCATTGAAGTTACGGGAGCCGGTCGCCATAGAAGTGCGCGGTGAGGCCTTCATGCCAAAAAAATCATTCGAATCATTAAACAAGGCTAAGGAAGAACGCGGTGAGGAACCATTTGCCAACCCGCGAAATGCCGCTGCCGGCTCGTTAAGGCAGCTTGATCCGAAACTTGCTGCGAAACGGAACTTGGATATTTTCCTTTATGCGATTGCCGATTTGGGGGAAACGGGGGTCCGTTCCCATAGCGAGGGTCTGGATTTATTGGATCGACTCGGGTTTAAGACGAACCGGGAAAGAAAAACATGCTCGAATATAGAGGAAGTACTGGCCTATATAGTAGAATGGACGGAACAACGTCCAAACTTAGCCTATGATATTGATGGAATTGTCGTAAAGGTGGATTCCCTTGAACAGCAGGATGAATTAGGTTTTACTGCAAAAAGTCCGCGATGGGCCATTGCTTATAAATTCCCAGCTGAAGAAGTCATTACAACCCTAAGGGATATCGAGCTGAATGTGGGCCGTACGGGTGTATTGACCCCGACTGCCGTTTTGGATCCCGTCCGGGTAGCAGGTACGACTGTGCAGCGAGCTTCACTTCACAATGAAGATTTAATCCGTGAAAAGGACATCAGAATCGGAGATCAAGTGGTTGTGAAAAAAGCGGGTGATATCATTCCAGAGGTAGTCAATGTACTGGCAGAGCGCCGTACAGGGGAAGAAGTCGAGTTTCAGATGCCGACTGAGTGCCCTGAGTGCAGCAGTGAACTTGTCCGGCTGGACGGGGAGGTTGCTTTACGCTGCATCAACCCGAAGTGTCCTGCACAAATACGGGAAGGTCTGATTCACTTTGTTTCCCGTACAGCTATGAATATAGACAGTCTTGGTGAAAAAGTGATTAGCTTGTTATTTAAAGAAGAACTCATACAAGATGTGGCTGATATTTATAAGCTTACATACGATCAACTGATTGCTTTGGAAAGGATGGGGGATAAATCCGTCACTAAACTTCTTCAAGCGATCGAAGCTTCGAAAGCCAACTCGTTGGAAAAATTACTATTCGGGCTGGGCATTCGCCATGTTGGTTCAAAAGCTGCCAAGACGCTTGCGAGGGAATTCGGGACGATGGAAGCCTTAAGCAAGGCGAGCCGTGAAGAACTAACGGCCATCAATGAAATAGGCGATAAGATGGCTGATTCCATCGTAGCTTATTTTGAATTGGAAGAAGTCCATGCTTTATTGAATGAGTTGGATGCAGCCGGTGTGAATCTTACTTTCAAAGGGCAAAGAGCTGTTGCTATAGAAGATATCGACTCCATTTTTTCCGGTAAAACAGTCGTTTTAACGGGAAAACTGCATCAGTTAACACGTAACGAAGCTAAAGAGAAATTAGAGGCGCTAGGAGCTAATGTTGCTGGAAGTGTAAGCAAGAAAACCGATTTGGTCGTAGCTGGTGAAGATGCCGGTTCTAAACTGGAAAAAGCCGAAAGCCTAGGCGTCATGGTATGGGATGAAGAGAGACTGATTGAGGAACTAAATAAATAAGAGGTGTAGCTATGAGGAAACACTCCATTTTGGGGATGATTCTTATACTGCTTCTTGCTGGATGTGCGCCTAGTTTCGAGGATAAGCAAGAGGTAGTTCAAGACTCCAAAGACAAAAAAGAAACGGCAATTATTCCGAAGTATAAAATTTCGGAAGAATATTATCAAACAATCCTACCTTTTGAACCATCAAAGGCACGCGGTTTGGTCGTATCCAATCTAAATACCCGATATGACATTGAAGAATTCGAAAATGGATTGATGCGGTTGGCCCAAACCCAATTCGACCCGGAAGATTACCTGTTTCAAGAGGGGCAAATGCTAGATAGTTCCAAGATATCTTCCTGGCTGAACAGAAAATATACCGATAGTCAGTTGAAAGAAAAGAAGATGAAGGCCTCAGAGAACCTTGGCTTGAATCCGGTTGATCCAGGTAAAGGAGACATTGATAAAAGGAATGAAGAAAATCCAATTTATCTTGCTCATATTTTAGAACATAATTACTTGGTCAAAACAAAAGATAATTCGGTGAGCCTTGGCGGAGTAGTAATAGGTCTTGCGTTGAATTCAGTGCATTACTATCAAAAAGAGGCATTCGGTGCCACCTATGAAAATAAAATCGATAGTATAAAGCTAAAGCAAGAAGGGGAAAAAATTGCTGCAGTAGTCTTAAAAAGGCTGCGTAATATGGATAAGCTGAAAAATGTTCCGATTACGATTGCCTTATTCGAGCAAAATGAAAAATCTTCAGTAGTCCCTGGGAATTTCATTTCCTATACAAATATCGATAAAAACTCGAACAATATTGGGAAATGGACGAACTTGGACGAAGAGTATTTCCTATTTCCTTCTGCTGCTGCTGAAAAGAAATACCGTGATGACGTCAATACTTTCACGAACTTTAAAGAAGATGTCGAAGAATACTTCCCTAACTTTAATGGAGTCATCGGAAGGGCGTTCTATATGGATGATCAATTGCAAAGCCTGAACATCGATATCCCCATTCAATTTTATGGGAACTCGGAAGCGATAGGCTTTACCCAATATGTTGCTGGGCTCATAATGGAACGTTTCCCGAACTATATTGCCGTACAGGTATCCATTACATCTGTAAATGGACCTGAAGCGCTCATAGTCCGTGAAGCGAATCAGGACGAACCATCCGTTCATATATACGAATGAAAAAAGGATGAAGCTTAGCGGCTTCATCCTTTTTTTCGACTGGAATGTATTTCTTGTGAATGTCAAAATAATCTTTAACAATGAACAAAGATATATAATAGAAAGTAAACCCTTCCATCTTAGGGAACAAGTTCTTTAAAAAAGGTAACATTTGTCGAATTTTAATAGTCTTATTGTCATTTCCCCGGAAATCCCGGCAACTTTCTCATATTTCCCGGAAAATATCTCTTTTTCCTTAAGAAATAATTGAATTTCGACATTGTATCTCTTGTTGCTTTACTGTGCAATAGTTTGATATGATTTAAACGATGATTATATGGAGAAAAGCGACGAAATTCAGTCGATTTGGATATTTTTTCGGAGGTGAAGAGAATGTCACGTATTTCTATGGAACAAGTTAAACACGTTGCCCATTTGGCCCGTTTGGCCATTACGGAGGAAGAAGCAAAACAGTTTCAGCATCAGCTTGACCAAATGATTTCATTCGCGGAGCAGTTGAATGAGCTTGATACGGATCAAGTAAACCCGACTTCTCACGTTTTGGATATGAAGAATGTTATGCGCGAAGATGTCGCAAAACCGGGATTGCCAGTAGAAGAAGTAGTTAAAAATGCACCGGATAGCAAAGAAGGATATATCCGTGTACCATCAATAATTGAATAAGGAGGGACAATGATGTCGTTGTTCGAACAAAAGGTTTCTGAGCTTCATGAACGATTACATAAGAAAGAGATAAGTGTCACTGATCTTGTTGACGAATCGTATAAGCGAATCGGACAGGTAGAGGACAAGGTGAAGGCATTTTTGACACTTGATGAAGAAAACGCACGCAATCAAGCGAAACGTTTGGATGATCAATTGGTAAAAGGCGAGAACGAAGGCGCTTTATTTGGTATGCCAATCGGAGTGAAGGATAATATTGTCACTAAAAATTTGCGTACGACTTGCGCGAGCAAAATTTTGGAGAATTTTGATCCAATCTATGATGCAACCGTTGTTCAAAAGCTACAGAAGGCAGAAACGGTTACGATCGGGAAATTGAATATGGATGAGTTTGCGATGGGTTCTTCCAATGAGAACTCAGCATTTCAAGCAACACGCAACCCTTGGAATACGGAATATGTGCCAGGCGGTTCTTCGGGTGGTTCAGCTGCATCTGTCGCTTCCGGTGAAGTCCTATTCTCTTTAGGTTCCGATACGGGTGGATCGATCCGCCAACCAGCGGCATATTGTGGAGTCGTCGGCTTAAAACCTACATATGGACGGGTTTCCCGATTCGGCCTTGTAGCATTTGCGTCTTCGTTGGACCAAATCGGACCGGTTACAAGAACTGTTGAAGATAACGCTTATTTGCTTGAAGCGATCTCAGGAGTAGATCCAATGGATTCGACCTCTGCTAATGTTGACGTGCCGAATTTTGTGAATTCATTAACAGGCGATGTTAGAGGATTGAAAATAGCCGTGCCTAAAGAATATCTTGGCGAAGGCGTTGGTGAAGAAGCACGTAATTCCGTACTTGAAGCGTTAAAAGTACTAGAGGGTCTTGGAGCTCAATGGGAAGAGGTTTCCTTGCCGCATTCCAAATATGCTTTAGCTGCCTATTATCTTCTGTCTTCATCGGAAGCCTCGGCTAACCTTTCACGTTTTGACGGTGTTCGTTACGGACATCGGACAGATAATGCAGAAACTCTTATAGAAATGTATAAGCAAACCCGTGCAGAAGGATTCGGTGACGAAGTGAAACGCCGTATCATGCTTGGAACGTTCTCCTTAAGTTCCGGTTATTATGATGCTTATTATAAAAAGGCTCAAAAAGTACGTACATTAATCAAAAAAGACTTTGAAGATGTCTTTGAAAAATATGATGTCATCGTTGGGCCGACTACACCTACGCCTGCATTTAAAATTGGTGAAAAAGTAGACGATCCATTAACGATGTATGCGAATGATATCTTGACGATTCCAGTCAATCTTGCTGGCGTACCGGGTATATCCGTGCCATGTGGATTCGCAGCTAATGGTCTTCCGCTTGGACTGCAAATGATTGGGAAGCATTTTGATGAAAGCACGATTTACCGCGCGGCTCACGCATTTGAGCAAGCAACAGATTTTCATAAACAATTTCCTAAGCTGTAAGGGGTGAAAATAATGGACTTTGAAACGGTGATTGGTCTAGAAGTACACGTAGAATTAAAAACGGATTCTAAAATTTTCTCAGCGAGCCCAAATCATTTTGGTGCCGCTCCAAATAGTAACACGACTGTAATTGACCTAGGCTACCCAGGTGTATTGCCTGTCGTCAATAAAAAGGCTGTTGATTTTGCAATGAAGGCTGCAATTGCCCTGAATTGCGAAGTGGCGGAAGTTACGAAATTCGACCGGAAAAACTATTTTTACCCGGACAATCCTAAAGCATACCAAATTTCACAGTTCGATCAACCGATCGGTGAACATGGTTGGATTGAAATCGAAGTGGGCGGCAAGAAAAAGAAAATTGGCATTACCCGCATTCATATGGAAGAGGATGCTGGAAAGCTGACACATAAAGGGAACTATTCGCTTTGCGATTATAACCGCCAAGGTACGCCTCTTGTTGAAATCGTATCCGAACCGGATATCACTTCCCCGGAAGAAGCGTATGCTTATTTGGAAAAGCTGAAATCCATCATTCAATACACGGGCGTTTCCGATTGTAAAATGGAAGAAGGTTCACTTCGTTGTGATGCTAACATTTCCTTGAAACCTGTTGGCCAAAAGGAATTCGGTACGAAAACCGAATTGAAAAACTTGAATTCATTCAACTTCGTTCGCAAAGGGTTGGAGCATGAAGAAATCCGACAAGCGGAAATCTTGAATGAAGGCGGCATAATCGAACAGGAAACTCGCCGGTTCGACGAAGCTACAGGCAGAACCGTACTAATGCGAATTAAGGAAGGCTCCGATGATTACCGTTATTTCCCGGAACCGGACTTATTGACGATCCATATTGATGAAGAATGGAAAGCTCGTATCGCTGCCGAAATTCCGGAACTTCCGGATGCCCGGAAAAAACGCTATGTCGAAGAATTTGGCTTACCTGAATATGATGCAGCCGTTTTAACGGTAACGAAAGAAAGTGCGGATTTCTTTGAAGCGACAGTTGCTTCAGGTGCCGATGCAAAACTGGCATCTAACTGGATCATGGGTGAGGTTTCCGCTTTCTTGAATGCAGAAGGCAAAGAGCTGCATGACGTCAAATTGACTGCTGAATCATTGGCTGGAATGATCAAGCTAATTGAAGATGGCACTATTTCGTCTAAAATCGCTAAAAAGGTTTTCAAAGAATTGATTGAAAACGGCGGGGATGCTGAAACGATCGTCAAGGAGAAGGGACTAGTCCAAATTTCCGACGAAGGCGCATTGCGTACAGCCGTTGAAGAAGCATTGAATAATAACCCGCAATCCATTGAAGATTTTAAAGCGGGTAAACAAAAGGCAATCGGCTTCCTTGTCGGGCAAATTATGAAAGCGACAAAAGGACAAGCCAATCCACAACTTGTTAATAAAATTTTGGTGGAAGAAATCAATAAACGTTAATATTGACCGTATCACTTTTAAAGTGGTACGGTTTTCTCTTGATTAAGGAAAAAGTTTACTGAGAAAAATAATAAGCGGAAAAATAATTTTGAGTTATCTGTAGGGGTAACTCCTTTTTGTGTCGTCTATTACATGAATGTTTATCAGGAAAGGGGGAAGAGAAGTGTCTGATGAGTTAGTTGAGAAGGTAAGGGCTGGGAATGATCATGCATTCCGAATGTTGATTGAAACTTATAAACAGACGATTTATAGAACCGTCTATTCCGTCTTGCGGAATCAAAAGGATGCAGAAGATGTTACCCAGGAAGTCTTTATCAAAATCTACACTTCTCTTCCTCAATATAAGAACCAAGGCTTCAAAACTTGGATTACCCGAATTGCCGTCAATCATGCAATCGATCTAAAGAGAAAGAGGGAACGCCAAAAGGAAGAATTACAGGACGAACATTCATCGGAAGTTAATTTGGGCTTAACGGATGATGTCGAGGCAGTATTTTTTCGGAATGAAAGGCGAAAGCAAGTATTACGGAAGCTGAATGACCTTCCAGAGGGATATCGGGACGTTGTATATGGCTATTACATAAAGGAAAAGACATTCAAGCAAATTGCAGAGGAACAGCAGATTCAAGTGAAATCTGTGGAAGTAAAGCTATACCGGGCAAGAAATTGGATGAGAAAACATTGGAAAGAGGAGGATTTTTCATGAATCATGTTTCAGAGGCACAATGGGTTGCATATTTGGCAGATGAAATACCAGAGGCTTTAAAAATTGAATATGAAAATCATCTATACTCCTGTGACAAGTGTTTGTCCGTCTATATGGAAGCGATGGAAAAAGAAGAAACAAGTCTTGACCTTGAAGGATTTGATATTGCAGGTCCAGTCATGGACTCGATTAGCCGATTGAAAGGCGGCTCTGTTGAAGAGTCTTGGCCACACCGAAAAGAGAAGTCACTTCGGACAATCACAAGACATTACCTGATTGCGGCCGGATTTACGATTTTATTAATGGCAGGCGGGGTATTTCAATCATTGACAGAATACGTGGATTCTGTGGAATCAAGCAGTGAAAAGAAAACGCAGTCCTTGACCGAGGACCTTATTGATAAAACATTTACTTGGATGGATACAATCGAAAAGAAAAATAAGGAGGGGTTTAGAAATGAATAAAAGTCCGGTATTAGCTTTTTTATTATCCTTTCTGCCAGGTTTCGGACATTTTTACCTAGGAAGGCAATATAAAGGGCTATTTTATTTTCTTGCCACAGCTGGATTGGGGCTTGGAGGTCTTTTTCTTTCGTTAATCAGTCAATCGGATGCATTTCTGGCATTTTCCGTTATTGGAATGGTGTTTTATTTCATCAGTATATTTGATTTGGTGGTCACCTCACTGAGGAATCCTAAAAGTGAAGAGGATGTGGAGGGAATGGCAAATCAGCCGGAAGCGGAAAGGTTTTATGTAATCATCCTTTCATTCGTTCCTGGGTTAGGGCATTTTCAGCTAGGCCTCATGAACCGTGGGCTCATTTTTCTCATCAGCTTTTTAGGCTTTGGCATCATGGTGATATTCATCAGTGTGATGACACAAATGGAAGGCCTGTTAATATTCATGGCACTATTGCCTGTTATCTGGATTTACAGCTTTTTTGATTCTGTTCAACAGCTGAATAAAAAGCAAAGAGGTGAGGAGCTTATCGATCGGACCGTTTTGGAAGATTTCGAGGAGAGACGGGAATCCGGGAAGAAGAGTAAAGCGGTCGCGACTTTATTCGCTATTTTCCCTGGTGCAGGTCACTTATATTTGGGGCTGCAAAAACGCGGGATACAATTGATGGCCGGCTTTTTATTCGCCATTTACATACTGGATTTACTCCGGTTGGGTTTCTTCTTCTTCCTTATTCCGATTATCTGGTTTTATAGTTTTTTTGATGGATTGCAAAAAGCATCAAAAATGGAGGAGGGTCCAGTAGAAGATACGCCCATCATTTCGGGAATGGTCAATCATCAAAAATGGTTAGGATTGGGTTTGGTGGGAATTGGAATCTATTTCTTGGCTAGTAATATGATCGTCCCGGCCATCGCTCCCCATTTAGATGAATGGATTGGAAGCAACTTGGAATATTGGTTTAGGGATTATTTTCAAAAAGGCCTTGTATGCATCCTTCTAATAGGCGGAGGAATCAAATTGCTGTCGGGAAGTAAAAAAGGGAGAGTCGAGGAGGAGACAAAATGAGAACATGGAGAGTCGGAACGATTTCAATGGGGATCTCCCTGGTTGGTTTGGGTTTGGTTTTACTCGTTTCTCAAATTACGGATATGAATTTGACGACGATTCTGCTATCGTGGTGGCCGTTGCTGTTCATTATCTTGGGTGCAGAGATTCTCTTTTATATTTATTTTTCGAAAAAAGAAAGTTCTTTTGTAAAGTATGATATTCTTAGCATTCTTTTCGTGGGATTGCTTGGAACGACGGGAATAGTTTTAATTCTGCTTACATCCAGCGGATTGATGGATCAAGTTAGGGCTGCCGTTAATAGTGAAGAGAAAACGGTCAATTTGCCTGGTTTCAATCAAAAGGCAGGGAAGGGCATACAGAGAGTTGTCCTGGACTCTGGCCCATACCCATTGACCATTGAAAGTGGTAATGACGGAGAAGTTTCCGTTTTTGGAACATATGGTGAGCGGGTAATGGAAGATGCTGATTCATTGTTGAAGAAGGCGGAAGATTATTTACTCGTAGAGAGAAATGGTGATACGCTTTATATAAGTTTCAAGGATTTGCCGATTCAAAATGGACTTTTGGACAGTGGTACAATGAATCTTAAGGCCACCCTTATAATCCCTGCTGAGTTGGCAGTGGAGATAGACGGTCAAAATACCGATCTTGTCTTGAAGCCTAGAAAGCTCTTGAATGACTGGAGTGTGAAAGATAGCGGAAATCTAAGTGTATTCCTTCAGGATAATAGTGATATCAAGATAGATGCTAGAGAGGCCGAGGAACTTGAAGGTCCTGAGAATGGCTGGAAGATGACTGAAGTGAAACAAGAAACAAATGAAGAAGGTATTGTAAAAAAGAATGGGATATTCAATACTGGTGAAGGGAAACATACATTAACGGTTACCGACACATTTAACGTGAATGTTCAATATCCCTGATTGAAATCATTTACTAGAATAAAATTGTAAAAAGCATTATAATTTTCCCTGATAAGATTTCTAGTAAAATGCAAAAGATATGGACCGAAATACGGTCCTCTTTTTTTCGAATATTGCTTTTCATGTAATGAAGGATTAAGATGTAAATTATGGAATCAATATGTATAAGGATGATGGGAAATGAAAAGAGCAAGGTTGATTTACAACCCGACTTCGGGCCGGGAAGCCATTAAGAAGAGCCTGCCAGGTGTGCTAGCGAAACTTGAAGAAGCTGGTTACGAAGCTTCTGCACATGCGACGACCGGTGCTGGGGATGCGACGAAAGCGGCTAAGATAGCGATTGAACGCGGCTATGATGTAGTTATTGCAGCAGGGGGCGACGGTACGATTTATGAGGTTGTTAATGGACTGGCCACTGCAGAGAAACGTCCGAAACTAGGAATCATCCCGACGGGAACGACCAATGATTTCGCGCGGGCGCTGCATTTACCGAAGTCGATCGAAGGGGCAGCCGAAATTATTGCCGGCGGGCATACGATGCCGATCGATATCGGGAAAATGAACGATAAGTATTTTATCAATATTGCTGGCGGGGGCAGATTGACCGAATTGACCTACGACGTGCCGATCAAGCTGAAAACGATGCTCGGTCAGCTAGCGTACTATATTAAAGGAATTGAAATGCTTCCTTCAATTAAGCCGACGGAAGTTTCTATTGAATATGATGGAAAGCTCTTTGAAGGGGAGATCATGCTTTTCTTGGTGGCTAACACGAATTCGGTCGGCGGCTTCGAGAAACTGGCCCCTGACGCCTCTTTGAATGATGGTATGTTCACGTTGCTTATTCTAAAAAAGGCAAACCTGGCTGATATTGTCCGTGTCGCAACATTGGCAATGCGCGGTGAGCATATCCATGATAAAAACGTCATTTATGAAAAAGCCAATCGAATTAAAGTACAGGCCAAAAAGGATATGATGCTTAATTTGGATGGGGAATTTGGCGGGATGGCCCCAGCTGAATTCGTCAATCAGTACCGCCATTTTGATGTATTCATCCCGCAAGGACTACTGCCGGATGATCCGGCAAATAAATAGGGTGAAAAGGCCACTGAATCTGGTGGCCTTTTCAGTTTAATGAAGCAAGGAGAATTGCAACATGTATATCAGGAAAGCGACACCGGAGGATGCGGACAAGGCAGCCATATTGACCCGGTTAGCGATTAAGGAAATTGCAGAGGTTTTGACAGGTGAAACGGAAGAAGAAAGAATACTTTCCGTTCTTGCCGATTTGTTCAGGAAAAGTGGGAATCGGGTCAGCTATGAAAATACGCTTGTCAGTGAACATGATGGACAAGTATCTGGATTGATCATTGCTTACCATGGCAAGGATGCCGAAAGCTTGGATGAACCGATAGTGAAACAATTAAGGATGAAAATGAAAGACCCAAGAGTTACGCTGGATAAGGAAGCGGAAATGAGAGACTTTTATTTGGATACCGTGTCCGTTGATCCGAATTTTCAAGGAAGAGGAATTGGCAGTGCACTAATTCAATATGTGGAGGAATACGCTAAACATAAGGGGTATCCAAGAATTTCTTTAGTCGTTGAAAATGAAAATGAAGCGGCGAATCGTCTCTATGGCAGATTAGGATATAAAGAAATGAAAACCATTTCGATTAGCGGCCATGAATTTCGCTATATGGTAAAGGAAATAGAAGAACCTCCTGTTTAACAGGGGGTCCTTTTTAGTTCTTTGAAGTTTGGCATTGTATGCGATTACATTTGCTGCCCATTCATGGCTGCCCAATCAGCGTAAGCTCCGGTGCCATTACAGCCGGGACAGTCGTGTATATCGGAAAAATGATATTCCGTAGGTACGAAGGAGCTGTATCCACGTCCGTAACAATCCGGACAGAGGCCTTTTTCCTCCATACTCGCTCGATGTTTTTCTATCCTTGTAGCATTCCAGGCCGATATAGAGTTAAATAAACCCATTTCCTCACCTCTTTTGTTTTTCCTTATTTTTCTTTTTTTATTGAACTTTTATTCATGGAACTATGAAAAATCCGTAATTCCTTCCACTATATTTTTATGAAAACCAGGGTAAATTGGTGAGTGGTTTTGTGGCAAGGCCTCTATTGTGGTAAAATACAGGCTAGCATAAAAAAGAAAAGAGAAGATGATATGAAAAAAACAGCACCAGTTGCTAAAAATGATATAGTAGAGGTTTTATTTGAAGATTTAACACATGAAGGAGCTGGCGTCGCTAAAGTCGATGGCTACCCGATCTTTGTTCAGGGCGCCCTTCCAGGTGAAAAAGCAAAAATCAAAGTGATGAAGGCTAATAAGGGTTATGGCTTCGGACGCTTGATGGAGATTATCGAAAACAGTCCATACCGGGTTGAGGTCACTACTGAAGACTATCATAAGTACGGTGGTTGTCAGCTGCAGCATATGAGCTATGAAGGACAGTTGGAATTCAAGGAAAAACAAGTACGTGAAGTGATGACACGCATTGGGAAACTTGAGGAAGTGAAGGTTCACCCGATCATCGGGATGGATAATCCAACCCATTATCGCAATAAAGCGCAAGTGCCTGTTGGTGAAAAGGATGGCAAGCTAATAGCAGGATTCTTCAAACCGCGGACACATGAAATCGTTGAAACGAAAGAAAGCATTATCCAAAATGAAGTAATTAATGAAGCAGTTCAAGTCGTTAAAGAGATTTTCAGTAAACTTGGTATCCCTGCTTACAATGAAGAGGCACATAAAGGTGTATTGCGGCACATCATGGCCCGTTATGGCAAGCAAACAGGGGAATTAATGATTGTTCTTGTTACAAGAACGAAAAGTATCCCTTTCATCGAAACCATCGTGAAGGAAATCGTTGAACGTCTTCCACAAGTTAAATCCATCGTTCAAAACGTGAATTCCAAGAAAACGAATGTTATCTTAGGCGATAAAATGACTGTGCTATGGGGCGACGAAGTGATCCATGATATGATCGGTGATGTGAAATTTGCGATATCAGCAAAATCCTTCTACCAAATCAATCCAGACCAAACGAAAGTCCTTTATGATAAAGCTCTTGACTATGCAGGGCTGACTGGTGAAGAAACGGTGTTAGATGCCTATTGCGGCATTGGGACCATCTCTTTATTTTTAGCTAAAAAAGCGAAAAAAGTAATCGGTGTCGAAGTGGTCGAAGAAGCGATAGAAGACGCACGACGCAACGCTGAATTGAATGAAATCTCAAATGCAGAATTCATGGTCGGCGATGCAGGTAACGTTATTGCTGAATGGTATCAAAGGGGCAACACTGCTGATGTCATCGTGGTGGATCCGCCACGCAAAGGCTGTGAAGAATCCCTTCTGAATACGATCATCGAGATGAAGCCTAATAAAGTCGTATATGTATCATGCAACCCAGGCACTCTAGCGCGTGATCTTCATATCTTGGAAGAAGGCGGATATAAAGCAGTTGATATCCAGCCTGTCGATATGTTCCCGATGACGACACATGTTGAAAATGTAGTGTTATTAGAGTTGAAATGATTGAATGTGGGCCCGGTCTAATTGACTGGCCCGCATTTTTTATGTTTGTACAATATGGATATTGATTTCCGATCCACACACTCGCTCTCCGCGGACGATTGGCCCTCGGCATGCGCCAGCGGGGTTTCTCTAGGCGTGCTTTTCCTGCAGGTGTTCTCGTAAACCGGCTCCAATCAACTTAGTTAAACGGTTATATAGGAGACCATGCCTGAGGAGTTGAAGGGCTGCTTTGGGTCAGGTGTTTCGGGAGAATATTTGAAGAAAGATAAGTTCCCGAACCTCTTTTCCGACAAACTGTGGGTCCCGGTCTAAATGAACGGGACCTTTTTAATGTATTTTAAATTGAAGAAAAGGGAGGGGGATTTTTTTTTTGCATGATTATTCTTGACGCTCTGACTTGGACATATATTAAGAAATATATGGATTGGGAGGCAAGGTGATCTTATTAATTTTCAAAAAGCGGTGGCTGTCATTGTTGGTAGCTTTTTGGTAGGCATTGGAATAAATGGATTTTTGGTTCCTCATCATTTAATAGATGGCGGCGTAATTGGGATTGCACTCATCCTTCATTATTTCTTTGGTTTTCAAACGGGACTATCCATGTTGGTCCTTAGCATTCCTATATTTTTATATGCCTGGTATTATGAACGCCCTTTTTTCTATAGCAGCGTTCACGGATTGCTTTTGACATCCCTTTTTATGGATTGGCTTAATCCATTGAAAAAGGTTTTTTCCATTTCAATACTGACAAGCTCTTTGATTGGCGGTGTCATCATAGGGATGGGCATAGGACTCATGCTTCGATATGAGACAAGCAGCGGGGGAACGGATATGCTAGCCAAAATCATCTCAAAATCCACCTCCATGGATATTGCTTTGGCGATTATCGTCATAGATACACTAATCATTTCAGCTGCAGCATTCACCTTAGGTATCGAAATTTTTCTTTTTTCATGTGTGACGATCGTGATCATTGGGCTGGTCACATCGCTTATGAAAGTGAGGGAATGAATATATAATCAGTTCCTTAAGATATGGGCTACGTTATCTATTGCCTTTTGCAGCTTTTCGCTATTTTTGCTAAACATCTCTTTAGCTTCTTTTGATTCAGTTCCAAGTGCAAACAACTCCAAGTCCGCTTGGCACTTTTTCAAGGTCGCGAGCATAAGAGGTTTTTCCTGAGGAGAAGGAACTTTAAGTTTATCATCAAAAAGGTCCACAGTTAATTCTCCGTTAGAATTGGCTTGACCAAGAAAAACATTATCGAGGATTACCCCCAACTTATCCAATTCAGTATGAAGCCAATGTCGGTTCAGACCAATCGTGGAAAGTGGTTCATCAAGTATGCTGCCGTCCATGATGATGGTTTGTGGCTCCTTTACTGCAGCCACTGGCAGGTTAAGGTCCTTAGGTGTTACAGGTTGATTTTGCTTCTTTAACATTACGGAAAAATCCCCATTGGCTTCCAATAAGGCAAACTCAACTTCAGAAATATCGAAGACATCCTTTTTCCGGAGCAATCCTAACAATTCATCGATGGTATATTTCTCTTTTTTTAAATTATCTTCCATGACTTTCCCATCTTTGATGAAAACCGATGCTTTTCCTTCCACAAGATCACGGAAAGTTTTACTTTTTAGGGATATTAAACCTGCAATGAAGGGTGCTATGGCAAAAACGAGAATGGACAGTACGCCATGTATAATATTGCCCTCCACTTTTGTAGCTAATTCTGCCCCAACATTACCAATGGTTATGCCCGTTACATATTCAAAAAAGGAGAGCTGGGACAATTGTTTTTTTCCTAACACTTTAGTGATCAAAAAAAGAACAATTAAAAAGAAAAATGAACGCAAAACAATTTCTATCCAATCCGGCATTACCAAACACCTCCTGCTTGATCATGGTCATTAAAACCCTTTATATTGTGGTTCTTCCCGTTCTAACTCGCCCACGCGCGTTTGTACATCCTTCCTAACTTCATTCACCACCAGCATCGTTTCATGCAAGATGCGTTTAGATTCATCATCTTGAGTCCGGAGTGCTAAGCTGGATAAGCCTGCTTCAACTCCTTTTAAGCTAGAGACACATTGTTTGACATTGGAAGCTATCGTCATGCAGCATCCTCCTTATCTTTTTAGGTCGTCTGGAATAATGACTCGGAACCATGAGCGGCTGTTATCCAGGCACTGGTTGCTTCAAACATGCCAGCGGCAACAACCCGATCAATCGATGCTTTTTTACATCCGCTAGGGCTACGGAAACAACCTCCGCAGCCAAGAAATGTTCAACCAGTATGAGCAGGTGTGTGTGTTCAAACATCAAACCTTAGTTTTGTGCTTCTCCGTCATATTCAATCGATACGGCATGGGCGATGCATGGAATCGTCTCGCTTTGTTGAAAGGATAGAGGAGATAGCAAGGCACCGGTAGCCACAACGAGCAATCGTTTTATTTCTCCTTTTTTCATGCGATTTAATAAATGACCATAAACGACGGTTGCGGAACATCCAGGGCCGCTTGCCCCGGCCAGGACCGGCTGACCATCCCTGTATATCATTAAACCGCAATCTTTATATTGCTCTTCTTTAATCGGCGTGCCATGTTTTTTAAATAATGCCAGAGAAACTTCATGTCCGATCTTTCCTAAATCCCCGGTCACTATTAAATCATAATAGGACGGGTCGAGGTTTCTTTCTCTAAGATGTGCTTCAATCGTATCTACAGCGGCCGGAGCCATGGCACCGCCCATATTGAAAGGATCGGTCAATCCCATGTCGATGACTCGGCCTATCGTAGCTGAAGTGACCCTTGGGCCTTTCCCGGCACTGCTTAATAAAGCCACGCCAGCCCCCGTAACAGTCCATTGGGCTGTTGGAGGTTTTTGCCCTCCGTATTCAGTTGGGTAGCGAAATTGCTTTTCTACTGCGGCGTTATGACTTGATGCTCCCGTCAATAAGTACTCTGCTCCTTTGGTATTGACAAGGTAGGCGCCAAGAGCCAGTCCCTCCATGGAGGTGGAGCAGGCACCAAATAAGCCGAGATAAGGTGTTCCAAGTGTTCGACAGGCAAAACTGGTAGGGGTTATTTGATTGATTAGGTCGCCTCCAAGGAAAAATTGTATCTGTTCCTTTTGAAGACCCGCCTTCTCGATTGCTTTTGTACTCGCTTCTTCCAATAAGACTTTATGTGCTTTTTCATAGGTATCTTGATTGATCCATAAATCGGAATGGAGAAGATCGAAATCATCCGCAAGCAAACCGTCTGCTTCAAATGGACCGCCAACGGTTCCTGTGGAGACGATGACAGGCTTTTGATCAAACACCCATGTGCGATGCCCCGTAAGCATTATTAAACCACCCCATTGTATGAGTATTGTCAGTAAGATAAAACAAAGGAATAACAAAAAAATCCTTCAGCCAATTTGAATATAGTACAGCCATTACCTAAAAGGAAACCTTTGGCCCGGTGTTCAATGGCTGCGGTATCACCGCAACCTGAAAGTAACAAAGCGGCCAATTCGGTCAAACAAAATCCGGTGATAAAGCAGGCAGCTTTTACTTTTTATCATTTAACATCCTCGTATCACTTCATTCGGCATTAAAAGTCTTTCTGAGGTCCAAGACAATCGTAATCCTCAAAACGATCTTCTATGATGATTTTTAAGTGGTAGTCGATCATAATTTAAGAATTACAGATTTTTCATCCGCGACCCGTACTGAATCAGTTCAAGTCAGGTATGTAACCCTTTGGTAGTTTGAGATTGGCTTAAAGATTCTGTTCTACATTATTTTTTGATATAGAAAAAGGAATAAAAATTTTATTCTTGGTTATGGAAAGATATAAAAAAGGCTGGTTGCTTTAACCAACCTTTTTTATATGAATGATCATTGTTTATATTGAGGCTCCTCGTTTTGAATCTCTTCAATGCGAGGAGTGATGCTGTCGACAATCGATTGTGTTTGTTGGGCAGCTTGTTGATACAATTGTTTGGCTTGCTCATTATCTGTAGAAAGGGCGAAAGTTTCAAAGCTCGCTTGAGCGCTTTTTAACCCTGCTATAGTTGTTTTGACATCGTTTATAACTGTCATATATGAACCCCCTAGTTTTTTTACTGCCTTATTAGAGTGGGGAAAAAATGATTATCTATACCTTCCAAATATATCTATGAGTGAAATCAAGTGACTAGCTTCTTAATCAAACGTTTGATTAATGGAATGGAAACAGGCAGAATTCATTGTTTTAATCCTCCTTTTTCGTTGTACGAATCGTTTTTATTGTTTAATCATTGACCGAATTCAGAATTTTAAATATAATTGTAGAAAACATAACGTTATTACGTGAGGTGATATGACATTTATATTATGGACGATTTATATAGTAGGGTTGTTATTGAAATTTCATCTGAAGAAGTGATAAAAGGACTGCTATTCTACAAAAGCAAACAGGAGTCGGAAATTGAATCGATCAAAGGTAAAATTCATAAATATGAGCAAAAACGAAGAGCTGAGGAAGCTTGGTATCAATCCCTATCACCATTTAAACGTTTTTTTACAGGGCGTGCCCCAAGTCATCACCAGGCGGTTGAACATTTGGTGAATGTGAAAGATAGATATAAACAAATCGAGAAAATAAAACAGCGGGTCGCTTTTTTAAATGAGGTGATCGGTTTACTTGAGGCGGAACCGGAAAAAAGGGAAATGAATTTACCATCAGACATCATTAAAGAAATAATGGCCTGGCAGAAAGCGGAGGGAACGCCGAGATGACTCTAGAAACGTTAAACGCTGGCTTGGATACGATTTGGGTGGTTCTGACAGCAGCCATGATACTATTGATGGAGGGCGGGTTTGCCTTATTGGAGGCAGGGTTCGTCCGTACGAAAAATAATGTGAACATCATCATGAAGGTTTTTGCCGATATTACGATCGGAACGCTTTGCTATTTCGTCGTTGGTTTTGGCTTAATGTATGGAATGGATGTATTTGGAATCATCGGGGCAAGTGGCTTTCTGCTGAAAGGTGATTTGTCGCACATCGACCTTACGATTTCCATGGACGCATATTGGTTATTTCAAGGGGCATTCGTCATCGCCGTCATTTCCATCGTTTCGGGAGCAGTTGCGGAAAGGATCAATTTTCGGGCGTATCTTATTTTTGTCGTAATGATGACAGCATTCATCTATCCGATTGCCGGTCACTGGGTATGGGGTGGCGGCTGGTTAAGCAGGTTGGGCATGCAGGACTTCGCAGGGTCTGCTGTCATTCATGCACTAGGCGGTTTTTCAGCACTTGCGGCTGCCATTGTAATCGGGCCGAGAGCAGGTAAATTCACTTCAAGGGGGACCAGCTCCATTTCGCTGCCGAGTAATCTCCCATTGGCATCTGTTGGGGCATTCCTTTTATGGTTTGGCTGGTTTGGATTTAATGCAGGAAGCACCTTGCAAGCTACAGATGTCCGAATTGGACATATTGCCATTGTCACGATGCTCTCAGCTGCATCAGGGGGAGCGGTGACCCTGCTTTATACACTGTTTAGATATGGACGCTCGGATGCACCTTCCGTCATCAATGGCTCACTTGCTGGTCTTGTCGGAATTACAGCTGGATGTGCATTCGTTAGTGATCTGGCGGCGTTGCTGATTGGAGCAGTTTCTGGAATGTTGATGTTAGCTGCGACAAATTGGTTGGAAGCCCGGAAAATCGATGATCCGGTCGGTGCCTTTCCTGTTCATGCGGCATCAGGAATGTGGGGTACGATAGCGGTAGGGCTTTTCTCCACTGAAAACGGACTGTTTGCCGGCGGGGGATGGCATTTGCTCGGAGTTCAAATATTAGGATTAGTGGTGTTATGCATCTGGGGCTTTTCAGTGACCTGGCTTGTTTTTAAAGTTATAAATGTTTGGCTTCCTATAAGATCGACTGAAGAAGAAGAAGAACTTGGGTTGGATATCAGTTATCATGGCATCATGGCCACACATACCTCGCCGGAGTTCATCAAGGTAGAGGATTACTATAAGCAGGATGAAGAATTGACAAGGTAATGTCTATGATACAATGGTAAAATCAAGTAAGAGGTGAATTTTTAAATGGGTGCATGCAATCTTAATCATTCGCAACAAGATGTCAGGCTAAAATTTGAGAGCCAAAAGGCATTTTTACCAACACAATTGAGTCAAACATTAGATCGATATCTTGAAAAAGGGAATTCGCAGGAAACATTGAATGAACTTTTTCATCTATTGAAGAAGTATGACTTGTCTACCCAGGAGGAACAGGAATCTAGAAACGACAAGTTGAAACGGATCATGTTGTAAATTAGAAAGAGCAGGAGTGTAAATATGACTCCCGCTCTTTTATTTTCTTATAAATAACTTGATGAATTCCGCGGGAATATGGCTGATTCCTTATTCTGCAGATCAGTATTGTAACTACTTTTTTAAAGCAAGTAGCAGGATTCACATTTAAGGCGGCGAAAACAATAGTGAAATCGTAAAGCTTTGTACACTGGACAAGGGTTTGGTGAACCTTTGAAGATTAATCAATCGTTTGATTAAATCTCAAAGGAAAAAGCGGGAGCTCGCAATGAACTCCCGCTTTTTCCTTCATTAAAAACCATCATCTGTTGCGGTGAAGGGGATGTTAAGGTTTCTTTCCACGGCCCGAAGTCTTTGATTCAGTCTGTTTAACCTATTCGTATGTCGCTGGTCCGCTTGACTTAGCCTGGTGATTTCCTGGTTAATGCGGTTCACTTCACGATTTATCCGCGTGATTTCTTGGTTCTGCCGATTGAGTTCCCTCGTTTGACGCTCGTTTTGACGCTCAAGTTCCCGGATTCTTCTTTCAAGTTGTTGAGGCTGCCTTTCAATATCGAATTGGTCTGGCACCTGGCTATATGGATTTTCTTGTACCTGCTGAAAGTTCCAATCTTGCTGTGGCATATAATCAAATCGTTCAGGCTGTTGGAAGTATGGGTTGAAATTTGGTTCAAAGTACTGATGATTTCCATTTTGTTGTGGATAAGGATAAAATCCGTATGAATTCATGGTCAACTCTCCTTTTTAAAATCAGGATGGATACCCTATAACTTATGTCAGTTCCGGTGAAGTGACTAGGCGTTAGCCCATATGAATGGGAAGAAGAGGTAATTCACAGAAAAAATTTCAATAAATTTGCAGAAACCATCCGGTTCCTATATCGTTTAGGATAGGAGAAATTCTTTTTTTCATCTTGAAACCAATTCCAAGGATAATCCGTATATAAAGAAAAGAGTGTAAGTCAGGAGTGTAATGATAATGAATCGATTTCTTGCTGATTTTGTTCCGATATTGATTGCATTTCCAATGGTTTTGCCGGTTTGGATGGTTAGCTATTTCGTATTGAATCAACCGTTTGCCCTGTCCGTTGTCATATCTTTAGCAGGAGGGGTACTTGTATACTGGCTGAGTTCCGTATATTTTTCATCAAGATACCTCAAAAAACATGAATTGACGAGAAAAGAATATCAATATATAAAGAAAAATTTAATCGAAGCAAAACCGAAGATATGGAGGGTGCAAAAAGCACTAATCTCGGTCAGGCATATCTCTTCTTTTAAACAGAGGAAAGAGATGATTAAAATGATCAGGAAAATATACAGTCTGACAAAAAAAGAACCGAAGCGGTTTTATCAAGCAGAACAGTTTTATTACTCGCATCTGGATTCTGCCATGGAGCTTGCGGAGAAATATGTTTTTCTAGCACAGCAGCCAAAAAAGAATAGGGAACTCGAACTTTCCTTAACGGAGACTCGTAAAACTTTAAAGGAACTCACTAATACGATAGAAAAGGATTTATATAAAGTGATTGCCGATGATATCGATAACCTTAACTTCGAATTGGATGTTGCTAAGCAATCCATTAAAACTAGAATAGAGTCACAAGTAATTGATGAAAGCAGGAGGTTAAAATGAATAACAATGATCCAAACCTGTTGAATAAAACGAATAACGCCAGTTTGAACGATGACCTTTTAGCCAATCCATTTGATGGGGTGCAGGAGCTTGAGAAAGTATCTTCCCAGGAAGCGAAACCGGTTAAACTGATTGATGTCATTCCTGAAGAGAACAGGGCAAAGGCTTATCAGCTTGCCGAACAAATCGACCCAACGAATCATCAGGCAATGATATCCTATGGTACACCCGCCCAATCAAAGCTCCTGACCTTTTCTAATTCCATGCTTGAGCATGTCCAGAAAAAAGATGTGGGTGAAGTGGGCAGCATTATCAATGATTTAATGAAAAAGTTAAACGAACTCAGCCCGGATGAGTTAAAACCGGATAAGCCCTCATTTTTTGCGCGTATGTTCGGGAAGCTCTCGGGATCTGTACAGGAGGTGCTATCCAAGTATCAAAAAACCGGTGCCCAAATCGACCGAATCAGTGTAAAACTCGATCGGAGCAAGAATATTCTGTTATCGGATATCGTAATTCTCGAAAAGCTATATGAAACGAATAAGGAATATTTCCAGGCATTGAATGTCTATATTGCAGCTGGGGAAATCAAACTCGAAGAAATCCATGAGAAAACGATTCCGGAGCTAAGGAAGTCCGCTGAATCAAGTAATGATCAAATGAAGTTTCAAGAAGTAAATGATATGCTGCAATTTGCTGAACGGTTGGATAAAAGGCTTCATGATTTGAAGTTGAGCCGTGAAATCACGATTCAAAGCGCACCGCAAATCAGGCTGATCCAAAACACGAATCAGGCACTAGTCGAGAAAATCCAATCTTCGATCATGACAGCCATTCCACTTTGGAAAAACCAGGTTGCGATTGCACTGACCCTAATCAGGCAAAGGCATGCTGTAGAAGCACAAAAACAGGTTTCCAAGACTACAAATGACTTGTTATTGAAGAACTCCGAGATGCTGAAAACGAATACCATTGAAACCGCAAAAGAAAATGAGCGCGGACTTGTCGATATAGAAACATTAAAGAAAACTCAAGCTAACTTGATATCGACACTTGAGGAGACCATGCGGATTCAAGAAGAAGGCAGGCATAAACGCCGGCAAGCTGAACAGGAATTGGCGTCAATGGAAAATGAACTGAAACAGAAGTTATTAGAGATAAAGGGATAAGGGGAGATAATATGGAGACTATCGAGGCTATAAAAACGAGAAGAAGCATTGGAATCGTTAAGCAAGATCCGGTTCCTAAAGAAATGATCGAGCAAATCATTGAAGCCGGAATATATGCACCCAATCATCATCGGACGGAGCCTTGGCGTTTTTTTGTTTTGACAGGGGAAGGAAGAAATAAACTTGGGCAGGTATTCGAAGAAATAACAAGAATCGAAAATGCTGATGATACCCCTGAAAGTTTAATCAGCAAGCTCGAAAGGCAAAAAAAGAATCCATTAAGGGCTCCAGTCATCATCGCAGTGGGCATAGAGCCTAGTGATAAGAATAATGTCCTCGTGGCAGAAGAATATGCGGCTGTGAACAGTGCCATCCAAAATATGCTTCTTGCAGCACATTCTCTAGGTTTGGGAGCTGTATGGAGAACGGGGAAAATAACTTATCATGACAAGGTCCGTGAATTTTTCAATTTATCCTCTAAGGGAGAGGTATTGGCTTTCATATACTTGGGTTATCCTGACATGGAGCCGAAACCTGCTAAGAAAACACCGATTGACGAATTGACCACATGGATTGGATGAGGATTAGGGGCTGCATCAGTATATAGACACTGATGCAGCTTTTTTTTATTGCCTTCAATAAGGCGTCCTTAATTAAGCTTTTACTGAAAGGGATTTGACTTTGTCAGGCTTCGTTTCAAGTGACGATTGATGAATTAGGTTGTACAATACAAAGGAAGAATAAATTTTGATGAATTAGGATGTGTCTATAGATGAGAACGATTGATCCATTTGAGATACTCGATGGAAAAGCGATAAAATATTTGGATGTGTTTGGCGTTGAGGATGGCATTGCTTTAAAGAGTAAATACGAAGATAAATCGTATTGGATATATGATTATTATTGCATGCATCAGACTTGTGATTGCCAGGAAGTATACCTTGAATTCGTTGAGGAGCTTAAAGGCAATAAACAGGCGGGACAGCATTTTGGAGTGAGGGTTTCTTTCGGGGATAATCAATTCGTCCTGGAGGATTATAATATTTCGAAGCAAAAGGCGATGGATATCGCGGAAGATACGCTGAAGTACAGTAAAGATGTAATGAAGTTATTTAAACAGCGGTATCAGCAAATGAAGGAAAAAGGCACGCAAATTATCACGGAAAGTGCAAAGGCAGCTAAAATGCCGCATGTTCATGCAGAACCAGTCATTGGCAGAAATGAGCCTTGTCCATGCGGAAGCGGGAAAAAATACAAAAAATGCTGCGGTGCAGCTTAACATCTTGGAAGCTGACTCGATTCGGAGTCGCTTCTTTTTTATTGGAAAAGTGCGTGCTTGGGAAAAAAATGAGAAAAAAGTGTAGTATTAGACGAACGTTTGTTCTATAATGAGAGAGTACCAGATAATTACACAAAAAGAAATAAAAAGTAGTCATTTAGACGGAATTTTCCAAAAACTTCTTTTTTATTTTCATAAATCTGGTATATATAAGAGAGAAGAGTTTTTTGATCTCATCTCTTTCAACGGTAGACGGCAACCAGACGGGATGAAAATCCCTACACTGATGGCAGTTTAACTTATTGAACGAAGGAAGGGGTAATCAAATGACAAGAGAAAAAAGATTAATACCTTACAAAGTTCTTGAAGTAATGGAAACGGTGAAAGAGAAGATTCCTGAGGGTGTCGAGCTTGTGAAAGCACCGGCAATTTGGGAAAAAAGCAGTTATGGTGAGGGCGTGGTAGTTGCCGTCATTGATACAGGCATAGACAAGGGACATCCAGACCTCAAGGAAAGAATCATTGGTGGGAAGGATTTTACCAATACCGGGGATTATCAAGATGATAACGGACATGGGACACATGTAAGCGGTACGGTTGTTGCTGCCATTAATAACGCTGGTGTAGTGGGAGTGGCTCCGAAAGCAAGCATATTAGCGTTAAAGGCCCTAAATGGTCAAGGACAAGGCGACATTGATTGGATTAATGGTGCTCTAGAGTATGCTATCAATTGGCGGGGACCAAATGAAGAAAAGGTTTCGGTTATTTCACTTTCGCTTGGCGGACCTCCCGATGAGACTGAACATAAACTCATTCAAAAGGCCCTTCAGAACGATATCCTTGTTGTTTGTGCAGCTGGAAATAGCGGTGATGGGCGTCATGAAACGGATGAATTGGATTATCCAGGAGCATATCCCGAGGTAGTGGAAGTGGGGGCTGTGGATTTAAGCAGAAATTTAGCGGATTTTTCAAATACGAATGATGAAATTGACTTGGTGGCGCCGGGGGTTGATATTCTCTCTACGTATCCAGGAAATAAATATGCCAGGTTGAGCGGAACGTCAATGGCTACGCCTCATGTAAGCGGTGCGGCAGCGCTCTTGAAAGTGATTGCTGAAAAAGAATTTGAGCGCAATTTAACTGAAGCGGAATTATATGCACAGCTGGTGAAAAGTACGGAAGATCTGGGAATAAGCAAAAAAGCGCAGGGAAATGGACTGCTTAACTTAACGATTACGGAACAAAGAGCTGAAAAATCGATTAAGATTACGATAGAATCAGAAAATCTTAAGTTACCGAGTAAATCGGTGGTCATGGAATAGTAGAGAAAAAAGGTGCCTCAAGAAATTTTTGGGGCACCTTCCATAATGATTATTTTTTATTTTTCCTTAGAGCTGCAAAAAGCGCTACAATGGAAAGAATTAATGATATGACAGCAAGGGTAATGATCAGCGTTTGGTTGCCATCACCTTCTGTTGTTGCTGCATCCTTTGAATTGTCAGGTGTCGTGGAATCATTAGTGTCAGCTTCATCTTCGTGACCATGGTCCGCAGGTTCAGCATCAGCCTTGGGTGCAACCGTGATTTCCGTTACAGAATGCGGTAGGTCTGAGCCTTCTTCACCGCTCCATTCAACAATTTCACCATCTTCGTAATATTGAAATGCATCCCAGGCAACTTTCGTTTCTTCTTTGGGATTTTGTGCTACGAAAGAGAATTGCTGGAATTGTCCAGCAGCTATTCCTTTGTCAGTTGCTGCCCAAGTTACCGTTTTTACATGCCCATCTTTGTCACCTTCTGTCGTTACTTTCCATCCCGGTACAGGCTGATAGCTTTCAAAAGTAACCCCTTCAGGTACTTTTAAAGTCACCTTTGTAGTGGCAGTTTCTTTTTCTACGGGTACTTTAATTGTATAAGTTTCCCACGCCTCAGGTGCAGATGAACTAGGCTTGACCGTTACGTGAGCATATGCTGAACCGGAAAAAATGAATAATGCAGCAAATGTTAAAATAAGTAGCTTTGAAATGTTTTTCATTTGTATAAATCCCTCCTATTATGAATTCCCTATGAAAATTATAAAATCAGCATTGATTGAATCCAGGCTTTCAGTCAATCCATGAACATGGATATTCCACTTTCCTGGCATGGTTAAGATAGACTTTGATATAAATGTCCCTGTGTTTTTCTCCTTCATTTGCAGCTTTATTTCACCGCGTGGCGTATCCAATGGCTGCATCGTGATCGTAAGCTGCTCTATTTCAGCAATTGGCTTGCCTTCATTGGATAGATTTACTTGAATCAGGTTATCCCCGACTTCATTGGGCGTCACCATTAATGTAACCTCGTTATTTTCTTCAGTCCGTAACGTTTTTTCAATGGGGCCGGGAGAAGACATGGCAGTTTGGACATTTGTCAATAAAGCTGCAATGAGAAGGATGACGATTCCTAAACCAAACTCCATTCCCACACTATAACCAAGTTTTTTCGTTTGCTTTTTCCCTCTGAGAAAATGAAAGCCGCCTAAAACGATCATGATTAACATGAGACCGATTTTCGCTAGTAACAATTGGCCATATGTTGTGTTAAACATTGAATGGATAGTTGGTACATGCTGTAAACTGCTATATATTCCGCTAATAATCAGGATGATTACAAACAGAAATGCCCATTTGGAAAACCTTTGAATGATCGACCAGTAAAAGGTTTTCTTATCTTCTTGGACTGCCTGCCGATCTGCAAGCCCAGGCAAAATCACCAATAAGGCCATAAGGCCGCCGAGCCATAAAGCCATGGACAATAAATGAAGGAAATCCATCAAAACGGCCAGAGCCTGATTAGGAACGGCTGCTGTATGTCCGATGAAAGCCTTACAAATCATCAAGCTGGCAATTATGATGAATGAAATGAAAGGTAGTGATTTATTCAATGAGTTCTCGAGCATGAAATAAATTACTAAAAATAGAAGGAGCAATATTAGAATTTCCATGATCCAGATCGTCCCAAAGTTTGTAGCATTCAATACTTCCTTTATATAACTAACATTAAATGCATCGGTCCAACCTACGCCAGCATCGATCGTAACTCTTAAAGGCAGACTGCAGAAGATGGAAAATGCTAAACCAGCATATGAAAGCCAAAGGTATAGACGGGTTCTTCTGCTGGCTTCAAAAAGTCGAGAATCCTTCATTAGCGATAATCTGAAAAAAAGGATTCCGGTAAGGGCAGCGAAGCATATGTATTGTAGACTTTGCAGCATAACGTTGATGGAATTCGGAAAAATTTCATTCACTTCGGAATTATTTTGATCTGATAGGCCGGCCGAATCTCCGAATTGAAAGGGAATTGTTCCTTCAATGGGATGGCCATCACTCGAAACCACTCTCCATTTAATATAGTAAATCCCTTCATCGATCGTGCCCTTCCACTTAGCTTCCAGTATTTTTTCACTCTGTTCAGAGATTGTACTGTCTTGAGTTTGAATTTTGTCTCCATCTTGGCTGAATACCTCAAGCGAATGAAAAGCTGGTTGTATATTCTCGCTGAATTGAATGGTGATCTTTTCAGGAAGAGTATCCATCGCTTCATTCGGGCTAGGATTAGAGCTGATTACTGTAGCATGACCGGAAGCCATTGCCGGGTATAAAAGCAAACTGAATAGGCTGACTACCAGCCATAAATATTTTTTCATCTTGGTGTGCCATCATCCTTTCATCCGATTATGTAAGCCCATTATAAAAGGAAAATGTGAAAAAACAGTGAAAATAATTTAGTTATCTAAAGGCAGTTTAAGAGGTTCGCTAGAAAATGAGACCAATAAGTTTTAGTTTTGCCTTCCACTCCAGTATAGCCATAAATAAGTGGTGGGAATTCCACTTTGCATAAAGTTTATACCAAATAGGCATCCTCCTTTTGATATAAACTTCATTAAGAAATAATTAAGGTTCCTTTAGTAATCTGAACCTATCATGTTTAAGGAATTTGGAGGGATAGGTTTTGATGAAGAAGGGATTAAAAGAAACAAGTGTGAAGGTGATCTTGGTTGGTTCCCTTGTGGGGATGGGAACATCCACTTATATGCCAGCAGCAGAAGCTGCGGAAGGCACTTCTGTCATTTTGGAAGAGGCAGAAACGGAAAATAGTCTTTCAAAGCTAGAGATAGAGGGTATAGCACTGGATCAAAAATTTACAGAAGATGTACACGACTATAGTTCAACAGTGGGGAATGATGTGGAAAAAATCACCTTGCTTGCAGCAAGCCCTAACGAGAATGCAGCCATATATGTGAATGGTGTCAAAATGACAAATGGTAAATTGAAGGATTTAACTCTTAAAACTGGCATGAATACGTTTGTAATCACCGTCAGCGATGGGGAAAATGAAACCTTAACCTATACTCTCAAGGTCGAAAAACATGAAAGTGATGATAACCTTTTAACATCGATTGGATTATCAAAAGGCTCATTAACATTCGATTCTAAAGTGACAGCTTATCATGCTTCAGTTGAAAATGAAGTCCAGTCGGTTACGGTAACTCCGACATTGAGTGACAGTAAGGCAATTGTAAAGGTAAATGGAAAGGATGCAACCAGTGCAGGTGTAAAGGTTACCCTTCCAGTCGGTAAGACAACGGTGAAGATAACCGTTACAGCGGAAAATGGTGATGAAAAAGCATATACACTTACGATTACACGGGCTGCAGCCGCAGCAAAGGAAACGGAATCGAAAGCTGCTCCAAAAGAGGATGAAGTTCAAAAGGAACCCTCAACAGGAACGAGCAAAGCCCAACCTTCCTCGGATAAAGGGAATAAATCATCTTTACCATCAGCAGGATCCTCGGATAAGGGGAGTAAAACATCTTTAACATCAGCAGGATCCTCCAATAATCAAAAGCCAAGCAGTGGTGTCAGTCAAGTAACGAATGCACAGCAAATTGAAAGTATTTCAACACAAAAAGTGAAAACGGATTCTGTTGAGAAAGTAACGTCCGCAGATTCTTTAGGCGAGGAAGGCAATAATGGACCAGTGTTGAACAGCCTGACGGTATCATCCGGCGTATGGAACAAATCTTTTGAATCTAATGAGCATACCTATCATATCGAGGTCGATAATGATATTTCTTCAGTCGAAATGAATGCAACGACAAATGCCAGCGGAGCAACAATTGAATATGACGGTGCGAGCAGTGCAAAAGTGAAGATCAAGGATAAAGCGAAAACGGCCATTTCCGTTACTGTTTCAAAGGATGGGGAGCGTCGTACTTACGTCCTTGTTTTCGAAAAGGATATCGATGTTGAAATGGATGAGGAAGAAACCGTGGATGATGTCAAATCAAAAGAGGCGGAAGTTGAGGCAGCGCAAACGAGTACAGCTGGTATGACGGAGAGCGAAACATCCAATGATTCAGGAGGCCAGATTAATGGGAAACAACCTGTTGAGACGGTGTCATTCTTTGGGAATATAAAGGATTTCTTCACCTCCCTGTTAAAATAGGATGGTTTTGAATCCAGCAAAAAAGGACAAGGTTCAGGCTTGTCCTCGAAATTCATATTTATATGGGCAAAATGATTTGGACCTCGGTTCCTTGGTTCAGTTCACTGTTAAACCGGACCTTTCCCCGATGCGCCTCAATGATTCGGCAACTGACTGTCAATCCTAATCCGGTTCCTTTTTCTTTTGAAGAATAGAAAGGCTCTCCAAGATGTTTTATGCGGTTTTTTTCTATTCCGCTTCCATTATCTTTGATGGTGATGGAAAGGTTATTGTTCATTCGTTCAAAATCAATCCAAATGTGGTCGGCGGATGCCTCCATGGAATTCTTGAGCATGTTTATGAAAACTTGTTTTAATTGGTTTCCCTCACATAATAGAAGCGGTATTTCATTTTTGACAGATATTGATATTTGGGTGGGGTACGAGTCCGCCTCTGGTTTCAACAAGGTCTTGACATCATTCATCAGGTCGATGATTTGATGTTTGCTGAATGGAAGTTCCTGTGGTTTTGCCAGAACGAGTAACTCGCTTACAATAAGATTGATCCGGTCCAATTCACTTAACATGATCGTGTAGTATTGTTCAAAGGGATGGTCGCTCTTTTTAAGCAGTTGGACGAAACCTTTTAAAGAAGTCAGCGGATTTCGTACCTCGTGGGCTACACTTGCGGCAAGTTCGCCCACTATCGATAATTTTTCGGTTCTTCTTAAGCGTGCTTCGGTTTCTCGAATTTGAGTGACTTCTTTAGCATAAGTAATGATTCCGACTAAATCCTCGCCAACCATCATCGGGACAAACGTACAAGAAAGTAAGATGGACTTCCCGTACTTCGTCAGGAATTCTATATCTTTCCCTTTTTTAATCCCCTTTTGGTTTTCCATGACATATTGGCATGATGTACGGATCAATTCCGCGTCTTCTGCTGAAAAATTCAAATTAATGAATGAGGCGCCATGTATTTCTTCCTGTTGAAAGCCTGTTACCGTTTCAAACCTTGGATTCACGGTCGTGATCATTCCATTTAAATCAAGCATCAGCATCGGATAAGGGTTGTGCTCAAACAATGATTTATAGCGTTGTTCGCTATCAAATAATTGATTCTCCGCGACAACTCTTTCAGATATATCCCTGCCAATTACGACTAAGCCTTTACGTGAACCATCTTCATTGAACAGGGGAACTTTAATCGTATCAAAGGTCTTGTGATTGCCATCGGGAAGAGGGATGATTTCCTCGCACCTAGTAATTTCCCCCTTTACCCACGTTTCTTCATCGGAAACTTCACAGTAGATCAACGATTCTTTATAAAATTCGGAGTATTCTGCGAGCTCACTGTCTCTTTTTCCCTTATAATCTACATGCTCCAATTGAAATAATTGCAGCCCGAAGGTATTGGATTCAAGCCATCGGCCATCCCCATCCTTGAAGTTAACGAAATCCACCATTGAATTGATGAGTGTGCGCCGACGTTGTTCCGCTTCTTTTAATCTTTTGAATTCTTCTCTTTTAGCTAAATAAAGATATAGAATTAAGCCTATTGATAAAAGGAAAACAATGCCTTCCGCCCTTTGGAGTTGAATGAAGACCTCTTTATTATGGATATTTGTAGTTAAAAAATAGTCGAATACGACTAATGTAAGAATCCCGGATAGGATATATATTGCTAAGATGGAGCGTTTGGACATGGAGATTCTCCCTGATTTTAAGACATTTCAAAGGTAAAATTACATACACATTTTAACAAACTATCGGAAAAAAATATATGCAGAATCTCTAAATAAAAAAACAGGGGCCAATGTGGTCACCTGTTTTTTCTGAAGAAGGTTAGTTTCTTCTTCTTTTTTGCACGCTTATAGATCATGAAGAATAGTAAGAAGAGGAGTGCAAGAGCAGCTAGCGTATATTGGTTCATTTCAACAGATAGCAGCCCATAGGGAATCAGTGATAGGAAGAAAAAGTATATAAGGTTGCCAAGTGCCGTCGCCAATAAAAAGTCTTTGAAAGTGACGGTGCTGACTCCGGCTGCCAAGTTAATTAAGCTTGTTGGGATAAGCGGGAAAATCCTGCCTGTAAACACGTACATGAAGCCATGCTCCACTACAGATTCTTGCCACTTTTCACCAATCTTCTTTAAAAGAAGCTCCTGAAACCAGTTTCTGGCTGCATAAAAAATGAATCCTGAGGCAACAACACTTGTAAACCAACTCCATAGATAGCCATATATGAATCCGAATATCGTGACATTGATGGTCAGGAGCAAAATTAAGGGGATGATTGTAAAAGAATTTTGTACAAACATCAATACGAATGTCACAATAAATGTAAGCAAAAGATTTTCCTTCAATATGCCAGTCACAGAATCCAAATCACTTTTCCAAACCAAAGTGAACAGTTCTGCATTAGAGTATATAAAAATTGCGATTACAAGTAGACCGATTATGGTCAGGACTTTTTTCAAAGGGCCACCACCATTCTTACTAATAGTTTATCATTTTCGAGTTCAATGGTGAAAAAAAAGAGCTGCCGCATCATGCAGACAGCTCTTTTCCATTATAGTGGCTTAACGGCCCGAAAATTCCTTTTAAAGCCACTTTTCAAACTGAATTCTTTTGTTCATTCCATAAATGATTGGCGCTCCAATCAAAAGGACAACGAACTCACCGACAGCTGTAGTCATCCAGCTTAGCCAGAATGGCAAGCCAAAGGCAAGGTTCAGTTCAATTGCAATTAAAAACATTGTGAACGTGAAAAAGATAATCGTAGCAATCATACGTCCTTTAATGCCTTTTATGAAACGAGAAACATAAATGACAAGCAATAAGGCGAGCAGGGATTGGCCCACCCCAAAAATCAAATCATATGGCACCATCGGCGAAAAGAGCAGATTCGATATGAAGACTCCTCCAACGATACCGTAGATATATTTTTTATTGAATACAATCAGATGATTCAACATTTCCGGTACACGGAATTGGAACATCTCAAAAGCTATTGGTTTAAACACCAATGAGACCGCCACATACAAGGCAGCCAATAACCCGTTTATCACGAGTGTACGAACATTCATTTTACTCTCTCCCTAGTTTTTTATCGTGGGATGGTTACGAACCACGTGCAGGCGTTTACCCGATGATTAATAGTATCCCATGTAAGCTTGTTTCGTCAATTTGTAAAGAATGGTTTTAATTTATAGGTTTCCAATCAGATGAAGCAGCACAATTGGATTTTGAATTATTGCAATGAAGGATGATATTATTTCAATATGTACATAAAAAGGAGTGAATATTAATATGTCGATCGAAAGTGTCAAAAGCCATTTTAAACAATGGAATCGGGAAGGAGACATAAAGGAGTTCGAAACATCTAGTGCAACGGTGATTGAGGCAGCGGAAACCATCGGTGTTATCCCAGCGCGGATTGCCAAGACCCTTTCCTTTAAAGGGGAAGGTGAACACGCGATTTTGGTCGTTGCCGCAGGGGACGCGAAAGTGGATAATAAGAAATTTCGTCAGACGTTCGGTTTCAAGGCACGAATGCTTTCACCTGATGAAGTGCTTGCACAGACCGGCCATGCAATCGGAGGCGTTTGCCCGTTTGGCTTGGCAAACGATTTAGCTGTTTTTCTTGATGTATCGATGAAGCGCTTTGAGTCATTGTTTCCGGCTTGCGGCAGTTCAAACTCTGCAATAGAACTTACACTCGCTGAATTATTTGAATATTCAGGTGCCAAGGATTGGGTGGATGTTTGTAAGGGGTGGGAAGAAAAGGGGAATGTGGAAACGGCGGCAGGAAATGCAGTTGATGGCATTTGATGAATGGGATGGAGTCCACTAAAGTGAATTTTATTTGCGGAGGGCCGCATGCATTTCTATTATTAAAGCGGAAAATGGGCAGAAAGTGTTCCTGATCGGAGGTTGAAAGATGTTAAATGGAAGCGAAAGAAAAAGCAATAGCAGCTATCTGAGTCTTAAAACTCTTTATGAAGAAAATATAACGGTTAAGAGCATTGCCCAGGAGCTTGAGTTTTGCCATAAAAACGATCTGGCGCTGGATATCCAGAAAGCAATGAAAAAAAAGAATTTTGATATATTGGCAGTCCAAGATCAAGGGGAAATCATCGGATATATCGAAAGGCAAGAACTAGGTGAGGGAAGTATTTCTGAATATATGAGAAACTTCTCACCAAAGGAAATGGTTTCGAATTCAACCCCTTTGATCCAGCTTCTCCATATTTTTAAGAATAAGACAAGGGTGTTCGTATTAGAGAATAATTCAATTAAAATGTTGATCACCCATGCTGACCTTCAAAAGCCTCCGATCAGGATGCTGATATTCGGATATATTACCTTATTGGAAATGAGGATGAGCGATATCATCCTGGATAGATTCGGTGATGGCAGCTGGTATCCAATGATCAGCGAAGATCGTTTAGAAAAGGCAACCGAATTATATAAAAGGAGAATTGATAAAAATGAAGATATCAATATAATAGAGTGCCTGCAAATCAGTGATAAATTCGATATTATACATAAAGATAAAGAATTGAGGCACTTCTTCCAAATCCCTTCGAAAAGTAAAGGGAAGAAGGATGCGAATGCCATCCGAAAGTTACGGGATAAGATTTCCCATGCTAATGAACTGGGTCTGGACATGTCATGGATGGAAATCATCGAGGTTGTCGAGTCCTGCGGCCGACTGCTCGAAATCTCTGAATCCTATCCTTATGAAAAATAAGATCCGGCTAATCATGCTGGTTCTTTTTTTTTTGCGCATCCAGATAGAAAAAAACTGCCCGTATCAGGCAGTCTCCCCGAAAAACTCAAAACTCCGGCAGTTGATCCAGGTTATTTTCTTTTATCCCATCGGGCTCACTCCGTAATATGTCACGTCCATATTTATGAAAGACGTCAACGTTGGCCAGGTTGCCAGCTTTGGCTTCCGCAAGGGCTGTGGGGTAGTCGAGTTCGCGGCCGGAGTCCGTCTTGATGGCGATAATATTGTCCTCTTCATTTTTCCTTACGGCGATGATTTCTTCTTTTCCTGCTGCTGAATCACTTTGGTTTGCTTGCGGTGTTCCCTGCTGTTTATATGACTCATAGGCTTCTTCAAATTTGTCCATGTATAAGGCACCTCCTATTTATAGGGTGAACCATTTTTCCTGCAATATACAAACCGGTTTTCGTCCAACTTGAGCCGTTAATTCGTCCAAATGGGCCGATCTTTCGGCACTTCTTTTTGTGAATGCTGTCGTCTTGGCCTTTTTGCAGTGGCATGGCACTTGCAACTATTTTAAGTAGTGCAGTAGTGCAAGTTTAAGTAGTAGGTGTAAGCAGTAGCAAGAAATAATATCCACTAGATTAAGGGAGGAATAGTAATCATGAATGTAAAACAAGGGACTGGCACTGTAAATGCAAAACAACAGGTCAAGACAATGAAAGCGGCGGTCGTCAATGAATTTAACCAAAAACTTGAGATTAAGGAAGTACCGATCCCAGAATTGGAATATGGTGAGATATTAGTGAAAATTAAAGCCTGTGGCGTGTGTCATACCGATCTACATGCTGCACATGGTGATTGGCCGGTAAAACCCAAGCTTCCGCTTATCCCGGGACATGAGGGTGTGGGCATTATAGAAAAGGTGGCGGAAGGCGTAACTTCCTTGAAAGTGGGTGACCGTGTTGGGATCCCTTGGCTTTATTCGGCCTGCGGCGATTGTGAATATTGTCTGACCGGCAGGGAAACGCTTTGCTTGGATCAATTGAATGCAGGATATTCCGTGGACGGCGGGTATGCGGAATATTGTAAAGCACCAGCCAAATATGTGGTGAAGGTTCCTGAAGGGCTTGACTTTGCGGAGGTATCACCGATTTTCTGTGCAGGTGTAACGACTTATAAGGCGCTTAAGGTATCAGAAGCAAAACCTGGCGATTGGGTAGCGATTTATGGAATTGGCGGATTGGGACATGTTGCCCTGCAATACGCAAAAGCGATGGGCTTTAATGTCATTGCTGTCGATATTCAAGATGATAAGCTTGATCTGGCAACGGAACTGGGGGCGGATTACACGGTTAATGGGCTTAAGACCGATCCTGTACAGGCCATTAAGGATAAGGTTGGCGGCGTGCAGGCATCCATTTCTGTGGCGGTTACGAAAAAAGCATTCGAACAGGCTTACAGTTCAGTCAAGAGGGGCGGCACACTTGTTGTAGTCGGATTGCCGAATGATGAACTTCCAATCCCGATTTTTGATACAGTGTTAAATGGGGTGACTGTAAAAGGGTCCATCGTCGGGACGAGAAAAGATTTACAGGAAGCTGTTCAATTTGCGGCTGAGGGTAAAGTCAGAACGAATATTGAAACAAGAAAGCTTGATGAAATCAATGACGTGTTTTCAATGATGGAAAACGGAGAAATCAACGGCCGCATCGTATTGACGCTAGAATAGGAACAGAGGAGGAAGCCCTGGAACGGGGCATCCTCCTTTTTATTATGTCTGGCTCTTCTCATTTAATATATAACGCAATTTCCTTATGGATATTTGCAAGCGTTTGGCAGCTTCATTCCGGTTGCCGTAGGTTTTTTGCAGTGCCTGCATGACGAGCTCCTTTCCAATTGTTGATTGAAGCTGTTTGATTTCCGTAAGGATTTCTTCAAGCATCAGTTCATCCTTCTCATTAAAATCAGCCAACAGCCTTTTTCGCCACTCTTCAAGAAGGTTTTCTGTTGACTGTATCTCTGGTGACACATTTTTGTCAGGTGTGATCTGGCTGTTGGATAGTGAGATATCATTGGCGGTTATTACTGACTTATTGTCTGCAAGAGTTAGCGTGCGCATGACCACATTAGATAGTTCGCGTATGTTGCCTGGCCAGTTGTATTGTTGTAATTTTTCAATGGCTTCATTGGAAAATGAGATATCTCCATGACCATTTCTCTCAACCAAGTGACGGACAAGCAACGGAATATCCTCTTTTCGGCTCCTTAATGGCGGGATATCCAGAGTCACGACGTTCAGTCGGTAAAATAGGTCTTCCCGGAATTTATTCTTGTCCACTGCCTGCTGCAGGTTTTCATTGGAGGCCGCCACTAACCGGGCGTTCGTCCGTAATGTCACGCTGCTCCCAACCCGCATGAATTCCCGCGTTTCCAAAACCCGAAGCAATTTGACTTGAATGGCCGGACTTGCATCCGCAATTTCATCAAGGAAAAGCGTCCCGTTCCCAGCAATTTCGAAAAAACCCTTTCGCAGCTGGGTCGCTCCGGTGAAAGCGCCCTTTTCATGACCGAATAATTCGCTTTCAAGCAGGGATTCAGAGATCGCTCCGCAATTGATGCCGATAAAAGGTTCATGGTTTCGGGGGCTGGCTATGTGGATGAAGCGTGAAAGCACTTCTTTCCCGCTTCCGGTTTCTCCTTCGATTAATACATTGACGGATTTTTGGGCAACCTTGAAGGCCGTTTCAATCAAATTCTTCATTAAAGGACTTTCACCGACAATGAGTCCTGAATCCTCGGCAAGCTTATGGATGAAATGCTGGTTCAATGCTTCATTTTCATTCAATAGGTTGTCAATCTGCCGTTCCAGTACTTCAATATCCACGAAGGGTTTTTCCATGTAATCACTCGCGCCGAGTTTCATGGCATCAACAGCGGTCTTGACGGTGCTGTATCCGGTCATGATCAGTACCTTGCAACGCGGCTGCAGTTGTTTT
The DNA here is from genome assembly GCF_056279465.1 of Peribacillus sp. TE19612. NCBI lineage: Bacteria > Bacillati > Bacillota > Bacilli > Caryophanales > Bacillaceae > Peribacillus > Peribacillus sp. TE19612. Next base: position 315,293 of record NZ_JBWCCL010000005.1, on the reverse strand, counting down.
AGATGCTGCAGGAGGGAAAGTCCATCGCAATCCGGAAGCTTCAAATCTATCATTGCGACATCAAAACGCTGCTGATTCCAGTCGATCTCATGAAACTCCTTCCCGCTATTCACCACTTGTACGAGGTAACCTTTCATCGTAAAAAGGCGGGATAGAAATGTCCCAACCTCTTTCTCATCGTCTACCACAAGTAAATGAATCACCTTATCATCCCCTTTCCTCTCCTTGTAAGGGAAGCCTCAGAAAAAAAGTGCTTCCATGTCCTGGTGTGCTCAAAACGTCGATCTTTCCGCCATGGTCTTTAGCAATGCCAAGGCTTACAGACAGCCCCAAACCTGTACCTTTTTCACGGTCTTTAGTCGTATGAAAGGGATGGAATATGAAGGGCAGTCGTTCTTTTTCAATCCCTGTTCCGTTATCAGTCACCTGAACCACCATGAACTTGTTTTCTGAATAGGTAGCGATCGTGATCGATTTTTCCGTTTGCGCGGACTCATCCAATGCATCCTTGGCATTCAATAGCAAGTTGATGATGATCTGTTCGATCTGCGGCTGGCTGCCCTTTATGAAAGGAAGGTCTTCCTGAAGGCTAAGATGGAGGGAGATTTGCTTCTTCCCAAGTTGGTACTTCAAAAGGTTCAGAACCTGGTGAATGGCCTCGTTAATAGAGTAATAGTGGAACCTATACTCATCCTGCCTAGAAAAGGTAAGCAGACTTTTCACGATTTGCCTGCATCGGTCCCCGCAAATCTTAATGTCGTCCAATAGCATATAATCCGGATTGTCCTGTGGGGTTTTCCGTAATAAAAGTTGCGAGTTACCAAGAATGGCCGTTAATGGGCTGTTCAACTCATGGGCAATCCCAGCTGCCATTTCACCAATCGCCCCAAGTTTACCGGCATGTAATAGCTGGACTTCCATCTGTCTTCTTTCGGTGACATTTTTATAATAAGCAATGACCCCATATACTTGATGCTCCTTATTCTGAATCGGGTAAGCATGCATTTCCAAGATGGTATCATGCTGAAGGAGTATTTCCTGAAACCCTGGCTTATTAAATGAAAAGGTATCTTGAATCAGATTTTGCGATTTTTCAATTAAAGGAACCAAGTTGGAAAAGCCCCTGGCTGAATCATTGGATTGATAGACCGTTCCTTTGTGATCGAAGACGATGATCATATCTTCAACTGCCTTGAATGTATCCTCCCACTCCTGTTTGGAATGAAGAACTTCCTTATAAAGCTGGGCATTCTCCAAAGTTAAAGCAAGCTGATTGGATAGTTGCTCAAGAAATTCGAGTTCAGCTTCATGCCATGTTTTCTTTTTCTTCCTGCCGAAAGTCCAAATTCCGATTTTTTTACTTTTTCCGTATAAAGGGACTAATAGAAGTGATTCGATCTCAAGGGATAATAGACGATCCTTTTCTGGGAAGTCCGGTAACTGGTTAACTTCCACCTGAATCGGCTGCTTTTCTTTCAAGGCCGATGAGAATTCCTGAAAAGGGTGTAACAGGTTTTTGGGATCCATTTCAAGATCGCAGTGACCATTAGGGCAGATGTGAAGCAGGGCAGGTTCTTCCTCATACAATATGACAAAATGACTGTCATCGAAGGTAATGAGCTGCTTAAGTTTTTCAATAACATTTCGGAGAATCTCTTGGATGTCAATTTCCATATTCATATTTTTTGTGATGTCATTCATGATTTCAAGCTGCATATTCTTCTTCTTCAGCTGATCCACGGTTTTCTTAAGTGCCGTGTAATATGTTTTCTTTGAAGATTTAACGCCTGTCATTAAATCTATCAATTCATGTTTGTTCATGCTTTTCACCTCTTATAGGGCTGTAAGAAGCAGCTGATTTATCTGTTCTAAGGACATATCACGAGGGTTTGTGATCATGCAGGCATCCTCAAGAGCGGTCATCCCTATGGGATCTATCATTTCTTTCGTAATGCCGACATCACTTAAACTCTTGGGAGCCCCTATGTCCTGTGATAATTCCCTTACGAAGTGAATGGCGGCCATTCCTGCTTGCTGCTCCGTCAATGCCCGTGTATCGATGCCCATGATGTCTGCAATCTCGCTGAATCGCCTTGGTGAGGCAATTCGATTGAAATCCATGACATGGGGAAGGAGTATCGCATTGATTTCACCATGCGGAAGGAGGTACTTGCCGCCTATGGCATGTGAAATGGCATGGGCAGCTCCCAAAATGGCATTGGAAAAAGCCAGTCCAGCCTGCAGGCTGGCCATCGCCATCGCCTTTTTTGCTTCCTCATTATGCCTGGATGCAACAGAGGGGCGTAAGTGGCGGGAAACGATGGAAAGCGCGTTTTTAGCTTGTACATCGGTCAAAGGTGTCGCAGCGATTGAAACATAGGATTCAATGGCGTGGGTTAACACATCCATTCCGGTAGCTGCGGTCAAATCCGGTCCCAAGGTGGTTAAGGTGGCAGGATCGACTATTGCAATATCGGGGACGAGTGATTTTGAAATGATCGTCATTTTTTTCTCGCGGAATGAATCGACGATCACCGAAAACTGGGATACTTCCGAACCCGATCCTGCAGTGGTCATGATCATCACCATGGGAGGGAGGGGAGAGTGGACTTTATCAACACCTTCATAATCACTGATGATGCCGCCATTCGTTACTAAAAGGGCTACCCCTTTGGCAACATCCAAAGCACTGCCTCCGCCCAAACCGATGATGGCATCACATTCTTGTTCTTTAAATGCAAAACAGCCGGCTTCGATCTCCCTGTCCTTCGGATTGGTCGTCATTTCAATGAAGGTAGCAAAAGCAAGACCTGCATCTTGGCAGGATTCAATGACTTTATCCAACCAGCCAGCATTGGCCACCCCGGAGTCGCTTACGATCAGCGCCTTTTTGGCACCCAGCCGCAAGCAGGCCTCGCCAGCTTGTTCAATCGAACCTTTACCGAAAATCACTTCCGGCATCACGAATTTAGTTATCGACATCTTTGCGCCTTCTCCCTGTAAAAATTCAATATCTTCTGTATTATTTTCCCGAAAAAGTGCGAAAATCCTGTTTGGATTACAGGTATTTTTATATAATATGACAAAATATCGAATGGATAAGGACTTTTGATACAGGTCAAATCACCTTATAATTTCTTGTATTTGTAAATTCGGTACTTTAGACATGCATGAATAGGGATAAACCTACCTAGTTAGTAATTTCTATTTATTGTAAAATCATGGTAGAAACTATTAAACTGGGAGGCAATCTATGAAAAAACAATTTCTGTCGTTAACATTAATTACAGCATTGACACTCGGGACAGCGGGGACAACCACCGCTTTAGCAGCGCCGCATTCATCGCCGGTGCTATCAGCGCCATCCACGGACAAGCAAGTCATTAAAAGAATCGATGCCGATAAAATCTACAAGAATATTGAATATCTCTCACAAACACCTCGGGTGGCCGGTACGGATTCTGAGTATAAAGCCGTCCAATTCATCAAAAAGCAATTCCAATCTTATGGCTATAAAGCCGATATCGAAGAGTTCAATTTTTTATCTTATACAGACCCAAACCTGGTCGAGCTATCCGTTTCCGGATTTGATGGGGAAATCCAAGCAAACCATTTAACCTATTCAGTTAATGGGGACCTATCCGGTGACGTTGTATATGCCGGTTTAGGAACAAAAGAAGAGCTTGAGGAAACCGATGTTGCAGGGAAGATTGCCCTTATACAAAGAGGGAACCTCACTTTTGCAGAGAAAGTATTGAATGCAGCGGAAAAAGGGGCAACGGGAGTCATCCTATTCAATAATGCAGATGGGGAATTAAACGGGACACTCGGAGAGGATAATGACAAGTTTATTCCATCCGTCACGATCACCAAAAAGGATGGAGAAGCCCTTTTGGAAAAATTGAATGATGGAGTCAAATTGACAGCCTCATTAAAAATAGAAGGTGCCCATTCCGGAGAAAAAACCTCTTATAATGTAGTGGCAACGAAAAAAGCAACAAAGAACAATAAAGCAAAAAAGAGCGATATCATTTATATTACTGGACATCATGATTCCGTCGCGGGGGCACCCGGAGCGAATGATGATGCATCTGGAACATCCGTCACCCTTGAACTTGCCCGTGTTCTGAAGAATCTTCCTACAGATACGGAAATTCGCTTCGTCACCTTTGGGGCAGAGGAAAATGGATTGCTGGGTTCACAGCATTATGTGGACAATCTTCCTGATGATGATATCAAGCGGACCATTGCCAATTTCAATCTGGATATGGTGGGAAGCAGGGATGCCGGAGATTTGGTCATTTTGACTAATGATGGAGAAATGAACCTTGTAACCGAGCTGGCCCAGGCATCAAGTACAAGACTGAATGGTGAGCCGACTCCATATGGACAAGGCGGGAGAAGTGACCATGTATCCTTTGCTGAGGCTGGGATACCCGCTGCTTTATTCATCCACAGTCCATCAGAGCCTTGGTATCATACTCCTGATGATACCATTGATAAAATCTCAAAAGAAAAGCTTCAGGATGTTGCTGAAATTGTCGGCACAGCTGTCTATGACCAAGCAAAAATCGAAGCTAAAAAACCTGATTTCAATCATAAAAAAGGGAAAAAGGTGAAAGTTCCGCATTTATTTGGCGAAAAGGAATTCAAATAATGCAGTAAATAGAGGGTGCAGCCTGCACCCTTTCTTTGTGTTTAAAAATAGAAATGCAGGGGTGAAAAGTCTAATCGGGAATTGGAGCGTGCGGGCTGAATTTCCTAATTCCGTAGCATAAATAGCTTATTTATCCCTATTTAACTCTAAGACTATAATCCTTATAATAAAAATTATGAAAAATATGACAGTCTACATAATGAGAATAGTATGTTTGAGGTGATTTTTTAGGTGTATGCAAATTCATTGAGTGAAATTCACTCTGCTCTCTCTAGTAAAACTTCCGATGTCAATGAAAAAATCAATCGTTTGGAGCAGGCAAAAAGACAAATCAAAGAAGAACAGAATGCTTGTCTTGGGGAAATAGCTAAAATTAAAAATCCGGACTTGGCAAAAAGCTGGACGGGAAACCGTGCAGAAGACTTTCAAGATGCCCGCAGTGATGCATACAAGGCAATGTCAACGATCATTCATGATGATTATGATGACTATCAAGAGAAAATCGACGGTAAAATCATGATGCTTAATATAGAGAAAAAGGCTCTGAGTGCAGCAGGTACGATAGCACATGAAGCGGATGTTCTTTTAGGCAAAGGAGAAGCCGTCATAGATCAATTGGAAAGCAAAATATCATATTTAAAAGGGTGGTTGTTTTAATGACGACAATCAAACTGAATCATCCTGCCGTAACGAAGCAAGTCGATCAAGTGAAGACGGCACTTGGTACAGTCACGCTTGGAAATTTGCCGGCAGGCGAGCTTGGCAACAATAAATTGGAATTCACCTCGAAATGGATCGATCGGGAAACGAACCTGGAGAAGGTCTTTGAGCAATATATCAAAATCGTCCAGAAAAATGTGGAAGATACCCGTGCCAACATTGACTTATTAAAAGAACAGGATGAAGCCATCGCCCATACGTCTTCACATGGGTATCAACGATGAAGATATATGAAGCCGAGACATTGACGGCCGCTACCAAGTCGCGCGCCAAGCAATATGAAGAACTAAAGAAGGAAGTCACAGCCCTGAAAAAGGAATTTCAGGGCATCGTCGGCCTGGATAACGAGTTCCAGGGAGCCGGTGCTACCGCCATCAAAAGCTTCTATGAAGCACAAATCGAGGTGGCGGACGCCTGGATGGAACTATTCACGACCCAGATCAGTTTTTTGGAAGGCATACCGGCCAGTCTGGAAGAAGCGGACCTCTCCGGAAATACGGTGGTCGAGGTCCCCTTTTTAGATGGCGAAGTCTCAAACGGCATCAACCAAGCGAAGTCGCTTGTCGATCAACAAGCGAACGATCTTCAAAGGATCCTGAACAGCATTGACGATATCCTGCCTCTTGATATGTTCGACCAAAAGGACTTTAATGAAAAAATCACGCTGGCCGGGCACAGGCTGGATGACACCGTGACAAAGGTCGAGAATGTCGACCGGCAATTGGTCGAGGAATATGATGTGTCCATCGGGCAGGAAAACGTGGCCGTTGGCCTCTTCCGTGCCTTGCTTGATGCCACCAAACAGGACGGCAACATTTCGCCGATGACATTCAACCAATCGGCATTCAAGAGCAGTGACGTCTATCAAGTGAAGGATGAAGTCGCCGGTCAGATGAAAGACTATCAAACCTTCAAAAAGCAGCAAGCAGAAGCCCGGAAAATCGAACGGGAAATGGAAGAACTCGAAAACCGCCCATGGTACGAAAAGGCCTGGGATACGACAAAAACCTTTACAGGGGAATTCACGGGATATTATGATTCTATCAGGGCCTCAACCGGAGTCGATCCAGTAACGGGCCGCAAGCTGTCCGATGCCGAACGAATCGCCGCCGGCGCCATGGCCGCCGCTGGATTCATCCCCGTCGTCGGCTGGGCCGGTCGGGCCATCAAAGGCGGAAGCGCCCTATACAAAACGGCCAAAGGGCTCAACGCAGCGAACCACGCGCTCGATGCCTATAAAACGACAAAAGGCTTTAGCCTCCTCCAGAAAACCGAATACGGAATATACGGGCTCCTCGCAGCCAACGGCCTCGGCGAAGCAGCCACCGGCAAAGACATGTTCGGCAACCAGCTAACCGAGGAACAGCGCCAGAATGGGCTGTTGATGGCACTCGGAATCGGCGGTGTGGCAGGTGCGGCTAAAGTCGCAGATAAAGTAGCAAGTGGTACAAAGTTCGTCCCTTACAGCAAGGAATTTGCGCAAAAGCAGGTTCAGAAGGTTCAAGCCATCATCAGCGGTATGGGCAAAGCCACATATGAAAATGTGATAAAGGTGGGTAAAGCCACCGGGCAGGTTGCTAAAACAACCGGCCGCTTCATTGCCAATGAAACAAAAAACTTTAAGGAAATTGCCGTATCTCATGGGAAAGCGGCTGGCCGGGCTATTGGTGAAATCAAAATGCCTGTTCTCAGACAATCCCTTCAACCTGCTGGGCATAATATGGTTGGACTTGAAACCGATTCAGTAAAAGTGAAGGAGCTCGTGCAGAAATTTAGTGTTAGAGGTGGGGCCAGTGAAGCAACGCCTACAATTAGTAATATAGCCGAAGCTCATGAATGGGGTAATAAAAACTATACTAATTGGTTGAAATCCTTAACTGAAAGTGAAAGAAAGGCTATTATTAAATATACTGGAATTGACTATCAATATATTAATAATTATTTAAGAGGAATCGATGATTCTTTACATGGCATAGATATGCAGGTTATTGATGATATTAAAAGTGGACTTAGTAAAGCAACCGTTCCACATAATATGCAGGTATATAGAGGAACTGACTTTAGACCGTTTGAAGGTATTTTTAGCATAAATAAATATGGGAATATAGATGTTGAATCTTTAATAGGGAAGACTATTAAAGATGAAGGATTTATTAGTACTGCGATTGTAAAAGAATCTTCTTTTGATTACAAAGAAGTTTTATGGACAATAAATATACCCCAAGGAGCAAAGGCTGCCTATGTCGGCGATATTAGTAACGTCCCTGATGAGGCCGAATTACTTCTCAATGCAGGTCAAGAATTGTTCATAAAAGAAGCGAATGAAGATGCAAATGGTAAATTGCATCTTATACTAGACTTAAGACTTAATTAAAAAGTAGGTGTAATGAATGACAAGCAGAAGAATGGTAGACAGATGGGAAGACGATAGTAAAAGCTTTTTGAGATATAATCTAAAAAAAAGAATGTTACCAAGTCTGTATGGCGGTATTGTTGGAGACTTGCTGGGTGTCCCAGTTGAATTTAAAAAAAGAGGGACTTTCACTATTAATGATATAACGGGATATGGAACCTATAATCAGCCGCCAGGCACTTGGTCGGATGATACTTCATTAACTTTATGTTTAATTGAAAACTTAATTGAAAAAGGCGATTCAGCGGAGCTCATGCAAAAATTCGTTCAGTATATGGAATCTGGCTATTGGACACCACATCATGAAATGTTCGATATTGGCAGAACGACCAGTGAAGCCATAATCAAGTTTAGAAATGGAACCCCGGCACCAGAATGTGGCGGAAATGCCATGTTTGATAATGGGAATGGGGCGTTGATGAGAATCGCTCCCGTGGCATTTATCCTTTTTAATAACTTTAATTTCATTGAAAAAATCCAAACCATTAAAAAATATACGGAAGTTACACATTCTCATCCGCGTTCTGTGGTAGGTTCCATTATTTATGTCGAGTTTTTACTTAGACTTTATTATAATAATTCTCCTGAAGTTTCAAAAAGGGAAATAAAAGAACTTTTTGATGAGAATTTTGATAAAGATCATATATACCAAAAAGAGCTGCAATCCTATTCAAGGATTTTTGAGGAAGATTTCTTTTCATTACCACATGAAGAAATTCAGTCAGATGGTTATGTCGTTCATACGTTGGAAGCAGCCATTTGGTGCTTAGGAAATTCAAATTCGTTTAGCGATGCAGTTTTAAAAGCAGTGAATCTAGGGGATGATACGGATACAGTAGGTGCCATTACAGGGACAATGGCAGGTATGTACTATAAAATGGACGACATCCCAAAAGAATGGCTTGAGAAAATCACAAGAAAAGAAGATATTGATCAATTAATTGAGCAATTCCATAGATTTTGTGCAGATAAAGCAATTAAAGAAGAGTATGGGGATTGAAGTAAAACCCCTCATATAAACATAAGAAACGCCCTATAAAAGTCCTTTATAGGGTTTTTTTATGTCCTGAGCACAGTTTATGCTATGTTAAACGGGAAGCGAAGCAGTTTATTATTGGTGAAGGAATATTAAATAATGGAGTGGGAAAATGATAAGAAAAGGTGAGTATACGATCTATAATGGGAAAGAGTATAGATTCATAGAATCTAAAAGCAAAGGATTTATAGAACTAATAAGCAATAACAAGGAAGACATGAACTATGGATTTATCGATTATAAAGATAATATTTATACAAAAGTTATTTCCTTAAATGAAGTAGAAAAGCTATTTTTAATTCATTCTTTTGCAAAATATAAAGGAGAGTTGTTTGGAGCTTCTAATGCCGAGAATGGAAAAATTCTTCTATCAACTCCTTATTTAAAACTCGCCGAAAAGTATGGATTTGAACGTACAGATAAATATCTTTATTCTAAAAATGTTAATTTAGATGAAGTTGAAATAATAGAAGAACGAAAACCATTTTCGTTAGATTAGATTATATATATAAATCAATAAAACATATATAGAGAAAAAAGAGGCTCCTAGTGTTACTAAAGCTGAGCATATTGAAGCGATAGGAGTTGCTGATTTATTTTGAAATGGGGATTCGCTAATGAATAACTTGAAAAATGGAATAATGATAATAGATGGAATTGAAGTAAAACAAGATACAAATTTAGATTTTTTTGAGAAGTCATTTTCAAAAAATCCTAATTTTGAGGTTAGGAAAAGGCAGTCTGATGAAGCAACAGTTGGATCTTTAAGGCCTATACAATTGGGAAGCAAAAGATTTTCTGTTAGAATTTCTTTCGAAAATAATATAATACAAGGAATACGCTTAAAAGTTAGTGATCCATCCATTAACCAATGGGACTATGAAGAAAAACTTTCGCAGCATGGCGAATGGCTTACAGAGCAAATTGGGTATCCAGAAGGTATATTGTCTGAAAATCTATTTGAATGGGGTAAGATTACGCAATGGTATGATCCAAGGTCATGTGATGCAGGAATCAGCATACTATATTTTCAAAGATAAAAAGAAAAAGGTGTATATCTGAATCGTGTAAGAAGATAACTAGGATTATATATTTCTTGAGGTTAAGTATATAAAAGAAAATGTACATAATTAGACGGGAAGGGAATTAATTTGAAAAAGTTGGAATTGGAGAAATTATTAATTAAAGATAATGTTCCAAAAAATCTATATAGCCTTAATGGTGGACTACCTAATGAGGTACTTTGCTTAAATAAAAGAGATAATATTTTGGAAGTCTATTATAGTGAACTGGGTTGAAATCAAATTTAAAGAAATTTGATACAGAAGATGATGCATGTGAATATTTTTATAAAACAGTTTTTGGACTTCTGAATTAATATTCATTCTTCAATACAAGTGACATTATAAAATATTAAATGAGAACAAGTTAGACGAGGTGAAGCTAAAGATGAAATATGCCATATATAATCATAAGGATTACCGCTTGAATATCCGTAACGACAGGTTAAGACTAAGAACCCATGAACCTGAACAAGGATTTCGTGAACTTGTTGATCAAACAGGGAATATGACAAATCTGTTTATCAAGGATGTGACTAAAGAGGAAGTTGATTTAGTTTATGAACTAAAGTTTTTGGTAGCTTACAAAGGTAAAGAGTTTGAGCCATATTCATTGGGCAGGCATATCTTGGATGAAAATGAGATTTCGTTATTTAGTATGGATAGTAATGATGTAGACTGCTATGGATTCGAAAAGCAAGAGCAATATGTTTTTAAAAAGGACGTGCCTCTTGACGACATAGAAGCGATTATTGAGATGAAAAAACCAATATTAATTTTTGAAGATTTACCTGAAAGTAGGAAGGTTATACCAAGGGGAGAAACTAGAGACTTTATAATGAAGCTGGATAGTTTATACAATGGAAATTCCTAAAGAACTAATATAAATAAGGGGCTAGCGGGCTTATCAAGCTGGAATCTATTCAGGTGGAGAGAATCAAATTTTTGTGTCGGAACCTTGGGAAGTGAGTATTTAAAAGTGGTGGATGAAGTTCCAATAAAATGACTGTATTATGGGGGATAAACTTGGAGCAAACATTATTAGTTATTAAAGATGCTTATGTTCGTTTGGTGAAAATATTAAAAGAAAAAAAAGATTTAGAACATATAATACGACAAGCTAAAGCCTCAATTGAGTTGATTGAAATATGCTTATTGGATTGTGAATCAGCAGAGCAATATCGTAAAACTATGATGGAATTGAGTAGCATCTATCGTGAGATAGATAAACCTAGAGTGGGTTTATCTGATTATTTTTTTTGGGATGATGACTATGACAAGAGAATCGTTGTTAATAATGAATTAGATGGAATAAAAGATATTTTATTAAAAGAATTTAAAAGGGACATTTAGTTTTATCATGAGTATTTCCCGCTAATAAAAGACTTTAACATAAGTTGAAATGATTGTTTCCAGATGAATGAATGCAATTTAATTTTGATGATAAATACTTATCTGGAGGAACCTATGATAAGAAAAGGAAAGTATGCAATACATAATGGTAGCGAGTATAGTTTTAGTCTACTGGAAGATAAGTCTATAAGGTTAATAAGTAATAAATATGCTGATCTATCTCAAGGTTTCAAACATTTAGATGAAAATATCTATATAAAAAATGTTTCTGTAGAAGAGGTAGATTTATTTAAGATAAATTCAAAGGCAATATATAAGGGAGAGGTGTTTTAAGCATCTGAAGAAAGAAGAACTGGCAAAGTATTGTTGGATACAATAAACACTGAACTTGCTAAAAGGATGGGTTTTGAACGGACAGATAAATATATGTACTCTAAATCTGTAATATGGGATGAAGTGGAGATAATCGAGGAGAGGGAACCCTATTCATTAGTTTAATTTCCTGATTTAAAGCCCTACATAAAGTAAAAGCGGTTATTTCTTCAAAAAGTGGGTATTAAGAATTAAGCGGTCTTTCATTTAATATCTAGCACTAAGTTTTCTTTATGTTGAATAAGGAAAATTTTGTGGGAGGTGATTAAATGAGGAAAGCCTATGGTATAAAAAGTTTGATGATTTACCTTGAGTCGGTAAATTATCCAATTACCGAAGAGGAAATCAATGATCTAATTTTGAATAAAAAGATCCCCCATCTCAGACCCATGAATAATTTGCTGATTTTTAATTTAGATCATATTGATGGCTGGCTTAGTGATCAGCAATCCAACCCTTAGTTAATTGAAGCCTTGCTTTAAGCGGAGCTTTGATTTATATGTGTACCTGTAATTTAAGTCTATTGATAAAAAGGAAAAGCTAGCCGAGGTGTTTCATGAAAACCTTGGCTGGCTTTTTTGTTTATCTCTTCATTTTCAGAAAAACGAATCAGCACCAGTTGATTTGGTAGCGACAGTATTCTGCCGTTATGCCTGGATTATAATAGCCTAAGCAGAGCCTGTGCACCTGTTAGGATAAGCCCTATTATAAAACCGCAGACCGCCCCGTTCACCCGAATCCATTGTAAATCTTTTCCTACACCATTTTCCATCATGTCAATCAGCGTTTCGTTGTCTAGCTTATCTAAGTTTTCTTGTACAAGATTGCCGATTTGGGTATGATTTTTTTCAATGAGAACAGTAATTTGTTTCTGTATCCAATTATCGATGTGCGTGCTATTTTCTTTTATGTTGTCCAGTACGTGATGAATCATTGGGGTCAGATAAGTATCCATGAAATGTTCTTCTTCCACGAAATCCAATGCTTCTTGTTGAATTTGTTGGAGACTTCCCTTTATTGTCGCCTCAGGCTCCCATTTTGTCAGAAGTTGTTTTTTCCATTTTTCAACTCCTTCTAACAGTTCCCGGTTATGGTTAATGCCTTGTATCTCTTTCCTGATATATAAGATTAAAGCCTCTCTATTTGGTTCTTTCTCGTTTTGTAAATTATTTACGACACTTAATAGCAGGTTTTGGATGATATTCCCAAATTTCTCTTCGTTAAGTAGACTTTGAATGGATTTAACGGCGAACTGAAGCATACCTTCCAGTTCAATCTTGCTGAGTACATCCATGGAAACAGTGCCAAGTCGGTGACTGGTTTCTTTTTTTCCTAACCAATCTTCAGCTTTTTTCAAAACATGATCCAAAGCCTTCTTATCAAACTCTTCGTTAAGTAACTCTGAACTTACTAAATGTAGAATCTTGCTCATGTCTATGCTAGAAAGTGATGCTTTAATTTTTTTTGCAACGAAAGGTGTAATCTTTTCTATATCTATATAACCAATCATTTGCTTGATTAGTTTAATCAGGACTTTTCTAAAAGTATCACTTTGAATCTCTTTTCCTAAAATAGGGATCAATTTTTCAGTAAAAGGAATATGTTTTACTTTGTCCTGAATGCTTTCCTTAGAAAGCCAGTCGTTTTTTAACATCGAAACAAGTGCATTTGTCATTCTTTTACGATTGTTGGGCAAAAGCGCTGTATGGGGGATTGGTAATCCAAGCGGATGGCGGAATAATGCAGTGACTGCAAACCAATCTGCCAATCCGCCGACTAAACCAGCCTCAAACCCTCCATGTAATAAATCTAAAGGCAATGTACCTTGAAATGGAGTGGTTGCAATATAACCCGCCCCCATGATAATTAGTGAATATCTAGCTATTTTTCTTGAAGATTTTATTTTTGGTGACATTATATTCCCTCATCCTTAAAATGATAGTCAATTACTATAACCCGAATCATTAGCAAATTTTATAACTTACTTTCATCTAGTAGTATAGCAGGTAGTACAAAAAAATAACCACAACAAGGCAGTAAGTTCATTATTTTTGAGCTTTGAATATTGTCATTTTCCCTTGAATGTTCAATATTCAGATGGTTAATTCACAAAAAAAAACCGATTTATTCAATCGGCTTTTTTTTATTGGTTCATCTCCAACATATTATGATGCGTCTGTTTTTATCGAATTTTTTTTATCGGTGCCTACATTTTTTTATCTTTCATGAGACTGAAGATATAGGCCAGAACGGAACCTGATATGTTATGCCAAACACTGAAAATGGCACTTGGAACAGCGGCCAAAGGCGAGAAGTGGGCTGTTGCTATGGCTACACCTAAACCAGAGTTCTGCATACCGACCTCCATTGCAACAGCTTTCTGTTTAGCTAAATCCATCCCGCATAAACGAGCAAAGAAGAAGCCGAGTAAAAAACCAAGAACATTATGAAGAACGACTACTGCAAAAATCAGCAAACCTGTTTTAGCCAGCTGATCTTGGCTGCCAGCTACTACGGCAGATACGATCAGAACGATGGAAATGACAGATACTAGAGGTAAAGCCTTTGCACCGGCCTCTGCCTGTTTGCCGAAAAACTTTTTAACAAGAAATCCTAGTATCAGTGGGATAATCACCACTTGAATGATCGAAATGAATAATGACCCAATACTGATGTTGACCCATTTACTTGCCAAGAGCAGAATAAGAAGGGGCGTTACGATAGGCGCTAGAATAGTGGAAACAGAAGCAATGGCAACTGCAAGCGCAACATTTCCTCTCGCAAGAAACACCATGACATTTGAAGCCGTTCCACTAGGGCAACATCCTACCAAAATAACACCAACAGCGACTTCTTTGGGCAAATCGAACCCTATTGCTAATCCGAATGCCAATAAGGGCATAATGATAAAATGACCTGCTACCCCTAGTGCGACCTCTTTTGGCCGTCGGAATACTTCTTTAAAATCCGCTGCTGATAATGTAAGTCCCATGCCAAACATGACAATTCCTAGTAATGGAACAATATAGTCTCCAATCCATATAAACTGATTAGGTAAGATATACGCAATAACTGCAAATAAAATGACCCATAAGGTAAACGTTTTACCAGCAAATCCGCTGATTTTCTCTACTACTCCCATAGTGAACTCCTAGATGTTTTAAAATAAAACAATTATAGAGCTGAACTAGTGTGAATATGACGATTCACTATAGGAAAAAAGCGGACAGGGTTTTTAGATTCTGTCCGCTTTTGACTTTATTTTTTAAAAAAAATAAGAGGGTGCTGTATATTAGTGGCAAACTAGTTTATAAGGAACCGGAAATTGAATTAGTATTTGTTGTTTTACACGTTTAATTATTGCTATTGTATGTTTAGCCAGGGCTATAAAAGAAGTGGAGATGTGGTTTCTTTGATACATATATTAATTGCGGATGATGATCGGCATATTCGGGAGTTGCTTAAATTTCACTTGGAAAAGGAAGGATACATGGTATCGGAAGCGAAGGACGGTAATGAAGCTTCCTTGTTACTGGAGAAGGAACGGATCCATCTGGCTGTTGTCGATATAATGATGCCGTATAAAAACGGACTGGATCTTTGTAAGGAAATCCGGGATCAATATGATCTGCCCGTCATTTTATTGACAGCTAAAGATCAACTTATAGATAAGGAAAAGGGGTACTTTGCGGGTACGGATGATTACCTCGTGAAGCCGTTTGAGCCAAGGGAGCTTCTATTTCGGATAAAAGCGCTATTGCGAAGATACCGTATGGTGAATTCTGAATCCATCTCATTGAATCAAACGGTGATTGACCGTAAAAGTTACGAAGTGCGAATAAAGGGGAATACGCTGCTCCTGCCCCTTAAGGAATTTGAGTTGCTGGCCCAGCTGGGGAGTTTTCCTGATCAGGTCTTTACGCGTGAGCAGCTTATTGAACTGGTTTGGGGTGCTGATTTTGCAGGGGATGATCGAACGGTTGATGTCCATATCAAACGGTTGAGGGAACGTTTTGCCGGCCGGACAGATGACTTTGTCATAACGACTGTCCGTGGCTTAGGTTATAAACTGGAGGTCAACAAGAAGTGAAAACACTTTATTTCAGGATAGTTATTCAAACCATTTTGATCATGGTGCTTGCCAGTGTCATCGCTTTTTTAATTTCCAATGTCTATTATCATAAGGTTCAAAAACACAACAATGGTGAGAAGATAAGCAAAGTCGCAAATGAGATCGTCTCTTTATATGAGGAGAATCCTGATCAGGATATTGATGCGTATTTAAATCATATTGCAGGATTGCACTATCAAATGTATCTATTTAATGAGCAGGGTGAAGGAACTTTATATGGTGAGCCGTTTCGGGAAACGAATTTGGACCGCGACACGATTTCCGAAGTTTTGAATGGGAATACCTATCAAGGTATCGCCAATTATAATAATGGGTTATTTATTACGGGGTTTTTTGAAGATGTATTAATTAATAGCATTGGGGTCCCGATGACCGTGAATGGCGAAAAGCATGCATTGTTTGTAAGGCCCAATATAGAGCTGCAGTTTGGCGAATTTCGCTTTTTCCTTGCAGTTTTGCTCGTACTGACGCTCCTTCTCAGTTTTTTATTTGTGATCATTAATACGCGTTTCATCGTTAAGCCGATTACGAAATTAACGGAGGCTACAAAAAGAATCGCCGATGGGGATTATAGTAGTGAATTGAATGTCTCCCGAAGCGATGAAATAGGGGACTTGGCACAGCATTTCTCGAAAATGACTCAAAGCATACAGCGGTTGGATGATATGAGGCAGGAGTTCGTATCGAATGTATCTCATGAAATTCAATCTCCGCTTGCATCCATCCAAGGTTTTTCCCAAACCCTTCAATCGGAGGAATTAACAAAGGAACAAAGAAATCAGTACTTATCCATCATTGAAAAAGAAAGCAGGCGCATGTCGTCGTTAAGCAAACAGCTGCTCATGCTTGCTTCGTTGGATAAAGTGGATGATCCGCTGCAGCGGTCAAAGTTTGATTTAGCGCAGCAAATCCGGCAGGTGTTGTTCATGCTGGAATGGAATTGGCGGGAAAAGGATATAGTGATCGAAATGGATTTGCCGTCCACCGTCATTTCTGCAGATGAGAAACTTTTAAATCAAGTTTGGACGAATTTGATAACCAATAGCATTAAATACTCGGAAAGCGGCAGTTCAATCAATATTCGGATTAAAAGTATAGGCAGTACTGTTGAAGTGATGATCGCGGATACGGGCATCGGAATTCCAGAAGAAGACCTTCCTTATATCCTTGATCGCTTTTATAAAGTCGACAAAGTGAGGAACAGGAGTGAAACCGGAAGCGGATTAGGACTCTCGATTACGAAGAAGACTGTTGAACTTCATGGGGGAACGATCGAAGTTCAAAGCGAACTTGGTAAAGGGACCACCTTTTATATACGGCTGCCCCTTATGTAATCAGTTGTTCATCTTCCATTCATATTGATTGTTTACAATCGGGTCATACCGATCAAACAGGACTTGATCGGTAAACAAAAGTAATGGGAGATGAAATGATGTTTTTGGCAATACGTGAACTAAAGCATTCCAAATTACGTTATCTGCTGATTGGACTGATCATGATATTGGTCGCTTTGCTTGTCTTTATCATTTCAGGATTAGCTAATGGACTTTCTTCAGATAATGCCTCATCCATACAAAACATGAAGGCTGACTATTTCGTTATGGAGCAGGACTCTAAAAATAAATTGAATCGATCGATCATATCGATGGAAAAGCTGGATGAAATCCGGGCTATATCGGATGTTAAAGCAGCCGAAGGACTTGGGCAAATGATGATCACATTGAATAAAATCGGCTCTTCGGAGAAAACGGATGTCACGATTTTTGCGACCGATGCCAATGGGATACTAGCACCGAAGGTCATAGAAGGAACGAGCTATGACAATAAGAAACAAGGTGAAGTCGTTGCAGATCGTTCTTTAAAAGAAGTCGGTTATAAATTGGGTGATTCACTCAAAGATGACCTATCTGGTAATGTTTTCACCATTGTTGGTTTTACTGAAAAGCAGTCTTACAGCCATACACCGGCAGTTTACATGAATGTTAAGGGGTGGCAGGAGATTAATCCTGGATTGAGAAATCACGGAAAAGACTCAATCAGCGCAATAGCCGTGCAAATGGATTCGAAGGAAGAAGTGTATGTACGTGAATCATTGCCTGAAGGATTAATGCTCATTTCGAAAGAAGAATCACTTCAGAGTATACCAGGCTACAAAGAGGAACAGGGGACGTTGACGATGATGATTGCCTTCTTGTTTGTCATCGCAGCTTTCGTTTTGGCTGTATTCTTTTATGTGATTACCTTGCAGAAGACGAATCAATTTGGAGTCCTTAAAGCACTCGGGGCCAATACGGGCTACCTGGCAAAAAGCATCGTTGGTCAAGTAATGCTGCTTACCGTGACATGCATAGCCATCAGTGTTGCCCTGACATACGGCGTCACTTTAATCATGCCAGAAGGAATGCCATTTGAATTGAGTGCCGATTTAATCATTAAATATTCCGTGTTACTTTTGGCTGTATCCGTATTGGGTTCGCTGCTATCACTATACCGAGTAGCGAAGATAGATGCGATCGAAGCAATAGGGAGGGTATCATGATGGGGGATAAACTATTATTTGAAAACGTCAGTAAGGTTTATGGGGAAGGCGATAATAAGGTAATAGCCCTTGATGATATTTCCCTGAATGTAAGAGCGGGGGAATTCGTCGCGATTGTGGGTCCTTCGGGCTCAGGAAAAAGTACTTTCCTTTCAATAGCAGGTGCGTTACTATCCCCGAGCAAAGGTCGCTTACTGCTGAATGGTGAGGATATAACAACACTCTCCCCAAAAGAATTGACTCGGGTGCGCCTTGAAAAGATCGGGTTTGTATTCCAATCGTCGAATCTTGTGCCATATCTCTCCGTACGAGATCAGCTTCTGCTGCTTTCTGAATTGATCGGCAAGCGAGATAAAACAACTGTGAAAAAAGCGGACGAATTGCTTAGCCAGCTTGGACTTGGCCATCGGTCAGGTCACCTGCCAGAAGCACTGTCGGGCGGTGAACGGCAGCGTGTAGCCATCGCCCGTTCGCTGATGAATGATCCAGAAATCATTTTAGCGGATGAACCAACCGCAAGTCTTGATTCCAAAAGAGGCAGGGATGTTGTTGAAATGCTTGCACATGAGGTGAAATCAAGAAATAAAGCGGCCATCATGGTCACCCATGATGAAAGAATGTTGGATTTATGTGATCGAGTGGTCAATATTACGGATGGCAAGGTATTTGGATGAAGTTATACGTAAAAAGTCCGCCGCCTCTCCAAAGGAATTAGGAGTGGCGGCGGACTGAATTGCATGAAGGGGATGGTTAACCGACAGTAAGCGGTGGAATACTAGTCGTTACTTTATATAAACGATTTGCGATTATGTATAATATTTTGCTTGTATCCCAGATGGTTATCTGCTGATTAATCATGTTTTTTTATTTTAAAGAACAAGCAATGATAGGTTGCTTTCACACCTGAATCATTTCGGTATTCTGTGTCGTATATGTTGATTAACTCTCGAAAAAAGGAAGGGCGCTGGCAGTAGTTTTCTTTGTTGCTGTTAGCAGCGCCAATCTTTTTGATTGAAGTGAAAAATTCACGTACTGTCTGAAAGTACTCCAGTTCAAGCTGTTCTATTTTTGTAATCTCGATTGGAGCTGCTGCTGAATAGGGGATTGCTGCTTCGCAAACTTGGGATAATTCTTCCAGAGTGTAAAACGTTTGGCCTGGTGAACTATCCATGGAAAGTTGAAGCTTTTCTTTCGCTTGTTCATATGATCTATGAAGCTCTTGAAAGGTATCTATTCCGAACGTTGAAAATATCAGGCTTCCTTCCGCCGTTAATCGTGTGAAAAGTTTTTCAAGGGTTGCAGGAATATCATTCAGCCATTGAAACGTTGCATTGGAAATAATCAAGTCGTAATTTTCATTTAGCGCCATTTCTTCGATGTCCGTACATAAAAATGTAACACGGTCTTCCTTTGTCAATCCTTTTGCCACTTCAACCATACCGGGTGCCAAATCAACAGCCGTAATGGCGGCATTAGGGAATGTTTTGACGAGTAACCTGGTTAAGTAACCGGTGCCGCAGCCGATTTCAAGAATATTGATTTTATGATTGGTGTTTTTTTGAGGAAGCAAATCCACTAATTGCTTTGCCATGTTTTTTTGAACATTGGCATACGCATCATATGTTTGCGCGTGTTCACTGAATCGCTTGCTTAACAATCGTTTATCTATCATGAACGTACTCCTTTTGAATAAATGTTTTTATATGCTCCATACATTCCTCTGGTTTTGTGAAAAATGGAATATGACCAGCACCTTCGATAATACGAACCTCGGCTTTCCCACCCAAATTCTCTTTAATGAAAAATGAAGCTTCAAATGGACAAATTTTGTCTTCCCTCCCATGAAGCATTAAAAAGGGGGCTTCAATCCGGTCGAGTCTTGCTCGAGCATCTTTCTGAAGTAAATAATCCAAACCAATCAGAAGCGAAAACACATCATCTCCATGAAACTCGCTTTGAATGGTCTTGGTGAATTGATGATAAAAACCTGCTTCTTTTTCAGCATCGGAAAACATCGCTTCATAGAAGGAAGTCAAAGTCTTCTCTTTATTGCGCGGCAGTTGTTTCTTCATGCGCTCGACCATTCGCGGATACCAGCCAAATGAATAATTTTCTCCTGTAGTGAACCGACTTGTTGCGCCAAAAAGGATAAAACCTTTTATTCTTTCTCGAAAAGCACTTGAAAGTTCAAGTGATACTAGTGATCCTAATGACCAGCCCAATAAATAAACAGGACCATCGAGGGAAGCGATTGTGTTTATGACCCGTTCTTCAAAGTCATTTAGTGCCTTCATATCTCTCCAATCTATAAATGAAAGGTGAAATAGTTCTGACAGCGGTTTGATTAACGGTTGAAACGCCTCTTTTTCCATTCCCCAGCCAGGAAGCACGACTAAATTAGGCTGCTTCATTCAACAACACCCATTTCTTTTCTAATGATCGAAACTTTTTGAACTGCCCAATCAAGATCTTTTTTATCGTGGAGAGCTGTTACGGTAAACCGGATTCTCGCTTCATTTTCAGGAACGGTCGGCGGCCTGACAGCAATAGCAGCAATTCCTTCTTTTTGCAAACGTGCAGCAAATTCCATCGCTTTTTCGTTTTCCCCGATAACGATAGGAACAATTTGTGATCGGCTTCCGCAAATGTTAAACCCGTAATTTGTGAGTTCTTCTCTAAAGTATTCTGAATGTGTTTGGAGCAGTGAGCGGCGTTCCGGTTCTTGCTGTACAAGTTCAATCGCTGTTTTTATAGCACCAAGTATGGCAGGGGGAAGTGCAGTTGAATAGATGAATCCGCGCATGCGATTTTTTAAATAGTCGATGAGCCATTCTTTCCCGACAACATAGGCCCCGAATGAACCAAGCGCTTTACTGAATGTTCCCATTTGGATATCTATTTTATTTTGAAGATGGAGATGACCGGCATAGCCTTCACCGTTTTTACCGTAAATGCCGCTTCCATGTGCTTCATCTGTCATTAACATTGCGTTATAACGTTCCTTTAACAGAACTAGGTCTTCAAGATAAGCGAAGTCACCATCCATGCTGAAGACCGTATCCGTCACGATTAATTTACGTGCTTCAATCGGTGATTTTTTCAAAAATGCTTCTAAATGATCTAAATCATTATGACGATAGCGTATATGCTTTGCTCTGCTTAAAAGAGCTCCATCGACAATGCTTGCATGATTCAATTTATCGCTATAAATAATATCGTTACGGGACAGAAGGGTGGAGATTATTCCAAGGTTCGCGTTATATCCACTGTTGATGATGAGTCCTGCTTCGGCCTTCTTCCAATTGATAAGAGCTTGTTCCGCCTGCTCGTAAAGAGGATGATTGCCAACAATTAAACGTGAAGCCGTTGCTCCTGCACCATATGTATATACGGCATCAACCATAGCCTTTTTCAGCCGCTCATCTCCTGCATATCCTAAATAGTTATTAGAAGCTAGATTAAGCATCCTGCACCCGTTGATCGTAAGCCAAGGCTGCTCGGCACATTCGGTTGATACGAGTTCACGCTTTTGCGAAATCTCTTCTAAATGAGCCAGTTCTTTTTTTATTTTTTCTTCCCAACAAGGTAAACGTTTTTCACTGTGCATGGACATTCTCCTTTTTATATGTTAACTAAAATTAATATAGGTTAACATATAAAATATTCTAATCATGACTCAATGAAACTGTCAAGCTATGAAAAGGAGCATGAGAATAAAGTAATGATCCATTAATCTGGGAGAATTCAAGGGGGCGGAAAAGGCTGGTAGATTATTTAGATATGTATCTAACCCGATAAAAAATAAGTTTAAGGGGAATCGGGAGGCGGTTTTGTTAAGCTAATGTATAAAAGAGCTTAATGAAATTGGTGCCTTTATGTATTAAGCTCGTTCATTGAAGATAATCTAACTTCCAAGGTAGTCTTTTTGTTAAACCTTGAAATCTTTGAAGGATTAAATGGAATTCCATGTTACTATAGAGCAGTGAAATTTAACAGAATTCACATTAACCATTACATAAAGGAAGGGTATAAATATGAAAAAGATTTCTTTGGATGTTTTCTTTATATTAATAGGAGCTTTTATTTTCGCTTTGGCAATAAATCTTTTCGTCATTCCCAATGAGCTTGGTGAGGGAGGAGTCACGGGGATAACCATCATTCTGTTTTATCTTTTTGAATGGTCACCAGGGCTGTTAAGTTTGATCATTAACGCTGTCCTGCTCATTGTCGGTTATAAATTTTTGTCGAAAATGACAACGGTATATACAATCGTAGCCGTTGCCTTTAATTCACTTTTCCTTCATTTAACCGAAAGTTGGACGATATCTTCAGATGAATTGGTCATCAATGCGATATTTGGCGGGGTTTTTGCAGGTGCAGGTATTGGCATGATCATTCGTGTTGGAGGAACTACTGCCGGTACGACGATCCTTGCCCGAATTACGAATAAGTATTTGGGATGGAGCTTAAGCTACGGACTTCTGTTTTTCGATTTAATCGTTGCGTTCTCATCTTATTTCATCATTGGCGCAGAAGGTCTGATGCTCACTATACTAATGCTTTATATTGGAACAAAAACGATGGAATTCATCATTGAGGGATTGAATCCGAAAAAAGCGATCACCATCATTTCAAAAGAAGCGGACCAGATTGCAAAACAAGTAACCGAATTGATGGACCGGGGGGTCACTGTTTTTAGTGGTCATGGATACTATACAAAAGAATCCAAGGATATTTTATATATCGTTATAAGTAAGCAAGAGGTACTAAAGTTAAAGAGAATAGTGCAGTCAACGGATAGCAATGCTTTTATAGCCATACATGATGTTCGGGACGTATTCGGTGAAGGTTTCCTGGATATCTCGAAGTCCTGATGGTAATAATGTATAAGCGAAATGAAAAGGCCTAATTTGGCTTTTTTATTTTGTATGGCGAAAAAACTATAAATTCTGAATAATTTGTTATATTATGTAAGTAAGAAACCACACACCCTGAGGAGTGCAGCCATTAAATGTGGAGGTGTCCAAGATGATCCTTTTAAAAGTGGATGACAGAAAGTTTGGGAAAAGCAATATCAAGTACAGTGTCGTTGATAAGGAAACGAATGAATTGATCATTAGCGGTGTGTTTAAGGAATTTGGACAAGCAAGCGATAAATATTATGAATTGAAGGATGAATACGGTCCTTCCAATGTGAAGATGATATTGAAGTGAAAAGAGGGGGACCGACGGGTTTCCCTTTTTTCGTATAATGCCGGGAATGAAAATGCCCGTACAATAAATAATCGGATAAAGGAATAATCAAAGGTTTCTGAATCATATAATTAGATTAAGAGAGTTCTTAACATCCTTTTTTTACAATATACTACAATTTTATTGTAAAGTATGGAATTTGGTGGTAATATAAAGCGCATAAATGTAAACGTTTGCAATGTTTTTGTGAGGAGGTGATGTAAAAGAAGTACGATAGACTATGAATTTTATAGAATGAATGGCTTTTATTTTACTAATTTTATGCAAACGTTTTCTTAAAATTGCATGAATATTATGAGAAAAAGGGAGAGTGGGTAGGCATGAAGCGTAAAAAATGGTACGGGGGAATTCTTACTGTTTTATTGATTTTTAGTGTGATTTTGGCTGGATGCTCTTCTTCAACTGGCGGAAACAGCGACTCAAAGGATGTCGTGACGCTGGATATATTTCAATTCAAGGTAGAATTCAAGTCGCAATTCGAGACATTGGCAAAACAATATGAAAAAGAAAATCCAAATGTGAAGATCAAGGTATCGACAGTCGGCGGCGGAAATGATTATAAATCAGCCATTACGGCAAAGTTCGCTTCAGGTGAGGAGCCAGCGGTGTTTAACATTGGCGGACCGGTAGATGTCGCACAATATAAAGATAGATTAACAGATTTAAAGGACACGAAGGCTGCTGCTGCAGCACTTGACGGTACTTTGGATGGCGTGGAAGAGGACGGGCAAGTCCTTGGACTTCCATTTAACCAGGAAGGATACGGCTTGATTTATAACAAACGGATATTTAAAGAAGCCGGAATCAATCCTGATGAAATTACAAGTTATGAAGCCTTAGAGGCGGCAGTTAAGAAAATCGATTCACAAAAAGACAAATTGAAAATCGATGCAGTTTTCGCTTATCCGGTCAAAGAGAAGTGGGTGACAGGAAACCATTTATCCAATGTATTCTTATCACCGGAGTTTGATGGGAATGTGTTGGAAGCAAGTAAGGCATCGACGGTTAAATTCACGGATGGTGACAAGTTTAAACAATTGGTCGATATCCAAAATGAGTATTCCGTCCAACCGACAGCAAGTCTTGATTACTCCCAACAAGTGGAGGAGCTGTTCTCGCTTGAAAAGGTTGCGATCATTCAGCAAGGTAACTGGGTGTATAACACAGTCTATGATATGGATCCTGAGTTAGCTGAAAAGGGAATTGGCATCATCCCGATTCCAAATGGAGACAATGCAGGCATGCCGGTCGGTGTACCGAACTATTGGGCAGTGAACAAGAAATCGGATGAAAAGGTACAGGAAGCAGCGAAGAAGTTCCTCGACTGGATGTATACATCCGAAGCAGGGAAAAAAGCCGTTTTGGAAGATTTTAAATTCATTCCTGCTTATGAAGGATATGATGTAGAAAAAATTGCCGATCCAATTTCAAAAGAAATTTATAAATACTCTCAAGAAGGAAATACGATTGGGTGGGTGTTTAATGGATATCCGGTCGGGTGGAATGATGATCTTGGTGCAAGTGTCCAAAAATACGTAACTGGTAAATTGACTTGGGAGGAACTTGTCCAACAGAACATTGAAAATTGGGAGAAGATTCATAGCAAATAAGAGTTGGGAAATGCAAGTGACCAATCGGCAAGAAAAACGTGTCGATTGGTTGTTCCTTATTATAGAAAAGCCGCTAAGAGATTCATCAAATAACCCAGTCATGATCTAACCCATTAACTATTAAATCATTTCAAGGAGGTCGGTTTCGTTGAGAAATCGGGATGCCGCATATTGGCTGTTTTTGACACCTGTTCTTGCTGCACTCATTTTGGTTGTGATCGTGCCACTCATCTACGGATTTTATTATTCCTTTACGAATTGGAACGGTTTAGGGACACCGGATTTCATCGGTTTTAAAAATTATATAGACTTGTTTACGGATAAAGGGTTCCTTGATACATTTTGGTTCACGATTAAATTTTCCGTAGCGGCAATTGTGGTAATCAATATCATCGGATTAAGTTTGGCCCTCATCGTGACTTCGAAAATTAAATCAAGCAACATATTGCGGACAGTTTTCTTTATGCCCAATTTAATTGGCGGCTTGATACTCGGCTTTATTTGGCAGTTCATTTTTATTAAGGTTTTCGGTGCGATTGGTGATTTAACGGGGATCGAAGCATTTAATGGGTGGTTATCAACGACTGATACAGGATTTTGGGGATTGATCATTTTAACGTCTTGGCAGATGGCCGGATATATCATGATCATTTATATTGCCTATCTGCAGGCTGTTCCTGAAGACTTGATCGAAGCGGCAAAAATTGACGGAGCGAACAGCTTCCAGCGTTTTCGACATATAACTTTTCCGCTAGTGGCACCTGCTTTTACCGTCAGTTTGTTTTTGACGCTTTCCCACTCGTTCAAGATCTATGATCAAAACCTTTCTTTGACGAATGGAGCTCCCTATAATTCAACTGAAATGGTTGCGATGAACATTGTAAAATCCGCCTTCACCGAAAACGATATGGCATATGCACAGGCAAAAGCCGTTATCTTTTTCGTTATCGTGGCGGTCGTTTCGCTGACACAAGTCTATTTCAATAAAAAACGGGAGGTTGAGCTGTAATGAAGGGAAAATGGAAATTGTGGCTGATTGGATTCATCGGATTCATTTTGGCCATATTATGGCTCACTCCGTTTTATTTAATGCTTGTCAATGCTTTTAAAATGAAACGGGATATATTTGCCGATACATTGGGACTGCCTGAAACCTGGACATTGGAAAACTTCACTCAAGCTTTCGAGCAATTGGATTTCCTCCGGACTTTATTCAATTCTTTATTGATATCGGGCGTCAGTGTAGTCATCATCATCATCTTTTCTGCGATGGCAGCATACGCTCTTTCCCGAAACAAAAGTAAAATAAGTTCCCTGCTTTTCTTTGTGTTTGTAGCAGCCATGCTGATCCCGTTTCAGTCTGTGATGATACCGCTCGTTGCCCAATTCGGACAGCTTGGGATGCTGAACAAGGCTGGACTGATTTTCATGTATTTAGGTTTTGGCTGCAGTCTATCCATATTCCTATATCATGGTACCTTAAAAGGGATTCCCCTCTCACTAGATGAGGCAGCAAAGATTGATGGTGCAAACCGATTTCAAGTATTTTGGTATATCATATTTCCACTATTAAAGCCGATGTCCATTACAGTTGGGATCTTGAATGTCATTTGGATATGGAACGACTATTTGCTGCCATCCCTTGTTATTGGCGGCGCGGGATCGGAGACCATTCCACTTAAATTATTCTTCTTCTTCGGACAATATACGAAGCAATGGCATCTCGCCTTGGCTGGACTTACTTTATCCATAATTCCAGTCATCATTGCGTACTTTTTTGCTCAGAGGCAAATTATTAAAGGAATTGCAGATGGAGCCGTTAAATAACTATTTAAATATAGGGAATATTAAACCATGTGCGGTGAACGGGGAGTGTTGATGAATTTGTCTGTTACTATAAAAGACGTTGCCAAAAAAGCAAATGTCGCTCCATCAACGGTATCGCGTGTAATCCATAACAGCCCGACAATCAGTGAAAAGACCAAGCGCAAGGTACGCAAGGTATTAAAGGAAATGGGCTATCATATGAATGAAAATGCCCGGAACTTAGTCACGAAGTCAACTAAGGCCATTGGGATCGTCATGAAAAGTTCGGCAAGGGAATCACTTTATAATCCCTTTTTTCCCGAAGTGATCCGGGGCATCGGGGATTTCTGTAATAAAGAAGGGTACAGTCTTTCTCTGACTACCGGCGAGACGGAGGATGCCATCTTTGAGGATGTCGTGAAAATGGTCCAGGGCAGAAGAGTGGATGGCATGATTGTTTTGTACTCTAAAAAGGACGATAAAGTGGTGCCGTATTTATTGAAGCAGGGCTTCCCGTTCGTTTTGATCGGGAAGCCAAGTACGAACATGAGCGGTATCACATTCATTGATAACGATAATGTTCAAGCGGCCAGGGAAGTATCGGAGTTTGTAATCAATCTTGGGCATGAGCGAATCGCCTTTTTAGGAGGCAGCCCCGAGTTTGAAGTGATTCAGGACCGCTTGACAGGCTTTCAACAAGCGATGGAACAGGCCGGAGTGGATGTGCGACAGGAATATATCAAATTGATTCCTTTAAATCGAACGGATGGAATAAAGGCGATTGAAGAATTGCTGGAATTGAAGGAGGCACCAACCGCTTTTTTGGTTATGGATCTTTTATTGGGTGTGCTCTTACTTGGAGTGTTAGCCGAAAAGAACTTGAAAGTGCCGCAGCAAATAAGCGTCGTCTGTTTTAACCACTCAGAATTCATAGAATTTTTAAGTACCCCGCTGACAACGGTTGATATCCATACGTATCAGTTAGGGTATGAAGCCGCAAAATGCGTGTTCGATCTTATTGCAAATCCGGAAATGATGGAAAAGAGCATCAGCATTCCTACCAAAATCATAAAGCGGGAGTCGCATTTTGTTGCTGAAAAGGAAATTAAATGAAAATTGTAGAAATGTTTTACCAATTAAAGCTTGATTTTTGCTAACATAAATTTACAATATAGATTATCACTATTATTTTTGAAAATTCATACTTTCTAAGGTCGATAAGTATGTTCTTATATTTTGATCATCCCTAACGCAAACGTTTGCGTTTTGAATAAAGAGGTAATAGTTAAACATCAAAACAAGTTGTGATTCTTGAATGGAGGAGGTTGTTCATGAGAGTCCTTGTATGGAATGAGTTTCGCCACGAGAAAACAAAGCCTGAAGTAGCAAAAGTATATCCGGATGGCATCCATGGTGCAATTGCCGGCTTTTTACAAAGTGAACAGGTCGAGGTGAGGACCGCTACTCTCGATGAAGAAGAGCACGGATTAACCGAGGAAGTACTGGAACGAACCGATGTACTGCTTTGGTGGGGTCATGTTGCACATGATGAAGTTCAAGATGAAATCATTGCAAGGGTTCACAAGCGAGTACTCGAGGGAATGGGTCTCATCGTCCTCCATTCTGGTCATTTTTCAAAGATCTTCAAACGATTGATGGGAACGACTTGTGATTTGAAATGGCGGGTGGCGGATGAAAGGGAACGGCTTTGGGTAGTCGATCCGAGTCACCCTATCGTTGATGGAATCGGAGAATATATTGAGCTTGAAAAGGAAGAGATGTACGGGGAACATTTTGATATTCCTGCACCAGATCAATTAATATTCGTCAGTTGGTTTGAAGGCGGGGAGATATTCAGAAGCGGTTGCACGTATCAGCGGGGTAAAGGGAGGATTTTCTATTTCCGTCCAGGACATGAAACATATCCTACCTACCATAATCCGGAGATTCAACGTGTGATTAAAAATGCCGTTGATTGGGTCAAGCCGGAATTTGGAATCGCAACGAACTATGGTAAAGCCGAACCGTTGGAATCCATCTCATCCAAAGAGCTGAAGTGAAGGAGAGAACAAAATGGGCATAGTGAAGGTAGGAGTCATTGGATGCGGGAGTATCGCAAAAAACAGGCATTTTCCGGAGTATGAATCACATCAGGAAACGGAGATCATTGCCGTTTGTGATATTGTGCCGGACCGGGCGAATGCAGCAGCACAAAGGTATGGAGCGCAAGCATATACTGATTATATAGAACTTTTGAAGAATGAGGAGATTGAAGCGATCAGTGTATGTACACCGAATTACCTGCATGCACGCATCACGGTTGCGGCCTTGGAAGCGGGTAAGCATGTCCTATGTGAGAAACCAATGGCTACTTCTTTAGCAGACGCTGAAAAAATGAATGAAGCAGCAGCGAAAAGCGGCAAAATACTAATGATTGGTCATAATCAGCGATTTGTTCCCTCTCATCAAAAAGCGAAACAGCTTATTGAGAGCGGGGAGGTAGGGAAGGTCTATAGCTTCCGGACGGCTTTTGGACATTCCGGGCCGGAAACCTGGAGCGTGGACGGACTGGAAAGCTGGTTTTTTAAAAAGGATCAGGCGGTCATTGGTGCAATGGGCGATTTAGGCGTTCATAAAGCTGATTTATTACGGTATATCCTTGGAGAAGAATTTGTTGAAGTGGGAGCCTTTGTGGAAACGACTGCCAAGAAAAACACAGACGTTGATGACAGTGCGGCCTGTATCCTCCGGACGGAGAACGGTATCATCGGAACTCTTACCGCCAGCTGGTCTTATGCAAAAGAAGACAATGCTACGGTCATTTATGCGGAAAAAGCGGTATTGCGCCTTGAAGACGATCCGAAATACTCACTGATCATCCATCATGATAATGGAAAGACAGAAACCATCCAATTAGGAAGCATCCAGACTAATGACTCAGAAGGACAGCATGATTCCGAAGTGATCAGCCACTTTGTAAAATGTGTGGTGGACAATGAGGAGCCTCTTGTCTCAGGAGTTGAAGGATTAAAGTCATTAAAAGTCATTCTTGGCGCGATGGAATCAAATGCATCCCGAAAAATCATCCGCTTATAAAGGGGTTAAAAGTCATCATGTACAAATTAAAAATGGGTATTATCGGTGCTGGAGGAATTGCCCAAAAAAGGCATATCCCAGCTTTTCAAAAATTTCAAGATAAAGTGGTTTTATACGCCATTCAGGATATAGATGAAATGAAGGCGCGGGAAGTGGCGCGGGAATTTCATATCGAAAAGGTATTCACCAATTATGAAGAAATGTTTGCTGAAGTGGATGCTGTTACAATCGCAACGCCAAACAAGTTTCACGCGGAGATTTCCATTGCTGCCCTGCAAGCGGGTGTACATGTGTTATGCGAAAAGCCGATGGCCATTACAACCGAGGAATGTTTAGCGATAACCGAGGCTGCAAACATATCCGGTAAAGTGTTATCGACTGCCTATCATTACCGCTTCATGAAGGAAGCCCAGGCTGCAAAGAAAATGATTCAGGCCGGTGAAATCGGTGAACCGTATGTAGCGCGGGTACAGGCAATCAGGCGGCGCAAAGTCCCTGGCTGGGGAGTTTTTACAAGCAAGGAATTGCAAGGCGGGGGAAGCGTGATCGATTACGGCTGCCATTTGCTCGATTTGGCATTATGGCTGATGGATGACCCAGAACCGATTGAAATCGTAGGTTCGACATATAATTATGTCAGTAAGGGTGTCGATCAGGTCAATTTATGGGGCAATTTCGATGCCTCGGTATTTGAAGTGGATGACCATGCCACGGCATATATCAAATTTGCCAACGGAGCATCTCTATTATTCGAAACATCTTGGGCAGCGAATATCCGTGAAGAAGCAACTGTTTTGAGTTTATCCGGAACGCAGGGCGGACTTGATGTGTTCCCGCTGGTCTTGAATCAGGCTAAGCACGGCATGCTTTTAAACAGTGAGGCAGTATGGATGCCAGGGGAGGATACACCAGACCTGCAACAGGCAGAGAACTTTATTAACAGCTGTCTGGGGTTGGCAGAACCCTTGGTAAAACCATCGGAAGCCATGAAAGTTTCGAAAATAATCGAAGCGATTTATCAAAGCTCGGCAAGTGGGAAGGTCATGAGCATAAATTAATGAAAAGGTGAGGTGGGGCATGTGAAATTAGGGATCTTTACAGTGCTATTTGCTCAAAAATCATTCGAGGATATGCTTGATTATGTCGCGGATTCCGGATTAAAAACAGTTGAAATCGGTACAGGCGGGTATCCAGGGAATATCCATTGTCCACTCGATGAACTGCTCGAAAGTGAAGAAAAACGCCAAAAATACCTCGAAGCCGTTCAAACAAGAGGGTTAACGATCAGTGCATTCAGCTGCCATGGCAATCCAATCTCTCCTGATGAAGCCTTCGCTAAAGAAAGTGATGAAACACTGATCAAAACAATCAAGCTTGCATCCTTACTGAACGTCCCGGTCGTCAATACCTTTTCTGGTACAGCGGGTGATCACGAAGGAGCTAAATATCCAAACTGGCCCGTCGCCCCATGGCCGAATGAGTATACAGATGTGCTGAAATGGCAATGGGAAGAAAAATTGATCCCATATTGGAGGAAAGTGGCCGCCATTGCCGATGAACACAATATAAAAATCGGCCTTGAACTGCATGGGGGCTTTCTCGTCCACACACCCTACACCTTGTTAAAACTGCGGGAAGCTACATCTGATGTGATAGGCGCCAACCTTGATCCAAGCCATCTTTGGTGGCAGGGCATCGAACCAGTAGGAGCCATCAAAATCCTAGGGAAAGCGGGAGCAATCTACCACTTCCACGCAAAAGACACATACCTGGATCAGGATAACATCAATATGTATGGATTGACCGACATGCAGCCTTATGGCAATATCCAGAACCGTGCCTGGAACTTCCGCTCTGTAGGATGCGGCCACAGCCTGCAAGAGTGGTCCGACATCATGAGCGCCCTTCGCACATACGGTTACGATTACGTCGTCAGCATCGAACACGAAGATCCGCTGATGTCAGTTGAAGAAGGATTCCAACGGGCCGTAACCAATCTGAAAACTGTACTCATCAACGAAAGTCCAACTGATTTATGGTGGGTATAATTTAGAGCCGATAACGAGCAGCCTAATGCAGGTTGCTTTTTATTTTCGCCCTTACTCGTGCAAAAGTGGATAAGTGGAATTCACGAGTAAAAGTGCGGAACTCACAAGTAAAAGCGTGAAACTCACGAGTAAAACAGCATAATTCACGAGTAAAACAGCATAATTTACGTCGGATGTATCTAATGGAAAGAGCTGGTTTTTAAAAAAAATCAATTTGACAGTCACCCTACTGCGTGTTACAACATACCTTGTAGTAAGTAACGCAAGATACCGATATCACCGAGTAGTGAAGTTGCAGAAATATTTTTAAGAAAAAAAGTTGACACCTCCGCTACTAAGTGTTACATTTTAGTTGTAATAAGTAATACTAAATAGCGTGATTTCCCAAAAGCTATTCAGTATAAAAATTCCCCTCGGAACTACGTTATAATATAAGTCACAAATAGAGGAGGCTGAACATGGAAAATTTAACTGAAATGCTGAAGGGTTCGCTGGAAGGCTGCGTGCTGGAAATCATCAGCCGCCATGAAACCTATGGCTACGAGATTACCCGCCGCCTGAACGAGCTTGGGTTTACTGAAGTCGTGGAAGGGACGGTCTACACCATCCTCGTGCGATTAGAAAAGAAAAAACTGGTGAACATAGAGAAGAAACCATCAGATATGGGGCCGCCCCGCAAGTTTTACTCACTTAATGAGGCTGGACGCCAGGAACTTGAATTGTTTTGGGAAAAATGGGATTTTGTATCATCAAAAATCAATGTCTTAAAGTCAATCTAGCTTCATAAGATATTCCGTCCGCTATTTTTGGAGTGTCTTGTTTATAAAAAAGGAGGAAAAATAACATGATGGAATTATTCAAAAAAATGATTGGTGATAAAAAAGAGTATAAAATGATGATGGCACGGGTTGAAGCTCTGCCAGAGGACTACCAATTTGTATTTAAGAAAATTCAAAACTATATGTGGAATTTCTCAGCGGGCAACGGGATGGATATGCTGCACATGCAGTATGAATTAATCGAGTTGTTCGAAGCTGGTGCTGCGGAAGGCAGGCAAGTGCTGGAAATCACTGGGGACGATGTGGCGTCCTTTGCCGACGAACTAGTGGCAAATGCTAGAACCTATTTCGCCAAGTATCGTGAGGATTTGAATGACAGTATCATGAAGCGTTTGGGAAAAAATAAATTCAATAAATAATTCCGACTGAATAGCTGGTTACAAATGTGAAATGCCACCTTCGCTATTCAGTTATATTTTAACTCGGTAGTAAGTTATACAGATTATCAGTCAGACTAAATAGAGAACTATAGGCAATTTAGTTCCGCTAGGCGCTCGGAAGGATAAATACGAATCTTACAAGCGGCATTACTGCGCTAATAAAAGGAGGAAAAAGTATGAGCAATGCAGTGATTTCTGTAAAAGGGTTAAAAAAGTCATTTAAAGACAATGAAGTCTTAAAGGGGGTGGATTTTGAGGTGCGGCGTGGCGAAATTTTCGCACTGCTGGGCTCAAATGGAGCGGGCAAGACGACGACGGTCAACATCCTCTCGACTCTGATGAAGTCCGATGGCGGCGAAGTAGGTATTTGCGGCTTTGACGTTCAACGTGAACCGGATCATGTTCGCCAGAGCATCAGCCTGACAGGGCAGTTTGCAGCTTTAGACGGCATGCTCACCGGGCGGGAAAACCTGCTGATGATCGCCAAGTTGCGGGGAGTTTCCAATCCCGCTCAAGTCGCCGACAATCTGCTTGCGAGATTCAGCCTGACCGATGCGGCCAACCGCCGGGCGGATAAATATTCCGGCGGGATGAAGCGCCGGCTTGACATCGCAATGAGCCTGATCGGGACGCCAGCAGTCATTTTTCTCGACGAACCGACGACAGGGCTTGACCCCGAAGCGCGGATTGAAGTCTGGGATACGGTCAAGGAGCTAGCTGGCGGCGGCACGACAATTCTGCTGACGACCCAGTACTTGGAGGAAGCCGAACAACTGGCGGACCGTATCGCCATCCTGCATGGCGGAAAGATCATCTCGACCGGGACCCTTACTGAACTCAAGGAGATGTTCCCGCCAGCAAAGGTAGAGTACATCGAGAAGCAGCCGACATTGGAGGAAATTTTCCTCGC
This sequence comes from Peribacillus sp. TE19612, assembly GCF_056279465.1. Classification (NCBI taxonomy): domain Bacteria; kingdom Bacillati; phylum Bacillota; class Bacilli; order Caryophanales; family Bacillaceae; genus Peribacillus; species Peribacillus sp. TE19612. Next base: position 281,068 of record NZ_JBWCCL010000005.1, on the reverse strand, counting down.
AATCATCGGCAAAAAGGAGGAGTTGTAAATGAATAACAAAACAGGGGTATTACTAGGGCGTTTAATGCGCAACATCATGCGCAGCCCGGATACAATTATCACGGTGGCGATTACGCCGATTATGATGATGCTGCTGTTTGTCTACGTATTTGGCGGCGCCATAGAGGCAGGCACGGACAACTACGTCAATTATTTATTGCCGGGAATCTTGCTGATGGCTATCGCATCCGGCGTCGCTTACACTTCCGTGCGGCTGTTTACGGATGTAAAGAGCGGGCTGATGGCGCGTTTCATTACCATGCCCATCAAGCGCTCGTCGGTATTGTGGGCTCACGTGTTGACCTCGCTTGTATCCAATTTGCTTACTGTCGTCGTGGTTATCCTCGTCGCACTCTTGATGGGCTTCCGTTCCAGCGCTGATATCCTGGATTGGCTAGCGGTAGCTGGGATAATCGTGCTGTTTACGCTGGCGCTGACATGGCTGGCGGTCATTCCTGGATTGACAGCGGGGTCTTTGGAAGGGGCGACAGCCTACTCGTACCCGCTGATTTTCCTGCCGTTTATCAGTTCGGCCTTTGTCCCCACCGAAACCATGCCTAAAATTGTCCGTGCGTTCGCAGAGAACCAGCCAGTGACTTCAATCGTGAATGCGATTCGTGCCCTTTTGTATGAAGGGTCTGTTGGGAACGATATCTGGATTGCGCTTGCCTGGTGCGTCGGCATCATGGTCATCGCTTACTTCTTCGCCAGTAAAGTATTTAAACGCCAGTTCGGGTAAGTACACCATTATCGGATTGGCCATATCATAGTCAGCTGATGCAATGAATGCATCACATGGAAGATTGCTTAAATGCCGGGGCAACCATCGATGAAATCATGGAAACCTTAAAATTGGTATGATTGGTGGCGGCCACTTATCCCATCATGAGATTTGCTTTAGAAGAATTTACAGCAAAAGGGTAGTGGTCATTCGCAGAGGAGAAATGAAAAGAATAAAAGTCCATAGATGTAATTGACAGGAAATAGATTCAGAAACAAAACCAATTCCTTTCATTATCATAAAATGCGTGGAACTCACGAGTAAAAGTGCGGAATTCACGAGTAAAAGTACAAAATTCACGAGTAAAAGCGTAAAACTCACGAGTAAAAGCGTGAAATTCACGAGTAAATCAGTAAAACTACGAATAAAAACAAAATGATTGCAGGAAATTCTCCTGAAATTAAAAAAGCGATGCCCCCGGAATTCTGGGGGCATCTTCATTATCATCTTTTCCTAGGGGAATAATCCAATTCCTTAAATAGTTCCGTCAATTCATCCTCGGTCAGATCGCGCCATTGTCCGATCGCCAGTCCGTCCAGATGGATGTTCATGATCCGGATTCGATGTAAATCACGGACTTCATAACCTAGTGCGGAGCACATACGGCGGATTTGCCTGTTCAGTCCTTGCATTAAAGTGATGTTAAATGTGTATTTGGTCAACTGCTCAACTTTACAAGGAAGTGTTTTCGTATCCAAAATCTCCACTCCGGATGACATATCTTTGATGAAGGAAGCGGTGATTGGCTTATCCACGGTTACGATGTATTCTTTTTCATGCTTGTTTTCTGCACGAAGGATTTCATTAACGATATCTCCGTCATTTGTAAGAAGGATCAGACCGCTTGAGTCTTTGTCCAGCCGTCCGATATGAAAAATGCGAAGCGGATGATTTACAAAATCAACGATGTTCCCTTTTATGTGTTTTTCGGTCGTACTTGTAATCCCTATCGGTTTATTCAATGCAATATAGACATTTTGCTGTTCGACTTTTATCGGCTTGCCGTCCACCCGGACATCATCGCCGGGTTCAGCTTGACTGCCGAGCTCAGCTACAGTTCCATTAATCGTCACACGGCCCTCGGCTATCCATTTGTCTGCGCCTCGTCGCGAGGTAATTCCGGATTCACTGATAAATTTATTGATCCTCAACTAAAGCACACCTTTACATTCAGATTTTCTTCTTTAAAGGATAACGTAAATCATGGTGCATAGACAAGGGGAAAAGAGAAGAAAGCCTTCGTTGATGAGTATCACTGGATGCCCTTTACATGTTCTTCGTGACAGCTGACGGATCTGCTTTTTTCTTTTTGCTTGTCAGGTAGACCCCGAGGAAAACAAGGAGGCCACCGAGGGTTTGGATGATCGTAATCGCATGACCCAAAATAAGGCTAAGAATGGCTGTAAATACTGCAATGAGATTTAGATAAATCCCAGCCTGGCCGGCATTGATATGACGAAGGGAAATATTCCAGAAAATAAATGAGCCGACAGAAGGAAAAATCCCGATATATAAGAGACCGGTGATGGCTTTACTGCTTAAATCAAGGTTCATTCCCGAGCCAATGGCAAATGGAGCAATGAGAATCAAACCGAGAAATACGGAAACGGCAGTGGCTGAGATGATCGGAATGTTTTTCAGTTTTTTACCGATTATAGAATAGAAGGTCCAAACGAGAATCGCCAGGATCATCAATAGGTCGCCTTTATTATAAGTGAGCTGGAATATATCCAGAAGGTGTCCTTTTGTCAAGACCAATAAAACGCCGAATAAAGATATGATAAGTCCGAGTGCATGGAGGGATGAAATTTTCTCCTTTAACAGCAAAGCGGAAAAAAGAACAATTAATGCAGGGTTCATGGAATTGACAAGAGCGGCATTCATGGAAGTTGTATAGGTCAGAGCCCAATAAAGGAAAAAATTATAACTGATGATCCCGAGCACACCCATGACTAATAACAATTTCCAGGCTTTCCATATACTCTTCCAGTCTGGCTTTTCAATCCATTGCGCTAAAGGAAACAATAAGAAAACGGCGATTAGCCATCGCGTAAATGTTAGTTGGATCGGGGAAAGTTCGGTCACAACGTACTTTCCGAAAATATAATTACCGGCCCAGAACAAATTTGCCAAGATAAGAAATAAAATAACAATAGATTTTTTCATCTGACTGCCTCTTCCTCAATTTATGGAATATTCACTAAATATAGCAAAATAGGGGTACCTAAGCAATATAGGGGGCCAGGATAAAAAGGCCGTTCAACTTTAGCTGAACAGCCTTTTCGCACATATATATTAAGCGAAAATGGCACTGATTTCGGCGATTTCGTCCATGGTTAGATCGACGTCCAAGGCTTGTAGGTTGCGTGTGACCTGTTCTGGTTTCTTCGCTCCGGGAATCAGTACATCTATCGAGTGCCTAGTTAAATACCAAGCTAGTACGACATCGGCGACATCGGTATGCTTCCTGTTGGCAATCGCCCGTACTTCTTCCACTTTTTGTAGGTTGCTTACAAAGGCTTGTCCTTGGAAAAGCGGACTTTTTGCCCGGCCGTCATCGAATGTTGATTCCTGATTATATTTGCCGCCGAGCAAACCGGAAGCAAGGGGGAAATAAGGAATGAAGGAAATATTATTTTCGGCTGTATATGGCAGCAGGTCTTGTTCTGCCTCCCGTTTGAATAGATTGTACTCGGATTGCAGGACATCGACATAGCCGTCTTTATTCGCTTCCTTCAATTGTTCGAACGAAAAGTTAGAGACGCCGATTGACTTTATCTTGCCTGCATCCTTCAATTCCTTTAAGGCACCTACTGCTTCATCTTTAGGGGTATCACCATCAGGGAAATGGATATAGAATAAGTCGATGTAGTCTGTTTGGAGCCTTTTTAGACTCGAGTCCACGGCATTTTTCAGAAAAGCGGGAGAGTTATCAAAAACGATGCTGCCATCGACAAATTTGTGTGCCCCTTTAGTGGCAAGGACTATGTCTTCGCGTTTGCGACTCTCTTTAAGGATTTCACCGATAAGTTCTTCTGAACGTTCAGGACCGTAAATGTAAGCTGTATCCCAAAAGTTGATTCCTTCTTCCAATGCCGTTCTCAAAATATCCCTTCCTGTATCCTCACTTAGATTAGGGAAAAGGTTATGTCCGCCAATTGCATTCGTGCCAAGGCCAATCGGGTTTACATACAGATCTGTTTTACCAATACGGGTTTGCTTAGACATATTACTTATCATCTCCTTTGACCCTATCATAACAAAAAGTCGTTGCTGATTTCCAAAATAAAGCAATGGAGGTGTGTACAAAATAAGCAGATGACCCCTAAAATCACCTGCTTACTTCATTATTATAGTGTTTCGATTTCCATCTCCTCAGCTGGAGCTGTTTGTCCGATTTGACTGAGCAGAATGCCAAGGGCTGTACCGACGAGAGCAGGGATGACCCACTCCATGCCGTAAGCGGAAAGGGGAAGGACATCAGTCAAGGTTTGTACGGGTCCTAATTGTAAGCCGAAAGCATTCAGCCCATCCATCAAGGCGAAAACTCCTGTGAAAGTCATTGCACTGCGATAAACCTTCTTCGGGTTTTTGAAATGACGGCTGAAGAATGTCAGGACAATCAGGACGATCGTTAGCGGATAAGCCATCACAAGGAATGGTACCGATACTTTCAGAATTTGATTCAGACCCATATTTGAAAGGATGAAACCGACGATTGTTACAATCAGAATGACGGTTTTATATTTCAGCCTTGGGAAAAGTTTTGAGAAATACTGTCCGCAAGCAGTCGTCAATCCGACAACGGTGGTGAAGCATGCCAAAGTGAAAATGATGCCAAGAAGGACCTTCCCGCCGGTTCCTAGTAAAAGGGTGGATGCGACAGTGAGGATATCCGTTCCGTTTTCGAATGACCCACCGGCCGCCATGCGTGCTCCCATTACACCTAAGGAGATATAAACTAAAGAAAGCAAAACGCCAGCGATGAGACCCGCTTTTACTGTATATCTCGTCAATTGTTTTCGTTCGGAAATCCCCCTTTGCTGGATTGAAGTAAGGATGACGATCCCAAAGGCCAAGGCAGCTAGAGCATCCATCGTGTTGTAGCCTTCGATGAACCCTTTCGAAAAGGCTCCTGCAGCATATGCTTCGGTTGGAGCTTGGAAAGGAGCATCAAGCTTTACGAACCCAACGACACAGAGAATGACCATGGACAAAAGTAGAACAGGTGTAATCCAGCGTCCCATGAAGGTTTCCATTTTTTCCGGATTCAATGAAATGGCATAAACGATGATGAAAAATATGGTTGTGAACATGAATAGAAATAGTGGTTGATCCACAGAGTCGCCAAGATACGGCTTGAAGCCCATTTCATAGGCAACATTCGCATTCCGCGGAATGGCCAGAAACGGCCCGATGCTTAAATAGATTACGACCATGAACAAGGTGCTGAATAGGGGATGTACTCGGGCACCGATGGTTTGTGCCCCGCCTTTAACAAGTGAGACTGCAAGAAGCACCAAAATTGGCAGGCCGACTCCGGTGGCAACAAAACCGGCGATGGCTGGCCAGAAAGAAGTTCCAGAAGATGCTCCTAAAAATGGAGGGAATATGAGATTCCCGGCTCCGAAGAACATTGAGAAAAGCATAAGGCCGATAAATAATGTGTCTGTTTTTTTCATGGTGATTTCTCCTTTTTTTAAAATGATAACTCCCGCCGACTGGCCTGAAAAAGGCTAATTAAAGTGTTTTGTGCAAATAAAAAACTCGCCCCTGAAAAATCAGGGACGAGTTTGTGCTCGCGTTACCACCCATATTCCGCACTTCAAAGAAGCTGCGGCACTCAGTCAACGTACGAATTCATACGTGATCCATTGTAACGGCGGAAACCCGTCAAAGCCTACTGCATTTTCAGCTTTGCATCTCAGAGATGATTTTCGGATAGGCCTTGGACATCGACTTCCACCACATGTCGACTCTCTGTGGAACAGGGTTCTCATCTTACTCTTTCTCTTCATAGATTTTATAATATAAAGATAATTTAGCAAATTCTGATTATGAAGTCAACATAATTTATCATTAATCCTTTTAAAGGAGCAGGAAATTAGTCCCCATTTGGCGAAACCTCTTTTATTAAGAGTGTTTTTTGAAGAAGAATAGGATATTACTCCCTATTATCTTTCTAATCGCAACTATATTATAATAGAAGGCAGAACACTAAAGGAGACAACAGCATGTCTGAAAATAAAAAATTAAGCCTGGCGGATGCAGTCAAACAAAAACTGGCTCAAAAGCAAGCGGGATCAAGTAAAGATAAACTGGAAACAGGCGTTGTGAAGAAAACGAAACAGCTTAAAAGCCAGTTGACCAAAAAGCCGAATAACCAACGTAAGCGTACAGGGGTATAATCCTAATTCGTCAAAGGACAAGTACTGTTCGGAGCTTATCATTGAGCAGTTACCTTTTATGAATGAGGGTACTGCTTTTTTATATGAATGCAAAATTGGTGATTAAGTAATGGAAGAGGCAGGGTGATTTTTTTTTTACCGTTTATAGGTAAGTTGGAGGGCTGGGCTTCTGGTCATTTAGAGGGATGAAGAATGGTTCGCTCACTTCTAGCTGATATGTGGTTAGACTAGAAAAACATATTTTCTCGAAAATGGAAATGACATCTTTGTATCGGTTTATTAAAAACATTACAGTTCCAGTTGTTTCTGTTTTAAAATTGTAAGAGTGGTGACATGTTGTTACCATATTGTTTTGCTAAAATAACATTTTAAGGTTTTGTAAATGATTTTTTAACTAAAGGAACCTATAAATTGAATATTAGGTCTGCTATAAGTCTAATAGAATCAGTGATTATCCTTTAATTGAAAATATGAAATATATCGGAGGAATAAAGATGGACGAACGTCTGATCGGAAAAAAATATTATGAAACGATGCTTGAGGATACAAGGAAGCACCCCATTCAAGCTTTGGGTGAAATGTTTCTCGTGGAACAAAAAAAGGAAAGATCCGATTTAACCGCAATTAGATTTGCTCAAGGAGAGGTATATTTTCAGCACCATGACTATGAAGCAGCCATTTTTAAATGGGAAAACATAGAAGGGGAACTTGGTTCATGGGCGAAGAAAAACATCGCTGATGCGTATTTTGAATTGGAAATGTATTCAACCGCAGAGGATATCTATAAATCCGTCGATACGGATGAAGCTGTCTTGAAAACAGAAGTTCTTTTGCAGCTGTTTTCCCTGTACATAGTGGAATCGAGAAATGATTTGGCTTCCAAAGTCGTGAAAGAAGCAGTCGAGTTTCAACCGGACTACCCGAATGTCACGGAAATCGCACGCGCCTTTTTTGAAGAGCAAAAGGATTGGAACAGTGCGGTGGTATTAGCGGCGAATGAAAGTATCCGTACAGAGTCAATGGGCTGGTTCGATGTGCTGAAAACGTATATCCAGCAGGGTGTTGCCCAATCGATGGAGCCGGATTATTTCTCAACTGTCCTTGGTTCGCTATACACACTCGACCAGGAACGTTTCGAGAAAATGACGGTTGCCCTTTGGAAAAATTATAAATATACGGATTCTTATTTCGAATGGTTAAGAGTGATTAATAATTTGATAGATACCATCGAATTGAACCATGCGGATGTATGGGATGAGCTTTCCGTCTATTACAGGGATGCGTATGCAGGTCTGTTAGAAGGAACGCATCTAATCAAAGAATTAAGTCCTGTCGTGCCAAGGTTGCTGGAAAACTGGCTCAAAATCGCAGACGGGGAGCTTTCGCTGTTTGCGGCGGCATCCACGTTGTCCTGGAATGAAATCTTCCCGGATACGGTCAATGCGCTGGTCATTCAGGATGCAGAGAGCCTGCTTTCGAAATCGCCTAAATTGGGAGGCGGACTGGAAGCGGGAGAGAAACTGTTCAATTCCATTATCCAGTGGGCTGAAGATAATGATTTAAGGGTTGGCAATAAGCTTAAATGGATGGTGGAGGGGCTTAAGGATACCAGGAATTTCAATCTCCTTCTTGCAGGAAGTACAGGAAATGGCAAGACATCCTTTATTCAGTCAATCGTTGGCGAGAGCATTGCTGCTGAGGACCATTCTTCCCTAGTCAGTGTCAAAGATGGGGATGATTTGGAAATCCTTGAAATTACCGATACAGATAGCAAAGTTGTCGAGGAGCTAACTGATTTGGATGAAACACGCCGTCAGCGCGGGACTATTGTCGATGTGACAATCATCAGTGACTACCTAAGAAATAATCATCTGCGGTTATTGGATACACCGGGGTTCAATGGGGAACAAAGCGTGGAATCCGATTTCCAAGGCTATTTACATGGCAGTGATGGCCTGATGTTCGTTCTTGACGCCCGGGCTCCTTTCACCGGCAGCGAAAGGGATCTGTTATTGGAAATTCAAATGATGGCTCCGAAACTGCCGATCCATTTCCTATTAAATAAAATGGATACGATATACAGTGATCAGGTCGCAGTCCGGATGGAAGACGAAACATGGGATAAAGTGAATGCATATTTCCCGAATGCGAAAGTGTTCGCTTTCTCCAAACATTATGACAGCAGGCAGCAATTGAAGGACCTTTCAGCCTTCCTTCAATCGAATTATCAAGATGATAATTGGAAGGAAAGAAGATCTGAAAAAATCCTGGCATTCATTCGTAAAACTTTATCTTATCTATTAGAAAAACGGACAGCCAATGAGCGGAAATGCGAGCATTCCATCTCTTGGAATGAGCAGATGGAAGTCAAACTGAATGGAGCGGTCAATCAACTGGCTGATCTGGAAAAAGAAAAAAGTGAAAATATCATAAGGTCGTATCGTTCGCTTAAGGACGAAGTGAAAAGTCAGCTTTATTCAAAAATTCCTGAATTACTGAGGGATTGCTCTAAATCGTTAACGGAAAGCAGTGATTTCAGTCAGGTCCATGTACAGTTAAACCAGGAAATGAATGAGCGGATTCAAAACTTCATTTCTGACAAGATCATGCCTCAATATTACCGTTCTCTTCAAGACTGGATTGCCAGTTCCCAAATGGAGTTCTCACAAAGCCAGCAGTTCATGGATGAGATGAGTGCCGGATTCAATGAATTATACAAAGAAGAACGGATTACACTGGCAGGTGACTTCAGGGTGTTGGATGACTGGCGCCGTGATGCCGACCGGATGACAAGCAGTATCCGCATCGAAAACGTTAATATCCTTTTGCGCAGGACTCCATCACAATTGCTGCTTAAAGGAGCAGGGAAGCTATTTGGGGCGATACCGCAAAATAAGGCCAATATGTACAATCGTTACAAGAAATACCTGGAAAGTGAAGATTACCTGGATGTTGCCGAAATGATCACGGAACGTTTCCTAACCCAATTTGGATTGTTTGAAAAATCATTGGATCGGGACATCTCACTATTCTATCGCAGTTCATTTGCCTTACTTCAAAAAACGATAGAGCAGACGCAGACTGAAATAAAAGACTACCAGGCTGCATTGGAGCATATGAAAGAAAATCCTGAGGTTTACCGTGATCCGATCACGTTGTTCGAAGTGAAATTAAGGCAGTTGGAGAGGCTTGAAAAAATCGAGAAAAAGCGTCTAGCCCAGCTTCAAAGAAAATAAAAATAACGGGAAACATTTCAAATATTCAAAAATCTATTGACTTTACGACTATATCCCTATAAAGTGATAATTACGAAAACGTAACACAATATATCTCTTATCAAGAGTGGCGGAGGGACTGGCCCTAAGATGCCCAGCAACCGTTCCATTAGGAATTGGTGCTAAATCCTGCAAAACAGAAATGTTTTGACAGATAAGAGAGGGACAAGTCTGCAAAACAGCCGATTAAACCTCTCTATATTAGAGAGGTTTTTATTTTGGGATTTACACCGACTTAACTGATAAGACTAATGAGAAAACATGGAGGGAAACAAGATGAGAAGGTCTATTAAAGGGATATTCATTTCTGCCATCGCTTCGGCTTTGCTTTTAACGGGTTGCTCTGCAGGGCAGAGTTCCACAGAATCGAAGAAAGAAGAAAAAGTATCATTTGAAAATGTCCCGGAGAGATTTGCTGATGGCGATGGAGCCAAAATCAAGGTGATCCGTAAAATTGGCGGTGATGATCATACTGCCCAATACCTGGCGGGGGCGAAAGAAGAAGGAGAAGCACTGGGGTTTCAAGTGGATACGTACACAGCCAATGGTGATACGGCTAAATTCCATGATGCGATAGCACAGGCTTTGGAGGAAGATTACGACGGCTATATCATTTCACATGGTGATGATGCCGCAACTGTAAATGACGTTCAGAAGTTGGTTGGTGCAGGTAAAGGCGTTGTCACATTCGATTCAATAAGCGACCTATCTAAAATAGAGGGCGTGACATTAACTTCACAAGATGATGAAGCGCTGGCAACACTGGCTTTCGATAAACTGATAAAAGAACAGAAAGGTGAAGCGGCAATTGCATATCTTTGGGTGGATGGCTTTCCTCCAATGGTAAGAAGAAATGCAGTCTATCAGGAAAAATTAAAAGAAAATCCTGGGATTAAAGAAATCGAAAGATTCGGAGTGGCATCCGCTGATACTTCGGTGCAGACACAAAATGCTGTAGCCGCAATGCTGAATAAATACCCTAAAGGTAAATTGGATGCCATTTTCGCAACATGGGATGCCTTTGCTATCGGTGCAGCCCGGGCGATTAAAGAAGCGGGCCGCGATGAAGTGAAGATATATGGAATTGATGTTTCGAATGCAGATCTCCAGGAGATCCAATCTGCTGATAGCTCATGGTCCTACACGGCAGCAGTCGATCCCAAGTTGATCGGTGCAGTGAATATGAGGATATTGGCTAAAAAATTAGCTGGCGAAGAAACGCCGCAAACATATGATTTGGAGGCATCACTTATTTCGCAAAAGCAAATCCAAGCTTCAAAAGAAGCGGTAAACATGGCAAACCTGTCTGATATTGTCGATGGCTGGGGGGTATCGACGGAATTTGAAGAAGATTGGATGAAGGTTTTGAAAGATCATTATAAAAAATAAAAAGAGACACTCTCTTTCAAGCGAAGGGAGTGTCTGTTCTATAAGGGGGAATGGACATGGGCAAGCAACTAGAAATGAAGAAAATTTCGATTGAATTTCCGGGGGTGAAGGCGCTGAGTGATGTTGATTTTTCCGTACAATCAGGGACAGCCCACGCATTGGTCGGTGCAAACGGAGCAGGGAAATCGACGTTAATGAAAGTTTTATCGGGAGCCCATGTTCATTATTCAGGTGACATTTTTATTGATGGGATGAAGCGGGATATCCGCTCGCCAAAAGCTGCTCAGGAACAGGGCATTCAAATAGTTTATCAGGAAGTGGATACCGCCCTCATCCCTTATTTAACAGTTGGGGAAAATGTAATGTTGAATGATATGGTCCAAAACATGGGAAAAAAACAAAGGGTACAATGGAAAGAACTGCACAACAAAGCCACTTCTATTCTTGAAGATATGAAAATTCATGTCCCTTCGAAAAAGCTGGTTAGAGACCTTACCTTGGCTGAAAAACAGATGGTCCTGATAGCAAGAGCCGTTTCGACAGAATGCAAATTCCTGATTCTCGACGAGCCAACTGCTCCGTTAAGTCATACGGAGACGACGGAACTTTTTCGAGTTGTAAATGAGTTAAAGCAAAAAGGCGTGGCAATCATTTTCATTTCACATCGTCTGCCTGAGATTTTTGAAATCTGTGAGGAAATTACGATCATGAGGAATGGGGAGCGTGTCACTTGTCGAAAAATCGAGGACATAACCCGTACTGAAGTGGTAGAGAACATGCTCGGGAAAACCATGGATGAACAGTTTCCTGAAGTGAATGCTTCGATTGGAGACGTAATTCTGGAAGTGAACGGATTGTCAGATGCCGAGAAAGTTAAGAATGTCAGTCTGAATATTAAAGCAGGCGAAATAATCGGCTTGGCTGGGTTGGTCGGGGCTGGGAAAACGGAGCTATGTAAAACCCTTTTCGGTCATACGTCCATCACAGCGGGTGAAGTCATCCTGAATGGTCGAAAGCTTTCTCTGAAATCACCGCATGAAGCAGTAAAAAGCGGGCTGGCACTTGTACCTGAGGAACGCAGGAAAGAAGGGGTCCTTGTACAGGAATCAGTCTCGGCAAACTTGACTGCAGCCAGTCTCGGAAAATTCTGCAAAACATTCAGTGTCGTCGATCGTAAGGCGGAAAAGGAAAAGGCGAAGGAAATGATCGCAAGTCTCGGCATTAAAACTCCTTCAGGGGAAGTGAAGGTCGAAAACCTATCCGGGGGTAACCAGCAAAAAGTTGCCATTGGAAAATGGCTTATGGCGGATGCGGATGTATACATATTCGATGAACCAACGAAAGGGGTCGATGTCGGAGCCAAGAAGGATATATTCGAATTGATTGCAAAGCTTGCAAGGAATGGAAAAGCGATCATTTATGCATCCTCCGAGCTTTCCGAAATCATTGGCATTACCAACCGGACCTATGTGTTATATGACGGGAGCACTGTCATCGAATTAGAAACAAGCAAAACGAATGAAGAAGAACTACTATTCCATTCAACAGGAGGTAAATAGGATGAGCATACCCATTCCTGTTACACAGACAGCGAAAGCGAAGAAAAAGGTGGAACTATTCGACTTTTTCTATAAATACGGCACAATATTGACGATTATCATTCTGATTGGAATTTTCGCCGTATCCAATCCATCTTTCATCCAAACGTCTAACCTGATAAACATCCTGCGTTCCATTTCAATCGTGACCATCATTGCGATCGGCATTACGATATCACTGACCGTGGATGGCTTCGACCTTTCCGTGGGCTCCGTCGCATCATTGGCCAATGCCATCGTCATCTCGATGTTTGTCTGGTTTTCCCAGGATACATTCATCGCCATATTAGCTGCGGTCGGTGCCTCACTTTTCGTAGGGGCTTTGAATTCATTCATGATCGTTAAATTAAGAATTCCCGACATGCTGATGACATTGGCTACCATGTTCATTATTCAGGGAATTGCCCTTACTTATACAAAAGGGGCCACGGTTTCGCAAAATATGGTCATGCCCGACGGGACATTCGCAACAGGACTGATCAGCCCGTTTTTCGCCAAAATTGGCCAAGTACCATGGATAATCCTGATCATGGCCGTCATTGTGATAGCGACCCATATCTTTTTGACTTATACGAAGCACGGTCGTTATATGTACATTATTGGGGGGAATAAGGAAGCAGCGAGACTTTCCGGGATATCGGTTAATAAATACAAAATACTTGCCTATCTGATTTCAGCTCTATTTGCTGCAATCGGGGGAATTGTCCTTGCTTCAAGGGTCATGACATCGGAAATCAATTCAGGATCCCCCTATTTAATGGATGCCGTTGCAGCAGCCTTCATTGGTTCCTCCGTTTTAGGAGCGGGAAAACCGAATGCCTTTGGAACCTTCATCGGTGCAGTCCTGATCGGAATCCTTCAAAATGGGCTGATCATGATGTCCGTTCCGTATTACGCGATGGATATCGTCAAAGGAACAGTGCTGGCCCTTGCGCTCGCGGTAACCTATTACAAGCAAAAACATTAAAATGTATTCGTTACTTTACTCTACAAAAATCCAAAAATATGAAAAAATCCTGTTGTAATGCAACAGGATTTTTCCTTTTTAAAAAGGAATGGTTAAGGAGATCGTCATCATTTTACTTACGCTAAAACAGGAGCACTTTTTGAACTCTCATTGTTGGATTATAAAGATTGACCGCAATTGTAATTTTTATAGGAACCTTATTTACCTTTTAATAAGATTGATAATGATCTATTGTAAAGTATGAACATTCATATCATATACTTATCTAAAGGAGAGTGTAGACTTATGCGCGAAACCTGTGTTCCTGCAGGTGTGAAACCGAATGAAACTGGCTTTGGATATACGCTGTCCTTGATAGGCGGCAAATATAAAATGATCATAATGTATTGGCTGTCAGAAAATAAGGTCATGCGTCATAATCACCTGAAGCGAAGTATCGGTACCATTTCCTTTAAAACGCTAAGCATCATGTTAAAAGAGTTGGAGGCAGACGGCCTTATCATACGCAAGGAATTTCCCCAAATACCTCCAAAAGTAGAATATTCATTATCTGAACGTGGTCTATCTCTCATCCCATTGTTAAATATGATGTGCGAGTGGGGAGAGAAAAACAGTTTGCCAGTTCAGGAGACTAAACAGCCGTAGGTGTAGCTATTTTGATTAAATCAAAAGAAGTATTTCCCTGACAAGGAAATACTTCTTTAATGAACTGCCTATTAAAGGTTATCGACAAAATTCAAATAATCTTGTGCGCTTTTTTTCAATTCGCTCACGGATGGCTCATTTTCAGCACCATAAAACGCAAGGAATGAACGATAATCTGCATTGCAGTAAAGGAAGGTAGTTTCAAAGGGAGATAATAAATGTTCAAGTGTATAGCGATATCTTCCTTCTTCACTATAATCCTCTTTGTTAATTCCGGCAGATACAGCTAAAGCAGCTTTGCGATTCTTTAATTTATCCCCTCCATTTGAACCATAAGCCCAACCATAAGTAAAAACATCGTCAAGCCACCTTTTTAGGAGAGGCGGACAATTAAACCAATAAAAAGGGAACTGTAAAACAAGATTACTATGCGATTCGATTAATTGCTGTTCTTTTTCCGCATTAATGTTTCCGTCAGGGTAAACCTTATACAATTCGTGTACTGTATACTTTTCCGGATATTTCCTTAGCGCTTCTACCCATCGCTTATTTATGACGGATGTTTCTAGACTAGGGTGTGCTACGATAACAAGAGTTTTCAAAGATTTCTCCTCCTTAATTATTATTTATTTTAAGTATAAAGTGCACTCTGCAAGCACGTAAGTATGCACTTTTAGTATAGGTACTTACCTAAAGGAGAGTGTTAAATCAGGTATAACTAAAAAAACGATCTGTAAATTCCAATATAAGGAAGATATTAATAAGGGAATCTTAAAAGGTCAGATAGACACGCTCATCCTGTCACTTTTACATAGGAGGGATATGTACGGCTTTGAATTAGCCAAAATTGTTCGTGAAGAAAATATTACAGACTTACATCAGTGGGTGAAGAAGGCATTAAACAAAAGCGCCTGGAATGGGAATTTGCAAGAGATGTGATTGATTCCTTTTTAGATTGGGGGAAATAAGGAAGCGGCTAGACTTTTCGGGATATCAGTTAATACCTATCTGATTTCAGCTCTATTTGCTGCAATCGGGGGAATAGTCCTTGCTTTAAGGGGCATGAAATCGGAAATCAATTCAGGATCCCGCTATTGATGCCGTCGCAGCAGCCTTCATTGGTTCCTCCGTTTTAGGAGCGGGAAAACCGAATGCCTTTGAAACCTTCATCGGTGCAGTCCTGATCGGAATCCTTCAAAATGGGCTGATCATGGATGTCCGTTCCGTATTATGCGATGGATATCGTCAAAGGAACAGTTCTTGCCCTTGCGCTCGCGGTAACCTATTACAAGCTAAAACACTAAAGACGAAAGATTAAGAAGAAAGAGGAAGAGGGTTCTTTTTAACCCTCTTTCCAATACACTCACTATATTTTGTTTTTATAAATGACTTTGTTAACATCGTGTCTTACTGTTTTGTGACCTTCTTTCATTCCTTTCCCCATGGCAATAAGCATAACATCTAAATACCTATCGGAAATGTTTAAGGCTGACTTTAATTGTTCGGAATCATACCCGGACATTGTAATGGTTTCAAGACCTGCCTCGTTCGCCAATAAAACTAACGACATTGACGCCAGGCTTGCGTCTCTTATTAATTCAACCTTTAAATCTTCTTTTGATTTATTTAGATAATAATTGATTGCCGCGTTTGTTAGATAATCTCTTACTGATGCGTCAAAATAACCTTTTTGAAATTCATCCTCATGTATCATTATGATATTTTCTTTTTCAAATGCTTGATAATCACCTAGTATAACAATCAGTACTGAGGCTTCAATTACCTGTTGTTGATTAAAAGCGATGGGCAGTAACAAATTCTTTAAATATGGTTCATCTATAACCAGGTATCGTGTTGCTTGAATATTGTTTCCGTTAGGCGATTTACTGGCTCCTTCAATAAGTGTCGCCAACGTTTCTGGACTAATTTTATAATGGGGATCATACTGCCTTACGGAACGTCTTTTTTCTATAGTCTCTCTTACACTCATCGTGTCCACTCCCAATGTTATATTTGCTTTATAATCAGAGTATAATGGACCCATGATGTAGAAGAAAATAACGCACAATAAAGTGGCATAGCCACCTTTATGTGCCTATTCAGGAGGAATGAGGAATGAAGAGTCTAAATACGGGAATAAATATTTTCATGAATACTGTAGGAGGGAAGTGGAAATGCTTAATCCTCTTTTTTCTGAGTCAAAAACCAATGAGGACAAAAGAGTTTTATATTCTAATACCGGCCATAACCCAGAAAGTCTTGACCGACCAATTAAAGCAGCTGGAAAGAGATGGGCTTGTCCGAAGAGAAGTATATAAAGTAGTACCACCAAAAGTAGAATATAGTTTAACTGAGTTAGGTCAATCGTTTGTACCTGTATTAAATACAATGTGTGAATGGGGCACTACATATGCAGTCGAACAAAACCTCGAAAGACAAGATCAAATCTGTCGTCATCATAAATAAGTAAGATGTGCTTCAACTAAGGAGTGTGGATTTTTTTGACAAGTTCAGTAAAGCAAGCAGAATTTAATATTATTAGAGGAAATGTCTTGAAGATGACTTTTGGCATTCTCTCTAAAGATTGTATTAAACTAAAAGGTGCTTTACTTTAAAGCTGCTTTGCCCCGCCCGCTCTTTTTTAAATGTAACGGTTAGTTGCATAAGATTTTTTTTGCTTTATAATTAGTACCAGGTGTTAATATCAAGTTATAAAATGATGCAATTCATACACACGAGGTGGCTATTCTATGTTCAAATCCAAAGCACGTATTACTGCGATAGGTTCGTATGTTCCTGAAAAAAGGTTAACAAATAAAGACTTAGAAAAAATGGTTGAAACCAATGATGAATGGATTGTTAAACGTACCGGTATTAAAGAACGAAGAATTGCACATGAAGAGGAGTTTACTAGTGATATCGGTTATAAAGCTGTAAAGGATTTAATGGAACGGTATGATAAATCTGTCGAAGATGTTGATATGATCATTGTCTGTACCTTTACTCCTGATTTCAACACTCCAAGTGTAGCATCTTTAGTCCAAGCAAAGCTAGGCATTAAGAATACAGGAGCTATTGATTTAAACGCTGCCTGTGCAGGATTTACTTATGGGCTGCATGTAGCTAATGGATTAGTAACATCGGGATTAAATAAGAAAATCCTAGTTATTGGAGCGGATACTTTATCAAAACTTATGGACTATGAAGATCGAGCCACTTGTATTTTATTTGGAGATGGCGGAGGAGCAGTTCTTGTAGAATATGATGAAAAACAGCCAAGTTTTCTTTCTTCACATTTATATTCGGAGGGTGAAGGCGGAAAACATTTATATAGTACAAACCTATCGACACGCATAAATGGTGAAGACTTAAATGATAGCGGCAACCTTGTACAAAATGGACGTGAGGTTTATAAATGGGCTGTCACGACCGTTCCAAAAGGAATGCAAACTGTGATGAAAAATGCTGAATATCAATTGAATGATGTTGATTGGTTCGTGCCGCATAGTGCAAATTTAAGAATGATCGAGTCAATATGTGAAAGAAGCGGCTTTCCAATCGAACGAACTTTATATAGCCTAGTGGAGTATGGAAATACTTCTTCAGCAACAATTCCATTATCTTTGGAAATAGGGATAAAAGAAGGGAAGCTCCGTGGTGGTGAGAAGGTTTTATTATATGGTTTCGGCGGTGGATTAGCTCAAGCTGGATTGCTTATCGATTGGACCCTATAAAGCTATTTTCTACAACTAATAATTGAGTTTGCAATTTAAGAAGGCCTCCGATTGGCTTCCTTCTTATGGTATGACTCTCCAGAGGTATGTCCCAACATCCTTTTTCAAAAACAGAACCTTTGAACTGAAGTGTACCCAAAATGTTAGGCATTTAGAGGGCATGAACCCGGTTTATCTACCAGGCTCATGCCTTTTAATTTTACTATGATCAGCTGATGATTGTAATAATGGATATATTCTAACTTTATTGGGTCAGATCAAAGGGTTCTAGAGTGGGTACATCCCGAACCATGATTTTAAAACTAAATAGGTTATACTTATTAATGTTTTATTGTTTTATGAAACCCTCATTAGATTGAAGAAATTTGCGACACTCCTGCCGAATAACTGTCTAGCCGAGACCCCGGAGGCGCTTGCACCGAGGAGGCTTGGCAGACAGTCGGCGGAAAGGGAGCGGATTTCTGAAATCAACTGGAAATTTTCATGTTTTTTTCTTTCTGCAGCAGTTCCATAAAATTAAACGGAAAACCCGGTATATCAAGGTATTCCTCGGTGTCACTCATAGGTTGCATAGTATTGCGCTCATTACTATCTTTACTTTGCACGATTCATCTCACAATACTAGGAGAAGGAAAGGCGATGAACTCATTATGATTTTTAGCGAACGATTAAAAAAAGAACGGGAAAAAAGAAATTGGTCACAAAATGATCTTGCAGAGAAGATTCATGTGAGTCGCCAATCTGTGTCCAAATGGGAAACGGGAAAAAATTACCCAAGTATTGAGGTACTCATTAATCTGAGTGATTTATTTCAGATTACGGTAGATGAATTATTAAGGAGTGACGAGGAATTGAAAGAAAAAATAATACGGGAAAGTAAGCAGTTAGCATTTCCAAAAAGGAAAATGTTTTTTGATATCGTGTTAGTAATAGGAGCATTTTTATTAGTGTATAAATTAATTATTTTTGGTCTTAACAAATTTGCTGGCACCGATATTACCATTTTAAAAAGCATGCCAGTAGTATCGAATTTATTACCATTAGCTTTGATGGTTATTGGCGGCATCGGTTCGGATTATTTGAAGGATAAATATGTGGATTAAAAATACTCTCTTCTAAAAATGCATAGTGATTCCCAAGGGAATGAAACCCTTTTGGTAAACTTGATCATAAAAGAACAGAACCTTTGAATTTCGGGTTCTGTTCCTATTTCTTATTTGAACTTTTGCACTTCTTCATTTCCCTCGAATTTGTTATCTTTCAATATGCCAATTTCTTCAATATGATTTCGTGCCGTTTCATCCCCTAATTTATAAATGAGGGCATAAAGCCTTTTCATGGCTGCATCGTATTTATCATTTGCCCGGTCATGATGATAGAGAAGGTAGGGCACATGTGATCGGGCATATGCCTCCAGGTCATCTGTCCGGTGTTCCTCCAAGCATTGTTTCAATTCTGCAAGTTCCTCATCAGTTGCGTGTACAGTGAAGCTCGGATTCTCTTCAAGTTTTTGTCCGAGTACGTCGCCGCTGACCAAATCGACATGGTAGGTCTGTTTTTCCTGTATCATTCTTCACATCACCCTTTCAAGCGTTTATCTATTCTGTACCACTATTTGTAAAAAGTTAATCATGAAAGTAAACATTTCCTTAATGAAAAAGATAGGAAATAAAGGTATCGGATTCCTTATCAAATGGTTTAAGATGGATTTACAGAATAATATGGTAAATGGAGTGGTGATATAGTGAAGAGGTCAATCATGGTTGTTTTTTTTGTGTTGATTGCTTCAGGCTGCGTAACAAGGAATTATGACTCCAATATGGATTTAGGGAAAAGTCAGTTGAATGAGGAAAATTATTTAGAAGCCCACGAGGCATTTGAATTAGCTTATAAAGAAGGAAAAACACCTAAATCAAGGGAGTTATTGGATCTTTCCGGTTTGCTGGCGAGTGGAATGAAGAAATACGACGAACAGGATTTTGAATCGGCCAAAAAAGATTTTGAAGAAGCAACCGCATATAAAACAAAATATCGGGAAGGTAAACAAATGGTTTCAAAGGCGGCGGAAATGCACCCGGTTTCAGACTCAGCCACGATAGAAGCAGTAGTGGGAAATGATGAAGCGAAACCGGCGGAGGAAACAACTGAGGAAGGATCCAAAGCAGAAGATGAGGCGGCAACGGATACAAAAAGCAAAGAAGGAAGCAAGGATTCGGATCGTGCCTTAAGTAAATCTCAGGCGGAGAAGCTTGTGAAGGATTACGTGGATATGGAAAACTTTTCACATTTACAAATCGAATATGATCATGATGCCGAAAAGGGAGATTATATTTTTCATGTTTTCGAGGTAGATGAACCTAGTCAGAAAAGCGGCCACAAAACCACTTGGGGCTGGTATGGCGTGAATAAGGAGACCAAAGAAGTTTATGAAGTCATGTAAGGATAACTGAATGGTCGAATTGAAGGCCCCTGTTGTGGCCTTTTTTTATTTTGTGGTGCGGAAACATACAGGATTCGATAAAATTTTATGGTTTTTGTTAAAAGGCAGACTAATTCTTTATTTTCTTAAGAAATTTTTAATATTTCCTGTTTATGATTGAGGCAAGTAAAGGACAATCATAGGAGGGATAAAGATGGAGAATTATAATGGTGAGGAGCAAGTCAGAGTCAACGCAGAACGGAAAAAGGGTAAGTCTCTCTGGATAACTAGCCTTGTTTCCGGAACGGTTGCTTCTATGGTTACATCGTCTGTATTTCTATTTGGCGGAGACTTTATAGATCAAGGGAAAAGTTCAGTGAATGATTCAACCGAAACGGCAGGAATACAGCAAACGGACAGTGTTGAAAAGGATAAAAGTATCACGGCGGAAAAGTTATCGGCAAGTACGGATTCAAATGATAGGGCAGAGATGGTCGAATCAGCATCCAAATCGATTGTAGGGGTCGTGAATTTACAGGAGATGCAAAGCCAGAACCCGTACCAGCGGCAAAGCACGGAGAGCGAAACGGTAGAGAGCGGAACTGGCTCAGGGGTCATTTATAAAAAAGCTGATGGGAAAGCCTATATCATCACGAACAATCATGTTATTGAAGGAGCTAAGGAAGTCGAAATTTCATTGTATGACGGACAAAAGGCAACGGCAGCTGTTGTCGGGGCTGATGCTTTGACGGATTTGGCGGTTTTGACAATTGATTCCTCGAAAGCACCGGAGGGAATTAAATTCGGGAATTCTGATAGCATGCGTCCAGGTGAAGAAGTATTGGCAATTGGCAACCCACTTGGACTTGATTTTTCACGATCGGTTACACAAGGAATCGTAAGTGCGACCGGACGCACCATTTCAGTCGATACCTCGGACGGGGAGTGGGCCCTTGATGTCCTTCAAACAGATGCAGCGATCAACCCTGGTAATAGCGGCGGTGCATTGATCAACACCGCTGGGGAAGTGATCGGCATAAACAGTCTGAAGATTTCCGAAAACGGTGTGGAAGGCTTAGGGTTTGCCATACCAAGTAATGATGTGATTCCGATTGTTACGGAACTGATTGAAAATGGAAAAATCACGCGTCCGTATTTAGGAGTCAGCTTGGCCAGTATAGATGAACTGCCGCAATATTACATTCAAAATGTTCCAGAAGCTGCAGAATCCGGCGTAATGGTGACGAGTATAGAAGCGGGCTCGGCAGCGGCGAACGGAGGGCTTAAGCAACAGGATATCATTGTTGATATTGATGGAACAAAAATAAATACTGCCGCAGCATTAAGGAAATACTTATATACAGATAAGAAAATCGGCGATAAAGTAAAAATTAAAGTATATCGAGGTACTGAAGAGAAAACGGTAACGATAACCTTGCAAAAACCATAGAAAGAGAAAAGGCCCCTGATCATTCATCAGGGGCCTTTTATTTAGAAGTTTTTAATAGTATACAAAAGGTTAATATCGGAAAAATAGATAGTGTATTTGCACTGTTTTACATATTTTTCATATAGTCTTGAATACCTAAGAGTGAATGGTAGCGGCTTCTATTTGTCAAGGTTTTCATCGTTAATATGTTAAAAAATAGAAAAGATTTGACAAATTTGTGAAATGTCATAAAATAGAAAGAAAGGGGATGAAATTATGGAAGCTAATCAGAAGATGTTAGATGCAGTGAAATGGGTATCGGGCACAGGTTGTGTAATCGGATTTATTATTTTTGCTTTAAGCTTTTTTGTAAGCGATTACAATAAGGATTATATATTTACCGTTGTTGGAATCGCCATCACACTAAGTGCAGCTGCCATTTTTCTAGTTGGTATATTTTTTGTCCTGACAGAAGAAATGGTAATGAATACACATAAAGGTGAAAGAATTGAACCGGAAACGACTAAAATCATAAAAATGAAATCAAAGGCTAAAACTCATACAAAAAGAAGTACGGAATTCAGTAACTAAAACCGAGAATATAGCGTAATGAACTGGCTTACTATCATCAGATTCACTAACATGTTTGAACAAAACTAGCTGATTCGTTTAACAGGGAGCCAATTTGATTCCAATCATTGAATGCGCTTTCATATCATTTGTAACGATTAAATTTTAATACAATACACGGCACTCGTTATGTATTAAAATATTTTAAGGAACCCTTTCATTGAATGCATACGATGTGCTTGGATATCCAAACAGAACTGCCCGTACGCAGGAAGTTCTAACTTTACATTTTGAACTATATCCACGAGAAAAGGACATTTTTTCAAAAGTCCTTTTTTTGTGGTTTTTTTTTGTACTTTTACTTGAAGATGCAATAAGGAAGTCGTGGGTTCCAAAGGAGGAGTTGAATGCCTGCTGACTGATAAACATGAACAGTTGCAATAAGTTTGACCGACCCCTGAATTATTTCATCCATGACTACTGCTAAAGCATGTTTAGGAATACTGACAGGGCAATGAGTATTGCGAGGGAAAGAGCCTCATTACACACTCGTTGTTTCCTTATATATATATAATATTGACCAGTGTTGGATCCTAAGAGGTTTGAGGCCTGGATTCAACATCGTATCCAGTGCGGCTATCATTTACCAACTTCCATGGCCGAGTATAAAAAATCCGTTTTAAATCATGTTTTCCAACGATAAACACCTACTTGACAGGATAGGTAATATCATTCATATTCTTGAGTGGGGTTGAGGCAATATACACGGTGAGTATAATGAGGAATTTTCATTTCATTATATTAGAGTAGTAATAAACGGATAGTGGATCGGTAATTTATGCAATCCTGTACTGATAAGTGAATTTCCATAGGTATGTTATTAAACAATTATTATATTTCATTTGCTGAAGATTTTCGAACATTTCAGTTCATTTACCATCTTCTTACTGCTCTTTAATGAACTTTATGTGACAGATGTCACTTTGTATTGTCTTTTTTTAGACTTGGGATTAATATTGGTATGTCGGGGTTTGTGAACATGGTAACACTTTGTCCGAATAATTACCAATTGGAATTTTATTATGTAAGAAAGGGGTAGTACTATGAAAATAAAATGGGCTCTATTAACTATACTTTTTACTATTGCCACTGTGCTAACCGGTTGCGATAACCCATTAATGGTCTTGGACCCTAAAGGGCCAGTAGCTGCAACACAAGCAGATGTTATTATGATTTCGATATGGACAATGGCCTTTGTCGTCCTTGTCGTTATGGTACTGTATATTTTCATGATAATGAAATATCGTGCTTCCAAACAACGTGATGATTATGAACCGCCTCATATTGAAGGAAGTAAGGTTCTTGAAATAATTTGGGTTGCGATCCCAATTTTAATCGTCGCTTTCCTATCCGTTGTAACTGTTAAAACAACAAATGAAGTTGAGGCAACACCTAAAGGATACGGAGATCAAGAACCTTTAATTATTTACGCTTCATCTTCCAACTGGAAGTGGCATTTTAGTTATCCGGAAGAAGATATCGAAACAGTCAACTATCTGTTTTTACCTACTAACCGACCAATTGAATTTAAACTTTACTCATTCGGTCCAATCTCAAGTTTCTGGATTCCGCAACTTGGAGGACAAAAATACGCGATGTCGGACATGGTTAACACGTTGCACTTAGCAGCTGATGTACCAGGAGAGTATATGGGTCGAAATTCAAACTTCAGTGGTTCAGGTTTTGCTCAGCAAACGTTCAACGTTAATGTACTTTCTGCAGAAGAATACGATAAGTGGGTAGATGAAATTAAAGCTACTGCTAAACCGATTACTGAGGAAAAATTCAATGAATTATTAAAACCTGGTCATGTGGGACAATCCACTTACACTGGAACTCACTTAGAGTTTTCACCAGCTCCTGAAGGGGAAAATGCTGGTCATGACCACGGATCTTCTGATACTGAAGAACATGATTCCAAGGATTCACACAAGGAACATTCAGAACACAGCAACATGAATCATGATCACTAAGAATTAATTTTCGTTCGATAAAACAACTAGGTTTACAAGATAAGGAATATTTTCCTGAAAGGAGTCACAAAAGTATGGATTACTTTGATCGATTTGCCGTACCTCATCCAAGTCCTGCGATTTATGCATCCATGGTTGCGATTGGTTTAACCATGATTGCGGTTGTTGCCGGAATTACCTATTTTAAAAAATGGGGTTACTTATGGCGTGAGTGGTTAACAACGGTTGACCATAAACGTATTGGTATCATGTACATTTTGGCAGCACTGCTTATGCTCTTCCGTGGTGGCGTCGATGCTCTTATGATGCGTGCTCAAACGGCTATTCCAGATAACGGTCTTTTGGATGGACAGCATTATAATGAGGTATTTACAACACACGGGGTCGTCATGATCCTGTTCATGGCTATGCCATTTATCATTGGGTTAATGAACATTGTTACACCATTACAAATTGGAGCGCGTGACGTAGCATTCCCACGTCTGAACGCAGTAAGCTTCTGGTTATTCTTCATGGGGGCAATGCTATTTAACATCTCTTTCGTAGTCGGTGGTTCCCCTGATGCAGGCTGGACATCTTACTTCCCGCTGGCAAGTAACGATTTCAGTGAATCAGTAGGCTCGAACTATTACGCGATTGCACTTCAAATAGCAGGTATCGGTACATTACTGACTGGTATCAACTTTATCGTAACAATCTTGAAAATGAGAGCACCTGGCATGAACTTAATGAAAATGCCAATGTTCACATGGTCTATCTTGATCACTAACTTCATTATCGTTTTCGCTTTCCCTGTATTGACAGTGGCACTTGCGTTGATGACAATGGATCGTCTATTCGGAACTCAATTCTTTACGATGGCCAATGGCGGTAGCGATATGCTTTGGGCTAACTTGTTCTGGGTTTGGGGACATCCTGAAGTTTATATAGTAATTCTTCCAGCTTTCGGTATTTACAGTGAAATCATTTCGACATTTGCACGTCGTAACCTGTACGGGTATAATTCGATGGTTATCTCCATGGTAGCTATTTCTACTCTGTCTTTCATTGTATGGGCTCACCATTTCTATACAATGGGTCACGGTGCGATGGTTAATGGTATCTTCTCGATTACCACGATGGCAATTGCCGTCCCGACTGGTGTTAAGATTTTCAACTGGTTGTTCACACTTTGGAAAGGTAAAATCGTATTTACCGTTCCAATGCTTTACTCTTTAGCTTTCATTCCGATTTTCACACTCGGTGGGGTAACAGGGGTAATGCTTGCAATGGCAAGTGCTGACTACCAATACCATAATACAATGTTCTTAGTAGCTCACTTCCACTACGTTTTAATCCCTGGTACTGTATTTGCCGTACTAGCTGGTTTCACGTATTGGTGGCCAAAAATGTTCGGTTTCATGTTGAGCGAAAAAATTGGGAAATGGTCGTTCTGGTTCATTACAATCGGCTTTAATGTAACCTTCTTCCCGATGTTCATCACTGGTTTAGATGGGCAGGCACGTCGTATGTATACGTACTCTGAATCAACAGGGTATGGTCCATTGAATATGCTCTCGTTCGTTGGAGCGATTGGCTTGGCAATAGGTTTTGCACTTATTGTGTACAATATCTATTGGAGCACTCGTTATGCGTCAAGAAATATTTCAAACGATCCATGGGATGCGCGTTCTCTAGAGTGGGCTACACATACTCCAATCCCTGAATATAACTTTGCAGTTGTGCCAACAGTTGATTCTACAGAAGCATTCTGGGATGCAAAGAAAAAAGGCTTTAAATTATTTGGCGGTAAAGTAGAAAAGATCCATATGCCAAATAACAGTGGTGTGCCGTTTATCATGAGCTGTATCTTCTTCGTTTGGGGCTTTGCGATGGTATTCAGCATGTGGATCATTGCAATCATTGCAACGATCGGTATCTTTGCTTGTATGATTCACCGTTCATTCGAAAAAGATCACGGACGTTATATCTCTGTTGAAGAGATCGAAGAAACTGAAAATAAATTGCGAGGTGCTAAGTAATGAAAATAGATAACTCGCTGCCACTAGAATATAGCACGGAAGAAAATCGCTTAAAGATTTTTGGATTCTGGATTTTCCTAGGAGCAGAAATAGCTCTTTTCGCTACACTGTTCGCCACTTATTTTGTATTAGTTGATGGAACTGGAAATGGTCCAACAGGGGAACATCTTTTTAAACTCCCAACCCTGATGTTTCAAACAATCTTTCTTTTAACCAGTAGTTTTACCATTGGTCTTGGAATCAATGCAATGAGACTTGGAAGGCAGAAAGCAACGATTGGTTTCTTCATCATCACCCTTATTCTTGGTTTAGGCTTCTTGGGAGTCGAAATTTATGAATTCGTGGAGTATGTACATGAAGGAGCAACCATTCAAACAAGTGCTTTCTTATCTAGTTTGTTTACATTACTAGGTACGCATGGAGCTCACGTTACACTTGGTTTATTCTGGGGAACCTTCATCATCATGCAGATCAAAAAGCGCGGTATGACTCCAGAAACAACAAACAAGGCTTTCATCTTTTCACTTTACTGGCATTTCTTGGACGTTGTCTGGATTTTCATCTTCAGTTTCGTCTACCTGAAAGGAATGATGTAATATGAAAGAATTATTCCCACGGGGCCAAGTTATGGGATTTGCCTTTTCACTAGTCCTGACTTTGGTCGCACTATCAGTTATTATGTTTGATCTCTCACTGAAAATGGCTATGATCATCCTTCTTGTTACAGCTTTCATGCAAGCTGCACTTCAATTAGTTATGTTCATGCACGCAGGTGAGTCTGAAGATAAGGCATCGATTTATACAAACGTTTATTACGGATTGTTCGTTGCATTGGTTACAATTTTCGGTACAATGCTAACAATGATTTGGGGATATCAATAATCGATTCCGGAAAAACTGGGCGTCTTGATGACGCCCAGTTTTTTTGATTTTTATACCGTTCTATCCATTTCACTCATGGAAGTTTGTTAACAAGGATGTGATCGAAACCATATTGTTTAGTATAACCATTTCGCAATATTATATTTACACTTTCGAAGCGCGCCCGTGCGTTTAAGTGAAATGTTTTACTAAAGTGAAACGTTAATAGAACGGACACATCTACTAAGAAAAACAGTCAGCAACTTTTGATATAATAAGTTATATAAGAATTAATTTATAAATGTAGCGGAGATGATGAATTGACTTTGCCGGTTTTGATTTTGACAATTATCTTAAGTTTGTTAAAAATATTGGTTTCCTGTCTTCCAACCGATGCAGTTAATTGGATTATCAGCAAATTTAAAATACACGCAGAAATTAGTGGCGGGAATGCGATCGTAACCTTTGACGGAAAACGTTTGGAAGGTGAAAAAAAAATTCAAGTTATTAATTATTTTAATAACGCTAGGTTTTTGAAGAAAAATCATATATTCCCAGGGAACGAGCAATTGTTTTTACATCCAGAGAACAGCGGGACTCCATTGGTCATTGATACTAAAAGAGGCAAAAAGGATGTTAGGTTATTTGTATATATTTACAGCGACCGCGTGGATGTAGTTAAACAGTACAAGAAGAAGCTCATTTCTTATAGTCTGTTTTCCGATAGCCTCCAAGAACGTTCCATCCCATTAATAAGAAATTTAGTTTAATAGAACATTAAAAAGACGGTCCTTAAAAGACCGTCTTTGAGTTTGCAAACAAAAGGGTTCTAACTAAATTTTAAAACAAAGTTGATTGGAACGGAAGATGCGAGACTCCTGCGGGAAAAGCGAGTCCAAGGGAGACCCCGCAGGCGCAAAGGCGCCGAGGAGGCTCCTGATCGCCCGCGGAAAGCGAGTGCCTGGAAGTGGAAATTAACGGTTAAATTGTCTACAGCTGAGACGCGCCTTTAAAAGACCGTCTTTTTAAAAGACTTTTTTTATATAATCTCATTTCAATTGGATATTTTTTTCATAATAAAAAATTCTAGTACACAAACTGACATCTTAATTTTAGTGTCTTTTGAATAAAAAATAATTAAAAGTGTTTTTAAGCAGGAGGGAATTGCTGCAAGAGGGTCGTTAATCGTGCATATGAAAAGTATTTTGGATAGTATTTAAGGTAAAAAAAAGCAGGTATCTATTGCGATGCCTGCTTTTTTATGCTTTCCATTGTTTTTCAACTTGATGAAGGGCTTGTTGTAAAATTACTTCATGATCAGTACCCGGTTTAGCAAGGACGTTAGTTTGATAAGATTTTCCTTGGAAATCAACTGTTACTGTAACTTTTACCATTATGCATCTTTCCTTTCCAGATTCAGAATTAAATGAGGTGGTTGTACCTATTTCTTTTATACCCGTGGCAGAAGGATAATCAAACATTTCAAAAGCAGTAAATCGAGAAAGTTAATATTCAAAATTATCTGATATTTTTTAGGAGGTGTCAACACTTTTTTTTGACCTACTCTATTTTCCGGTTAAATAAAAAACGACCTGGCTTATATACATGACAGCCAGGTCGTTTTTATTATACGAACTATATTTATATTTTAGTTAAAATAATACCGATTAATGCTGCAAGAACACCGGCAATTTGATAGGTTTTTAGTTTTTCCTTGAATATATAACATCCAGCGAATACGACAACCAAACAGTTCAGGCTGACGACAGGGAAAATGATGCTTGCGATGCCGGTGTTCAACGCAAAGAAATAACATCCATAGCCCATCATGCTTAAAAAGCCTACTAAGGAACCGATTTTGACTTCCTTTAGCTTGATTTTTTCTTTTTTAAAGGCTAGAGCCGAAAGAAGATAAAGCATTCCGCCTCCATACATTGATACAAGGATATCAAGGGAGTTTAAATGAAGACGTGTTGATGTCGTCATAAGAATGCCGAGCACACCAAAAGATAAGATGGAGAGTAATGTGTGCATCATCCATGGGACATATTGATGATTACCTTTTGCATTAGGTGTATATTGGATGACTAATGTAGCGATAAACATGCAGGCGATTCCACTCCACTGCAAGGAAGAAATATGTTCGTGAAAAATTAAAGCTGCACAGAGAATGGGGAATATGGCATTCGCTGCGATTAATGGAGATGTCAAGCTTGCCGGACCCTTTTCAAAGGCGCTTGCCATCTGGATGTTACCATTGGCGTTCAGTACACCAATTGCTGCACCAAGCATGATGGACAGCCAGTTCAGCTGCAAACCATCCATTAATACTCCATAAACAATGGACAAAATAAATGCTGAAAAATAAAAGAAAAATTGGATATGTATCTTGGAATACCCTTTTCCGCTGCTCCATTTAAAAATGCTGTTATTGATTCCGAAGCATAAACTCGTGATGAGTGCTGCAAAAATCCACATTGACTTAATCTCTTCCTTCGTGTAGGATAAACTTCTTCTACATTTTAAGCTGAATGCCATCAAGAATCAAACCAAATTTAAAATGTATGATTGACAGATTAGATTATTTTTTCTATATTTACTATGACAATTTTAAAATATTTCCCGATATACGGGAGAGGTTCATAGCATCACCCTCTTAAAAAAACTATGGCTTTGATATTTTTCGCGAATCAACCATATCTTTGAGGAGATATGGTTTTTGTTATATAGAGGCCCATTTTATGAATCTCCCTGAAATGTGGGATTAGGAGGACTTTTCATGTCTGGAAGAAAAGAAGAAGAATTAAAAAAAGATATCACACTGCTTGGGAATCAAGGAACAAAATATACATTCGACTATGCTCCTGAAATCCTTGAATCATTCGATAACAAGCATCCGAACCGGGATTATTTCGTCAAATTCAATTGCCCGGAATTCACTAGTTTATGTCCGATCACGGGCCAGCCGGACTTTGCTACCATTTACATCAGCTATATTCCCAGTGTGAAAATGGTGGAAAGCAAGTCTTTGAAACTTTATTTATTCAGCTTCCGCAATCATGGTGATTTCCATGAAGACTGCATGAACATCATCATGAATGATTTAATCGAATTGATGGACCCTAAATATATTGAAGTATGGGGCAAGTTTACGCCAAGGGGCGGAATTTCCATCGACCCTTACACGAATTATGGGAAACCAGGTACGAAGTATGAGGAAATGGCGAATTACCGCTTGATGAATCATGACTTATACCCGGAAACCGTGGATAATCGCTAAAGAATGGAGAGACAATGGGCATATGCCCGTTGTCTTTTTTTTTGATTTCGATCAGTGGTTCTGTCATTCTGTCCTTTTTAAAAGTACAAATGTCCTCCTATAATGGAATTTCCACTTGATTGTTTCGAGAAAAAGCGTAATAATAGGGAGAGTTAATTTTGACAGAATATTTACGAAAATAGGGGATGTCGAGATGAAAGTTGCAAAGTTTGGTGGAAGTTCACTTGCGTCAGGTGAACAGTTGAGGAAGGTATTCGAAATTGTTGTTTCTGATCCAGAGAGGAAGATTGTGGTCGTTTCCGCTCCAGGAAAACGCAATTCCGATGATATAAAGGTGACGGATTTATTGATTGAAGCTGCGGAACAGCAGCTGTGCGGGGATAACGGAGAGCATTTGATAGAAGATGTTGTATCCCGCTATGCGAGCATTGCTGAAGAGTTGGATATATCCGAGAGTGTCATCACAGGGATTCATGAAAATTTAATGGCACTGCTGCATGCAGATCAATCTAACCCGAAGCGCTATCTGGATGCCTTGAAGGCCGGTGGCGAGGATAATAATGCGAAGCTGGTCGCAGGTTATTTCCATAGCCTTGGAGTGGAGGCGCAGTATATCAATCCGAAGAAGGCAGGCTTGATCGTAACGGATGAAGGTGGATTTACCAGGGTGCTGCCAGAGTCTTATGATCGGTTATATGCTCTGCGTGATGAGCCAGGAATCGTTGTATTTCCAGGATTCTTCGGATATACGTTAGATGGTGATGTGTTAACCTTCTCAAGAAGCGGTTCCGATATTACGGGTTCGATTCTTGCTAATGGGGTCAAGGCTGATTTGTATGAGAACTTTACGGACGTGGATGCCGTTTATGCGGTGAATCCAAATGTGGTTTCCAATCCGAAGGGAATCCGGGAACTAACCTATCGTGAGATGCGTGAGCTTTCTTATGCAGGTTTCTCGGTATTTCATGATGAGGCGCTGATTCCTGCATTCCGTGCGGGAATACCTGTCCATATCCAGAATACGAACAATCCGGCGGCACAAGGGACCCGCATTGTGAATACACGGGATAATACGAACGGGCCGGTTATTGGGATTGCGAGTGATAAAGGATTTTGCAGTATTTACATTAGCAAATATTTGATGAACCGGGAAGTTGGTTTTGGCCGGAAACTGCTGCACATCCTCGAGGATTATGGAGTTTCATATGAGCATATTCCATCAGGCATCGATGATGTGACGCTTATTCTTAGGCAGGACCAGATGAAAGGGGATGCCGAGAAGAAAATCATTTCCCGAATCAAGAAAGAGCTTCACGCCGATGAAGTGAATGTGGAGCATGATCTTGCCTTGATCATGGTTGTAGGGGAAGGAATGCGCCATAATGTCGGTACAACGGCAAGAGCGTCAAAAGCCTTGGCCGAAGCAAAGGTGAATATTGAGATGATCAACCAGGGCTCTTCGGAGGTAAGCATGATGTTCGGTGTGAAAGGGCACAACGAAGAGACGGCAATTCAGGCATTATATCACGAGTTCTTTTGAGTATGAGCGTTTAGGGACCTCCTTTTAGAAGGGGGTTTTTTGCGATTAATCTTTTAATCACTAAACATACCTTTTTATCTGGTTCTTTATGGTAGTGGCAATGACCGTGTGGGGATAATCATTACAAGCTAACAGACGCGCTGCAGGGTTCAGTGCGTCTGTTTTAATTTAATACCCATATGACAAGTGGCAAATGCAATTGGAGGAGATCGGAGTTGACGCTCTTGAAGCGGATAAAAAGGGGCGGCCAACCTCATACATAACTTACACCAAATTATAAATGATCTTGCTGAATAAAATCATGTTTAGAAAGCATCCTTATCACCTAGTTAAATACTTCTATATAATCCAAAAAAAGAATGTAGGAATAAGTTCTATCTATATGTGATTGGAGTGTAAGGCACGAGGCTCCTGCGGGAAAAGCGCGTCTAGAGACACCGCAGGCGTAAGCCGAGGGCGGACCGCCCGCAGAAAGCGAGTGCCTGGAGGGGAAATCAACGTTCAAATTGTAAAAGCATAAAAAAACTGTAGAAAACCCGGTTTTCATCGAGTTTGTCTACAGTCTGAGACTCCAACTGGAAGGTTGGAGGCTTTCCTTTTATGTTAGTCCATAATGGTCAGGAGCTGATCGATCGCGTTCCTTGGACGCGGGGCAGGGATCATATCGGGATAGCCAACGTGAAGGCTGCCGACGATCTTCTCGCCTGGTTTCACGCCCAAAGCTTCACGAAACTCGATGCTGTGTATCATGCCGTATGTTTCCCATATCATCCCGATTCCCTGTTCCCAAGCAAGCAGGCTGAAATTCTGGATCAAGGCACTTGTAGCCGCATAATCTTCTTCACGTGTCATGGGATTCGGATTCTCTTCCATGATCACTGCGACAAACATCGGTACACCTATGAGTTTATTATATCCTCGCTGTCCGGCTGATTTTTTCTTTTCAGGGTCCTTCTCTTTGCCTTCCATGAATGCACGTGTTGCTTCTGCGAGTTTTAAACGGCTATCACCATGCACCACGACGAAGCGCCATGGCTGGGTCATTTTATGGTTCGGTGCCCATGTCGAAGTTTCCAATAATGATTGGATGGTATCAATAGGAACAGGAATGTCCTTAAATCGTTTGATGCTGCGCCGTTCTTTAATGATATCTTCTAGTTTCATGATCATCCTGCTCCTTTAATCATATATGTAAGTTAATAGTTGAAAAAAATAATCCCCGGCTGCCTAATATGCTTCCAATGTGAATAAATTACTTGAATAAAGAGGGGGCAATATTCTAGTGACTTGCATTCGCTAATGAGCATATAATTTTACTAGGCACAGAGAAGCCGGGGCGACATTGTATCTATGTACAATATCAAAAGGGTACGATAAGAGAATATCGTAATTGCTTATCAAATTTCAGAGATCGATAATGAAATTGAAAATCATTATCAATTAGAATTTTCGCTTATTTCCTGTTATTTGTCAAGGGTATTTATAAAAAAAATTCAAGATATTTACCAATGCTTTAAAACAGTTAAAATCTTTTAAAAAATCTGTATAAAAATGTATAATGAGAGGATGAAAAGATGCTATTTACATACGGAGAATCGAAGGTGTCATAGATGAAAAAATTGTCCTCATTTCTTAAGCCATACTGGCTTTTGATCATTCTTGCTTTATCCTTAATGATTGTCGAGCTCGGGGTAGAGCTTTTACAACCTCTATTTATAGCAAAAATCATTGATGATGGCATTTTGCAGAAAGATTTATCGGTGGTGATTAAATGGGGAAGTGTCATGGTTGGACTTTCCGTTTTTTCATTTCTTGGCGGGATCGTTAATTCATTTACGGCATCACATGTAAGTCAAAGCTTTGGACATGATGTCAGGAAAAGCCTTTTTGGTAAAATACAGGCGTTTTCTTTTGCGAACTTGAATAATATCCCGACTTCCTCGTTGATCACAAGGATGACGAATGATGTGACCCAACTTCAAAATACGATTTTTATGGGCTTGCGTATCATGGCAAGGGCGCCGTTGATCGTAATCGGCGGAGCGATCATGGCTATTGCGGTCGATTTGAAATTATCCCTCGTATTGGTCATTTCAATTCCGGTTCTGGTTTTCTTCTTGGGATGGGTTATGAAACGGGCGGCTAAGCTGTTTAAGCTCGTCCAGAAAAAACTCGATAATGTCAATGGAGTCATGAGGGAAAACCTGATAGGCATGCGCTTGATCAAAGCTTTTCTTCGTAAGGAGCATGAAATTGGCCGATTTGACGATGCGAATGAAGAGTTGAAAAGAAAGACTGTGTCTTCCCTTCGTTTAATTGAAACGACGATGCCTGTGCTGATGCTTGTCATGAATGTGGCGATTCTGATCATTCTCTGGCTTGGAAGTGAATTTATAACAACGGGAGATATACAGGTAGGGGAAGTTGTGGCGATTGTCAACTATGCCACGAGGATTGCGGCATCTCTTTCCGTTTTTTCATGGCTGATCATGGTCATTTCCCGTGCAAAGGCTTCAGCGGAACGTGTGACGGAAATATTTGAAACCCCGATAGATATTGATGAAGGTAAGGCGGAAAGCAAGAGTGGGGCCGTCAATGGGGGAGGCATTAAGTTTCTGGATGTATCTTTCCGCTATCCTGGAACCGAAACCCCGATATTGAAAAACCTGACCTTCTCCATCGATCCGGGAGAATCGCTTGCCATCATAGGAGCGACAGGATCAGGGAAAACATCACTGTTTCAGCTGATTCCGAGATTATATGAAGTTGAAAGCGGCTCCATTCAAATTGATGGCCAGGATCTGAAAGATATTCCCTTGAATTCGCTGCGGAACAGGATCGGCTATGTACCGCAAGAGGCCCTGCTTTTTTCGGGGACCATAAAAAATAATGTCGCTTGGGGAAAAGAGGGTGCCTCGATGGAGGAAATCATGGCTGCGGCCATGCATGCTCAGGTCCATGAGACCGTAATGAAACTTCCGAAGCAATATGAAACCCAGTTAGGGCAAAAAGGAGTGAACCTTTCGGGAGGGCAAAAACAGCGCTTATCGATTGCAAGAGCATTGGTGCGCAAACCGAAGATCCTCCTTCTGGATGATAGTACAAGTGCGCTGGATTTGAAGACGGAAAGTAAATTGCTTGCCGCTTTAAAGGACTATACATGCACAACGCTCATCATTACACAAAAAATCAGTACAGCCATGGAGGCTGACAAAATCTTGTTGCTGGAAAGCGGTCAAGTCCTTGCGCTGGGGAAACATCAGGATTTGATGCAAACAAGCGATCTTTATCGAAAAATCGTTCGCTCACAGTTTGGGGAGGAGGGGATTTCGCTTGAGTCGAAGAATATCTCCCGATAAGGCAAAGTCTAAACCGGTCAACTCCTGGAATACGGTAAAAAGGATCATTCCCTATTTGGCAACTAATAAAAGCCTGCTATTTTGTGTCCTTTTCATGGTACTGATAAGCTCGGTTTTGGGATTGCTTGGACCCTTTCTTGTTGGGATGGCCATTGATGATTATATTGTCACAAGAGATAGCGGGGGGCTGATCAGCCTTCTTTTAGGGCTTTTCGGAGTCTACATATTTTATTCCCTATCCATGTGGCTTCAGAATTATTGGATGATCGGAATTGCACAGGATACGGTTTATGCGATGCGCAATCAACTATTCAAAAAGCTTCACCAGTTGTCCATTCCCTTTTTTGATCGGCGTCAGCACGGGGAGTTGATGAGTAGGGTCACGAATGATATTGAAAATGTCAGTTCCACTTTGAATAGTTCCGTCATCCAGATCTTTTCAAGTGTGCTGACACTTGTCGGGACGATCGGAGTCATGCTGTATTTGAGCCCTTTATTAACTATTTTAACCTTATTCATCGTTCCTCTCATGTTCTTCGGTCTGAGGTGGATAACGAACAGGACGGGAAAGCTGTTTAAAGCACAGCAGAAGAACCTTGGAGAATTGAATGGGTTTATAGAAGAAACGATTTCCGGACAACGGATCGTAAAGGCTTTTTCACAGGAAGATAAAGTGATCCGTGATTTTATCATCCGGAGTGAAAATTTAAAGAAAGCCGGATTCCTATCACAATCATACTCAGGGCTGATCCCAAAACTGATGAATTTACTGAACAACTTAAGTTTCACGGTAATAGCCGCTGTCGGCGGGTTTTTGGCGCTGAGTGGCATAGGTACGGTTTCCATCGGGGTCATTGTCATCTTCACCGAGTACTCAAGGCAATTCACCCGTCCGCTCAATGACCTGGCTAACCAATTCAATACACTCCTCTCAGCTGTTGCCGGTGCTGAACGGGTTTTCGCCATACTTGATGAAAAAGAAGAAGAAGTGGATGAGAAACAGGCTTCTGAACTTCGTGAAGTCCGCGGTGAGGTGGACTTTGAGGGTGTTTCCTTTTCGTATAATGATGAAGAGCAAACGATATATGATGTTAGTTTCCATGCAAAAAAAGGGGAGACCGTCGCGCTTGTAGGTCCCACGGGGGCAGGTAAGACCACGATCATTAATCTTCTTGCCCGTTTTTACGAGCCGAACAGCGGCCGGATATTGATTGACGGCCAGGATATCCAACAGGTGACGAGGTCCAGTCTTCGTAAGCATATGGGCTTCGTTTTGCAGGATTCCTTCTTGTTTCAAGGTACGATTCGTGAAAATATCCGCTACGGCCGGCTGGAGGCGGAAGATGAAGAAGTGGTGAAAGCAGCCAAGCTTGCCAATGCCCATTCCTTTATCATGAAACTGCCAGATCGATACGATACCATCTTGAATCAAGATGGCAGTGGAATAAGTCAGGGGCAGCGCCAGCTAATATCGATTGCCAGGGCTATTTTAGCGGATCCCGTTTTATTGATTTTGGATGAAGCGACAAGTAGCATAGATACGATAACCGAGCTTAAAATCCAGGAAGCATTACACCGCTTGATGGAGGGAAGGACAAGTTTTGTCATTGCCCACAGATTGAATACAATTCAGCAAAGTGATCAAATCCTCGTACTTGATGAAGGAAGGATCATTGAAAAAGGATCCCATGATGAATTGTTGCGGCAGAGGGGTTTTTATTACGATCTAAACCGCAGCTCATTAAGGGAAAATCAGATAGGATAAAGAAAAAATGTGTGCCATCCGGCGCGCATTTTTTGTGTTGGTCCCATAATGAGCATCATAAACTTGGGGATTGCATCCCGTTCATTTAATGATGAACCTTCTAAAAATGCGTTCACACGATACGATTTTTATAAAGCATGGAAATCATTGATTCCACCAAAGTGGGAAAGGAGGGAATTATCGACAAAATAATGGTAAATACTTTACAAATTGACTAAATTGCTATTGCTAAAAAACCTTACGGTAACATATAATTCAGAATATATATAAAATTCTTTAAATTTAATGGGTACGGGGAGAAATACTGCCCTGGCCCCTTATGAATGAAGGTTTTTTATAGTTGTACACTAGATCGATAGAGAGGAGATGGAAAAAATGAAAGCGCTTAAGTCTGTTATTCTTTGGGGGATCATATCTGCATTGGGTGCGGTGAGTTTTGGTTTCGTCGCGCTAAACCGGGGGGAAAGCATCAATGCCATGTGGATTGTTACTGCGGCACTCTGTGTTTATTCAATTGCATACCGCTTTTATAGTAAATTCATTGCACGGAAAGTGTTTGAGCTAGATGACAATCGCCAGACTCCATCGGAAGCGAATAATGATGGGAAAGATTATGTACCTACAAACAAATGGGTGTTGTTTGGCCACCACTTTGCAGCAATTGCCGGAGCTGGACCTCTCGTAGGCCCCATCCTTGCAGCTCAGATGGGATATTTGCCAGGGACGCTATGGCTTGTAGTCGGAGTTGTTTTGGCTGGTGCCGTACAGGATTTCATCATTCTTTTCGGTTCGATGCGCCGTAACGGCAAATCTTTGGGAGAAATGATCAAAGAGGAGATTGGACCGATTACAGGCTTGATAGCGATGATCGGTATCCTCGGTATCATGATCATTTTACTGGCGGTACTTGCCCTGGTTGTCGTAAAAGCGCTGGTGGGCAGTCCGTGGGGAATGTTCACGATTGCCTCGACCATACCGATTGCAGTCCTGATGGGCATTTACATGCGTTATATAAGGCCGGGACGGGTTGGTGAAGGGTCGATTATCGGAATCATACTTTTGATGCTCGCGTTATATTTCGGCCGCTTTGTAGCAGAGAGTGCAACATTGGCGCCAATGTTCACTTTCAGCGGGGAAACGATTGCCATCATGTTGATTGTTTATGGTTTCGTTGCCTCCGTTTTGCCTGTATGGATGTTATTGGCACCGCGTGATTATTTAAGTACATTCTTGAAAATCGGTACGATCATCGGACTTGCACTTGGTATATTTATTGTCATGCCGAGCCTTGAAATGCCTGCCGTCACTCAATTCATCGATGGAACGGGACCTGTATTTTCCGGCAATTTATTCCCGTTCCTATTCATTACGATCGCTTGTGGAGCGGTATCGGGATTCCATGCACTCGTCTCCTCAGGTACGACTCCTAAAATGATTGAACGCGAATCGCATGCACGTCCAATCGGATACGGGGCGATGTTGACTGAATCCTTTGTAGCCATCATGGCGATGATTGCCGCCTGTGTATTGACGCCAGGCATCTATTTTGCCATTAACAGCCCGGGGGCCGTTGTGGGAACGGAACCAGCGCAAGTGGCTGCTACGATATCAGATTGGGGTTTCCTTGTGAC
Source organism: Peribacillus sp. TE19612 (assembly GCF_056279465.1). Classification (NCBI taxonomy): domain Bacteria; kingdom Bacillati; phylum Bacillota; class Bacilli; order Caryophanales; family Bacillaceae; genus Peribacillus; species Peribacillus sp. TE19612. Next base: position 242,324 of record NZ_JBWCCL010000005.1, on the reverse strand, counting down.
ACCTGAGATGATTACCGGCCTTGCAGACGATGTTGGGGAAGAGACAATTATATCCCGTACTGGAGGGGCTCCAACCTTTGCAATCGGCATGGCCCATATCTTCTCGCAAGTGATTGGTGGGGCGTCCCTGATGGCGTTCTGGTATCATTTCGCGATACTGTTCGAGGCATTGTTCATATTGACCACCATTGATGCAGGAACCAGGGTGGGACGTTTTATGATACAGGATATCATCGGCACCTTTTACAAACCATTTGCCGAAACGAATAAATGGCTGCCCAATATAATTGCGACTGCCATTTGTGTAATCGGTTGGGGGTACTTCCTTTATCAAGGGGTCATTGATCCTCTTGGCGGAATCAATACCCTTTGGCCATTGTTTGGAATTGCGAATCAGATGCTTTCCGCCATTGCGTTGCTGCTTGGGACGACGGTCCTTTTCAAAATGGGCAAAAAAGCGTACACATGGGTCACTCTTGTGCCCACTACATTCTTGTTGATAGTGACCATGACGGCAGGGTGGCAAAAGCTGTTCCACGAAAACCCGGCAATTGGCTTTTTAGCACATAAGGATAAATTTAAAGCGGCTTATGATAGTGGGGAAGTTCTTGCTCCGGCAGCCAATCTGGCCGAGATGAAGCGGGTTATCGTAAATGATTATGTGGATGCTGCCCTATGTGCCATCTTCATGATCGTGGTGATCACGGTCCTGATTTCTGCCATTAGGTTATGGATAAAAGTCTTGAAGAACCAGAAAATAGATTTACATGAAACGCCTTATGTATCAAGGTCGTCATAAGGGAGGGAAAGCGATGTTGAAAAGAATAATTACAATTCTCAGCTACAGAAAGCAATTCATCAGTTTGCTCGTCGGCGTGCCAAGTTATGATACGTATGTGGCACATATGAGAAAGCATCATCCTGAAGATCCCGTGAAAACCAGGAAAGAATTTTTCTGCGAAGCCCAGGATGAACGGTATAACGCAAAGGGTGGGAAAGTGTCTCGTTGCTGTTAATGAATATTTATTGAAGGGTCCTCAATAGGAGGGCCCTTTTTTTAATGGTTTTTTCGAGGGGGAATAAGTGGAGGGTGAAATGTAACAGCCATGGAGTCGTGAAGATGTGGAAAAGTAACTATTAAACCAAAAAAATCACATTTGATGTTATATAATCTAACATTTTTATGAAAAATACAAAAATTAAGTTGAATTATTAGAAAATTAAGTATATGATAAAAAATATAACATATTAGTGTTAGTAAACATAACATATATAAAAAAGGGGGAAAAAACAGTATGCAAATGGCAGATTCGGTATTCATGTTTTTGGCGACGATGATGGTTTGGCTAATGACACCAGGGATTGCCCTATTTTATGGAGGGATGGTAAAAAGTAAAAATGTCTTGAATACGGCAATGCATAGTTATATGCCTCTGGCTGTCATTTCTATTCTTTGGGTGCTGATTGGGTATTCAATATCATTTTCACCTGGTAATTCACTTCTGGGCGGTCTGGACTGGGTTGGTTTAAAGGATGTGGGCTTTGCACCTGGACCTTACAGCGAAACAATTCCCCATAGTTTGTTCATGTTATTCCAAATGACTTTTGCCGTTCTAACGGTCTCGATCATTGCGGGTGGCATTGCCGAGCGGATGAAGTTTTCAGCATTCCTGATTTTTACGATCCTTTGGTCTTTATTCGTATACGCTCCTGTTGCACACTGGGTATGGGGTGGAGGCTGGTTAGCGGAACTGGGTACACTTGACTTTGCAGGTGGCAACGTTGTTCATATATCTTCAGGGGTTGCAGGTTTGGTATTAGCGATCATGTTAGGTAAAAGGAAAGAGTCGGGGGACAGTGCACCGCATAATCTTCCTTTAACATTTCTTGGAGGATCATTAATTTGGTTCGGTTGGTACGGCTTCAACGTCGGAAGCGCACTGACAATCAATGAAGTGGCGATGAATGTATTCGTTAATACAGCTGTTGCAGCAGCTGCTGGTATCATTGGATGGCTGATCGTCGAGTATATGGCTAATAAAAAGGCAACACTGCTGGGTGCAGTATCCGGAGCCATTTCTGGCTTGGTGGCCATTACACCCGCTTGCGGATTCGTAACGCCCGCTTCATCAATCATCATCGGTGTCATCGGCGGTGCCGTTTGTTTCTGGGGCGTATTCTTCCTGAAGAATAAACTGGGTTACGACGATGCTCTTGATGCTTTCGGGTTACATGGGATCGGCGGGACCTGGGGTGGCATCGCAACAGGTTTGTTCGCGACAACTTCCGTAAACGAAAGCGGTGCAAATGGTTTATTCTATGGAGATTTCAACTTGTTGTGGAAGCAGCTTGTAGCGATCATTGCGACCTATATCTTCGTTGCCGTGGTCACATATATCGTTGCTAAAGCCATTAACCTTTTCGTGCCGTTGCGTGTCAGTGAAGAAGATGAGTCAATGGGGCTTGATCTTACACTTCATGGAGAAAAAGCTTATCACGAATCCATTTAAAAGGGGGGTGCTGCTCATATGTCCGAGATTTTATCGAAAATAGAAATCATTACACGTCCTATCCAATTTGAACAATTCAAAGCGGAACTTGCGAAAATAGGGGTAAGCGGAATGACAGTATCGGAAGTAAAAGGAACAGGTCTTCAGAAAAGTTATGTGGAAACATATAGAGGCAGAAATCGTGAAATGTCATTGCATGATCGAATGAAAATCGAAATCGTCGTGTGTGAAGTGCCAGTTCAGGATGTTGTGGATGTAGCAAGGAAATTCTTGAGTACCGGTAAACCGGGTGACGGTAAAATCTTCATTTATGAATTGGCGAATGTTGTGAATATCCGTACCGGTAAAGAAGGTCATGATGCGTTAAAGAATGACATCTGATGCTGTGATCAATTCCGCCGGATACAGAAGATAAAAGAAAGGGAGCTGAAAATGGGGAGACTGGTCCGAATTGTTAATGCAAAAAAACAGAAGATCGTTAATACGCTCATTTCAGAGGATGTATATCAACCTGATGACCGACCCTTTTTATTGGAATTGCCACTGAAAAATTTAGAAGAGATTTTATCACTCCGATTAAAATACCCGTTTCAAAATCCCCGTTCAAAAAAATAACCTTTCAGCCGTTATCCTAGGGGAGAGCGGCTTTTTTTTTGTTTGATGTCTAGCTCGATTGTGTCATTTAAATATTAGTATATTAAGGAAACTTTTTTCTTGAATCCCCCATGGAAATCGGGGAGCATTCCAACTATAATGAATAAAGATATAAATTTAAATACGATTTCTTTGCTTTTTTCGACGCTTTTCGCTTAGTTACTTCAATTTTTCTTTAATTTTCCGAAAAGAAAATTCAAAAAAATGTAAGTTTACCAAAAAACTATGAATTACTTCATGAATGCCCCTGCTTAATAATAGGGAAATTATTAATATGTTCTTTTAAGAGGTGAAAGGAAATGGATCAATTTACGGTCGAATCCGTTTTAAATATCATCAGGGAGTTTGTTCCGAAGGATGCTTCAATTTCTGTGGCTGATTCCGAAAAATACATTTATTATCAACCGAGCAAACAAGTGGACTTAAGAATAAAACCAGGTGATTTAATCAGTGAAAATACGGCGACATATAAAGCGCTGAGCGTCCGTAAAAAAATAGGGGTGCAAGTTGAAAGTAATGTATTTGGCGTACCTTACTATGGGCTGAGTGTTCCTATCATGGACGAGGGCAATCCTTTAGGGGCGGTAACGGCCATCTTGCCGTCAAAGCCATTAATTTTACCGACGTCATTCCTGACCATTAAAACAGATGACCGCTGGATACCGCTTCCATATGTTGAAATTATGTATCTGGAAGCTCAAAATAGGAAAACTAAAATTCAGTCCGAACGTGTGAGTGGATTTCATAAAATGAATTTAAGTGAATTGGAATTCATTTTACCTAGTGATTTATTCATTCGTGTGCACCGTTCGTACATCGTCAATATCAACTATATACAAGAGATCCTTCCTGATTTCCATTCTACATTTTTATTGATAATGAAAGACAACTCCAAAATCCAGGTCAGTCAAACATATGCAAGTCAATTCAGGAGGGCTTTGGGGTTTTAGTGATTCTCCTTTGTGTGAAAGAAATGCTGGTTTATGCCCAATTTAAGGCTTTTCATTCGAAAATGAATGTGACGATTACACAGGATTGGTAAAATTAAGTGTAAGAAAAGCGAAAAATGGGGGTCTTTTGTATGAACGAAAGCGTTTTCAAAAAAATTCGCAACGAACAATTTAAGGGGAAAGTAGTTACAGCGGAAGAAGCAGCTTCATGGATTAAAAATGGGATGAAACTAGGTATGAGTGGATTTACCCGTGCTGGTGATGCTAAAGTTATTCCGATGGCTCTAGTTGAAAGAGCTAAAACTGAAAAATTCAAAGTTGATGTATATACTGGTGCCTCATTAGGACCGGAAGTCGACCAACATATGGCGGAAGCAGGTATCATAAATAAACGTTTGCCGTTCCAAGCGGATAAAGGCATTCGTAATAAAATCAATGCTGATGATGTAACTTATGTGGATCAGCACTTGTCTCATACAGCTGAACAAGTTCGTCAAGGCATTGTCGGACCGATAGATTTTGCAATCATCGAAGCATTGGCGATTACGGAAGATGGATTGATCATCCCGACAACTTCTGTAGGCAACTCAGCCATATTCGTTCAAGAAGCTAAACATGTGATCATTGAATTGAACGTATCCCATCCAGAAGGATTGGAAGGGATGCATGATATATATACACCGGCTAAACAAGGGGAACGCGAACCGATTCCTATGACTAAAGCAAGTGATCGCCTTGGATCGATCGGCATTGCGGTTGATCCTGAAAAAGTAATGGGAATCGTCGTTTCTACAGATCTTGATGCACCTTCCACAATCGTGCCGCCGGATGAAGAAACTGCAACAATCGCCAACCACCTCATTAACTTCCTTCGTGGAGAAATCAAGGCTGGCCGTTTAACTGAAAGCCTTGCTCCGCTTCAGTCGGGTGTAGGTTCAGTGGCAAATGCAGTATTCGCTGGATTCCTTGATTCTGAATTCAAAGATTTGGAAGTTTATTCAGAAGTGCTGCAAGATGCGGTATTTGATTTGATCGATGCTGGAAAGGTTAAATTCGCTTCAGGGTGTTCGATTACATTAGCTGAAGAAAAAGGGAAACAAGTTTACGGTGAGCTTGAAAAATACCGTGATAAACTGGTTCTTCGTCCACAAGAAATATCTAACCATCCTGAAATCATCCGTCGTTTGGGCTTGATTTCAATCAATACAGCGTTAGAGTGTGATATCTATGGTAATGTAAACTCGACACATGTTTCTGGGACAAGAATGATGAATGGAATTGGCGGATCAGGAGATTTTGCCCGTAACTCACGCCTAGGCATTTTCGTAACGAAATCATATGCAAAAGGCGGCAAAATTTCCAGTATCGTTCCTTTCGTTTCTCATGTGGATCATACTGAACATGATGTGGATGTATTAGTAACAGAGCAAGGGATCGCTGATTTACGTGGCTTGGCACCAAAAGAGCGCGTAGAGTTAATCATAGAAAACTGTGCTCATCCTGACTACCGTCAACAGCTTCGTGCATACTTCACTGAAGCTGTTGCGCAAACGGGCGGGCATCAAACTCCGCACATACTTGAAAAAGCATTTTCATGGCATACGAACCTAGCTAAAAACGGTACGATGCTTGAAGCTGTTCTTCAAGATCAAAAATAAGACTCAAAACCCCGCCAATACAGCGGGGTTTTTTATTTGGGTCCGTGTCCGGTATAGGTGAAAACCAATGAATCTTTCGTCACATCAATGGAATATTGAAAGGTAAATAGATTATTTCTCCTAAGTAATTTGTATGGTGTTTCCTATTGATTCATTTTCCCGCGAAAAATAACAGATTTAAAGTGTAAAATGGTGCTTAACCATCAAATAGATAGGGAACTGTATCTTTAGGCTTTTTCTTTTATTTTTGGATATAATTATTCATTCAAGTTATAGAAATATGGTAAACTGCTAACAATGAAAGATTATCATACATAGAATTTTTCACATTCATGATGTTGTTTCCTTAGAAATAGGGAGTTATATAGAATTGCTTATAGTGGAGGAGATAATTTGTTCAAGCAAAAACTGCATTTTTGGACGTTAGAGTTATTACTATTGTCTTTACTTTTTTATGTTGGTACAAAGATTTCTTTTCTTTTTGAACCAATAGTCATTTTTACATCTACATTGTTCTTTCCAATCTTGATTTCGGGTTTTCTCTACTTTTTGTTCAACCCTACCGTTGATTTCCTCGTTAAAAGGAGAATGCCAAGGGGATTGGCGATTTTATTGCTTTACGTACTTTTCCTTGGATTGATTAGTTTACTGGTCGGTCTGGTTGGCCCGTCACTTTCCAAACAGGTTACGGACTTAATCAATAACCTTCCGGATTATTTCAATCAAACAAGGAAGTTCATTGAAGATTCTGCGGAGTCAAAATGGTTTTTATGGACGGTGGAACAAGATTATGTACCTCTGCAAGAAGTAGGGGATTCGCTGCAAAAATATTTGACCAACTTACCTAGTAATATAACGAACAGTTTAACTTCCGTTTTCAGCGTAGTGACGAATATTACTTTAGTGGTCGTAACGGTTCCTTTCATCCTGTTTTATATGTTGAAGGATGGGGATAAGCTTCCGGCCGCCATTATGAAATTCGTACCGGTTCGCTATAGAAAACCAGCTTTAACAGTACTTCAGGAAACTGGCGGGACGCTTACTACATACATACAAGGGCAGATTCTTGTTTGCATGTTTGTCGGGATCGGAACGTTCATCGGGTATTTGATCATTGGTTTGCCTTACGCGTTCTTATTCGCGCTGATTGGTGCTGTAACCAATATCATTCCATATGTAGGCCCGTTTATCGGAGCCGCTCCTGCTGTCATTGTGGCATTGATTCATTCACCGACAGAGGCATTATTGGTCATTCTGGTGGTAACGGTCATTCAGCAATTGGATGGTAATTTCATTTCACCGCTAGTCATCGGGAAAAAATTGAACACACATCCGCTGACCATCATCATCCTATTGCTCGTGGCCGGAAACATTGCCGGTATCATCGGCATGATTTTGGCCGTTCCGACCTACTCGGTTGTTAAAACGATAGTATTGAATATCGTTAAATTCATCAGGATCCGAAAAGAGGAAAAGCTTGAAGAAGATATATTGGAATGAAAAAACGGGCCCGACTCAATTGAGTCGGGCCCGTTTTCTTAGTGTGGTAAATAGGTCACAAACCTAAGGAAATATATTTTACTTCCAAGAATTCTTCGATGCCCTGGTGTCCGCCTTCACGGCCGAGTCCGCTTTGCTTGAATCCGCCAAATGGAGCTTGCGGAACGGAGGGAAGTCCATCGTTCAAGCCAACAATACCGAATTCAAGTGCCTCGGTGAATTTGATGCCCTTTGTGATGTTTTCAGTGAAGACGTAAGCTGCCAAACCGAAGATGGAGTCATTTGCCCTCTTGATTGCCTCTTCATCAGTCTTAAAGGAGGCAATGGGAGCTAGTGGACCAAATGTTTCTTCCTTCATGCAGAGCATGCTGTCATCAATGTTGGACAATACGGTCGGTTCAAGAAAAAGGCCGCTTATTGATTTGCCGCCAGCTTCGAGCTTAGCGCCGCTGCTGATTGCTTCATCAATTTGTTTTTGAACCTTATCCACTGCATTTTGATCGATAAGCGGACCGATATCGACGCCATCTTCCAGTCCATTTCCTACCTTTAGTTCCTTGACCTTGGCAACGAGCTTTTCGATGAAGGCCTCTTGAATGGCTTCGTGGACATAAATGCGATTTGAACAGACGCATGTTTGTCCTGCGTTACGGAATTTTGAACTGATGATGCCATCAACCGCTTTATTAAGGTCGGCATCCTCAAGAACGATTGCTGGTGCGTGACCTCCGAGTTCAAGCGAGATTTTCTTTACCGTGTCTGCTGAGCCCCTCATCAGGGTTTTGCCGACTTCTGTAGAACCGGTAAACGTCAATTTACGAATCCTCGTATCTTGAAGCCAAGTTTCGCCGATTTCTGAGGATTTTCCTGTCACGACGTTGATGACTCCTTTTGGAATGCCAGCTTCTTCAGCTAATTCAGCCATTTTTAAAGCTGTTATGGGAGTCAGGTTTGCCGGTTTAATGACGACTGTGCAGCCGACGGCAAGCGCTGGTGCCACTTTTCTTGTAATCATGGCTGCAGGAAAGTTCCAAGGCGTAATGACAGCTACAACTCCGACAGGCTGTTTAGTCACGAAAAGCCGCTTATTGGACACGGAAGCAGGAATCGTTTCGCCGTATACCCTTTTTCCTTCTTCGGCAAACCAAGATAAAAAGCCATTGGCATATGTCATTTCACCAAGAGCTTCTTTAAGGGGCTTTCCTTGCTCTTCAGTCATGATTTTTGCCAGTTCTTCTTTATGATCATCAATCAATCGATGCCATTTCCAAATTAGTTCAGCGCGTTCGTAGACTGAGAGTGCAGCCCAGCCCGTAAAGGCTTCATATGCGGCATCTGCAGCCTTCGCCGCTTCAGTTGCACCGCCTTTAGGAACGGTGGCAACTACTTCATCCGTTGCCGGGTTTCTCACTTCAATTTTATCCAATCCAAAATCCGACCACTCACCGTTAATAAATAATCCGTAATCCTTCATGATAAAACCTCCTAATTTGGTTAAATCCATCAAACTACTAAAACTTTAAACTTTATACTTTTACCTGTTACATAAAAGTATAAACACTTTTCAGTGATTCTGAAATTTATTTGATTGGCTATTTATAGAAAAATGGCTTTCATTGCTAGAAAGGGAGAAATACACAAAAAAGAGGTGCAAGTTGCACACCTCTTCATTCAAGGTTCAATTATTTTTCCGATGAGACAGCCACTTCACTCATATCACCTGAGATGGCTTGGTTTGGATTGAATTCACCTTCTGATTTAGAAATGACCACTGTAGCGACACTGTTACCGATTAGATTGGTGATGGCGCGTGCTTCTGACATGAAGCGGTCGACCCCAAGCAGTAATGCCATTCCTTCAACTGGAATCATTGGGAAGGCAGCTAATGTTGCAGCAAGTGTGATGAAACCGGATCCCGTTACACCGGCAGCACCTTTGGATGTTAACATCAAGATTCCTAGAAGGGTCAATTCCTGCCAGATGCTTAAATCGACACCATAGGCTTGGGCGATGAAAATCGCAGCCATGGATAAGTAGATGGAAGTGCCATCAAGGTTGAAAGAATAACCGGTTGGGACAACCAAACCGACTACCGATTTTGAGCAACCGTATTTTTCTAGTTTTTTCATCACGCTTGGCAGGGCGGATTCCGATGAAGAGGTTCCTAAAACTAAGAGGATCTCTTCTTTTATATAGGCAATGAACTTGAAAATATTAAAGCCATACATTTTTGCAATCGAGCCAAGGATAAGAACGATGAAAAGTGCCATTGTGATATAAACACTGCCCATTAATTGTCCTAACGAGGTTAAAGAACCAAGGCCAAACTTACCGATTGTATAAGCCATTGCTCCAAATGCGGCCAATGGAGAAACTTTCATGATCATACCGACGATGCCGAAGAAAATGTCGGCAATATGCTGAAAGAAAGAAACGACTGGCTGCACTCTCGGTCCCATTGCCGCCATTGATAATCCGAATAATACGGCAAAGAATAGAATAGGGAGTAAGTCTCCGCCAGCCAGTGCGGCAACGGCATTATCAGGAATGATATTAGAAATGAAAGCAACGGCGCCATGTTCCGTTTCGGAAGCGGCTGTCGTAAATTGTGATACATCTCCGCCCTCGACTGAATCGATGTTAAAGCCTTTACCAGGTCCCAGCAGATTGACCACGATGATTCCGATGGCAAGTGCGAAAGTGGTGACGATTTCAAAATAAAGCAGGGCCTTACCGCCGATGCGGCCAACCTTTTTCATATCACCCATACCGCCAATTCCGATTACGACGGTTAAGAAGATGATTGGTGCGATGACCATTTTAATCATTTTAATAAATAAATCAGCCAATATCTTCAGTTGTTCACCGAAAGCAGGGAAGAAGAAACCGACTGTTATACCCAGAATGATACCGATGATGACCTGAACTGTTAAATTTTTTAATATTTTCAAGGGGCATTCTCCTTTGTTATATGATAGCGCTTTCTTAACTTGATAATAGTGTAACAGAAGAAAGAATCAGAATATTCTTTTGGTGATATTGTTTTCTTTTTGTTCTTTTTGGTCTTGGGGATTTTGAATAACTGAAGAGGAATTAAAAGTGGAGATTAGGATATAAAGAGATTACTAAGCCGTAAAAAAAATACCGGTGGAGCACCGGTATTGGAGAAAATCAATTTTCAAATGGTTTTATTAGTGCATATAGGGTTCCAATCACAGGAAGTTTCAAACCGACCTTGTCGGCTAGGCGCAGTGCACCGCCCTGTAAATGTTCCACTTCGAGGGTTAGGCCCTTCCGGCGGTCCTGGTGCATCGAAGAGGTGGATTCATCAGGTAAGCCTGCCATGTTTTCCAACGCTTGAACAATATTCTCCACAGTAATTCCGACGTCATAAGCATTTGCAAGCTCCTTCATTTCAACAAGGACCTTTTCTAGCAATCCATTGGTTTCCGGGTATCTCCGTATCGTGCCGATAGGGAGGTTCGATGCTGTTGTCACACCGGAAAACGCGGTGATGAACATGTATTTGATCCACATCCTGATCAATATGTTTTCCGTTCTGCTTACCTTCATGATAGCTGATCCCGCCGCCTGTTCGAATTCATCACAAATCTTTTTTTGTGACGGATGAAGCGGGCCATAGATTAAATCGTGATTTTCATTGGAGTGAATGACATGACCTTTTTCATCAAGGGTGGCGATGATGAAGGCACTTCCTCCCAAGACGGCTTCATCGCCCAGCGCCTCCTGTAAAATGGATATATGCTCCAATCCATTCAAAAGCGGGAGGACCTTTGCGCCCTTTTCAACAAGGTACTTTAAATCAGTAAGGGTGCCTTGCAGATGCTGGCCTTTTACGGCGAGAATCACGAGGTCGACCTTTTCGATATCATTTACATTCTCTGTGATATGAAGGTCGTTGAATTGGTAGTTTCCATGTGGGCTGGTTATGCTGATCCCGTTTTCCTTCAATTGTTTGGCGCGGTTTTTTCGGACAAGGTATTGAACATCCTGTCCGGCCTGCTGCAACCTGCCCCCAAAGTAGGAGCCGAGTGCCCCGGCCCCTATAATGACAATATTCAAAGCGCACACCTCTCTTTTGATTAAGATGTACTAATCATAACATTGACTGAAATTTCAGTAAATATTTCCGTTTGAAGGTCAACTGGTTGTTTAGATGTTTGTAAGAATGGGAAAAACAAAAGACCAGCCTGAAAGGTTTCAGGCTGGTGCTTATCATTATTTATAGATTTTTACTTTAACGGTTTTTCTGCCCCAATTGATAGCTTTTGAGTGAGAAGAGTAGAAGACGTCAATTTTATTCCCTTTGATTGCGCCGCCTTTATCTGCCGCAATGGCATCCCCGTATCCTTCTACATGAACTTTTGTTCCTAGTGGAATGACCTTAGGGTCGACTGAGATGGCTTTTACGTTAGGGTTTTTCTTTAAGTTAAGACCAGATGCTGTAATCCCGCTGCAGCCTTTGCAGTTCGCAGTGTAAGCTGTTGCCTTCACAGTGATCGTTTTATATTTCTTGGATGATGATGTTGTTTTTGCTTTAGCTTTAGCAGAGGTCGATGTTTTCTTGACCTTTAAAACTTGTTTTGGATGGATGTTATCTTTTTTCAGGTTGTTCCAACTTTTGAGTTGATTGACTGTTATATTATGTTTATTGGCGATACCCCATAGTGTGTCGCCGCTTTTAACTTTGTATGTAGTAGTAGCAGCCGATGAAACTCCGGAAAAACTAAATACCAAAAAGAAAGCAGTGAATAGTGGAAGTAGTATTTTTTTCAAAATGAATAGTCTCCTTTGTTTTAAATCGTAGACTTAGAATAACAGGTCTTTATGACAATAATGTTTCGGTGGAATAGTAATTGTGTTACAAAAAGGTTTCCCTTGATAAATAAATGTAATATAAACTAGGTCAAAAGTACTTATCTGTTAAATGTAAATATATTATTTATTATGTCAGTATAAGCGTATTTTTGTTAAATAGTGTTGATGTAATGGCGTATCCTGTTTAATGAGGCAATATATGGATGTATAACCCCTGGTTTTAAAGTCCTGTATATTTTGTAAAAAAACAACGTAATAATAGACGATTGAATGCTGTTTATTTTAGTGGGAGAGGATATTCGGAACATGAAAAAAGCCGACACTATGTGATGCCGGCTTTTTTCATGATTGGATTAATGTAAAATAAATTCAGAAGCGAAATCGACCAGCATTTTTTGGTAGACTGCTACTGATTCAAGATTGACGCATTCCCTATCTCCATGCCAGTTCTCGCCTTTTGGTCCGAATTCAATCGCTGGGATATCATATGCCGCAAAAAAGACGGTATCTGCAGAGCCATGTTGTCCAAAAATGACAGCATCTTGCTTGGTGTTTCTTTCGATAATCGGTCGGAGCAAAGTGATGAATGGGTCTGATTCTTCGGTTTTTACAGGTTTACTGTACATATTAAGGTGAACATTATTTCCTGTCACACTTTCGATCTGAGCAATGATTTCTTCCATTGTTTGCGTAGGAAGATAGCGAATATCAAGACTTAGCAAACAAGCATCAGGTACCTTATTATAGACATCCCCGCCTTTTATTTTTGCTAGGTTAAGTGAAGGGGAAGAGTAAAGGGGAGTATGATCCCGGGTGAAAGGAAGTTCCTTTATTTTTTGATAGAGATCATAGGCCTTTTCAATTGCATTCACGCCTTCCCATGGACGGCTTCCGTGTGCAGATTTGCCGGATACTTCAATATCGAGACGAAGGGCACCCTTTGCCTGGAGTCCGATTCCCAGTTGCGTCGGTTCAGCACAGATTACAAAGTCCCCCCGATAACCATGTTTCGCTAAATATCCGGAACAGTTCAACCCGCCAATCTCTTCATCCGATACGATCTGTAGCTGGATTTTTAAACCTAAGTCCTTATCTTTCAGTTCGGTAAATGCACACATCATCCCTGCAACTCCAGCTTTCATATCGGCTGTTCCGCGTCCATATAAATTTCCTTCATGAACCTCAGGGAAAAATTGATCCGGCGTACCGCTGACAACATCGACATGGCCATTCCAAATTAGGGTTTTATCCCCGCTGCCAATCTCGCTAACAAGCATTTTATAACCGTTATTTACGATCACATTCACGGTAAGTCCTTGATCTTTAAGCCAGTCCGCACAGTAATCTACCGCTTGGTTGGCTCCTTCTTTCGATGAACTGTCGATAGATACTAAATCTTTAAGTAACTCGATGAGCAAAAAGAAAACCTCCTAAAAATATGCATACTACTATTATATATACCCTTTCTGAATAAGGGTTAACTCGAAAATATTTTCCTGTTAAATAACGTTTAGCACTTTCATCCCCTGGGGTATGTAAAGGGGGAGCGACAATTTACATTCTTTAAGGAGGATGATAGATATGGATAAACGTATAATTGGTGTATATGAAACTGGAGAAGAAGCCATAAAGGCTGTTGAGTCATTACAGGCCCAAGGGTATAATCGTGAAGATATTTCAGTGGTAGCTAAAGATAAAGAAGAATTAAATGCAGTGAATGAAGAAACGGGTACAAAAGTTGAAGAGGGGCTCGCAGCTGGTGCGGCGACTGGCGGTATTTTGGGCGGTGCTGCCGGATTATTGGCAGGTGTGGGTGCGTTGGCGATTCCGGGAATCGGGCCGGTACTGGCTGCAGGACCGCTTGCTGCAACATTAGCCGGAGCGGCTGTAGGCGCTGGAACAGGAGGATTGGCCGGTACATTAATCGGAATGGGCATACCTGAAGACGAAGCGAATCGTTATGAAGCGGATGTAAAGAGCGGGAAATTGCTTGTGTTAGTCGATTCGGATGCGAGAAAATCCAGTTCTTCTTACTCGGGAATAACTGAAACCGATGCAACGCTGACGAATGGCAGAAGAACTCTATAAGTCGTCATTTTAAAAAGGACGGATCCCTTAGGGGCCGTCCTTTTTTTGATTAGAATGTGAATTTCTTTATTTCTTTGTGCATTTCCTGGGATAGGGCATCCAATTCACTAGCCAGGGCATTTAATTGTTCCATGGAAGCATTCGTTTGTTCTACGGAAGCTGATACTTCTTCAGTTCCTGCCGCAGTTTCCTGACTGATTGAATTTAATTTTTCTGCATTGCCCGCCATCCGTGTGACTTCGTTTACCATATCGTTCATCATCTGTTTTATTTCGTCAAAATTGCTGAATGTGTTCGCGATGATGGATGCAATGTGACTGAAAGCATTTTCCGTATCCGTTACAGAAGTATCCTGAAGATGGATTTTTTGATTGACTTGATCAATCAAATGAACGGTATTGGTTGTATCGTTTTGCATGGCTTGAATGATTTCAGAGATTTCTTTCAGTGATTTTTCCGTTTGTTCGGCCAATTTCTTCACTTCATCGGCAACAACTGCAAACCCCTTTCCGTGTTCACCAGCCCTCGCTGCTTCGATGGCAGCGTTCAGGGCGAGTAAATTCGTTTGTCCTGCAATCCCGCTTATGGTATCGCACTGATATCATTGGATCGTGCATCCAATGATTTGACTGCCGTGCTCATCCTATTGGATATTTGGGACGTTTCATTGAATTGTTGTTTCAGGCCTTGTACTTGAGTGATTCCGTTTTCGGAAGCCTTGAACATATTTTCGGATTCCGTGGCCATTTTTCCCGTTTGCGCTTCAAGATCATTGATTTTGTCAGCCAATAACTTTACGGCCATTTCGTTATTCTGCCCGACTTCGATTTGGTCTATGGCACCGGCTGCTATTTGTTCCATCGTCATGGCCACTTCGTTAGCTGCCGCTGAATTTTCATCGGCGCTGGCCACTAGCGTCATGGAGGAATCCGATACTTTATCGGAAAGGTTGTTGACAACCCCTAACATATGACTCATATTCCTGGTCATTAATCTGGTGTCTTCTGCAAGTTGGCCTATCTCATCTTTTCTGGAAATGGAATTCCAGGAGGTGAAATCGCCGTCAGCCATTTTCCGTATGGATTCCTGCAGCTTTTTAATGGGATTCGTTAAAGAACGGGTGATGAAGATGGCAGATAGTGCAGTGACGGTAAAGACAATCAACAGTGTGATGACATTGTCGATTATCATCGGGCTTGCCCGGACTTTCACTTCATTTTCCTCCATTACCCTCCATTACCCCTGCTATTCTCCATCCGGTGGTAGGATTTGTGGCGTATCCGACGATCCGGCTTTGCCCTTCAAATTCCTCGATCATTGATCCGGATTCACCTTTCATTTTTTTGAAAATATTTTCCTTTGATATATCGTGTGGAATTTTTTCCTTGTCTGGATGTGTAACGAATGACCCCTTCTGATCCAGCAAAACCGTATAGCCCGTTTCGCCGAATTTCGTTTGATTGACCATCGTGATCAATGTATCGATCGAGATGTCGACACCGAGCACGCCTATTAATTCATCTCGATCATCATATAGGGCCTTTGCTGCCGTAATGACAAGTTCATTCGTAGCCTGATCGGTATAAGGTTCCGTCCAAATGGTCTTGTTTTTTTGTTTCAATGCGGATTGATACCAATCCCTTTGTCTCGGATCGAAGTCAGCCGGCAAATCCGCTTTAGGGAATATTAATGTTTTTCCATCTTTCTCGGTGCCAAGGTATAAACCATTTATTTCAGAACTGCTTGACTGTGTATGGGAAAACTCATCCATTATGGATTCGGGGTTCTTATCATAGGTACTCATGATAGGATACTTACTGATCCTATCCAATTGATTTTCCGTTTTATGAAAGAAGATTTCGAAAGAATCGTTCATTGACTTGGCTTGCTCTTCCGTCGTTCCGGTAAGTTCCTTGGTCGTCAACTCGATACTATTTTTATAGCTCATGTAGGAGATGGCCATTCCGCTTATCATGATCAAAGCTAGAAAGGGAATCAATATTTGTTTTTTTAGCGAATTAAAATACCAGTCTGTCAGTCTTTTCATCTTTAAAATTCTCCTTATATACTTCTAATTAATTTTGACTTCTATTTGATATTTCGGTCTTCTTTCGCTTTTTTTGAAGGGACAAGTTAGAAAATTCCAATATTAATTTTGTCGTGAAGTGCAAAGGTGGGAAGGGGGTGGAATATAGTGGATAAAAAAAGAGCTGACTGCCATGGTCAACTCTTTCATTCATTGAATACTATTCGACTTGGATATTTTTTGTCCTGTCCATATACCATGTGTAAAATTCGTCTGCATATTCAACGGATACATCTTGGAGCTTTGTATGGTGTACAGGCTTGGAGCGGTTGATCGTTTCAATTGTGGCAAGCCCGAAAAGCTTTTGCAGCTTCGAACGTTCCACCTCAATTTGAATGACCTTGCTTCTTTTGGTAATGAATAGTGATGTTTCCAAACTTCCGGATTTGAACTGAATGAACTCATCATTTAACAAGTAACGGCTATTTTTGTAATCCATTATTCTCAATGTATAAATGAGGACGAGTAGAATCAGCGAGATATACCATAGGGAGGGTTTGAAATAATAAATCGCCAATGTTGTGAGAATCCAGAAAAAGCTGGGCCGCAGCATTCGGATTTTGAAGGCCTGTTTCGATAGTGACCTCATTGATCGTTCCACTTTGTAAGCAGGTAAAATCTCTTCTACCATCCCATATGCCCGTTCAATTGATAAAAAAGGATAGAGGGTGTTCGTTTCCAGCTCTTCATCACCGGTGCTTCCTGCACTGATCAGTTTCACTTCTGCCAACCCCAGCATTCTTTTTATGATTGATTGGGTGATTTCGACTGCTTGTACTTTTTCTTTCCGAATGGAAAAAGCAGATTCGTCCAGTACACCTTTTTTGATATATATGCGCTCGTGATCGGATGAAATTTCATATTTTCCATATTTAACGAATGTGGAAACGATTCCGAAGGCAACGGCGACACATATGAGGCCTGCAATAACGATGGTAATGATCCACCATGTATCCAATAACTTGCCAAAAAACCCTTCGGCGTTCTCCAAATCGATAAAATCATCGAGTGTATTATATAACGTAGCCAATATCGGGATAAGTGCCAGGAAACTGAGTGATGTAAAGGAAGCTTTCAGCACATCATGTTTGCTTGGAGTGAAATGGATCGTTTTTTCAATGGCTGGCTCCATATCCTCAGCAATTCGTTCTTCGGGAATATCCGCTTCAATAACCGGAAGTTCTTGTTTTGAAGCATATTCCCCCTCAAGCCGTTCGGCCTCTTTTCGGGAAATCATCTCGAAAGGTACGCTACCCTGATCACCAGTCATCCCCGTTTCGAATGTTAAAGAGGTCAATCTGAAAATCTTATGAAATAACGTCGTGCGTTGCTGGACATTCTGAACCTTATGAAGCGGGACAGTTCGATACGATTTCGAGACAAGCCCTGAAGTAATGTATAAGGTACCTTCTTTGATTTGGTATTTGTATGTATACCATTTAAGGATGACAGAAATGACTTTCCAAACCAAATAAACTAGAAAGCCGATTTGGAGTACCTTCATATACATCTTTTCAGAACCGAAATTCAGGACATAAAGCATGATTATGAAAAATACATTTCCTTTCAGCAATTTCCAAAATTCGAAAGGGATTTTGATAGGGTGTAATCGTTTTGCGTGTTCTTCCATCATTAATCCACTTCCTTAATTTTTGCGAAATGGGCAATTTTATCTCGTAATTCATACGCCTCTTTCTCGGGGATGGCTGGTATGTCATGAGAATCGCCCATTGTTCCGATGCTTAGGGAATAAAGGTTGTATTTTCGCAAAAACGGTCCTTGGTTCAATTTGACGGATTGAACCTTCGTCATCGGAATGAGTTCATGCGTTTCACTCCAGGCTCCACGTTTTGTTTGAATGAATTCTTCGTTCACGTCGTAACGCCAATACTTTTGCAAAAGTATCGGTTCAATGAAGATGGACCAGATAGCATGGAAAAAAGATAATACGATAAGTCCGTTTAAAATCCATCCAATCCATTCTTTCCAAGTGAAGTAATCATCAACAAATAATAGGATGCCAAGGACGGCGAGGATAATGAGATTGGTAATAGCTTCAGTCATCCGCCACACCTTCACTGATTCTTTGGATATTTTCTTCGTAGGTGGCTGTATCTTGGAATACATATATTCACTCCTTACTATGTCTTTATACTTATACGGATTATCTTGCAAAAAAGTTCCCTATTAAAGGTATATGTATAGAAATTATGCAGTCGCATACCGTGGAGTGGCGGGCGAATAATCCTGCAGTTTCCCGAGTATGTATAAATAAGGAGTTTTCTAGTGGATCTTTTCTTTTTATATGACCGAATAATGGACAAGATAGAAGTGGTGAGTTTCTAGAGTGGGAGTGATAGGTTTGACGTATAAAAGGAAGTTGAGTTTTATATTCTTCCTGTTTTTGATTTGTTTTTTTAATGGAGAATCGATGCAGGCTGCGAATGATGATGGAACCCTAGGGCAGGAAATTCAACGAATATTGGAGCAATCGCCAGGATTGGCTGGGGCGTTGACGGGAATTTCCATCCGTTCAGCTGAAACGGGGGAAATGATTTATGAACGGGGATCGCAAACGAGATTGCGGCCTGCTTCGAATCTTAAGCTTTTGACAGCAGCAGCTGCGTTGGAAACTTTAGGGGAAGATCATGCTTTTCAAACGGAACTATACATAAAAGGAGTGCAGGTTGGCCAGGTTCTGCAGGGCAATGTATACCTGAAGGGAAAAGGGGATCCCACATTATTGGAAAAGGATTTTGATGAGCTGGCAGCTTCACTGAAGCAAAGGCACGTTAAGTTCGTTCACGGGGATCTTATAGGGGACGATTCTTGGTATGATGATGTTCGTTATTCCCAAGACTTAGTTTGGAGCGATGAACAGGAATATTACGGTGCAGCCGTTTCGGCTTTAACTGCTTCCCCGAATGAAGATTACGATACCGGTACCATCATCGTGGAGATAGCCCCTGGGGGAAAGGCTGGAAAGAGGGCAACGGTAAAGCTGGAGCCTGAAACCGATCACGTGAAGGTCATCAACAAAACGAAAACTGTATCGGCAGATGCTAATAATAAGATTGAAATCGAACGGTCTCATGGCACACAAGTCATTACGATGACCGGGACCATTCCGGAAGATGCCGGGGTGACCAAAGAGTGGATCTCGGTGGAAGATCCCACAGAATATGCCTTGAGCCTATTTGAAAAATCAATGAAGAAATATGGAATTAAAGTGTTGGGAAAAAGGAAAAAAGGGAAAACGCCAGTAGGAGCGGACATGATTGCCACTCATCAGTCCATGCCGCTTTCACAGCTGCTTATTCCTTTCATGAAATTGAGCAATAACAGCCATGCCGAGGTTTTGGTGAAGGAAATGGGCAAAGAGGCAGAGGGGGAGGGAAGCTGGAAGGATGGTTTGAAGGTTGCTCGAAATCAGCTGAAGAGAGTATGGGTCTCGATATGCAAACGATCATGATGCGTGATGGGTCTGGAATTTCCCAAGTCAATATGATTCCAGCGAATGAAATAACGAAGCTGCTGTATGCCATTCAGGAAAAAACGTGGTTTCCTGCTTACTTGAATGCTTTACCGATTGCAGGCAACGAAAATCGGATGGTGGGCGGTACGCTTAGAAAGAGGATGAAAGGGACACTTGCAGCCGGGAATGTCCGCGCGAAAACAGGGACAATTTCAGGTACGAGCTCCTTATCAGGTTATGTGACGACCAAAAGAGGGGAAAAAATCATATTTTCAATCATCTTGAATAATTTTGTAGAAGAAAAAGGCATTACGGCAATCCAGGATAAGATAGCCGTAATGCTCGCAGAACAGGAAAACCTATTGGGAAGCGGCCATTAGTATCCATGGAAAGCTAAGTTGAAGTTCAGGATCTGCGAGAAAAAGCCAAATCATTTCTTCGGCAAGTCCGAATTGGCAGCATAATGCCGATAAGCCATTTTATTTGCTGACCTGATCAGGTTTCAATCGCAGATCCGAATGGCGTATTCAAATCGATGGTCATTATATAACATTGCATCAAGTCGGCATTCGAACCTTCGAAGGCCTTTCTCCGATATATATGTCTATAACAAGAAGTTTTCAAGTCCATTACATGTTGATCATAGACAGTTTCTCCATGAAGTGGAGGGAAAGGGGCCTTTTCCTTCTCTGTTTCTTTAACAGACATGAAGCTGGGGGCAAATTGGATTTTATTCAATGCCAGCACCTTCTGCTTATTTTTTAAAATTATCCCCTCAAGGAAGGAGTTTAAGGGAGGATTAATAGAAATAAGTAGTATAGGGGGGAATGCTTATGAACTTTCCAACACTCAATGGACAGTATACGATCAGCAGTCTTATAGCTGAAATTCACGAAATTTCCAAAAAACGCTCACTCTATATATTGGCCATAGATGGCCGGGGCGGATCTGGAAAAAGTACACTCGCTGCCCGTATCCAAGCAGAATGTCCAGGTAGCGTGGCCGTTCATATGGATGATTTTTATTTGCCGTCACCGGAAAGGGTTCAACTGCCTCCATCCCAAAAGCCTATCGGGGCGGATTATGATTGGGAACGGGTTTGTAACCAAATCCTAAAACCGCTTACAAAGGGGAAAGAAGCAAGATATCAAAGGTATGATTGGAAAACGGACACTATGGCCGAATGGCATGAAGTTCCTGCTGGGGGCCTTGTCATTATAGAAGGAACGTATTCTATCCGTGAAGAATTGGCAGGGTACCATGATTTCACGATTTGGGTGGAATGTCCCCGTGATCAGCGTTTGAAACGTGGCCTTGAGCGGGATGGTGAAGATGCGCGTCAAATATGGGAGGATAATTGGATGGTTCATGAAGATCTCTATGTGGGTGTGCAAAGGCCTCAAGAAAGAGCGGATCTTGTTGTGGACGGAATGAGCTGAGCCAGAGGATATTTTAATTGTAAGGGTTTACCTATAAAATATATTGTATGTTTAGATGAATTTCCGGGGAGCCGGAAACAGGGGGGAAACTATGTTTACTAATGAAGAACAAGCTGCCGTATATAAAGCCATTTATAACCGCAGGGATATCAGGAGTTTTTTGCCAAAGCCCATTTCAAAGGATATACTCCGCAGAATTTTGGATGCTGCACATCATGCGCCGTCTGTAGGATTCATGCAGCCTTGGAGTTTCATCGTGATTTCGTCTCAGGAAACCAAGGACAGTTTGGCATGGGCAGCGGATAAAGAAAGAAGGGCCCTCGCTATTCATTATGAAGGAGGTAAAGAAAATAAGTTTCTTAGTTTGAAAGTGGAAGGGTTAAAAGAAGCACCATATACCATTTGTGTTACGTGCGACCCGACACGGGGAGGCTCCCATGTTTTAGGGAGGAACTCCATTCCGGAAACCGATATCCTATCCACTGCCTGCGCCATTCAAAATATGTGGCTGGCTGCCTATGCGGAAGGATTGGCAATGGGATGGGTAAGCTTTTATAAGAAAAATGATATTCGTGATATTTTGGAGATTCCGCCGCATATAGAACCTGTTGCACTCCTGTCGATTGGCTATACGGATCAATATCCGGATAAACCCATTCTTGAACTTGCCAATTGGGAAAAAAGAAGGCTGATGGATGAACTTATTTTCGAGGATAAATGGGGGAATAAATAAACCGATATATTATGATTCCAAAACTGTTTATTAAGCCCCTGGTTCAGGGGTGGAAAATATAGAAGACTCTTACAATAGATACTCCTTTGTAAGAGTCTTTTTAAAATTCGGTTTGATTTTAAAATCTGCGCCGTTTTGAAGATCCCGGTATACCGAGGTCTTCACGGTATTTTGCAATAGTGCGGCGGGAGATCTTCGTCCCTTCATTTTCGAATATTTGACAAAGTTTCTGATCTGAAAAAGGCTTTATTTTATCTTCATCGGCAATCAGGACCTTTATTTTTTCTTTGATGGTGGTC
Source organism: Peribacillus sp. TE19612 (assembly GCF_056279465.1). Taxonomy (NCBI): domain Bacteria; kingdom Bacillati; phylum Bacillota; class Bacilli; order Caryophanales; family Bacillaceae; genus Peribacillus; species Peribacillus sp. TE19612. The sequence continues at coordinate 220,093 of NZ_JBWCCL010000005.1, read as the reverse complement.
GATGATTCGGTTGCTGGGCTGTTCACGCGGTGTAACCCTCTAGTAAAGAAGTTCCTTAGTTTAAAGAGGCCATGCGGCGTCTGGATATATTTATTGCTTGTCGCCCTGCTGATTGTTGATTCATGAAGCTGAAGTTTTTCCGAAATGTTCTTCAGTGTCATAGGTTTTAATCCCGTAATTCCCTTCATGAAAAACTCATGCTGCTCCTCCACGATTGACGCGGTCACTTTGTAAAGCGTCATTTGCCTTTGTTCGAGCCCTTTTAACAGTAATTGGGCATCATTTATGTGCCCTTTTATATAATCTTTAGCTGGATTAACAGAATTGATGGCGACGTGGTTCTTGTAGTAAGGATTGATGGAAAGTATAGGTGTACAGCTATCGTTGACCGTTATCAGAAAACCTTCTTTATCTTTTTCCACGTAAACGTCTGGAACGATGTAATGAGTCATATCATCGGAAAAGTGACTGACAGGACGCGGGTTTAACGTACGGATGAAATCCGAGGTCTCTTGTACTTCCTGAACGGTCACTTGGTGAAGTGCGGCAATTTTCCTGTAGCGTTTTTCTGCTAAATCTTCTAAGTGCTTTTTAACGATCTTATACGCCAATTCATTGTGATTATCATGCTCACGCAGCTGAATGAGTAAACAATCGGTCAGATCTTTAGCACCGACTCCAATTGGGTCAAGGGATTGCAATATTTGAATCATATTTTCGATTTCTTCCACGGGTACGGAAAAATGCGAAGCAGTCCAATGGACATCCAATTCTAGAAATCCATAATCATTTAAGTTTCCAATCAAAAATTGGAGAATCTTCTTTTCAAATGTATTCAATGAACTTAGTAAACTCAATTGTTCCAGTAAATGCCTTTCAAGTGTTTCTGTGTTGACTGAATAATTGTTGATAGGGTTGTAATCATTGTCTCCGTTGAAACTTTTACTTTTAGAGGAAGAACGGCGTATCTGAGAATTTATTTTATTTGTACGAATACTAAGTGAAGCGAGGGGTTCTTTAAAGCTAATTTCGAGAACGGGATTTTCGTAAGCCTGCCGGTTCAGGAAATCTATCAGTTCATGGGTGGAATATTGAAGGATATTGATCGATTGCTGTAATTCAGGGGTTAATGACAACTTCAAGGTTTGTTTTTGGTACAGTTCAAATCCTACCTGCATATATATCAACTTCTTTCATTTAGATTAACATAGCGGCTCAAAAGGAATGAAAAAATATTAACATGATAATAATATAAATCTTCCGAAAATTCAACATTGTGTGTCAGGTTTTGTAACATCAAATAGAAATAAAGAGGGGGATTCGAAAAAATGCTGTCATTCAGTAGTTAATCTAATGAATGGGGGTTGATTGATTCGAATGTGAATCAAATGATTTATATGTGAATCAACACGTGCTCCTATTGATTTATATATGAATCATTTTAACTTGAATACCTTTAATATAAGGTTCATATAATTTGGCATGCTTCTTGCTACATCTATAAATATAAAAATAAACTAGCTTGAAAAAATCCATTACATGAGAAGGGTGTTTTTTACATGATTAAAGAGACTACGAGTATTCAGGAATTAATCGATTTGGATAAAAAGCATTTTATTCATCCGACTACTGCAATCGAACAACAGCAGGCAGATGGTCCAAGTTTCATCTTTAAGGAAGGAAAGGGAATATATCTTACGGATGTCACGGGCAGGACTGTCATTGATGGCATGGCTTCACTTTGGAATGTGAATATTGGACATGGACAAGAAGAGATGGCTGAAGTCGCGAAGGAACAAATGGCCAAATTAGCTTTCACCTCAAGTTTCGCCACTTTCAGCAATGAGCCGGCAATCCGTTTGGCGGCCAAAATCGCATCCATCGCGCCTGGGGATTTGAATGCAGTTTTCTTCACTTCAGGTGGATCGGAGTCGAATGATACAGCGATCAAACTTGCTCGTCATTACTGGCTTTTGAAAGGGCAGCCTAATCGTCAAAAAATCATTTCCCGCTCGAAATCCTATCATGGAGTTGCAATGGGAGCTACAAGTGCGACTGGCCTGAAGCCATTCCGGGATTTCACGAATTCAATCGCACCTGATTTTTATCATGTGGACGGTTCCTCCATCGAGGAGTTGCGTAAGGTCATAGAACAGGAAGGACCGGAAACGATTGCGGCATTTATCGCTGAACCGATTCAAGGGGCCGGTGGCGTGAACCTTCCTCCTGAAGGCTATTTTAAGGAAGTAAGGGAAATTTGTGATGAATACGGCATTTTGATGGTGACGGATGAAGTCATTACAGGTTTCGGAAGAACAGGGACTTATTTTGGGATTGAACACTTTGGTGTTGTGCCTGATATGATGTGCTTTGCAAAAGGTGTGACGAGTGGATATGCACAGTTAGGCGGGGTTGTCCTGAATGATAAGATGCATCAGGATTTCATTGCCCTTTCAAAAGGTACGCTTTTACACGGCTACACATACAGTGGCCATCCGATGGCATGTGCGGTTGCTTTGAAAAATATTGAAATAATTGAACGTGAAAACCTTATAGAAAACTCGAAACAGCGTGGTGAAGAGTTGCTTGCCGGCTTTAAGAAGCTACAAAGCAAACATCCGATTGTTGGTGATGTGAGGGCACTTGGACTAATTGGAGGCATCTCCATCGTAAAGGACAAACAAACAGGTGAAGGCTTTGAGACACAGCTTGCTCCAAGACTTGTTGCCGAAGCTGCGAAGAATGGTTTGATTTGCCGTTCGGTTACGTTTGATCAAGATACACTCGTATTCGCACCGCCTTTAATCATTACTAAAGCAGAAGTCGAAAGAATGATTGAAATCCTTGATGAGACATTTACTGCAGTCGAAAAAGAAATTTTATAAGAGGTGAAAGTGATGGTCATGACGGAAACGCTGAAAAAGAAATTATACATTAATGGTAAATGGCAAGAAGCTGAAAAGTTCACGACACTAAAGTCCCCTTATAGCGGGGAAGTTCTAGCGGAGATTCCCTCGGCAAGCCTTGAAGATGTCGAGTTGGCCATAGAATCAGCCTATCAGGCTAGAAAAACGATGGCAGCTTTACCTAGTCATAAACGCGCTGCCATACTTGAAAAGCTTGCGAGCCTTTTGGAAAGCCGCAAAGATGAGGCAGCTGAAATTATTGCAAAAGAGGCAGCGAAACCGATTAAAACGGCAATGGTTGAAGTATCCCGGACGATTGCCACATATAAATTTGCAGCAGAGGAAGCAAAAAGGATTCATGGAGAAACATTGACCATGGATGCCACAGCTGACGGAGAAGGAAGGATAGGATACACGGTCCGTGAGCCTCTAGGCGTTGTGGGTGCGATTACGCCATTTAATTTTCCGATGAACCTGGTTGCCCATAAAGTGGGCCCGGCCATTGCTGCCGGAAATACACTCGTCCTGAAACCTGCGAGCCAAACACCGCTATCTTCACTGTTTCTTGCTGAATTATTGGCCGAAACGGATTTGCCGGCAGGTGCGTTTAATTTAGTTACCGGAAGCGGTTCGGTAATCGGTGATAAATTAGTCACCGATTCACGGGTGAAGAGCATCTCATTTACTGGAAGTCCGGCTGTAGGAATCGGGATCCGTAATAAGGCCGGGTTAAAGAAAGTGAGTCTTGAACTAGGTTCGAATGCGGCTGTCATCGTGGATAAAGGGATCGATATCGATAAAATCATCCAACGCTGTGTATCGGCAGCATTCGCTTTTCAAGGGCAGGTCTGCATTTCCTTACAGCGCGCTTATGTTCATGAAGAGGTGTATGATGAGTTCGTCAAAAAATTCACGGAAGCAACGAATGGCTTGAAACTGGGAGATTCTTTGGACCCATCTGTGGATATTTCAGCATTGATCAGCGCCGGGGATGTACAGCGAAGCCTGGATTGGATCGGTGAAGCTAAACAACACGGTGCGATAGTTGCAGCAGGAGGTAAATCTGAAGGAAATATCCTGCATCCCACTGTGTTGCTGGAAGTGGATGCAATGCTTAAGGTATCTTGTCAGGAAGTCTTCGCTCCAATTGTTTTGATCAATAAGGTTTCTTCCGTTGAGGAAGCGATTGACTTGGTCAATGATTCCGAATTCGGATTGCAGGCCGGGATTTACACGGAAAATATCAATCTGGCTCTTTCTGCCGCAGAAAAATTGGAAGTCGGCGGTGTTATCATTAATGATATCCCAACTTACCGTGTTGACAACATGCCATATGGCGGAGTCAAAAAAAGCGGGACTGGGCGCGAAGGGTTGAAATATGCCATTGAAGAAATGACGGAAATGAAATTGGTCATTATTAATCGGAATTAATCAGAAGAGAGGTGAGCAGCTGCTCATCTCTTTTTTCTATGAAACTAGGAAGAGTTTTGCCTATGGGTTATGCAAAAATGAATAGGTAATTCACGACTGAATTTAAATATGAGCGGAATGGGCAAAAAACCGTGAGTTAACTAAAATTTCAAACTGGCATGAATCTTGCTCATATTATATATAGGTAGATAACTTAAAACAGAGGAGGAAATTACATGCAGGAAACTTTGCAAAATAATACGAAAAAAGAAGGAACGGGAGCATTGGACTTAAAGATGTTCATCAATGGGGAATGGGTGAATTCGACTTCGGGTGAGAAGAGGGATGTATTGAATCCGGCCACGGGGGAAGTTATTGCCAAAGCAGCGGAAGGAACACAGGAAGATGTGGATGCAGCGGTCGAGGCAGCAAAATATGCTTTCTATGAAGGGGGTTGGTGGGGAACTCCTGCCGTCGAAAGAGCTCGCATTTTATTCAAAATAGCCGACAAAATAGAAGAAAAAGCTGAAGAACTAGCTGCGTTGGAAACATTGGATAATGGGAAACCATTGCGTGAGGCTCGTTTTGATATAGCTGATTCGGCAGCATGTTTTAGATATTATGCAGGATTGGCCACAAAACCGACAGGTCAGACTTTTGAAGTTCCTGACGGCCAGCAATCGATGGTCGTAAGGGAACCGATCGGTGTATGCGGGCAGATCGTTCCTTGGAATTTCCCGCTAATGATGTCAGCCTGGAAACTCGCTCCGGCACTTGCTGCAGGAAATTCCGTTGTGTTCAAACCATCTGAGATCACTCCGGTGACGGCGGTCAAACTATTTGAAATCATGGATGAGGTAGGATTGCCAAAAGGTGTCGCGAACCTTGTGTTAGGAGCGGGGCCAGTTGTCGGACAAGCCATTGCAGAGCATGAGGAAATCGATAAAGTAGCCTTTACAGGAGGCACGGCAACAGGACGTAAGATCATGGAGGCTTCGCTGGGTAACCTAAAGAAAGTCACATTGGAGCTCGGCGGCAAATCGCCTAATATCGTATTTGCGGATTCTGACTTTGAGACTGCCGTTGATTATGCTCTATACGGGATTTTCTGTAATCAAGGACAAGTGTGCTCAGCAGGCTCCCGTTTACTATTGGAAGAGTCCATTTACGATCAGTTCATTGCAAGTCTTACGGCGAAGGCGAAAAAAATCAAAGTAGGTTCAGGTTCTGATGAAAACAGCCAGATGGGACCTATCGTTTCAGAAGCCCATATGAACAAAATATTATCGTATATCCAAATCGGAAAAGAAGAAGGTGCCAAATTAATCGTCGGTGGAAATCGAATTAAAGAAGAAGGCATGGATAAAGGTTACTTTGTCGAACCTACTATTTTTGTTGATACGACACCGGATATGCGGATTGTGCAGGAAGAAATTTTTGGACCGGTGCTCGTCGTTCAAAAATTCAAGGATGAAGCGGAAGCTCTACGACTTGCCAATGATACGAAATATGGTTTAGCGGGAGCGGTGTTCACGAATGATATCTCAAAAGCGTACCGTGTCATTAAAAAAGTGCGTGCCGGCATCACGTGGATAAACTCATATCATCCGACTTACAACGAAGCTCCTTGGGGAGGGTTCAAGCAAAGTGGAAATGGACGCGAACTGGGAACTTTCGGTTACGAAGCTTACACCGAAGTGAAGCAAATCAATAACAACTTGGATATCCAGCCAACAGGCTGGTTTGATGAAGAGTAAATAGCTTGACGAAAAAAGGCTGTTCCTTGGGGAACAGCCTTTTTTCTATGGAATCGGAGATATAATCCGAGAATCGCAGATATATCATCCGAAAATCACAGATATAATTCGAGAACCGCAGATATAATTCGAGAATAGCAGATATAATTCGAGAATCGCATAATCCGAAAATCGCAGATATATTTAAAGATTGCTAAACATTTCTCTACTTTTGTTGGACTTTTTCAAGATCAACCCGTCCTGAAAAGAAAACGGCGCCATTACCCATATCCGCGAGGCGATCTGGGGTAAGGGAATTGATATGTTGCTTTGTTTCGGGCGTATTCTGCCACAAGCCTTGGCTGACAAGAACGCCTGGTAACACATTTTCACCGGGAGCAGCGGTAAGCAAACATTCACCGCGACCGTTCCAGATTCTAACCATATCTCCGGCGGCTATTCCCATTGTTTTGGCATCGGCGGCATTCATGTGCAGTTTCGGTTCCTTTTCCATGGAGATATGTTTGGCATTATTTGAAAAGGTTGAATTCAAGAAATTGTGATTAGGTGCCGGAATGAATAAAAATGGCAGGTCGCTGTCTTTTATGATTGGCGTATATGTGGGCAATGGCTCGTATCCATCCCGCTTCATCCGTTCGGAATAAAGTTCGATTTTACCGCTTGGTGTCGGGAGTTTGCCTGGGAACATCGGCTGCATTTTGGCTTTGACAAATTGATTCCTTGAAAGAGAGTCATAGGTGATGCCTTCCAAATGCGGGTTGTTGGGAAAATCCAGAGCCTGCCGTATCATATCTTCCTCTGAATCTCTAAATGCTTGTTCCCCAAATCCCATCCCAGCAGCCAACAGTTTGAACAATTCAACATTCGATTTCGATTCGCCATATTTTTCGACTACAGGTTTTTGTATTTGGACGTAATTATGCCAATATGAATTATAAAAATCCTCCGTTTCATAAGATGACGTGGCAGGAAGGACGAGGTCGGCAAACATGGCCGTTTCGGTTAAGAATAGATCATGGACCACTGTGAATAGATCTTCCCGCATTAGACCTTCCTGCACCTTATTTGCATTCGGAGCGACAAGTGCTGGGTTGGAGCCGTATACAAACATGGAGCGAATCGGGTTTTCTTTTTCCATAAGAGCTTGGCCGATTTGGTTCATATTAATGGTCCGGGTAGCTTTATTTCGCAATAAATCAGGACGTCTTAAGGCATTTATATTAAAGGCCAGATATCCTGAATTACCTTTGATGGCTCCGCCGCCTTCCTCCATCCATTGGCCGGTAAGGGCAGGCAGGCAGGCAATGGTACGTACCGCCATGCCTCCATTGTCATGGTGCTGCAGGCCATTGCCTATCCGAACGAATGATGGGCTTGTAGTGCCATACATCCTGGCAAGTTCATATAAGTCATCAATGGGAACGCCAGTTATCGCGGAGACGGTCGCAGGGTCATATTGGCGGACATGTTCGCGCAATTCAGCAGCACCCACTGTGTATTCATCGAGAAAGGGCTGGTCGACTAGATTCTCGGCATAAAGAATATGCATTAATCCGAGGGCAAGTGCACTATCGGTGCCGGGCAGAATCGGAATGAACCAATCTGCCCACTTGCCGGTTTGGTTTTTATGAACGTCAATGACAACTACTTTGGCCCCGTTTTTTCGGGCTTGCTGGGCAAGCGTCACTTGGTGCATATTTGTGCTCACAGCGTTGATGCCCCACATGATGAATAGCTTGGTATGAATCGTTTCTTCTGGATCGATGCCGAATGAACCACCCATTGTATAGCTGTATCCGACTGAGCCTGCCGCATTACAGATGGAACGCTCGAGCATGCTTGCGCCGAGTTTGTGGAAAAAGCGGCGATCCATCCCTTCGGCGCTGAGGTTGCCCATGTTTCCGTAAAAGCTGTAAGGAAGTATGCTTTCCGGTCCATACATTTCGATCAAGTCTTTCCATTTGGAAGTGATTGTGTCAATGGCCTCTTCCCAGCTGATTGGAACGAAATTCCCTTTTCCTTTCGGACCAATGCGCTTTAATGGCTGTTTTAAGCGATTGGGGTCATATAGGCGGGCAGTCATGTTGCGGACTTTGTTGCAAATATTCCCTTTTGTGACTGGATGATCAGGGTCTCCTTGAACTTTAATGATTTTCCCATCTTTTTTGTGCAGCAGTAAACCGCATTGATCAGGACAGTCAAGAGAACAAACAGAAGGAAAGACTCCATCTGGCTGATTGATATAGGATTGCATGGCGTATTCCTCCTAAATGATTTATTCTAATAAAATGAATTTTCTTACTTATATTGAAAGTGAAATCGTTGAAAGGTGCAAGAACTTCTTAACATATGTTTTTTTTTCTGATAAGCTTACAAGATGAAAATTAACCTATAAATAGGAGGATTCATTTTTGGAATATGGAATTATAATATCAATTGCAATATACATGGTAGGTATGCTTTTAATTGGTTATTTGGCCTATCGGAAAACGGCTAACTTAACCGATTACATGCTTGGCGGCCGGAACTTGGGCCCGGCTGTAACGGCATTGAGTGCAGGGGCTTCCGATATGAGTGGCTGGCTGTTGATGGGTCTTCCTGGTGCGATGTACATAAGCGGGTTGAGTGCTGGCTGGATTGTCATCGGCCTGTGTGCAGGCTCTTATTTAAACTGGTTATTCGTGGCACCAAGACTTCGGACATATACGGAAATTGCCGGCAATTCGATTACGATTCCCGACTTTTTGGGAAATCGGTTTAAAGATGGCTCCCGGGTCTTAAAAGTGGTATCAGCATCGGTCATTTTAATTTTCTTCACCTTTTATACCTCTTCAGGCATGGTGGCAGGCGGTGAGCTTTTCCGTACGGCTTTCAATTTAGATTACCGGTGGGGTATCTGGCTGACGGCGAGCGTTGTTATTCTTTATACATTATTTGGCGGATTCCTGGCTGTCAGCTGGACGGACTTCGTACAAGGTACAATCATGTTCATTGCCTTAATTCTAGTACCAGTTGTCACGATTGTAAATATTGGGGGCTGGGATCCTACCTTCAATGAAATAAAATCGATTAACCCGAATTTATTGCATGTTTTTGAAGGAACATCAACCATTGGCATCATATCTCTTCTGGCATGGGGGCTTGGTTATTTCGGGCAGCCTCATATAATCGTTCGCTTCATGGCGGTCTCATCTGTTAAAGAATTGAAAAGTGCACGGCGAATCGGTATGGGGTGGATGATTTTTGCTATAGTCGGAGCGATGTTCACCGGATTGGTGGGAATAGCATATTTTAACCTGACAAATAGTCCTTTAGGGGATAGGAATGCTGAGTCCGTCTTCATCATATTAGCTAAAGAACTGTTTCCATCTTTAATTACAGGCTTCTTGTTGGCTGCGATTTTAGCGGCGGTCATGAGTACGATTGCATCACAGCTGTTGGTATCGGCAAGTGCTCTGACAGATGATTTCTATAAGCAGTTCATTCGGCCGAACGCATCTGATAAGGAATTAGTGCTGGTAGGTCGGTTTGGTGTGTTGGCGATATCTGTCATTGCCCTATTATTGGCTTTTAATCCAAGCGGTACGATCCTTAAATTGGTTGGTTATGCATGGGCTGGTTTTGGGGCGGCATTCGGTCCTGTCATTTTGTTAAGCCTGTACTGGAAACGGATGACGAAATGGGGAGCCTTGGCGGGAATGATTGTCGGTACGGCAACCGTGATCGTCTGGGATATGATCGATAAGTTTGCTGAAATATACGAAATCATTCCTGGTTTCATCGCTGGTTCAATAGCGGTTGTCGTTTTCAGCTTATTAACGGCCAAGCCTACAAAAGATATAGAAGAAGAATTCAATCAAGCCATTAAAAACCTTTCTTGATTTATTTAACGTCCAGTTAAACTGCTGCTGGATTTTTTAACGATATAAAACAATGAATGCAATATATATGGTACAATATCGATAGAGTCCTTATGTTGAAAACATGAGGGCTTTTTTTGAGTGATTTGGGAATAATAAACCAAAAAACAATGCAAAGGAAAAAATATGAACCAATCTCATAAAATTGCATGTAAAGTGGCTTTTATATATATATTCTTTGGGGTCTTATGGATTATCGTTACGGATTACATCTCTATGACACAGGCGAGGGAAGATGTTCAAATATATGCAATGTTTCAACATTCCAAAGGGTGGATGTTCATATTCATAACCGGGCTTTTCCTATACTTCATAATCAGGTATTGGACGGGGAAGATGTTGAGGTCCCAACAGGAATTCATTCTTAAGGATGAACAGTATCGGTCGCTGTTCAAGCATAACCCGGATTGTGTCCTTGAGCTGAATCTCGAAGGAAATGTCGTTTCGATAAACCCGGAAGCCGAAAAACTGTTAGGTCATAATAGTGACAATTCGAAAGGCAAGAATGCTAATCATCTCATCAACTGGAATGAAAGTGATAAAGTAGCTGAGTTCTTTATACAATCCCTTCAAGGGGAGGCTGTAAAATTCGAAACGACCATTCAGAATAGCGGTGATGAACAACGGATTATCCGTGTAACCTTTTTACCGATCATCGTCCACTCGGAAATGCTTGGAGTATATGCAATCGTTAGGGATATTACCGAATTGCGGCGCGAAGAGGAATTGATGATCATGTCTGAAAAGCTATCTGTTATCGGACATCTGGCTGCGGCCGTCGCACATGAGATAAGGAATCCGCTGACATCTTTAAAAGGATTCGTACAGTTAATGGATATGACCCAGGAAGTGAACCCGCTGCATTCTGATATCATGTTGAAGGAAATTGACCGAATCAATATTATCTCAAGTGAACTTTTGGTTCTCGGGAAGAAACAGGATGTCGCATACTGCAGGATCGATCTTGCCGACAGTTTACAACAGGTATTCACGTTGATGAAAGCAGAAACGAATTTGAATAATATCGAAATGGGGCTAAGGATTAAAACCGCCGAACCGATTTATATTATGGCTGATTCAATTGAACTTAAACAGTTGGTAATCAATATCGTCAAGAACAGCATTGAAGCGATTGAAGATAATGGGGAAATTGATATATCTCTGCAAATAATCGATGGACATGCTGTAGTCAGCGTGAGTGATAATGGCATGGGAATGGGGCCCGAGCGCCTTGAACGGATTGGTGAGCCTTTTTACTCGACGAAGGAAAAAGGTTCAGGGATCGGGCTTGCAATTTGCCGGAAAATCGTTCATCGCCTTCAGGGGGAAATGGATTTTGAAAGTGAGATAAACAAAGGGACGACGGTTACAATTCGTATTCCGTTGGCTACTGGACAAGAATAAATGGTACTATGAAAGATAGGAAAAGTTTTATATTAAAGGAGAACGATATGAGCGAATTACCTGCATTAATAAACGATAGAAAACCATATATACAAGAAGCCTGGAAAAAATCCGGATTCGGACAACTTACCCCGATTCAAACGAAAGCGATCCCCGTGATTGTCGAGGGAAAGGATATCATGGCCGAATCACCGACAGGTACAGGAAAAACATTGGCATATTTATTGCCATTGCTGGAAAAGATTGATTCTGAAAAAAAATCGCCCCAGGCTTTGATTCTGGCATCATCACGAGAACTGGTCATGCAGATCAATGAAGAAATTCGCATTTGGTCAGAGGGAAGCGGCATTACGGGTGCAGCATTCATCGGCGGTGCTAATGTGAAAAGGCAGTTGGACAAACTGAAGAAGCGTCCACAAGTGATTGCTGGAACACCGGGACGGATTTACGAATTGATTGCCCAAAAGAAACTGAAGATGCATGAAGTTAAGACGATAGTACTTGATGAAGGTGACCAATTGATCATTCCAGAGCATATGGGAACGATCAATAATATTATCAAAACAACACTAAAAGATCGGCAAATCATGGTATTTTCAGCAACCCTGCCAGAGGAAACGGAAAAAGCGGCCCGGGGATTCATGAATGAACCCGAAATGATCAAGGTCGATAAAAATGAAAAAATGGAATCCAAGGTGGACCATCTTTACTTTGTTGTTGAGAGACGGGAAAAGTCCAAGATTCTCGAGAAAATCACAAGACTTAAAGATGTGAAGGCACTTGCCTTCCTGAATGATATTGCGGAGCTTAGCGTCTTACACGAAAAACTGAGTTATAAAGGTATTGAAATGGGCGTGCTTCACGGTGAATCCAATAAAGTCGACAGGGAGAAAGCACTGCGCAAGCTTCGTTCCGGAAAATCCCCGATGCTGATAGCAACGGATGTAGCGGCAAGGGGGCTTGATATTAAAGGTCTTACTGCGGTCGTTCATATTGATATGGCTGACAACATCGAACAATATATCCATAGATCCGGTAGAACTGGGCGTGCAGGTGCAGATGGTACGGTCATTTCAATCGTAACGGAAAGAGAAGAGCGAGAGTTGAAAAAAATGGCTCGTGAACTGGAGATTCCATTAACGAGAGTAACTTTCTATGGTGGAAACATCGTAGTCGATGAATGATTCGCAAAAAAGGGACGGCCATGCGGCTGTCCCTTTTTTGCGAATGCCCAGGTAAATCCAACTGGACTTTTTCATCTATTGCCCTGGAGTAATCATATTATATTTACTATAAATTCAGGAGTTCATTTATGGGTGATGATCATGAATGAAAACGCTTCCTTTATATGGATTTTTGACATATGATAGCAATAGACATAGGTTAGGAGGAGACGGTATGACAGGAAAGTATAAAAAGTTTGAAACGGCAGTCATCCATGAAGGATATGACTCGAAGAAGCATTTGGGAAGCTTGGCAACACCTTTATTCCAAACCTCAACATTCACTTTCGAAAATGCCGAGCAAGGGGAGAGGCGTTTTGCCGGTATCGAAGATGGATATATTTATTCTCGCCTTGGAAATCCAACGGTACAAGTGCTTGAAGAAAAGATTGCCGCACTGGAAGGCGGGGAAGCTGGCCTTGCTTTCGGTTCAGGCATGGCTGCCGTTTCAGCAGTACTTTTTGCGTTAACTAAAACAGATGATCACATCCTCTGCTCACAGGGGGTATATGGTTGTACATTTGGCCTTCTGCAGCTAATGAAAAATAAATACCGGATCACGCATGATTTTTGTGAAATGGATACTGAAGAACAGGTTAGGAAAATGATCCGGCCGGAAACGACCTGCATCTATGTAGAAACCCCGATCAATCCGACGATGAAAATGATTGACTTACAGATGGTGGTAAGGGTTGCGAAGGAATATAATGTAACGGTCGTAGTCGATAATACGTTTTCGACGCCCTACCTACAGAGACCGCTTGAATATGGCTGTGATATTGTCCTTCATAGCGCTACGAAATATCTTTGCGGGCATGGGGATGTCGTTGCGGGACTTGTCGTCGGTAAAAAGGAATTCATGAATCATATAGCTGGGACTACACAGAAAGATATCGGTGGAATCATTTCACCATTCGACGCCTGGCTACTATTGCGGGGGTTAAAGACCTTGCCCGTCAGGATGGACCGTCATTCGGCCAATGCAATGGAAATCTTTCATGAACTTAAGAAACATCCAAAGGTGAAAAAGGTATATTATCCAGGTGATGATGCTTCACCGGATCATTATATCATGCAAAAACAGATGAAACATGGCGGCGGCCTTATCTCTTTCGAATTGCATGGCACAAAACAGGATGCACAGGATTTCCTCAATAAATTGAATCTAATTAAAATTGCCGTAAGTCTTGGGGATGCCGAAACATTGATCCAGCATCCCGCTACCATGACGCACTCTGCCGTTCCTGAAGCTTCAAGGGAACAAATGGGCATCAGTGACCAGCTGGTCCGTCTCTCAGTTGGTCTAGAAGCTTGGCAGGATGTCTGGCAAGATCTTCAACAAGCATTTTAGGATACCATAACCCTCATTTAGTTCCTTCTATTTTTAATGAAGATGGTGATGGATACGATAAAAGTGATGGTAGCCAGGATATAAGAAATGTCTGTGATTACCGGATAGGCGTCGCTATTTCGTATCCCGATGCCTATGAACGCCCAAACGAATACGAGAGGATAGCACCAATCCCGGTTTTTACCTGCAAAGAAAAAGGCCAGGGTTGTTGCTGCAATCAGCAGGACGATCGTCCAGGTTGATTCGGAAACCCCAAAACCGTCCCATTTGATATAGGTTAGGTAATAAGAAATGTCAGCTATGGTTGCGACACTTACCCAGCCTGTATAAACGGAGAACGGAAATAGGTCAAAAGTAGTGTGTTCCACTTTTTTTATGTTTGTATAAATGACCATTAAAGTAACCAACAAAGCAAAGATGATGAATACGGATAACAAAAAGTGTTCATAGTGCCAAGCTAAAAGCCAAGCGCCATTCAGGACACAGCTTAAAGCGAACCAAGGGAAGGATGCTTTATAAGCAGGGCTGTTTTGATGTTTACTTAAAAACTGCCTGAATACCCAGATGGCGAGCAGGAAATAGATCAAGCCCCATATGGAAAATACATATCCGGCAGGAGTGAAAAGGACATTAAGTTTATCGGAAATCTCTCCTGATGTCTGGCCGTTCAATGGCAGGAAATTGGCTAAAAAATTCATCGTGACGACGAACAGATAGAAACCCTATTCCACATATTTATCCTGCCTAACCTTTTTGGAGCACATCGGGGTTAATGGGGGACCATTTTTACATAAAGATAGGAAGTTCCTGTAACAATTGAACCATTTAAGGTTAGAAATTTTACATCTTCACTTTATGGTGATAAAATATTCAAAGATTCATATTATTTTAGTCCTTCGGGGTCGGGTGAAAATCCCAACCGGCGGTGATGAAGAAATTCTAAGCCCGCGAGCCTGTTAAAAGGCAGGATTTGGTGAGATTCCAAAGCCGACAGTACAGTCTGGATGGGAGAAGGACGTGTGGAACCCAAGTGTATACGTACGCCTAATTTTTCGAAAATGAAAATATTAGGCTTTTTAGGTATACAATTTTTTTCACTCATTTCTCCTGCTAACTCCTTAGGCCATCCTAAGGGGTTTTTTATATTTTATAAAAGGGGGAAAAACATGTTTACGGGAATCATTGAGGATATCGGTACCGTACATTCCTTGAAAAAAGGAAAAAGCAGTATGGAGTTATCGATTCGTTCTGAAAAAATCCTTGAAGATGTGCATCTGGGGGATAGTATTTCAGTCAACGGGGTCTGCTTAACGGTAACGTCCTTCACGAAAAGTTTATTTACGGTCGACGTGATGCCGGAAACGGTCAAAGCTTCCTCGATCCGGACGTTAAAATTGGGATCACCTGTTAATCTCGAACGAGCCATGAGTGCACAGGGAAGGTTTGGCGGTCATTTTGTTTCAGGTCATATCGACGGAACCGGAACGATCATAAAAAAAGAACGGAAAGAAAATGCCGTATATTATGTAATCCAATTGGAAGAAGGGCTTAGTGCCTTTTGCATTCCAAAAGGTTCCGTGGCCATTGATGGAACCAGCTTGACGATATTTGGGATCGAAAGGAACCTTTTGACGGTATCATTGATTCCATTGACTCATCAGGACACCATATTGGGACAAAAAGCGGCTGGCGATATCGTTAACATCGAAAACGACATGATTGGGAAATATATAATACATCAAATGAAAAATGGCAATCCAAAACCAGGACTGAATTTAGAGTTTTTGGCAGAGCATGGATTCTAATAAAAAGGGCGGTGTAATGATGTTCCATACAATAGAAGAAGCAATAGAAGATTTGAAGGCTGGCAAGGTAGTAATCGTGTCCGATGATGAAGACCGTGAAAATGAAGGGGATTTTGTAGTGTTGGCCGAAAAGGCGACACCGGAAGCGATTAATTTCATGGCGACTCATGGACGTGGTTTGATTTGTACGACCATCACTGAACAACTGGCAGCAAAATTGAAACTGCATCCTATGGTCGGAGAAAATACCGATCATCATGGCACTGCTTTTACGGTAAGTATCGATCATAAAAGCACCTCAACAGGAATCAGTGCTTTTGAACGGTCCTTGACCATCCTTGAGCTTCTTAATGAAGATTCGGTCGCTGAAGATTTCCAAAGGCCTGGTCACACTTTTCCGATAGTCGCTAAAGAAGGCGGCGTATTAAGAAGGGCAGGACATACGGAGGCATCGGTGGACTTGGCGAAGTTATGCGGTGCCGCTCCAGCCGGTGTCATTTGTGAGATCATGAATGAAGATGGATCGATGGCCCGCGTATCCGATTTAGAAGTCATCGCTGATAAATTCAACCTGAAGTTCATTACGATAGCCGATTTGATTCGGTATCTTCAACATAATGATCCAATCGGGAAACAGGAACTTGAACTGAACATCCCGAAAGCTTGAAGGATTTTTAAGGAATGAAATCTTAACATGAAAAAAATTATTGTTTTTAAAAATTAGGAGGAATTGGACATGGGGAAAACTATTGAAGCACAATTAATCGGATCAGGATTGAAAGTAGGAATCGTGGTAGGAAGATTTAATGAGTTTATCACAAGCAAGCTTTTAGGAGGGGCGTTGGATGGTCTTAAGCGTCATGGCGTTGATGAGAATGATGTTGACATCGCGTGGGTCCCGGGTGCTTTTGAACTTCCGTTAATTGCTAAGAAACTTGTGAATACAGGTAAATATGATGCGGTAATCGGTCTTGGAACGGTAATCAGGGGTGCTACTTCACATTATGATTATGTCTGCAATGAAGCAGCTAAAGGCATGGCTTCCGTTTCTTTGGAAACAGGTGTACCGGTTATCTTCGGTTTGCTGACAACTGAGAATATTGAACAAGCCATTGAACGTGCTGGAACAAAATCAGGCAACAAAGGCTATGAAGCTGCGGTTAGTGCCATTGAAATGGCCAACCTTGGAAAATTGATAGAACAGTGATTTCGCATAAGGAAGCCGCAGGAAATAACATTCCTGCGGCTTTTTTTGATGTGCCGGATCTTGGGTCTGATTGAGTCAAATTTCTTCAACCATTTGGCAATTCTTCTTAAGTTCGCAAAGTTCCTAGCCATTGATCGATTAGTTATTGCGGCTCTTCGACACCCACCGAAACCCCTTCAATGGAATACCTCGATTTCAAAGTAATGTGTTTTTTCATTATTTATCTTTATAAATTATGGGAAGTAAGGAATCATTAGGTAATTATTCGAAAAAAAACCGAACAAAAGCGTCACGTAATGGAAGCATGATAAAATATGCAGATATGATTATGCTACAATTGTAAAGATTGCAATTGAAATTCATGTCTTTAGGGAAAAGTAAATTTATTAGTTATTAGGAGGGGTTTGTGTGTACCATCTCTTTACACATAATGATTTAGATGGAGTCGGGTGCGGCATTGTAGCTAAGCTGGCATTCGGAGAAGATGTAGTGGTTAGTTATAATTCAATTGGTCGCCTTAATCAGAATGTAGGCGCATTTCTTGAGCAGGCCAAGATTGAAGATACATTGATCGTTACTGATCTATCGGTTGATGAAGATAATGAAAAAATGATTACTCAGTTTGTGGAAGATGGAGGCAAGGCTCTGCTGATCGATCATCATAAGTCAGCACTGCATTTGAACGAACATGATTGGGCATCTGTAACTGTCGAACAGGAAGATGGTAAACAGACGGCAGCCACATCATTATTCTATCAGTATGCAGTTGAAAATAAATTGCTGGAACCTTCAAGCATTGTCGCTGAATTCGTTGAATTGGTCCGTCAATATGATACTTGGGAATGGGAAGTCAATAAAAATACAACGGCAAAGCGATTGAATGACCTGTTTTTCATGATTCCGATAGAGGAATTCGAAATGAAAATCGCAAATAAGCTGTCCACGGCTGAAAGTTTCACTTTTGACGAAGTGGAGCAAACGCTTCTGAATGTTGAAGAGAGTCGAGTGGATAGGTACATAAACAGGAAAAAAAGAGAAGTTTATCAAGCTACGGTCGGTCCCCATACAGCTGGTGTGGTCCATGCAGAGTCATACCATTCGGAATTGGGAAATGAACTGTCGAAAGAGTTCTCACATCTGGATTATATAGCCATCCTGATGGTAGGAAGCAAAAGAATCAGCTTCCGGACAATCCACGATGATATAGATGTATCTGAGGTTGCTGGCAAGTACGATGGTGGCGGCCACCAAAAAGCCGCCGGTTGTACGATGTCCGAAAAGGCATATAGCCAATACGTCGAAAAGACCTTCTATGCCGAGCCCCTTAAACGAGACGCACATAAGAATCAATTGAATGTAAAAGGATCCCCAGAGGGTTGCCTATATTCAACAAGAGACAAACAGGACATATTCATCTATGAAGATGAAGAAGAGGAATGGATTGTTGAAATCAATGGCAAACAACAGAAAAAAACATTCGATACATTTGCGGAAGCGGAAAAATACATGAAGCGGAAATTCGCTGCATGGCTGGCCCATGATGAAAGATATGAAGAGTTTGTCAATAAGGGTTAATTAGAAAAGCGGCTGTCCGAATGGGACAGCCGCTTTTCAATCTTGATTTTATCTTTTAAGCGGGACAGGATGAACGATCGTGCGTGACTGTTTTTTTGGAATGGAGTTTTGGCGATGAAGAATTGCATTGATTTCTCCGCCGATCACAAAAATCAGACCACTTAAATACAGCCATAGCATCAAGATGATGACGCCTCCTAAACTGCCGTAAGTGGAAGAGTAGTTGGCAAAATTACTGACATAGAATGAAAATCCAAGTGATATTCCCAGCCAAAGTACAGTTGCGGTCACTGCGCCAGGGATGACATGTTTAATGGGAAAACTTTTATTCGGTGCAAAGCGATATAAAAAGGCCAGGACAAGTGAGATGACCACAACCGCGATGACCCACCGTAATAAGCTGAATAAGATTTGCGTTTCTTCTGGGATCGGAATGACCTGCTGTAATAATTCGATGATGACCTTTCCGAAGACGGGGAGACCTAACATGACGATGAATGCTACAACCAGGCCTAATGTCAATATAATGGAAATGAAGCGGGCTTTAATGAAATTCCTTGTTTCTTCCACATCATAGGCAATATTCATGGAATGGATGAACGCATTCATTCCGTTGGAAGCGGACCATATCGTTCCAAGGAAACCAAAGGTCAGTAAGCCGCCGTTCCGTTCAGATAATATGTTGATGATATTTTTCTCGATGACTTCCATCGTTTCTGCAGGCATGAAGGTTTTTATCGTGTCGAGGGCTGTCTGAATATCGATGTTCAGATAAGGTAATATGGACAGCAGTAATATGAGCAAAGGGAATAGTGCCAGTAAATAGTAATAAGCTTGTTCTGCTGCCAGCCCGGTCACACGATCTTCCTTTATTTCTTTAATAAGTTTCTTTGAAAATTGGATCGACTTATTCATCTGGGCATCACTCCTGAATAGTTACTTAGGTTATCTGCTTCTATTCCCTCTGTTCATGTAAGTTAATCCTCAAAAGAAAAGAAATTGAAACCTCTAATCCGGGCACTTGTAGAAGTTTGTGACAATGACATAACCCGCAAAACATATTTGGAGAGAAGCAAGTTTAAAATCCTCAGTAAAGAAATATCCCTCAATCTCGAAAGTTTCTAGAATAACTGTGATAGGTGCTGTTGATACTTCAAGGACGGCACCAATACTACTACTAAGTATGATTTTATGCCCGCTTTCTAACAAATATTATCATGTCAGTGAGTTATAAAAGGTAAACAGAAAAAAGGCCAGTAAGCAATTTCTGGCCTTTTTCTTCTATTGGACTTCTTTTTCCTGTTTCTTTTGAACCTTCGGAGGGGTCCATTTGAATACTTTATTTAGGATATTATAGATGTGTTTGGATTCTTTTGTAAGGATCGGCCCAAGAATCGCTAAGGTTAAAACATAAAGTGCCGCAAACGGGGTTAGTATAGGCATTAAACCTCCTGCAATGCCTAAGTTGGCTAAAATGATGGAGAATTCGCCGCGTGAAACGATCGTTAAACCGATGTTTGCGGAAGCTCTGTGAGATAAACCGGATTTGCGTCCGGCAATCATACCAGCTGCAAAGTTACCGATTATGGTGATGATGACGGCACCAAGAACCATCCAGACAGCTCCGCCAAGGGTCGTCGGATCGATACTCAAGCCAAAGCTGAAGAAAAATATGGCCCCGAAGAAGTCTCTGAAGGGAATGACAAGTTTCTCAATCCTGTCGCTATGCTCCGTTTCAGAAAAGACCAGGCCGAGCAGTAATGCACCAATGGCTTCGGCAACATGAATCGTTTCCGAGAAACCGGCGATGAAGAATAGTAATGCGAACACGACGATGATAAAAATCTCATCGGAGGTTATATTGAATAATTTGTTAAGGATCCCAGATGCTTTCCGGGCAATAACGAAAAATATCAGCATATACCCAATCGCGATAAATGTAGAAAGTAATGTTCCCCAAACGGAACCAGAAGAGCTTAATACCAATCCGGATACGACTGATAAATAAACAGCGAGGAAGATATCTTCAAACATGATGATGCCAAGGATTAGCTCGGTTTCATTGTTACCGGTCCTTTTAAGGTCCACAAGTACCTTTGCCACGATGGCACTTGAAGAAAAACTGATGATCCCGGTTAATATCAGGACCTCTTTTAATGGAAGACCTAGCAGGAAACCATACAGCAAGGCCATTCCCACGTTGATTAAAATGTAATAGGTTCCGCCTGTCACGATATTTTTCCCTGACTTCATAAGCTTTTTTACGGAAAATTCAAGCCCAAGGTAAAACAGAAGGAATAAAATACCGACACGACCGAGGAATGCTATGATTTCATCACTTTCAATGAAACGCAGGTCAATTAATCCGAAGGTAGGGGCATGGGGTCCAACGAGCATCCCGATGATAATTAATAGCGGAACATTCGATATTTTGAATTTACCTGCAACGAGAGCGGCTAATGCCACTAGAAGTAGGGCAGTTCCCACTTCAAAGACTAAATGATCCATATGAGCTTAGTCACTCCTTTCGTCGGTCAATAATTCTCTTATCAGGTTACGGATATCTTTTCTTTCACCGGATATTACAAGGGTGTCGCCTGTTTCGATGATGGAGTCTGGACCAGGATTATTCAGTTGTTTTTTGCCTTTTTTAGAATGGGCGATGACGGTCACGTTATAATTGCTCCTGATATCAATCGAACCGATCGTTTGATTGATGGCCTTTGAACCGGGTTCGACTTTGAACCATTCGATCACCAAGTCACCCAATGACATTTCAATTGTTTCAAGTGCTTGTGGTTTATAGACCATGCCGCCTATGATGGAAGCCAGTTGCCGTGATTCCTGATCATTAAGGGTGATGCTCGATATGACGTCCTCATGTTCATTATCAAAATGATATAATTCCCGACGGCCATCATCGTGAATGACGATTACTAACTTTTCATCATTTCTCGTTATGATTTCGAATTTTTGACCAATACCAGGAAGTTCACTTTCTCTAATTTTCACTGGAATTCCTCCTTAAAATGTTGGTTAGAGTTAATAGAAGGTAGCAGAATGTTTATAAGTTAACGTCAATATTCGTCTTGAATTTCTTCTCCTTGGATATACCGATGTATTTTAATGTCTCCGATGGACTGGAATGATGGTAATGCTTCTGTATCAAGGCCAGTGACACTCCTTGTTTATAGGCATGGTAGCCAAAAGTCTTACGCATCGAACTTGCTCCGAATTTGCCTGTCAGCCCTGCACCTTCCACAGCATCATGGATGATTCGGTGCGCCTGTTGACGTGTAATCGGCTTTTTTGTTTTAGGGGAAAGAAATAAAAACTGACCTTCGATAACCTTCGAGCCTTTAAGGTATTCTTGTAAGGCGGTACGGACTTTCAGGTTCAAATAAATTTGGTTGACTTCGTCACTTTCAGTCCGTTGCTCATAGAACTCCTTGATTTTGCCCGTTTCATCCAGAACGCTGGCGACGGTGATTTCGAGCATTTCATTTATCTTCATACCTGTATTGATGCCGAGTACAAACAATAAATAATCCCGACTGGAGTGAGCGCGTAAGTATGTTTTTATTTTGCTGATTTGATTGATGTCCTTAAAGGCTTCTACATATTCCATAGATCTTCTCCTCTTACCAATGTAACATAATTACATTATAACACAAGTTATGTAACATTGCATGCGATTAGTTCTGCAGGTGATGCCTACCCAATCAATAATGCTTGTATTCGAACGTAAAAAATCCTTTTCCCTATTCTCTGCTCAAACGAGGTAAAATATTTCCGGGAAGTTATTTAATGTGGAGATTGCTGTTTGCATCATGGGGGGGGGGGATCGGTCTGGAATGATAAAAAAAGAAACCCCAAGTTGGGGTTTCCTAATCTTTTTAGTACACGGCTTTTTGTAATTTGTGAATGACCTCTAGTGAAAGCCCGGTTCCGATGGCAACTGATTCAAGCGGGTTATCCGCAAGTTGGACAGGGACGACGATTTCATTCGTCAGCCATTCCTGTACCCCGTTGAGAAGTGCACCCCCGCCGGATAGGATGACTCCTTGATCGACGATATCCCCGCTCAATTCAGGAGGACAATCTTCCAAAGTGGCCCTTATCGCTTCCAGTATATGAAGAAGCGATTCCTGGATGGCTTCCTGGACGTCAGTGGATGAAATTGTAATCGGTTTTGGTAGCCCGGTTACAAGATCGCGGCCCCTGACCTCCATGGTGATCACGGAATGTTCAACGAGTGCGTAGCCGATTTCTTTTTTTATTTCCTCGGCTGTTCTTTCCCCAATCAGCACATTATGTTTTTTCCTGACATATTGGCTGATATCTTCATCCAATTGATCTCCGCCAATTCTGATTGAATTGCAGGAAACGACGCCGCCATAAGAAATGATTGCGACTTCAGTCGTTCCGCCGCCGATATCAACGATGACATTGGCAACGGGCTCTTCGACAGGCAGGCCCGCACCTATTGCTGCTGCTACTGGTTCCTCGATAAGGTGGACCTGTTTCGCTCCGCAGCTTTTGACTGCATCCTGAATGGCCCTTCTCTCAACTGAAGTGGAACCTGATGGTGTACAGACCACTACACTAGGTTTGCGAATCGATAAACCTAGGGCCTTGCTTGCTTTTTTCATGATTTCCTTAAGCATTTGCGCGGTCACATTAAAATCCGCAATGACACCATCCTTAAGCGGACGGATTGCCACGATATTTCCAGGTGTTTTCCCGATCATGTTTTTTGCATCAACACCGACTGCCAATACTTTATTAGTCTCTATATCAATGGCCACCACAGATGGCTCATTAAATACGATTCCTTTATTTTTACTGTAAACTAGCGTATTTGCAGTTCCTAAGTCAATGCCTATTTCTGTATTTGATAACATCTAGTCACCCCTCCATAAGAGTTTGACCCCCTATATATATTATTCTACCTTTTATTGCGAGTTTGTGGGGGTGGGAAATCTAGTAAATGGTGGAAGTGCCATGCTGTTTCTTTTCATGGAGCGAAAACATGATTAAATATAAAAAAGTGCACTGGAGAAGGCAATTGCTTTTAGTATATTTCAATGATGCGCTCCTTGCTACAGTCGAAAACAAGCGTGGATGACAGCTTTGAACCAACTTATTTTATGTTAAGATATAGATGAAAAACCGCTTAGATAAAGAAGGTAATTTTGTGAGTGTAAATTTAATCGAGAGTAAGAGTTTTAGAATCATTTTTACAGCTTTTCTAGCCTTCCTGGGTGGTTACGCGTTTGATAGCCTTGGCATATACCTTCCATGGATGCTAGGACCATTATTCGTCGTGATGATTGCGAAAGTGAAGTTAAGGAAGTACTTATATTGGTCTAAAACCTTTAGAAGTACTGGATTGGTCATTCTAGGTTTACAATTGGGCAGTTCATTCACGAAACAATCGTTAAATGAGATGATTGAATATCTGCCTGTAATGCTTTTTACGACAATCGTAATCATTTCATTTACAGTGTTGACTGGCTGGTTTATCGGAAAACGAATGAACTTATCCTTGGGCACATCCATGCTTGGCAGTTTCCCGGGAGGTCTTTCCCAGATGGTGGTCTTAAGTGAGGAAATGAAGGATAGTGATGAAACGGTTGTAGGCTTTATGCAAACACTGCGGGTCATCCTGGTGATTTCCGTTGTTCCTTGGATTGTGACTCATGTGATGTCGGTTGAACCAGGTGCGGTAATGGCCGTCACGGAGCGGCCGTTTTTCTTATTTGAATATGATGGGAAATTAGCCATCATGATGTTGTTAACCTTGCTAGTGTTCATTTTCATCACAAAGAGAGCCAATTTTCCGCTGCCTTTTTTGCTAGGACCTCTCATGGCAGCAGCACTATTCAATTTAGCAGGCCCAGGTGCCCCGCAGATTCCTGACTTTTGGTTGAACCTGTCGCAATTGTTGATCGGCGCACATTTAGGCTACACACTGAAGGTAGATAATCCCCGACTTTTCAGGAAGATGTTCGGAGCCGTGTTCGTCAGTAATGTCCTATTGATTGGATTTTGCTATTATCTATCCATTCAGTTTGCCCCAGCCCTATCTTTACAGGCGAATGAACTTTTTTTGAGCATGGCGCCAGGCGGCGTCGCCGAAATGGCAGTCACAGCCATGTCTGTGCATGTGGATTTATCCGTTGTCACAAGCTTTCATTTATTCAGGATCTTATTCATTTTATTTTTTCTGTCCCCCATCATAAAATGGCTGGCCGGAAGAAACCACGGGAAACAAGAACAGGGACAAAGCTGACAGGCTTTGTCCTTTTCTTTCGGAAAAACTGAAGAGTGAGAAGGCGATATTCGGAATTTACGAGTAAACGCGCGAAACCCACGAGTAAAAGTGCCAAATTCACGAGTAAAAGCGTAAAACTCACAAGTAAAAGCACGAAACCCACGAGTAAAAGTGTGAAACTCACGAATAAAAGCGTGAAAACCACGAATAAATGCGCATATTCCAGATGTTATGAGAAAATCATGTACGGAACATGCTTGAGGTTCCATTCTTGAAGGAATATTTGTGCTGTTGATAAGCTCATGCAGGCAATAAGGTGGGTAGATTTTGTGATGATTTAATGAAAATTGAAATCGAATAGTAAAATAATCCTCACTTTTTTTAAACTTCATCCGATATAAGGAGGAGACGAGACTTTAAATGAATGGGTGAGTATTATGGATATAACATCAGTTTTGGGCGTAGTTCTTGGTATTGTGGCCATCTTAGTCGGAATGGTGTTGAAAGGTGTTAGTGTAACGGCGCTGATTAATCCGGCGGCTATTTTGATCATCATTGTAGGGACGATAGCTGCTGTCGTAACGGCTTTCCCTTTGTCGGAATTAAAAAGACTGCCAAAAGTATTCAAGATTTTATTCTTTGAACAAAAATTGACAAAGCCGGAAGATTTAATAAAAACCTTTTCGGAATGGGCGGTCATTGCCAGGAAGGAAGGCTTATTGGCCTTGGAAAGCATTTCGGATCAGGTGGATAATGCCTTTTTGAAAAATGGCTTGAACCTTGCAGTCGAAGGTCAGAGTGCCGATTATATTCGTGATATTTTAGCAGAGGAAATAGACGCGATGGAAGAACGTCATCTAAGTGCGGCGGCTATTTTCAGTCAAGCCGGTACATACGCTCCGACGCTTGGCGTATTGGGTGCGGTAATCGGGCTGATTGCTGCATTGGGTAATATGGCTGACACGGAGGCATTGGGACATGCCATATCTGCAGCGTTCGTCGCGACCTTGATGGGGATTTACACGGGG
Source organism: Peribacillus sp. TE19612 (assembly GCF_056279465.1). Classification (NCBI taxonomy): domain Bacteria; kingdom Bacillati; phylum Bacillota; class Bacilli; order Caryophanales; family Bacillaceae; genus Peribacillus; species Peribacillus sp. TE19612. The sequence goes on along the minus strand of NZ_JBWCCL010000005.1, from coordinate 194,230 downwards.
TATGTGTTGTGGCATCCTTTTGCCAATAAGCTCAAACGGAAATCGCAGCAGGAAGTCAGAATCAAAGAAATGATGATTGAAGGGATTTTATCGATCATCGAAGGGGAAGCGCCGAGAACGATTGAACAGAAATTAACATCATATTTGCCTGCTGGAAATCGTAAAAAGTGGTTGGAAGGCGATGTGAGAGAAGATGGCTAGGCGCAAAAAGAAACAAAGGCATGAAGAGCATATCGATGAATCATGGCTGGTTCCCTATGCCGATATCTTAACATTGCTTCTTGCGCTTTTTATCGTCTTGTTCGCTTCAAGTTCGGTTGATGCAGTAAGGTTCCAGCAGTTGTCCAATGTATTTAACCAGGTTTTTACAAGCGGAACGGGTTTTATGGATTTTCCAAGTGATGCCCCCAGCAATGAGCCGACGTCACCGGAACAAAGAACAGGTGCAGAAGATCTTGAGAAGCTAGGGAAAAACGAGCAGGAAGAACTTACGGAAGTTCAGGAGCGTGTAAATGCCTATATCGAAAAGAATGATTTAACGGATAAATTGGGAACGAACCTTACTGATGAAGGCATGTTGATTTCAATTAGGGAATATGTGCTGTTCGAATCGGGTGTGGCCGAGGTGAGAAGTGAAAACCGTAAAATCGCTAAAGAAATCTCGGAGTTACTGGTCATGGACTTACCCAGAAACATCATCGTAAGCGGACATACCGATAATATTCCTATTAAAAATTCCAAGTATGAATCCAACTGGGACCTGAGTGTGATGCGATCCGTGAATTTTATGAAACTTCTCCTTGAAAATAAGGATTTGGATCCCGAAATGTTTAGTGCTAAAGGACATGGGGAATTCAAGCCGGTAGCTTCCAATGAAACGAAAAAAGGAAGGGCGAAAAACCGGAGAGTTGAAATCCTAATTGTTCCACGGACAGCGATAAATGAGTGAAAACCTGTCAGGTATGGACGGGTTTTTCTTTTTGAAGGAGAATATATGGAAAGAGAATACACAAATGTGATGGAAGAAATCGTTGTGACGTGGGTGCAGGTTTTAATGTCAGGTATAGAATACCAAACATTTTGTTCGTGCAGGAAATGTAAAAATGACATCATCACATTATCATTGAATAACCTGCCTAATTACTATGTAACCACGGAAGTAGGGCGGAAAAGGATATTTGGAAATTTGAATACAGAAGAAAACAGGAAATGGATCAATAAAAGAATCATCAATGCGATACACGTTGTTGGCCAATACCCTAAACATTGATTCGCGGTATTTTACTCATAAACAAAAGGTCTACTATTAATTATGTGTTTTATTTATAGTGGCAGAGGGAACATAAATAAAGTGCAAAGTAGGTTCATTCAATCAAAAATTGAGGAGATGAATGATTATGGGTAAAAAAATCGCATGTGTAGTAACGAATATGTTTGAGGACTCGGAGTATAGTGAACCGGCAAAAGCATTTGAAGAAGCCGGCCATAAGGTAACGACGATTGAAATGGTAAAAGGGAAAACGGTTAAAGGGAAACAAGGGGAGGTGGAAGTCGAGATTGATGAAAGCATCGACTCGGTGAAACCGGAAAGTTTCGATGCGTTATTCATCCCCGGTGGGTTCTCGCCTGATCAACTGCGTGCTGACGAACGCTTCGTATCTTTCGCAAAATCGTTCATGGATGATAAAAAACCTGTATTTGCGATCTGTCATGGTCCGCAGTTGCTGATTACGGCCAAAACACTTGAAGGACGCCACGCAACAGGGTATACATCTATTAAAGTCGATATGGAGTATGCAGGTGCCACATATTTGGACAAAGAGGTTGTGGTTTGCGGCAACCAGCTTGTAACCAGCAGGACACCTGAAGATCTTCCGGCATTTAACCGGGAATCGCTCAATCTATTGAAATAATGAAAAATCCCGGCAGCTGCCGGGATTTTTCATTTTAAAGGATTCATATACTTCAATCTTTGCAGTAAAATAAAAGGAGAGACGAATAAAAAAGGAAGTGTCACGATTGATCGTATTAAAATCTGCACGTGAAATTCAAGCGATGCATGAATCGGGTAAAATTTTGGCAGCTTGTCATAAGGAGATTGCAAAGTTGATTGTTCCTGGAGTGACAACATGGGAAATAGAAGAATTTGTTGAAGGATTCTTAAAAAAACATGGTGCGAAGCCGGAACAAAAGGGTTACAAAGGGTATGAGTATGCGACATGTGCCAGCATAAATGAAGAAATCTGTCATGGTTTCCCTCGCAAGACCCCTTTGAAAAACGGAGATATCGTAACGATTGATATGGTCGTCAATTATAATGGGGCCCTTGCTGACTCTGCTTGGACGTATACAGTCGGTAAGGTTTCAAAGGAAACCGAACATTTAGTGAATGTGACGAAGGAATCTTTATATAAGGCGATTGAAGTATGTGTGGAAGGCAATCGGATTGGAGATATAGGTCATGCCATACAAACATATGTCGAAGCGGAAGGCTTCTCTGTCGTTCGTGATTTCATCGGACACGGGATAGGGAATGTCATTCATGAAGAGCCTCAGGTTCCGCATTATGGACTGCCGAATAAAGGTCCGCGTCTTAAGGAAGGAATGGTATTCACCATCGAGCCAATGGTAAACGTAGGTACATATAAAGCAAGCCGGAACCCGAATGGATGGACGGCATCCACTGCAGATGGGAAATACTCGGCTCAATATGAGCATACGATTGCCATAACGAAAAACGGCCCGCTTATTCTAACCGAACAGTGAACATAAAAAAACAGCATCGATTATGATGCTGTTTTTCATTTTAATCAATGGGGCGTTCCAATGAATACAAATCCTCTTCGATATTTCCTAATCTGTCCTCCATGACTTTTTTAGCATCTTTGATCCCTTCATTGTAAATAAAGGGAGCGATATTTTCGAAAATGAACTGCAAGTGATTTTCAGCAGCAATTTCACCGATTTCCTTCCCATGTTCCTGATACACATATTCTTGGATACTTTCGATCATTTTGCGGCGTTTTTCTATGGGGAATTGAATGAACATTGTCCCACTCCTTCATATTTGTTCTAAAAACCATGTAATGAATTGATCCGAATCCAAAGGGAAGACGGGTACTGAAGCATGATTCCTGGTTCGTTCAAGACATTCGGGCCAAGCCACCGCTGCCTTGACATTGGTAAGCCGTTCCAATAACGGGAGGTCACTTTCTTCCTTGATTAAAATGACCTTGGGAAAATCCTCTTGCTTATACCCTTCAATTAAAATCACATCAGGGAGAAATAGACACAGTAATTGAATCAGCTCAGTGATAGGGGCGCTCCCCCTGAAATTGCCGAGCAGCTCGATTGTTCCATCTCCTTCAACAAGTGAAGCGGCCGCCCCAGCAAGAAAGTGTTTATTGGAATCCTTCGTCCCTGTAACATTTGGTTTTCCGCCATGTCCATGATGTTTTAAAACGGCTGTCTCTAATTTTGCTTCGCGAAGCTTTTTGATTAAATTCGTTATGAAGGTCGTTTTTCCTCTATTTTGGTAGCCAACCACCTGAAAAATAAAGGGCTTCACCAAGGCCATTTGGAACCTTCCTGGTCATCGAGGAGCAGGATGTCCACGAAGTCTCCCGTTTGGAAACCACGTGTCCCCCCAGGTAAGACGGTCAGGGAATTGGCACCTGCCAAGCTTGTTGTAATATTGGATTTATCCACACCGCTTGGAATTACCTTCAATTGGCCGGATTCGTAAAATAATCGGGTGCGAAGCAGACGTGAGAATGGATTGGGTTTTAAGAAGTCCTCTGCCAATTGGGCCGTCTCTTTTCTTAAATGCGGATATTCCGAGAACAGCATCGTGCGGATGATCGGTCTTGCAAATAGTTCAAAGCCGACATAACTGGCGGATGGATTGCCGGATAAACCGAATAAAAATTTGTTATTATATACCGCTACGGTCGTCACGCTGCCGGGGCGCATGGCCACTTTGTTGAATAAGACATCGGCGCCAATCTTTTGATAAATATCCGGGAGAAGGTCAAAATCACCGACAGAAACTCCTCCTGTTGTAATGAGCAGATCCACTTCCTCCAAGGCAGTCGAAATGGCCTCGTAGCTTAATTCGAATTCGTCCTTAAGCTTTCCATAAAAACGGACTTCCCCCCCGGCCCTCCGAATTTGGGCGGAGATGGCATGTGAGTTGCTGTTGCGGATCTTCCCAGGCTGCAACGGTTCATGAACATCAAGCAGTTCCGATCCCGTAGCGAATAATCCGACGACAGGCTTGCTGGCAACTGGCACTTCCGCATAACCGAATGTTGCCAGCAAGCCGATGATCCCTGGATTGATCGCTGTTCCTTTTTTTACAAGAACATCGCCTTTCTTAGCATCCTCGCCTTGAAAAGAAACGTTTTCGCCTTCCTTAAGTGAGCGTTTAAATGATATGTACTTCTTTCCGTCCTTTTCGAATTCCTTCGTAAGTTCAAGCATGATTACGGCATCACACTCAGCTGGCATCTGGGCTCCAGTCATGATTCTTGCCACTTGATTTTTTTGAACGGGAATAGTCGATACCATACCCGCAGCCAACTCTTCCACCACTTCGAACACGAGGGGGTTATTTATGGAACCTTCAGAAGTATCCTTGGACCTGAGGGCGAATCCATCATATGGGGAGCGGTTAAAATGCGGAACATCATTTGTAGCTACGATATCCTGAGCCAAAAAACGGTCTTGGCTGTCCTCGAGGGGAATCAGTTCCACATGTCCTGTTAATTTATGCTTCATCACTTTTTCCACTGCTTCTGCGATGCTGATGGGCGTTCTTCTTTCTACCATGCTTACAACTCCTGTCCGTTTTCAATTTCTATATCAAATGTAGCAGAATTTTTTTGAAAATGAAAAAAATCCTCACCGGTATGGGAGGATTTGAATGTTACTTATTACGCAGTCTTCCAAGTTCTTCAGCGATCGCTTCCATTTCACGGACACTGAAATTCGTTTTTTTCATCACCATTGTATAAATATCGTGCAGTTCTTCGTACATTTCGATATCAAAATGAGTTGATTTGATTGCACCGAAGTTCATCACTTTTAATTTATCCTTGATTGCCTCGATCATAAACTCGACACTTTCGGCTGTGTTTTGCGTTAAATCCATTTCCTTCATCCTTTCATACGTTCCTAAATTATTTTCATCTTTGCATGATTACCGCTGGAAGTCAATGAGTATTCGGGTGGGATATGAAGTTTGACCTCCGATAATCTTGGTGATCTTCGCGTTTTAAAGTGAGAGAGTTTGGGAAAAGATAGGAAAAAACTTTTTTAAACATTGTATAATGGAGAGAGCTACCATTATCCATCAACTAATATATGACGAGGAGGAGAATATATGAGCAACATTCGAGAAGAATATAAGTGTGCCAAGAAAAGTAAATTTATGCAAGCGGTCTTTATTGGGGCGTTAGCTGGGGCGGCAATAAGCCTTTTTGACAAGCAAACGCGTTATTCTGTATTGGAAAACAGCAAAAGCTGCATGAGTAATATGATGGAATTCGTGAAGAATCCCAATGGGGTGCTTACGCAAGTACGTGAAACATCATTCAAGGTCCGTTCCACTGTTGAAAAAATTTCCGAAGATGTATCCTTCATTTCCCAAAAGGTTGAGGAAATGAAAGATATTCCATCACAAGTTGCCCAAGTGGTGATGGAGACGAAAGAAGTTTTTACTGCAGAGGAAGAAGAGCCGTCTTCTAGAGACCACGAACGAATTTCCTTAAATTAAAAAATGGGGTGGAGGTATGGCCAATAAAAAAGAATGGCTGAAAGGCTCATTCTTCAAGACTTTGGTAAAACGGTTACAGGTCGATGATGTGTCGGGGCTTGCCGCACAGCTGTCTTATTTCTTCTTGCTTTCCCTGTTTCCGTTACTTATTTTTTTATTCACTTTATTGGCCTATCTGCCATTTTCACAAGAAGATATATTAAATACCGTCCGTACATATGCACCTGACGATTCGATGAAAATCATTGAAGCTAACCTATCGGAAGTGATGGAAGCGAATGGTACTTTATTGTCGTTTGGTGTCATCGGAACGATATGGTCGGCATCGAATGGGATGAATGCAATCATTAAAGCATTTAACCATGCATATGGTGTAAAAGAAAGTCGAACTTTCTTTATTTCCCGGGGAATGTCGATTCTTCTCACTTTAGCGATGATTTTTGTTTTTATTGTCGTTTTATTGCTGCCGGTATTCGGAAAACAGATCGGAGTGTTCCTATTTGCCGAAATTGGACAATCCGATGAGTTTCTTACGATTTGGAACCAACTTCGCTGGGTGGTCAGTACGCTTGTATTTTTAATTGTGTTCACCATCCTTTATTGGATTGCGCCCAACATTAAGCTAAAGTGCATAACCGTACTGCCTGGTGCAATCTTTGCAACGGCAGGATGGAGCCTCGCTTCTTTTTTGTTTTCATTTTATGTGGAGAACTTCGCTAATTATTCCGCAACATATGGAAGTCTTGGAGGGATAATCGTATTAATGGTCTGGTTTTATTTATCGGGGCTCATCATCATACTGGGCGGGGAAATAAATGCGCTCATTAGTGAAAGGAAAAAGCCAGAATGTGCATGAGCTTCCTGGAGTTCCCGTAATAGCGGACTATCATGCTGCGGATACTATTCAAGAAATGACAACTTTTAAAGAGGAGGAGTTCATTCATGAGTAAAAAGGATGGCAGCACAAAACAAAAAGGAAAAAATAAAGGTTCGAACCATAAAACATCAGGTTCTGCAAACGGTAAGAACGGATATCACTAAATGAACATAAAAAAAGGGAGCCTTGGATGGCTCCTTTTTCATGGTTTAGTTTCTCAAAAGTCTCAAGCTGTTCAGTATAACGAGGATTGTGCTTCCTTCATGGCCAATGACGCCATATGGGAGGTCCAGGAATTGAAGGAAATTGGATGCTATCAGGATCATGATGACCGAAATGGAAAAGATGACGTTTTGTTTGATGATCCGATTCATCTTCTTGGATAGTTTGACTGCTTCCGCGATGCGCGGCAGGTCATTCTTCATCAGAACGACATCCGCTGTTTCCAAGGCAACATCCGTTCCTTCACCCATTGCAATACCAACAGATGCTGTTGCCAGAGCAGGTGCATCATTGATGCCATCCCCAACCATCGCTACAGTGCCAAAATGTTCTTTAAGCTTTTTCACTTCAGTCACTTTCGTTTCTGGCAGGCATTCGGCAATATATGCATCAATATGACTCTCCGAGGCAATCGCTTTAGCCGTTTTTTCACTATCGCCTGTCAGCATGACGGTATGGATGCCCTCATTCCTCAAAGCCTCGATGGCTGTAACGGTTTCATCACGCACGACATCTTTCAAAGTGAGTATACCGGCAATTCCGTGATCATCTTTAGCATACACGATTGTCTTACCTTGTTCAGCCAATGTCAGCGCAATGCCATTTTGGAATCGTTCTGCTTCACTGCGACCGACGAAATCAGCTTTTCCGACTTGCCAAAGCACGCCATTGATGTATGCTTGAACCCCATTACCTGAGATATCTTCCATGTTATCCGGTTTAATGATGTCTCTTTGCAATTTCGTTTTGGCATAACGAACGATCGAAGTTGCCAAAGGGTGATTCGAATAATTTTCAACAGATGCAATGTGAAATAAGAAATCTTCTTCGTTTAAATCTTCGCGGATAATGACATCCGTTACCTCTGGTTTTCCTTTTGTCAATGTACCGGTTTTATCCAAAGCAATTGCCTGCAGGTTACCTAGATTCTCAAGATGGATGCCGCCTTTAAACAAAATGCCATGACGAGCACCATTTGAAATGGCTGAAAGTGTAGCTGGCATAATAGAGGCCACAAGGGCGCAAGGAGAAGCGACAACGAGCAGGATCATCGCTCTGTAGAATGTTTCGGTCCAGCTCCACTCCAATAGGAAATGGGGTACGAACATCATCAAACCGACAACCGTCAATACCACTTTTACATAAGTCCCTTCAAACCGTTCAATGAACAGCTGGGAAGGGGACTTTTCACTTTGTGCGGATTGAACGAGAGTGATTATTTTTTGAAATAGTGTTTCACTTGCCGGTTTGGTGATTTCCACGGTAATCGTACCACGGAGATTAACCGTTCCAGCGAAAACTTCATCATCCAATGATTTACTGACTGGTATGGATTCGCCAGTAATGGCGGCTTCATCGATATTGGTACGTCCGTCCGTGATTTTTCCATCTGAAGGAACTCTTTCACCCGGTTTCACTAAAATCAGATCCCCGACATGCAACTGGGAAACGGACACGGTTTCTTCATATCCGTTAGTGATGCGCAGCGCTTCTTCAGGCTGCAAGTCCATAAGTGCCGAAATTTCTTTATGGCTTTTATTCATCGTGTATGTCTCAAGGGCGCCGCTTAAAGCGAAGATGAAAATCAAAATGGCACCTTCCGTCCAGTATCCGATGACAGCAGAACCGATAGCCGCAAAAATCATCAGCATCTCAACATTCAATTCCCGGTCGGCAATCGTATCTTCTATGCCTTCTTTTGCCTTGGCATATCCGCCAATCAAGAAAGAGGCTAAGTAAATGACGATGGAAGCGGACTCCATTCCGTTCTTTGAAAGGGCCCAGCCCAAAACTATTAATAAACCGCTGAATAATGCAGCAATAAGTTCTAAATGAGGTTTTGCTTTTTCCAACCAAGTGGTTTTGCATGGAGCCGGTTGGGTTAAATGTTTAGTATCTGTAGTCATAAGATTCCCTCCCACATTCTTCTCTATTTTTGTGTAAATGATATAGATTATCATTTGCTTTATATATAATTGAGAAAGATAATCAACGTCATTTCTCTGGATAAAATATGAAAGCTGCCATCGTAATTGCGATGACAGCAATGTTTTCAAAGGTTTATTAAGGTGATGTCCCTTTTGTTAATATTATATTACCACATATCCTATTCAGAAATAAAGAAGAATGATTCTAATCTAGTAAAAAATATAAAGTATCGAATCTCCAATATACAGGCACTCTTGATAAATACCGGTCAAATTGAATAATAAAAGAAGTAGTCCAGATAATAAACTATATTACATAACTGAAGCAGGCATTTTCTCCTTAAACAAGGCCAATGAAATGAAGACAAGGAAAAGCATGATGCTGATCATGTAGAAAAAATTCCCGCCTTGGATATGTTCAATGACCAGGCCGCCAAAAAATGGACCGCCGATGCTGCCGAGACTAAAGAAAATACTGCATAATAAATTTCCTGCAGGTAATAGGTTTCGAGGCAAAAGATCTGCCATATAACTGATTCCCAGCGAGAAAGTAGAACCAACCATCATTCCGCCAAACATAAAGCAGATGAATAGACCAAGCACTGAATAGGAATAAATCCCTGCAAGCGTGAATATGGCAAATCCTGAAAAAAGGATCGTCAGCAAGGTCTTTCGCCGTCCAAAACGGTCACTTATCATCCCCAAGGGAATCTGGGTAAGCAGGGTCCCCGCGGAAAATGCCGGAATGATGATGGAAACTGCGGTTAAATCGATTCCGGAACGCAGGGCGAATACAGGAAAATTGCTATTCAATGATGCCTCAAGCACGCCGAATGTGAACGGAAGCAAAAATGCGACCCAAGCTATGCGGCTCACTTTCGTAAACCTTTTGAGTGTGCCCAGGAATGAGGTGCTTTCGGAATCATCCTGTTCAGGAAGTTCGTTTCTAATAAGGAAAACAGCAGACCAAGCCAGAAGGCTAAGTATGGATGTGATGATGAAAGGCAAAGACTGATTAATCTCGAGAAGCTTCGTCATCAGCGGGCCTACCATGAAGCCAAGACTGAAGAAAAGTCCATAAATGGCGAGATTCCTTCCGCGCTTCGTTTTAGGTGAAATGGCAGTGATCCAGGTCTGGGTAGCAAAGTGAAGTGTATGATCGCCGATTCCAATGAAGAAACGGAGGACAAACCAAAACCAGAATGATTTCCAAACAGCAAATAAGGCTAGCGATAGAATGACCGTTATCCCGCCAAATATTATTAATGGCTTATAGCCGTATTTACGGAGCGGGGCTTCCATAAAAGGAGAAATCAACAGAATTCCAATATAAAGCGAGGCTGCATGAAACCCGTTCAGGGATGAGCTAATTCCGTCATTTTCAAAAATGATGGCAATGATCGGCAGAAGCATCCCTTGAGAAAACCCCGATATGCCGACAATTAAGATTAAAACGCTAAAAAGCAATTTATTATTCATAAAATCAAGTCTCCTAAGAAATGTATACCTTCTTGATGGTACATCTTAGGAAGAGGATTAAGCAATAGAAATTTGGGTAAATATTGACAAGAAGAGAGAAGATGATAAAATTTTCCTTTGTCTTCGCCCGAAGATTTTGTATGATAGTTTTTGTTACATAAAAAGAACTATAGGATTGTGAGGAGAAGTATCGTGAATAAAATATTTTTGGGGCTTGTCCTGCTGGGCGTCCCTATATCAGTCATCGGGTCATTTTTGCATTGGCCGAGTGTGATCATGTTCATCGTATATTGCTTAACCATCGTCGCGCTTGCAGGCTTCATGGGCCGGGCGACTGAAAGCTTAGCGATCGTCATGGGACCAAGGATTGGCGGTCTTTTGAATGCAACCTTTGGGAATGCAGTGGAATTGATCATATCCATCTTTTCATTAAAGGCGGGGCTTGTGGGGGTCGTGTTGGCTTCTTTGACTGGTTCCGTATTAGGAAACTTATTGTTGGTGGCAGGACTTTCATTCTTTGTCGGAGGGACTAAATACAAACGGCAGAAGTTTAATGTATTCGATGCGAGGCATAATGCCGGTCTATTGATTTTTGCGGTTATTGTAGCCTTTGTCATACCGGAAGTGTTCACACAAGACATGGGTGAATCAAGCACGATGTCGTTAAGTGTAGGAATTTCCATTATATTGATCTTATTATACCTTGCTGCATTATTCTTTAAATTGGTGACTCACCGCGGGGTATATCAGCATACGGAGAAACCCGAGGAACATGAGGAGGAAGTACCGGAGTGGAGCAGGAAGAAGGCAATTATAATACTTGCTGCCGCTACATTGGCCGTTGCATACGTATCGGAAAAACTTGTCCATACGTTCAGCGAAGTGGGGGAAACCTTCGGATGGTCGGAATTATTCATCGGTGTCATTATCGTTGCAATCGTGGGTAACGCGGCAGAGCATGCGTCCGCCGTCATAATGGCCTATAAAAACAAAATGGATGTCGCAGTGGAGATAGCCGTCGGCTCCACGCTTCAAGTAGCGATGTTCGTAGCTCCCGTACTCGTACTTATTTCATTAATGTATCCAACGCATATGCCGCTTGTCTTCACAATGCCAGAACTGATCTCAATGGTTACAGCAGTCTTTCTGATGATCATGATTTCCAATGACGGGGAAACGAACTGGTTTGAAGGGCTTACCTTATTGGCCGCTTACTTCATTATGGGAATTGGATTTTACTTATTATAAGAATGCAGGCCTTCCGTGCGGGAGGTCTTTCTTTTTATAAAAATAAAAATGACTCTGCTCAGGTTAGATTTAGCAGAGTCATTTCTATATTAGTAAATTACCATTCATAAGTTATTCCAAAATTTTTCATCATGCTTTGTAAAAGTTGAGAAAATATTCTAGAGTCTCACACCATCCTTTTACATCAGATTTAAGTATTGGCGAATTCGTTTTCTGTCATCCTTTAAAAGGGTGTCATGGATTGTTCGATAAGCATACCTCCTGAAGGTTTAATAGGTATGAACGATTTCGCCTCCTTTTTATAATGTAAAATAAGTATAACCGATTTGAAGAGAAAAGTAAATATTCTGAACTTTACAAATTCATTACAAAGTTGAAATCTGAATGAAATGTATAGAATGTTGGCTAAAAACAAAATCTATAAACAAATGATTGAACCCCTCAAAAGGAGTGCGACAGCATGAGAAGAACTATTCTTATTACCATGATTGCCCTAATTGCCTTCATACAGGCGAATGTAAGTTTTGCAGCAGATATACCGGTAGACAAAGCAAGTCCGAATAAGGTGAATATCCCTCCTTCCGTATTGAATATTGCAAAGGAGAATACGTATCCGAACCCGACCCAGGATCTTCCGATGCTGCAGCCGAGTAAGTTTGCCAAACAATTGATCGATTCGTCGGATATCAAGATTGAAAATCCAGAACTCATCCATATGTTGAATGAATCGGCAGTTGCAAAGGCCCCGCTTGCTTTTGGTTACAGGGCGACCATTTACCTTGGCCATTGGGCATTGAATTATGAGTCTTCGGAAACGGCACCAAACTGGGAATACCAAAAAATCAATACGAATTACTATGATAATCGCGGCGGTGAAGTTCCATACAAGATCCGCTATGTCCAGGAAAGTCAGAAGGCAGTGAGTGGCGGCCTGACAGCGAAAATCCCTAAGACAGAGGATGTTCAAAAAATGATGCTGTTAAAAGCCACTGAGAAAACGAATTTGCCATTGGCTTTTGAAACGATCATCGGAGCTGGCACGAAAAAAGATGAAGTATACAATGTTGCTTCAAATAGGATTGGTTACTTATCCAGCTATGCTTCCGCCGTAAATGAAAAAGGCAAGGTCACATATGGGGAAGTGTATTTGAACCTAAAAGGAAATAAAAGAACCATTACGATAAAGAACATCACTTCCCAAGGCATCGGTGCATGGATACCGGTTCAGGACCATGTTTCCTTCAGTTTTACAGTCTCACAGCAACCCAGGTAAATTGAAAAACTCGCCGGATTGGCGAGTTTTTCTTCATATGGTTGACTTCCTGATCCTGAAGTCCTCTTTCGGGTAGTATGCATTTTTGACGAGTACATTCGGGCCTAGACATTTGACTGCCGGGCAGTGGCAATTCAATTCATTGGCCAGTTTCGAATTCATCCATGTTTCATAGGATTCGGTCAAGGGCTGATCTTTGATATTCCCTAAAGTAGGCGCGTCCCCAAAATCGGTAACGATCACTTCCCCGGTGAAAATATTGATGTTCAACCGTGATCGTCCATCAGGATCATTACGCACAGTCACTTTATGTGAACCATAAAGGCGTTGAAGCAGCTTAATATCCTCTATACTGTTATTGCAAGGATAAAATGGCAGGGTACCGAAAAGCATCCAAACATTTTCATCACGGATATCAAGCAAATGATGAATCGCTTCACGCATTTTGTCCAGTGGTAAAGTTTCAAGTGCCGAAGCGAAATCGCTTGGATACATCGGATGAATTTCATGCCTCTGACATCCCATTTCATCGACGATCTGCCTGTGAATATGCTCAAGATGAGGCAATGTCCGTTTATTAAGCATCGTTTCCGCAGATACCAGTACACCAGCCTTTGTCAGGGCACGGGAATTTTCGATCATTTTATCAAATAATTTCTTTCGCTGTTCCCGGGATGGTTTTCGGTCCATCATGGCAAAGCCGATATCAATGAATTCATCGATCGTTCCCCAATTATGGGAAATATGAAGAACATCCAAATAAGGAATGATTTCTTCATATCGTTCCAAGTCAAGGGTCAAATTGGAATTGATTTGTGTCCGGACCCCGCGACTACGGGCATATTTCAATAGAGGCAAAACATAATTCTTCACTTGTTTTCTTGAAAGCATCGGTTCCCCGCCAGTAATGCTGAGCGAACGAAGCAAAGGGGTCTCATCAAGGCGCTGGATCAGTAATTCCAGAGGCAGTGCATCCGGGTCCTTGGGCTGGAGTGTGTAACCGACGGCACAATGCTCACATCGCATATTGCAAAGGGTGGTGGTGGTGAACTCCACATTGGTAAGGCTGAGTTTTCCATATTGTTCAACGTCCATATATGCTTCCCAAGGATCATACTTGGGTGTAATTGGTGTTAAAAGATCTTGCTTGATTATTGACATATTTAAAACTCCTTACGTAATAATGCACTAACCCATTATGAACAATGGGGACAAAAATTGTCAAATGGCAGAGAGCTGCATTTATAGCTTGCCATTGCACTTTCAAGCAGATTTCGTTACGATGAAAGAAGAACGGAAGGAGAGTGCCTCATGGGAAAATCCATTACAGGTAAAAACGAACAATTAACATATTTAAAAGAACGCCTCACGATGTTCATGGAAGTTCTTGATCATATTGAACCGGAAAATACGGAGTTGGAAGATATAGACCGTTTAATCGGCATGATAGATGATTTGGAAGGCAAAGTGGAACAATTCAAAACCCGCGAAGACTAATATCTGTTTCGATAGTATGATTTTTTCAATGTTAATATTCATGAAGGGATGACGAGAAACTTCGTCATCCTTTTTTGATGGAAATGTTTGGTGATGAAATTTAACATATGGGCTATTTCTGGCGCTTTACTCATTTCTCTCCAAATTGCTGTTCATTAAGAAAAATAATTACTTGTTTTCGAAAGATTATGTTAGATGTATAATAAAACGGGTGTTGAATCATTCACTATTTATAGAGAAGCAGGGAAATGATTAAATCTAATCTAGGGGAAATAAGAGGGGGAAGAGAAATTTGGATATTCAAAAATTCCAAGAAAGTATGTACAGTCTTATCGTTGAAACTTCAACGAATCTTCCAAAGGATGTTCGTCGTGCGGTCAAAAGTGCAAAACAACGTGAAAATGCAGGTACTCGTTCTGCATTGAGCCTGACCACCATCACGAATAATATTACAATGGCTGACGACAATGTATCACCGATTTGTCAGGATACTGGTCTGCCGACTTTCAAAATAAAAACTCCGGTTGGCGTGAACCAACTTGAAATAAAAAAAGCAATTCGAAATGCAATCATTTTAGCGACAAAAGGCGGAAAACTTCGTCCAAACGCAGTTGATTCTTTATCGGGTGAAAATAGCGGGGATAACCTTGGGGAAGGTCTTCCTGTCATTAAATTCGATCAGTGGGAAAAAGACTATATTGACGTTCGTCTCATTTTAAAAGGCGGCGGCTGTGAAAATAAGAACATCCAATACAGTCTGCCTATGGAACTTGAAGGATTGGGAAAAGCGGGCCGTGATTTGGACGGAATCCGTAAATGTATCCTTCACTCTGTCTACCAAGCACAAGGACAAGGCTGCAGTGCCGGCTTCATCGGCGTTGGTATCGGAGGGGACCGTTCATCCGGATATGATCTGGCTAAGGCTCAACTTTTCCGCAGTAATGAAGATGTGAATCCGAATGAAGATCTTCGTCAACTTGAAGATTACATCATGAAGACTGCTAATGAATTGGGCATCGGCACGATGGGATTTGGCGGCGAAACTACTCTGCTTGGATGTAAAATCGGTGTCATGCACCGTATTCCGGCAAGCTTTTTCGTATCCGTTGCTTACAACTGCTGGGCGTTCCGCCGTTTAGGAGTGAAAGTCAATCCTGAAACAGGCGAAATCAATGAGTGGTTGTATCAAGAAGGCGAGAAAATCGACTTTGCTCTGGAAGCAGAAAAAGCAGCGAAGGATGAAGTGGCAGCCGCTGCAGAATCGGACGTTGAAGCTTCCCGTGAAATCACCCTGCAAGCACCAATCACGGAAGAACAAATCCGTGAATTAAAAGTGGGTGACGTAGTTCATATTAACGGCAGAATGTATACAGGCCGTGACGCCATCCACAAGCACTTATCTGAAAATCCTGCACCCATTGACCTGGATGGACAAATCATCTATCACTGTGGACCAGTTATGCTGAAGGATGAAGAGGGCAAATGGCATGTGAAGGCTGCCGGACCAACAACAAGTATTCGTGAAGAACCATACCAAGGCGATATCATGAAGCGATTCGGCATCCGTGCAGTTATCGGTAAAGGCGGAATGGGACCAAAAACACTAGAAGCATTAAGTGAACACGGCGGCGTTTATCTAAATGCAATAGGCGGGGCTGCTCAATATTATGCAGACTGCATCAAATCCGTCGAAGGTGTGAACTTCACTGAATTTGGTATTCCAGAAGCAATGTGGCATCTGAATGTTGAAGGATTCACTGCAGTAGTTACCATGGATTCACATGGAAACAGCCTGCATAAAGACGTTCAGCAATCTTCATTGGAAAAATTGGCACAATTCAAAGAACCGGTATTTAAATAAATGTTTGGCAAAAGACGCTCACCAAAAGGTTGAGCGTCTTTTGCATATCTTACTCTTTGATTTCCGGCAGTGGATCAATCCTTGATGAATCCTCCAAATTCAATCCGCTTTTCACAAAATGAACAAACACTCCACCACTTAAACCAAGACAACCAACAAAGCCTAGAGTGATAACCCATTCCAGCATTACATTCCCCCCTTGGTACATGTATATGAAAAAAAAGGCGAAAATTACCTCAGAAAAGTACAATCTTTTGGAATGGTCGCACATACATTAGAAGAGAAAGGAGGGATTTTCATGCAGAATAACTACATCTTATTCTTTTTCGCCATGATAACTGGTTTTGCTTTCATCCAACTTCCTGTGGCAAACACGATTTTCTCCGGTCTTGAAACATTCCTTGACGTAGTCGGAATTGTAATCGTTCTCATTTTCGCAATCGCCATTATTTGGAAGGCGGCACAAGCGTTATTTAAAGGATAAAAAAAACATGGAGGCCTATCCTTTTCGGAGGAAGGGCCTTTTTTTTGCGTGGGATTGGTTTTGCGGAAGGAATTCGACCTTCACAATATCATGCATATAAATCTCCATGTTCCAAACAATAAGAAAAAAGACATGGGGGATATTCCAATGAAAAAAATGGTGATTTTATCCGCTTTTATATGCTTGATATGCTCTTTGGCCAGTCCAGCTTTTGCAGAATCCTATAACTGGGGTTTCAATAAAGGAAAAAATGGGACACCTGCCGATGCCGGAAAAAAATTCAATGAAATGCTGCCTGAATATGAAGCGATTTATAAGGGGGATACAAAGAAAAAAGTCGTTTATTTAACCTTTGATAACGGTTATGAAAATGGCTATACGGCTCAGATTTTAGATGTTCTGAAGAAACATGGTGCACCTGGAGCTTTTTTTGTCACGGGTCATTACTTAAAAACGGCACCTGAGCTTGTTGTCCGTATGGCCAATGAGGGGCATATCGTAGGAAACCATTCATGGAACCATCCGGATATGACCAGCGTGACGGACGATGTGATTCGCACCGAGCTTGAGCGGGTAAAAGAAGCAACGGAAAAATTAACGGGGCAAAAGGGAATGAACTATTTGAGGCCGCCTCGTGGCGTATTTAATGAGAGAACAATGAGGATCGCAAAAAAAGAAGGGTATTACCACATCTTTTGGTCACTGGCATATAGGGACTGGATTGTAGATCAACAAAAGGGTGCCGCTTTTGCACATGATGAAGTGCTTAAGCAGATTCATCCCGGCGCGATTTTATTATTGCATACCGTATCTAAGGATAATGCGGAAGCATTGGACTCGATTCTGACCGATCTTGAAAAACAGGGGTACACTTTTGGTAGCCTTGATGAATTAATGATTGAGAAACAGTTGCCGAACCGAATGCTTTATTAAAATGAGAAGCGGGTCCTGTCGTGATATTTCAGGTCCCGCTTTTATCCATTCTTCTCAATTTCAAGTAATATTTCAGGAAACATGCTATAATACGTGGAAAACTGCTAAAGGATGGATCGCTTGTGTGGACAGAAAAATTACAGGTTCAAGGACCCTATAATTTCGATCTTGTTCTCGAACGATTATCGTTAGACCCACTTCAGGTAGTTGATTTTACTAACAGGACGGTAAAAGTTCCGCTATATATAGAAAAAGAACCAATCGTTTTGCAGGTTCAGGCAATAGGAAATATCGATGAACCATCTTTTATCATCAAAGGTCAATCAGAGGTGTACAAGTCAAAAGCAATCGAACGGTTAAAAAAGGTTTTTCATTGGCATCAGCCATTAGAAGGCGTTTCCCGGCACTTCCGGGAATCCGATTTGCGGGAAATATTCGAAGAGCACCGCGGTACTGCCATAGTCTTGGACTTCGATTACTACAGTTGCCTCGTCAAATGCATCATACATCAGCAATTGAACTTATCTTTTGCCCATACGCTCACGGAACGATTCGTTAAAACCTTCGGCTTCCAGATGGAAGGCGCCTGGTTTTATCCGACACAGGAAACAACCGCCCAACTTCAAATCGAGCAATTAAGAGCCATTCAATTCAGTGGCCGGAAAGCGGAATACGTCATCGGACTTTCCGAGCAGATCATTCAGGGCCATCTCAACCTTGATATAATGGAAAAGCTATCCGATCAAGAGGTTATGGATACACTAATAAAAATACGCGGTATCGGTAGATGGACGGCTGAAAACTTCCTGCTTTTTGGACTTGGCCGGCCGAACCTATTTCCTAAAGCCGACATTGGCATTCAAAATGCCTTGAAAATATTATATGGCTTACCGCAAAAGCCAACCCAAGAAGAAATGGAGTCCTATAGTGTAAAGTGGGCTCCATATCTAAGCTACGCTTCCCTCTATTTGTGGAGAAGCATTGAAAAACGGAGTGAAAAGAAATGACAAACATTCAAGATACAAAACTAGAAGTGAATCAAACCCTTCCCCTTACGATTAAACGGCTGGGGATTAACGGAGAGGGAGTCGGCTATTTCAAAAAGAAAGTCGTCTTCGTCCCAGGAGCATTACCTGGTGAAGAAATTGTAGCTTTGGTTACAAAGGTTCAGCCAAACTTCACCGAGGCGAAAATAAAAACCATCCGTAAAGAATCACCGCATCGCATTGCAGCGCCATGTCCGGTTTACGCTGAATGCGGCGGTTGTCAGTTGCAGCATTTGAGCTATGACCAGCAGCTTATTGAAAAACGAGATATCGTCATTCAAGCGATGGAACGTCATTCGAAATTCCCAGTTTCTTCATTAAATATAAAAGAAACGATCGGCATGGAAGATCCTTGGAATTATCGCAATAAAAGTCAGTACCAAGTCGGCCAAAAAGATGGCAAGTTGATTGCTGGCCTTTACGGCATGAATTCCCATACACTGATCGATATCCCGAATTGCCTTGTACAGCATAAGGCAACGAATAAGGTGACACGTACAGTGAAAAAGATACTAAAGAACCTGAACATCTCGATCTATAACGAAAGAAAAAGAAAAGGTGTTATCCGTACGGTCATTACACGGGTAGGATTTGAAACAGGTGAAGTGCAGGTTGTCCTTGTTACGGGAGCGGAGGAAATTCCACAAAAAGATCAGTTGCTAAAACAAATTCGTGACCAATTGCCAGAAGTGAAATCGGTCGTACAAAACATCAACAACCGGGACACATCACTGATCTTTGGCGAAAAAACGATTCACCTGGCAGGCGAAAAAGTCATCAACGAAACATTGGGTGACCTATCATACGAACTATCAGCCCGTACATTCTTCCAGCTTAACCCGGTTCAAACTGTTCGCTTATATGATGAAGTGAAAAAAGCAGCAGCCTTAACCGGCACGGAAAAAGTGGTTGACGCTTATTGCGGTGTTGGAACCATTGGGCTATGGCTATCTGAAAATGCCAAGGAAGTCAGAGGGATGGACGTCATCAAAGAATCCATTGAGGACGCCAAGAAAAATGCCAAAAAACATAAACGCAACAATGTATACTATGAAACAGGCAAAGCCGAGAATATCCTTCCACGCTGGACCAAAGAAGGCTGGAAACCGGACGTACTGGTCGTCGACCCGCCAAGATCCGGCTGTGACCAATCTTTACTGCAGACAATCTTGAAAGTTAAACCGAAAACCATAGTGTACGTATCATGCAACCCGTCCACATTGGCGAAGGACTTACAAGAACTGGGCTCTTCATATCGCGTGGAGGCCATGCAGCCCGTGGACATGTTCCCGCAGACGAGCCATGTGGAAGTAGTAACCTCATTGAAGCTGATTAAAGAATAAGCAGAGTGATCCGGGAATCTGTAAAAGGTTCTCGGATTTTAATCTGCGTTTATTTCCAACCATTTGTGAAATAATGAAAGTACTGTGAAAATCGAGAAATACATAGGAGGGTTTTGGATGCATAATCATGATATATTAATTCGATTAAGATATGCGCTGGATATTAAAAATAAAGATATGGTTGAGATATTTAAACTCGGGGAGATCGAAGTGACAATGGAAGAAGTCATGCAGATGCTCACAAAACCAAAAGATGATTATTATGATGAATATGAAGAATATGATGATATGGATGAAGCTGATGATGGGGTAAACTGCAATAACATGATGTTAGAGTCCTTTTTAAATGGATTGATCATTTTTAAAAGAGGGAGACAAGAGCCAAAACCTGGTCAGCCTCAAAGTCCGGCACCGGCTGTAAAGCATAAGGAAAGTGTGAATAATATCCTTCTGAAGAAGCTGAAAATAGCATTATCATTAACCAGTGAGGATATGATTGATATTTTGGAAGAAGTAGGAGTCATGATAACCAAAGGGGAATTAAGCGCTATATTAAGAAAAGTGGGTCATAGGAATTATAAAGAGTGTGGAGATCGATACGCCAGGAATTTCTTAAAAGGATTAACTTTGAGATATAGGGGATAACACTGTAACATGCCCATTATGAATAAGACCATGAAATCGTGAAAAATACTTTCACGACTTCATGGTCTTTTTTTAATGATGTTATTGAAGGGATAGAAAGTGCGAAAAAATAAAGAAACACAAGGAATCCTCAAGGCACCTTCTCAATCAGCCTCTTAAAAAGTCTGGTTTTGCGAAATTGGGGTTGGGATATTTATAGAAGCCTTCTCCTGCTTCTCTTCCGATTTTCCCTTTATCGATATACTCTGTTTTCAATAAGTTAGCCAGCTTTTCAACTTCTGAATCACCTGTCGCTTTCGCTTTTGCAAGTGAAATATTATAAGCGGTATTGATTCCTACCACATCTAAAATGGCGAAAGGTCCAAGAGGTGCTCCTGTTGCGACCATCCACGTTTTATCGATGGTTTCCGTATTAGCCACTCCTTTTAATAAGAGCATTTGGGCAGCATCCAAAAGAGGAACCAATAAGGAATTCAATATATAGCCTGGCTGCTCTTTATGTAAAGGCAGAGGAACCATTCCAATCGCTTTTGCAAATTCAATCACTTCCTCGAACACTTCATTATCCGTTCCAGGATGTTTCATGATTTCTGCGGTATTGTTTTTCCAGATTTCATTAGCGAAGTGTAAAGCCAGGAATTTTTTAGGACGGCCTGTCGCTTCGGCAAATTGGCTTGGTAATAATGTAGAAGAGTTTGTAGCGAAAATTGTTTTTTCAGGAGCGACTTTTCCTAACTCTGTGTAAAAATCAGTTTTGATTTGAACCACTTCCGGAATCGCTTCAATCACAAGGTCAGCTTTGGCAACTGCCGCAGATAAATCACTGTGGAAAGATATGCGGGCATAAGCAGTATTAAGATCTTCCTCTGTAGCGCCTATGTCTTCTTTATAGTATGGCTTCAAATTAATGATCCTATCTTTTGCACGTTCTAATGCTTCATCATGGATGTCATATACTGACACGTTGAACCCTTTGAATGCGGTTTGAAATGCAATCTGACTCCCTAAAACGCCGCTGCCGGCAATCGTGATATTTTTATCATGCATGGCCATTTCTCCTTTATTTCTCTGAATATCTCTTCTTGTTAATTATGCACTTAACTTGAATATAGATGCAGGAATAAACTTGATATAGTTTTTTTCCCTTTTAAAAAACGGATAAACACGCATATAGGCAGACCATCTTAAATGGTTTATACCATTCGTTTATGGGAAGAAGAGACATAGAGAAGCTTGATAGGAGGAATGAAAGATGGGCAAAACAATTTTCATTACTGGAGCGGGCAGCGGGCTTGGAAGAGGAGTTGCACTCGGGTTAGCAAAGCAGGGACACCGTGTAATTGCCACAACGGAAATCACTTCCCAGAAAACGGATCTTATGAGGGAGGCGCGGGAACGGGGCTTGGATATGGAAGTCTTCAAATTGGATATTACAAATGAACGTGATCGAGCAAGAATTGATAATCATGACTTTGATGTATTTGTTGCAAATGCGGCGATCAATGAAGGAGGACCGCTCGGAGAAATGCCGATGGACCGATTCAGGGCGATCTTCGAAGTGAATGTTTTCGCTACACTAGAATCCGTTCAGTTTGCTGCAAGAAAGCTGGTCAAAAAAGGAAAAGGGAAAATCGTGTTCTTAAGTTCAATGGCTGGGATCATAACGACACCATACGGCGGTCCGTATGCAGCAACCAAACATGCCATCGAGGGAATGGCATTAACCTTAAAGGATGAGCTGGAGGAGTTTGGGGTGCAGGTTGCGACCATCAATCCGGGTGCCTACAATACCGGTTTTAACGACAGGGCAGCTGAGGAAAAATGGAAATGGTACGATGGAGAAAAGAATTTTACAAGAGCAGAGGATATGAAAAAGCAAGAAAAGGGATTAAAAAACCAATTCGATCCGGAAGATATGATAGAAAAGATGATCGAAATCATCCCGGCTGACCACCATAAATTCCGTACTGTCCATCCCGAGAAAACGGAAAAACTGATGAAGGAGACCGAAAAGAAACGGTGGGACATGGAAATCTGATTTATGGAGCACTATTGTCATAGGGTTAGTGCAGTAGAGGAGTAATTTTGTTAGTTGTGCATGGATTGTGGACAAGGAAGAGAAATAGGGAAAATCCTTATTCTCTAGCCCCTTTATCCCATTCTTTTGCATGACTTTTTTGTTTTTTGTACATGAGATTTAATGCAATATCCGAGCTGATCAGCAGCTCATTTTTTAATGTTGTAATGGACTTAAGCGTCCATTAGTACAATGTAAAACAGACGAAAAAGAGGATAATTAATCCCCTTGCTGACTATGGACAAATTGGAAGAACTCGGGTTTGACTGCAGTTTTTATCTTTAAAAAACAATCCAATTGGTTGGAGCGGGTGTTCGGGACTCCTGCTTAAAAAAGCATGTCCAAGGGAGACCCCTCAGGCTAAGACTGCTCGAGGAAAGCGATTGCCTGGAGAGGAAAATAAGCCCCAAAAACAATTCATGATTAGTAATGAACCATTCTGAACTTCCTTTTGTCAACAAACTGAAAGAGGATATTCCCCTTGGTTTACTTGTCTTCATTTGTTTGTTCATCAGGTTTTTGGACGATTTCTTTTAATTCCCCAATGTCACCTTTTGCATTGATAATCTCAAAAATCTCATTTAGGCCTTCTGAGGTTTTTTCATCTTCCGTTTTCACTATACCCCTCCTTAATTAGGTTACTGGTTAAGGTCTCCAAAAAACCAGTAGATATAACATCGGTTGCCTTGGAAAATTGATGAAATTCTCTTCGTATTTTCATTGATATAAACGCATTTTAGGCGGATGTTGATTGTAAGAACTACAAAAATTCAAATTTTTTTGTCCGCACAATATGGACAACATTAAAATTATCCATTATTATGATTGTTATAACACTTAGTATAAAGGGATTTACACTAATTCTGTGTGTGTTTATGGGGAAGACACGTGTATTTTTGGAAAAAAGGGAAAAATACAATATTTTTAAAATAGGTGTAAAACATATAAGAATCCTGCATGTATTCCAACCATCAATGAGGGGGTATATTAAATGTCAAGTGAAATATTAAATGAATTTTTGAAAGAAAATTTGGAAGATTTAAAAGAAAAGGGACTTTACAACGTTATTGATCCAGTGGAAGGTGCTAATGGTCCGGTTATCACGATTGCGGGCAGGGAGCTAATTAATTTATCATCCAATAATTATTTAGGTTTAGCAACAGATAGACGATTAATAGAGGCTTGCATAGAAGCGACGAAAACATATGGTGTCGGTGCAGGTGCCGTTCGTACGATCAACGGAACGTTAGATATTCATGTCAAATTAGAAGAAAAGCTCGCCGAGTTTAAGCATACAGAAGCAGCCATTGCTTATCAATCTGGATTTAACTGTAATATGGCAGCGATTTCAGGAGTGATGGATAAACACGATGCCATTCTTTCAGATGAACTGAATCATGCTTCAATCATTGATGGATGCCGACTATCCAAGGCGAAAATCATTCCCTTTATCCATTCCGACATGGACGATTTACGGACAAAAGCACGTCAAGCAAAGGAATCCGGATTGTATAACAAGATCATGATCATTACCGACGGAGTGTTCTCGATGGATGGGGATATAGCCAAACTTCCTGAAATTGTGAAGATTGCCGAAGAGTTCGACTTAATTACGTATGTTGATGATGCGCATGGTTCGGGTGTATTAGGTAATGGTGCAGGAACGGTTAAACATTTTGGGTTATCGGATAAAGTGGATTTCCAAATTGGAACATTATCCAAAGCCATTGGTGTTGTTGGGGGCTATGTAGCAGGAAAGAAAGATTTGATTGATTGGTTAAAGGTGAGAAGCCGTCCATTTTTATTTTCAACGGCTGCCACACCGGGAGCAGTTGCAGCTAGCATAGAAGCCATCAATATTTTGATGAATAGCTCAGAACTTCAAAATAAGCTTTGGGAAAATAGCGATTACTTGAAAAAAGGCCTAAAAGAATTAGGGTTTGATATCGGCGAGAGCGAAACACCGATTACGCCTTGCATTATAGGTGATGAAGCAAAAACGCAGCAATTCAGCAAGAGGCTGAATGAAGAAGGTGTGTATGCTAAATCCATCGTATTCCCTACCGTTCCAAAAGGTACAGGAAGAGTGAGGAATATGCCTACTGCGGCTCATACAAAAGAGATGTTGGATAGCGCATTGGCCATTTATGAAAAAGTAGGAAAAGAGATGTCGATCATATAAGTAGATTGCTTGTTTCAGAGTTTAAAACATGGGGAGGGATTTTTGATGAAAAAGGTCTTGGTAACGGGAGCTTTAGGTCAAATTGGTTCAGAACTGACGCTAAAAATGAGAGAGGTTTATGGAGCTGACAATATCATTGCGACAGATATCCGAAAAACGGACAGCGATGTTGCTCAATCAGGTCCATTTGAAGTTTTGGATGTTACGGATGAAAAAGCGATGTTCAACATGGCAAAAAAACATGAAGTGGATACGATTATACATTTGGCCGCTTTATTGTCGGCAACAGCTGAAAAGAAGCCGCTTTTAGCTTGGCATTTAAACATGGGCGGATTGGTCAATGCTTTGGAAACGGCACGAGAACTCGATTGCCAATTATTCACACCTAGCTCCATTGGTGCGTTTGGTCCAACCACTCCTAAAGATTGGACACCGCAAGACATCATTCAACGGCCGAATACGATGTACGGCGTGAATAAAGTATCCGGAGAGTTATTATGTGATTATTATCATCATAAATTTGGGGTTGATACGAGGGGGCTTCGATTCCCGGGACTGATTTCGTATGTCACACCTCCTGGCGGCGGAACTACCGACTATGCAGTTGAAATTTACTATGAAGCGATTAAAAACAAGCGATATACTTCTTACATTGATAAGGGAACGTATATGGACATGATGTATATGCCGGACGCTTTAGCTGCCATCATTGCTTTAATGGAGGCAGATGCTTCAAAATTGAAACATCGGAATTCTTTCAATGTTTCTGCCATGAGCTTTGAGCCGGAGCAAATTGCAGCCGAAATTAAAAAGCATATACCGGAATTTGTCATGAATTATGAAGTCGATCCTGTAAGACAATCCATTGCAGATAGTTGGCCAAATACAATTGATTCAACATGTGCAAAGGAAGAGTGGGGATTCAAGGCGGAATATGATTTGGAGAAAATGACCAATGATATGTTGTTAAAGCTGAGATTAAAGTCCCTTTTGGTAACAGCGTAATAAACCTGCCAGCCGAATAAAAGAGTTGCAAAACTCTTTTATTCGAGTTATTTTATACAGGGGAATTTTTACGTATGAGGGGTGAACTGTTATAACCGGTAAAAAGTAAGCGCTTTCTATGGCACCACGGACAGAATAAAGAAATAACATGAAAATGGATAGTAATCTTTCTGACTGTCAGGAGTGCTTAAAAGTGAAGAGTGATTTTATGAGGCGGCTTTAAGAAAGATTAAATAAAGTGGTGCCTGCTATATCATTTCTATACTAAATAGGGAGTGTAATAAGCATCTTGCATAAAATTTCGACTATTAGTAGTGTAGGGGGAAATGGAATGGCAAACAAAGATTTGAATAGGGACTTGAAAGGTCGTCATATTCAGATGATCGCTTTGGGCGGAACGATTGGTGTCGGTTTATTTATGGGTTCAGCCAGCACGATTCAATGGACAGGTCCGTCTGTAATGTTAGCTTATGCGATCTCTGGTTTATTTATATTCTTGATCATGCGCGCAATGGGGGAAATGTTGTACTTAGAGCCAAGTACAGGTTCTTTTGCAACGTTTGGTTATAAGTACATTCATCCATTGGCAGGGTATATGACAGCTTGGAGTAACTGGTTCCAGTGGGTTATCGTCGGGATGGCAGAAATTATTGCAGTGGGGACGTACATGCAGTATTGGTACCCTGATCTTCCTGCTTGGATTCCAGGTTTAATTGCAATGGTGATTCTTGGAGCAGCGAACTTAATTTCCGTTAAATCCTTTGGGGAAATTGAATTTTGGTTTGCACTGATTAAAATCGTAACGATTATTTTAATGATCGTTGCAGGTTTTGGACTGATTTTCTTTGGAATCGGTAACGGAGGGGAAGCCTTAGGGTTATCGAATCTTTGGGAACATGGCGGTTTATTTACAGGCGGCTGGAAGGGCTTCTTCTTTGCTCTCTCACTGGTGGTTGCCGCTTATCAAGGTGTAGAATTAATTGGGATTACGGCTGGTGAAGCAAAAGATCCGCAAGAAACGATAACCAAAGCGATTCAAAGTACCATTTGGCGTATTTTAATCTTCTATATCGGTGCGATCTTCATTATTGTAACCGTTTACCCTTGGGATCAATTAAGTTCGATTGGCAGTCCATTTGTTGCGACCTTTGCGAAGGTTGGTATCACGGCAGCAGCTGGAATCATTAATTTTGTCGTAATCACGGCTGCAATGTCTGGCTGCAATAGTGGTATTTACAGTGCAGGACGCATGCTTTACACATTAGGGATGAATGGACAAGCTCCAAAGTTCTTTGCAAAAGTATCTAATAGCGGTGTCCCTTTATTCGGTACGTTCGGAGTGATCGTCGGTTTAGCGATTGGAGTTGTTTTAAGTTATATTGCACCAGAAAATTTATTTGTGCATGTATACAGTGCGAGTGTACTTCCTGGAATGATTCCATGGTTTGTCATTCTGATCAGTCAAATTAAATTCAGGAAGGTCAAAAAAGCTGAAATGCACAATCATCCATTCAAGATGCCGTTTGCACCTGTTACAAACTACTTGACCATCGCTTTCTTGATCATGGTATTGATCGGTATGTGGTTTAATGATGACACACGTATATCTCTTATGGTTGGAATAGGTTTTCTGGCTATCGTAGCAATTAGTTATTTCGCTTTTGGAATAGACAAGCGTGTACAAGCCAATGCTCAGACAGAGGCTAAGAAGGAGGACAAAGTGGGTTAATCCATCATTCACTTTGGGTTTTGCAAAGGGTTGCTGCGGCAACCCTTTTCCAATGAAATTAATGATAAAATGGATTAAAATGATTGCTTCATTGTGAAGGGTGAACTTTTTATGTTTGGACTTAAAAGCCAGAAGAAAAGGAGAAATTGACAATGACCACTTCAAAGAAGAATTTGAGGACTTGCGAAAGGGGACACAAATACTATAAATCCAGCGACTGTCCAACCTGCCCTGTATGTGAGCAGGAACGAAAACCTGATACAGGATTCCTTTCAGTGCTCTCGGCACCTGCCAGACGTGCATTGGAAAGCAATGGGGTAACCTCTTTACAACAGCTATCAACATATAGTGAAAAAGAAATTTTGAAATTCCACGGTATGGGACCAGCTTCTTTACCGAAACTTAGGGAAGCTTTGGAGACAGGTGGGTTATCATTCAAAGCTTAATCAATTTAGTGAATAAGGGATCAGGAACATCTTTTTTATGGACATCATCCTTGTTAAACTGATAGTAACTCTAAAAAGTGAGGTAACGAAAAATCATGAGTTCCTATACTCCCTATTTTGAATTCAATCGAAAAAAGTGGGCATCTTTGCGAAACCATACCCCTCTTCCTTTAACTGAAGAAGAATTGGATAACTTAAAAGGAATAAATGAAGAAATATCCATTCAGGAAGTGGAAGAGGTTTATTTGCCCTTGACTCGTTTGATCAATTTACATGTTGAGGCATCTCAGCAGCTTAACACAGCCACTTCTTCATTTCTAAAAACTGATGCTAAAAAAGTACCTTATATCATTGGAATTGCAGGGAGTGTTGCTGTAGGAAAGAGTACGACTGCAAGGTTACTTCAGACTTTATTATCCAGATGGGATAATCACAGAAACGTAGGTCTTGTCACTACCGACGGTTTTTTGTACCCAAATGATCTTTTAGAAGAAAAAGGATTGATGAAAAGAAAAGGGTTTCCTGAAAGTTATGATACCCAAAAGTTAATCAATCTTATCGGAGATGTAAAAGCGGGAAAAAATAAAGTGGAAGTTCCAATCTACTCACATTTGAAGTATGACATTTTGCCAAATGAAGTGCAGACGATCTGTAATCCGGATATTTTAATAGTGGAAGGTGTTAATGTTCTTCAAGTTGACAAGGAAAATCAAGTATTCGTCAGTGACTTTTTTGATTTCTCACTCTATGTAGATGCAGATGTTAACGACATAGAGCGGTGGTATGTCGAAAGGTTCCTTTTACTTCAAAAGACTGCATTTCAAAGTCCCGAATCCTATTTCCATCGTTATATTGACTTTTCTAAAGAACAGGCCATAAAAAAAGCGACTCAAATTTGGGAAGAAATTAATTTAAAAAATTTACATGAAAATATACTGCCGACAAAAGGACGGGCAAAACTCGTCTTGAAAAAAGGGTCAGAACACAAAGTTGAAAATATCTTCTTGCGAAAATAAAAGAAATAATGTTTTTTTGTAATAGCAATAAGTTAAGAAATTATATTAATGAGGGACTATGAGATAAGTCTTAAAATTAAGAATATTATCGGTGACATTACCTTATATTGGTTTAGCTTTCAGTAATTATTGGTATTGTTATAATATCTAATAATTGGATGGAATTTATGATACTAGTTAAAAAGTTAAGAGTTTAGCAATTTCAGGAAGGCCCTTGTTTTTTAGGGAAAGGGTTACAGAAAGTTCTAATTTCCCTTCTGTTTTTGTCAATAAATGTGTATTTTCCTGGCTTTTTCGAATCTGTCAATATTATTTCACTAACAGTTTCTTCCTTCAATGATGGGAAGTTGCTGAAGAAATCTTTTAATGCGACTATCGGGGCGGATAAGTTTAAGCTAATTTCTTCTCAAAATCAACATTTTAACAAAAAAAGTAATAGTAGAATATTTTAATCTATGAAATAATAATAATAGATTATGATATAGTTATAAGGAGACAGAAAAGGTGTGTTCCTAGTTCGTGCCGGGCTTTTTTTTGACACCTAAGCAGGAGCGCCTACATCTTTTTTGCAAATATAGGGGATAAGGAAGGTTATAATGAGCAACATACAGAAACAAACAGACGTTATCTTAATTGGCGGCGGAGTCATGAGCGCGACTTTGGGATCATTACTGAAAGAGTTAGCACCGGAATGGGAAATCAAAGTATTTGAGAAGCTTGCAAACGCAGGAGAAGAAAGCTCTAACGAATGGAATAATGCGGGTACGGGTCATTCTGCGCTGTGCGAGCTTAACTATACATCCGAAAAAGCTGACGGATCTATAGATATTAGCAAAGCAATTAAAATAAATGAACAGTTCCAAGTTTCATTGCAGTTTTGGTCGTATCTTGTAAACTGTAAGCTGATTGATAATCCGCAAGACTTTATCATGCCATTGCCTCATATGAGTATGGTGCAAGGGGATAAAAATGTAGCGTTCTTAAAGAAACGTTTTGAAGCGCTGTCCAAAAATCCTCTGTTCCAAGGTATGGAGTATTCCGATGACCCAGCAAAACTGATGGAATGGATTCCACTTATTATGCAAGACCGTCCATCGAATGAATCTATAGCGGCAACAAAAATTGATTACGGTACAGACGTTAACTTCGGTGCTCTGACACGCATGTTGTTTGACCACTTAAAGGCTCAAAACGTCGATATCAAATATAAACATAGTGTTGATAATGTTAAACGTGCCAGTGATGGCTCATGGGAATTAAAAGTGCGTAATGTCGATACCGGTACCGTAGAACGTCATAATGCTAAATTCGTCTTTATCGGAGGCGGGGGCGGAAGCTTGCATTTACTGCAAAAATCCGGCATTCCTGAAGGGAAACATATCGGAGGATTCCCGGTAAGTGGATACTTCATGGTATGTAATAATCCGGAAGTTGTTGCACAGCATCATGGGAAAGTATACGGAAAAGCTAAAGTTGGTGCACCACCAATGTCTGTTCCGCATCTTGATACACGTTTTATCGACAATAAAAAATCGTTGCTATTTGGACCATTTGCGGGCTTCTCACCGAAGTTCTTAAAAACAGGTTCAATGTTCGATTTAATAACTTCCGTAAAACCGAATAATGTTTTAACTATGTTGGCGGCTGGCGCAAAAGAGATGCCATTGACAAAATACTTGATCCAGCAAGTTATGTTATCGAAAGAACAGCGTATGGAAGAGTTACGAGAGTTCATCCCGAACGCTAAGAGCGAGGATTGGGATTTAGTAGTAGCTGGCCAACGTGTACAAGTTATCAAAGATACTGCTGAAGGCGGCAAAGGTACACTTCAATTTGGTACGGAAGTTGTAAGTGCATCCGATGGCTCAATTGCAGCATTGCTAGGTGCTTCTCCAGGGGCTTCTACTGCTGTTCACGTTATGCTTGAGGTAATTAATAAATGCTTCCCGCAACGCATGAAAGAGTGGGAACCGAAAATTAAAGAAATGATTCCTTCTTATGGAGAGTCACTAATGGAAAATACAGAGCTTTTGCACGAAATTCAAACTTCTACATCAGAGACGCTTGGTCTTAGCAAAAAAAAAGAGCTAGTTTATAGTTAATTTTTGGATATCGAAGCAACATTGAAATTAAAAACAACAGAACCTTTAATCGATCTTTGATTGAAGGTTCTGTTGTTTTAAAGTCTATTCAATTAAGGATGCATATTTGCAGGCAAATTCGAAGAAAATTGAGTTTATGGCTTGTACAATTTGGACGTTGATTGGAACGAGAGGCACTCGGCTTTCCGCGGGCGGTCCTCCCTCGGCTTGCGACTGCGGGGGCTACCCTTGACGCGCTTTTCTAAGCAGGAGTCTCGAACACCCGCTCCAATCAACTTAGTTTTAACTTTAGATAAAACCCTTTTGTCTACAAACTGAGGGATGCTATTTTAGCATCCCTAAAGATTTCTGCTTCTAATGTATTTTTGAATTTATTTTGGAAATGGTCTCTTTATCGCAAATTATGAAAAGCTGTGCATCATCAGGAATTCGTGCATCTAATTTTTGGTTTATGTTAAGGTCACCACGATCTGCTACCAGTGTGGCCCCTTTATTAAGAAGGTCCATGAATGCATCACGATAGGTTCGCCATTCATCTTGTTTAGAAATCTCATACATCGTCTCTTCATACTTTGAGCTCATAAGTTCTGAATACATGTGAGTGACTCCATGAGAAAATAATGATCGTACTGCTGCGTGGGAGATCATTTCTTGTGTAGGAATAAACTCATCCACCTTTACACGCTCAAATAAACGAATATGCTTTTGATTGATTACCTCAGCGGTGACGTGTATTGCCGTATTGGTTTTTTCTTCAATGGACGTTATGGCAGTGGCCACTAATAATGTCTTTCCATCGACAAGTAACGGATCCTTTGTAGCATAATTATCTTGTGTTATTTGGTCAGCAAAAATGATAACGCCTTTTGCTTTAGAAAGATTTGCACGGAGTAATGTTTCTTCATCCGTGGCATCCCCGCGAACATAAAACAGACGCTCCTCCATCATGGGGGATTTTTCCAGGTTATCAATGATTACAATATCGATGGTTTCATCAGATTTAAAAATTTCTTGAATTGCTGATTTTGACTTTTCACTCCATCCAATCAGAATGATATGATTTTTACCTGTATATTTCATTTTTCCACCAACTTTACGTTTTTCGATAAGATATACAGATTTAATGATTTTTCCAATAAAAAGACTAACAAGCCCAATACCCGTTATGTATAGACCGATGGTAAATGCTTTTCCAAGATCGGTGACCGGTGCATAGTCACCAAAACCAACCGTAGCAAGCGTTGTAAGAACCCAGTAAACTGAAGTTAAATATGATTCGAACGTCTGTGGCTCTATAGAAAAAGCAATATATGCTGCAACTAATATGTATAAAATGGCAAATGGTATAAAGATTTTCCCTCTTAATTTAATCAGGTAATATATTATTTTTTTTACCTTAATTCTCATCATATCCATCCTAGTTATTAAGTCATCGTCGATTGAATTTATATTTCCCCAATTTAACAGATAATTAAACGTAAGTGTAAGAACTATTTATCCCCAAGTTGGGAGCAAAAAGCATATAAAAGAAAGCTGGGTTGGATGTGTGACGTTCAGCTCTGTTTTGTATGAAAACACAATAGTAAAAAAGCCATGCTAAAATAAACCCTCCATATTCTCATTTTTTTGATGGGGGTAAATGTACTATGTCGTTATTTAACTGGTTATGCAGTTTGTTGTTCAGATGGAGCGATTGTATAGCCTTTCTTTTTTAGGTATTCGATCATTTTTAATTCTTTGTTATTTTGTTTTTCTTCAAGGTAATTTGAGCCTAGTTCATGATAAGGTTCTCCTGTTTTTAAGATGTTGTAAGTAATCGTTAATAGTAAATGGGCAGATGCGATTCGTCCCTTCATTTTCCCCTGTCGTTTAGTAATCCTTTTTCGATGTGAAGCAATTCGATTATTTTGCCTTGATGTTGCTAATACACATTCTACGGCCATTGTTTTTAAAGCTTTATTTCCTTGTGTGGTTTTACTCGTTTTTTTTTACCAGCACTTTCGTAATTTCCAGGACTCACACCAGCCCAAGAGGCAAGATGTTTAGCTGACTTAAATACGGACATATCAACACCCATCTCCGCAATAAAAGTGGCTGCGGCAGCTTTGTTCACACCAGGTATACCATCCAATAATTCTACTTCTTTACGATAGGGGGACAGGAGTTGATCGATTTGTTTTTCCAATTCTTCTATGGTTTGTTCTAAATAACCCATATGATCCCAATGGTAACGCAACATATCACGATGATGACGGCGAATACGACCATTAATTGCACTGGCAATGTCAGTTATACTTGCTTTTGTTCGCCAATCCACCATTTTTCGAAGACCATCGGTCTCTATTTTTTCACCATTTAGAATCGCTTCAAGGATACGACGTCCCGATAAACCAAAAATGTCTGATAGAACGGATGTTAGCTTGATATTAGCATCTTGAAGGATTTTGTGAATGCGATTCTGCTCTGATGTGCGATGATGAATCAATTTTTTTCGATAACGAGTAAGATCTCGTAAATCACGAATATCCTCTGGTGGGACAAAATTGTTTTCAATAAGTCCGCATCTTAGAAGCTTGGCAAGCCATTCGGCATCTTTCACATCAGTTTTACGCCCTGGAACATTTTTGACATGTCTGGCATTGGCAAGAACAAGGTGAAAAGAACCTTCGAGTATATTCCATATTGGTTTCCAGTAGACTCCGGTACTTTCCATCACAACATCGGATACCTGAAGAGTAGTGAGCCAATCACTTAAAGCCAAGAGTCCGGTTGTTGTAGTTGAAAAAGTTTCAATAGAGGTCTTTGGCTTTTTATCTAATGGACCTAATAATACACAGGCTACTACTGTTTCTTGGTGTACATCTAGGCCAGCACACCGTTCAATCATTGCTTCCATAGGAGAAATCACCTCAAAAAAGATTAACAATACATATGACAGGAGATTTGTTACAAAAATTTTTGTATACGTACTAGCAGTACACTAAATGGTTCTTCCATACTGTCACAACCAGTTTCTTATACAGGGTATCTTCCTTAAGATCCACCAAAAAAAGTTCAGCCTGGTTGTATTGTTATTTTCCATTATTGTCAAGGGGTTAATGGGTTAGACTCTATTTTGAGTTTAGATTTTCGTAGTAGATGGTGGCGGCGAGGAGCGCCGCCATAGGAGTTTCTTATGCAAAAAAGGGGCAGGAACACTGGGTTTTATCAGCCCAAGCTTAATAGACCACTCATTCAGTTAGTTTTTGGTACCAAAACTATAGATTCTGCTCATAAATTTCGCTCTGATTTTAATATAGATTATAAAAAGGACAATAATAGATGAATTTTAGAATATAAATTATAAAATAATCATCAAAAAGTAAAATAATTATTAGAATTTTCAGTATACAATGAATGTTAAATAATGATGAGGACAAGTGAAATGAAAGCGGATACAAGTGAAAGAGTAAAGATATTAAAAAAAGAACAGGATTGCATATAAAAGTCTCGCAACAAGTGGCAGTGCTTCGCATGTTAATGAACAATATTACCGGGTTGTAGTTGTGCACCGGTACACGGGGGATTGGAAAGCGGCACATAGCTGGGGTGTTTTGCTGCTGGAATAAGGTGATACTTTACGTGATTGGATGTGGGCATGACGCCAGAATTTACCCAGTAGGCAATTAAATTAAAGGGGGAATGATTATGGAATCACCAAATGTTGCGACAAATACGAAACAAGAGGAGCCGCAGATTCAATCTACTACGAATGTACTGAAGTTTATTATATACAGTTTAATAGGAAGTTTTATGTTTTTTATTCCCATTACCATAAATGGTGTTTCAAGCATACCAATTGATCATATAGTAACATGGATCAAAGTAACCTTGCCGTCAGCCGTTCCCATTTATGCTCTTATTGTCATTCTATTAGGAGCTGTTTATCCATTTATTTCAAAAAGCTGGAGCAAAGATAAGGTATCAATCGTTTTTTCTTTATTAAAAGTATTAGGTGCTGTTGTTGCGATCTTAATATATTTCAAGATCGGACCCGAATGGTTAATGGCCCCAAGTATGGGTCCTTTCCTTTTCGAAAAACTTGTCGTACCTGTAGGTCTTGTCGTTCCTTTAGGTGCTATATTTTTGGCGCTTCTCATTGGATACGGGCTTCTCGAATTTTTGGGTGTACTGATGCAGCCGATCATGAGGCCGATATTTAAAACGCCGGGGCGTTCAGCGGTTGATATGGTTGCTGATTTAGCAGGTAGCTATTCCATTGGTATGCTTATTACGAATCGACTATATAAAGAAGGAAAATACACCCTTAAAGAGGCAGCTATTATTGCAACTGGCTTTTCAACGGTTTCAGCAACGTTCATGATCGTTGTAGCAAAAACCCTCGGGCTTATGGACTTATGGTCGCTTTTCTTTTGGGTTTCTTTAGGAATCACGTACCTTGTCACTGCCATTACCGTACGCATTTGGCCATTAAATAAAATGAGCGACGAATATTATTCGGATAATGCGGATCCAGAAGAAGTTATCAAAGAAGGACTTTTCCGAAATGCCTGGAACAGTGCGATGGTGGGAGCAAATAATTCCGTAAGTCTTGGCAGAAATTTATGGGCGAACTTAAAGGACGGTTTTCTTATGACAATGAGCATTCTGCCGTCCATTTTATCCGTTGGTCTCATCAGCCTTGTATTAGCGGAGTACACTCCAATATTCAATTTACTTGGCTATCTTTTTTACCCATTTACCTGGGCATTGCAAATACCTGAACCATTTTTGGCTGCAAAAGCTTCAGCTATAGGAATTGCAGAAATGTTCCTGCCGGCGCTTCTTGTAGTTGATGCACCTCTGGTAACTAAGTTCATCATTGCCGTGGTTTCTGTTTCATCCATATTGTTCTTTTCAGCGACGATACCTTGTATCCTATCAACCGAAATCCCGATCAGCATTACGAAGTTGATTGTAATCTGGTTTGAACGGACACTCATCACGTTAATTATTACGGCACCCATCGCAATATTGCTGCTTTAGTGCAAATCAATGAATCTTAATTCGATCACAAATCGAACGGATACGTTCGTATTATAAGGTCGACCAGTAAAAATTACTGGTTGGCCTTTTTTTGATAGAAGTAGACATGGTAGGGCTCACGGTTGCGCGGGACATTTGAAGCAGGGGGAGTGGAAGGCGGAAAAACAATTCCTTGTATTCTAGTTTAAAAGCATCCAAAAGTTAATTGATTTAGTTTTTTTCTTATCCAACTAATGGGCATCTACTATTAGGGATGACTAAAGGACCCTGGTGAATACCACCTTCCAATGGTCTTGTTTTAGATGTATTGATGACATGATCGGCCATTTTTATCGAGAAGGATCCCATAGCCTTTTTGTGTTTTCCATCACATGAACAATATTAGGAAAAACATCCATAAAAATTATTTGGAGAAAATAATATTTATTCTAAAAATTCATATTATAATACTTTATTCTTATGCTATATTATAGGGAGAATTATTTATTATCACGTATAATTTAGAATTGGAGTGATTTGAATGAAGAAACTTGGTTTATTGAGTATGTTTTTGATTTTAACTATCTTTATCTCGGCTTGTGGAACCAATGAAGGAAAAAATGCAGGTGAGGAAAAGAAACCTGAAAAGGTATATAAAGTTGGTGTGGATACGACTTATCCTCCTTTTGAATTTAAAGAGGGGAACGACTATAAAGGTATCGATATTGAATTGATCAATGCAATCGCGAAAGACCAGGATTTCAAAATCAAATTGTCTCCAATGGATTTCGGTGGAATCATTCCGGCTATGCAAGCCAATCAGCTTGATGTGGCCATTGCGGGAATGAGCATTACAGAGGAAAGAAAAAAGGTAGTGGATTTCTCAACACCGTATTTTGATGCAGGGTTAACAATAGTTGTTAAGAAAGATAATACAAGCACTAAAACCGTTAAGGATCTTAAAGGAAAAACCATAGCAGTGAAAAAAGGAACAACAGGTGCTAAATATGCACAGGATAATGCTACGAAACTAGGAATCAAAGTTGTTCAATTCAATGATAGTCCAGCGATGTTCCAGGAAGTGGCCAACGGTAATGCGGATGCCCTTATAGAAGATTATCCTGTCATCTCATATGCAATCGCCCAAAAAGATCTTGGGTTGAAAATCGTAGGTGACCGTTTGAATGGTGACCAATATGGAATTGCTGTATTGAAAGGGCAAAACGAGGATTTATTGAAAAAAATAAATGATGGTCTTGCCAATCTTAAAAAAGACGGCACGTATGATGAAATTATAAAAACGTATCTTGGTGAATAAGGTTAATAAACGATAGATTAAAGCTCATTAGGCGCGCTTATTGCGCGCTTTCTTTTTCAAAGGGGTGAAAGAAATGGATATAATTGTTGCGGCGTTGCCACTTTTATTAAAAGGACTTCAGGTGACACTTTATATCTTTGTGATTGCCATTATCCTAGGGTTTTTGATTGGTTTACTTGTCGCATTGCTGCGACTTGCCCCCATCAAAATCTTGAACTGGATTGCAAAGGTTTATGTGGATGCAATACGAGGGACACCGTTCATCGTTCAGTTATTTTTTATCTATTTTGGTGTGAATTCATTGAATTTGATTTCTTTGGACAGTACAACAGCTGGAATAATTACCGTTGCAATCAATGCAGGGGCATATTTTGCTGAAATAATAAGGGCAGGGATACAATCCATCGATAAAGGGCAAACGGAGGCAGCAAGATCCATCGGGTTCACTGGAGCTCAAACAATGAGATATGTCGTGCTTCCGCAAGCCTTTAGAAGGATGCTCCCTACCATTACGAATCAATCGATCATCAGCTTGAAGGACACTTCTCTATTATCCGTCATTGGTATAGCCGATTTAACCCAGCAAGGTCAGATTCAAGCTTCGGCAACTTTTGAAGCATTCAAGATTTGGCTGGCCGTGGGTGTGATTTACTTTATTATCATCTATTTGTTAACCCTAATTGCTAATTTCATAGAAAGGAGGGTACAAGTTCGATGAGCATCATTACAGTAAAAAACCTGAGAAAATCATTTGGAACTGTCGAAGTTTTAAAAGATATTAATGCAGAAGTGCAGGAAAAGGAAGTAATTTGCGTAATAGGCCCTTCTGGATCTGGAAAGAGTACATTCCTGCGTTGCCTGAATCTCCTTGAGGAAGTTACGGGCGGCGAGGTGGTCATTAACGGACATGATATAACCGATCCTAAAAGGAAAATCAATATAAACAAAGTCCGGCAAGAAGTTGGAATGGTTTTTCAACATTTCAATCTATTTCCTCATAAGACCGTTTTGGAGAACATAACCTTGGGCCCTATTAAAATTCGTGCCACCGATAAAGCGGAAGCAGGAAGATTAGCGCTTGAGTTATTGGATAAGGTTGGTCTAAAGGAAAAAGCAAATAGCTATCCAGGGGAACTTTCCGGCGGACAAAAACAGCGGGTCGCCATCGCAAGGGCATTGGCGATGAATCCGAAGATCATGCTATTTGATGAACCGACTTCGGCCCTTGACCCTGAAATGGTCGGCGATGTTTTGGAGGTAATGAAACAACTGGCTAAAGAAGGCATGACAATGGTCGTCGTTACGCATGAAATGGGCTTTGCCCGGGAAGTCGGGGACCGGGTGATATTCATGGATGGAGGGTATATCGTGGAAGAAAATGAGCCGAATGAATTATTCGGTAACCCTCAGCATGAAAGAACCAAAGCATTCTTGAGCAAAGTGCTTTAACGGGATGTTTTTAAGATCGTAAATCATGAATGAAGTTGTGCATAAAGTGTGGACAAAGGAATGCGGGAAATGAGGGGAAACCCAAACGCATGAGCCTTTCCCTCATCTTTGTGCATAACTTTTTTTGTTTTTAGAGCAGGAACATATCAGTCAGGAGATGTTTTTATTCATATCAGCTTCAATCGGGCAAACGTCACAGAAAAGAAACCTATGCATTCAACACATGCATAGGTTTCTTTTTATTTATTTGGCACCGTAACTAATCAAGTTCGTCATGATTCGATATCCGCCTGGAACCTGGCCTTGAATTTGCCTGTATAGGACAAGGTTGGTGTAGAGGTAGGTGCCATTACCGTATTTAGCCATAAGGATACCGCCATCAAATGGTTCTTCATTCGGGTCAGCCATGGAAATGAATGTTTCATACCGTTCATCCCATTCCATTGGGAAATACAATCCTCTTTCTTGGACCCAATTGCTCCAGTCATCATTTGTTATTTTATTTGGATAGGTAAAAAGCGCCGATTCTGGTTTCGACACGTTTACTGTGGCTTTTTCATCGGTTACCCGCCAGCGAATCGAAGGATTCCCGAGGGTAAGAGGATATGGAGCCGTCTTCAAGGCATCCCATCCATCACCCGGTTTATGGTATTGCACGACGAGATGTCCGCCGTTTTCCACATACTCAAGTAAGCGCGCGTTATTTGCCTTTAAATCTTCCCTCGATAGATAGGCACGGATGCCTGTAACGATCGTGTCATATTGACTTAAATCACCTTCAGCTAAATCAGCTGCAGTTAACTTCGTAATGTTCAGCCCTGCATTGCTTAAGTAATCTGCCACTTTATCGAATCCGCTTTCAATGTACCCCACTTTTAATGAAGCTGGCTTCAAAAGCTCAAATGCAACGGTATTGATAGCTGCTGGGTATTGGTAATAGAATGTTCCGATATGGTCATAGGAAATCTCCTGAATGGTCGAATCAAAGGTTTTCCCATTGACAGTGGCTGCAGCCTTCACCTGATATTCGCCTTTTTGGATGGCCTTCGGTGGTCTGAGGGTGAACTTCACTTGTTTTTCTTCTGATTTTTCATTAAATGATACAGTGGCATTTTGGGGATGAACTCCCCAATTTTCAGGGACTTTTAAAGCGACCTTTGCTGATGCTTTTCCTTCTGTATAATTTTTCAAGGTCACCGTCACTGGGATGTCCTCTTTTACATCTGCTGTATTTACGACGATATCTTCAGGAGATAAGGTAAGGCCAACGTCGGGAAGGACGGCGATCGTTCCATCCAATTCTTCCTTGATGAAAGTTTTTGTGCTCCCGTATTTATAAGAAATGCTGGTCGTAATGGTTGATTCATCATAGGCATGGTAATAAGCTGCATCTTCAGGGACTTCAACTAGGTAGGTCATTGTCGCTGATTTATTAGGTGCCAGATTGACATCTTTTGATTTTGTTTTTGTCTTCCATCCTTTAGGCACGTTCAATGCAGCAGCGACTTTTTTCAATGTTTGTTTCCCGTTATTCTTCATGGTTATGGTTACGTACGTATTTTGACCTTTTGTAAGAATCTTTGAAGCTGCTTTAGCTTGAACCTCGAGCCCTGAGGAGACATAACTGACGTTTTGCAATTGCTCTTCTTTTAATGAGAGCTTATGAAGCAAGTCGTTTTTGATGGCAGGGCTTAGCTTTGCCTTTTTGACTTGCGCAGTAATTGAACGAACATTAGAAAGAGCTTTTTGGGATGTTGAAAAAACACGTTTTGCATGGGGATAAGCCTCAATAACAGCGTCCAGATTCCGTTGCAGGTATTTAAATTCACCTTTTAATTTTGAAGCAGAGCGAGGGAGTTTTTCAGCCCATTCAGTAAAATTGTAAGGTACACCTGCAAAAAGGTCCGACTCGCTTTTTGTATCAACCGCGCTTTGCTTCAAATCCAAATGGATCTGGCGTGGTGCTGCAGGGATATCAGAACCCATGCCTTGGCTTTTGTGCAGATAGCGGGATTGTTCTCCAAGCTGTGGGTAAGTCATTTTGTATATTGGGTCATATTTACCGATTTCTATCGAAGTGGTTGCTTGATCTGCCGAGGAAACGGGCAAATATAACTTTTTCACTTGCCATACCGATAGACCTTGTTTCAATTGTTGTGGAAACACAGTTGGGTCGGCGGCATCCGTAAAGGCACGTTCACTTAGGATTGTCATTGTTCGATGATGTCCATGCTGGGTATCATCATTTTGAAAGGATGGCATCAATATATCTGGTTGATACGTCCGAATAAAGCGGATAAGCCGTTCATATGTGAGTTCCTCGCCCCATTTTTGTAATGTTTCCTCTGGTGTTTTAGAGAAACCGAAATCATAAATGGGATCAGAGGTGGTTTCACTTAGATGATAGGCTTTAACCCCGGTGATTTTTGCAGCTTCTATCATTTCCCTCGAACGGATGATTCCAAGAGCGTTATCCAGTTCATCCCCAGTTTCATTTTGTCCTCCCTCACCACGGTTTGCAATCAGGCTGGATGTTTTCACCCCTAACCCTCTCGATAGATAAGCGAGAAAGTCACTGCGTTCATCATCGGGATGGGCACCGCTGTTCAAGAATGTCACGGTCGTTTCGAGCGGCTTGACCGCATTCCATAATTCGACGTTGGTATCATCAGGATTTGCAGCGCTGCCTCCAAGCGGCAATGATGCAAGAACCAACAAAAGGGAAAACAACGATAACAAAGCTTTTTTCATTCTTCTTTTAACCCCCTTCAACTTTTATAAAACAGCTAAAAAAATGTAGGTTAGTAATGTTTTCTAACTAACCAGACAAAAAAACCTATCTAATAAATAGCACTAATGGTTATAAATGTAAATAATGCGAAGTAACTATTAAAAAATGAACATTTTAAATGTTCCGAAAAAATCTTGTGCGTTGAAATTATTTAAGTTATATTTTT
This sequence comes from Peribacillus sp. TE19612, assembly GCF_056279465.1. Taxonomy (NCBI): domain Bacteria; kingdom Bacillati; phylum Bacillota; class Bacilli; order Caryophanales; family Bacillaceae; genus Peribacillus; species Peribacillus sp. TE19612. The sequence goes on along the minus strand of NZ_JBWCCL010000005.1, from coordinate 152,333 downwards.
ACTTAATTAGGAAGATTTACTAACTAAATAATGTAAGGCCGTGATGTGATGAGTTTTAAAAGGACACCCAGTCATCAAAAATATGTAAATAAAAAAAGAATCATACAATGCATCCAAGAATGCTCACCCATTTCAAGAGCTGAAATCGCCGTTAAGCTTCAGCTAAGTAAACCAACTGTTTCTCAGGCTGTGGATGAACTTATACAGGAGAAATGGGTATTCGAGAAAGGAATAGGAGTATCCTCATCCCAAGGCGGGAGGAGGCCCATCCAGCTCTTTTTTAATGAAAAGGCTGCCTATATCATCGGTGTCGATATAGGCGGGACGAAAGTGAAAATCGTTTTAAGCGATTTAAGCGGCAACATCCTTGCTGACACTAGTTTTTCAACAAACACTTATTTAAATTCAGGGCTTCTTAAACAAATGGCGATTGAAACGGAGCGGTTAATTGCAAAGAATCAGATTGCGAAGGAAAGGATATTGGGGATGGGAGTCGGGATCCCTGGCATTACGCAAACGGCAAGCGGATTAGTAATAGAGGCACCGAGTTTAGGCTGGGTACAATATCCATTTATAGCAGAAGCGAAGCGTTATTTTGATTTCCCCATCTTTCTGGACAATGATGTAAACGCGGCTGCACTAGGTGAACAGTGGCTGGGTAATGCACAAAATAAGCGGAATTTGCTGTTCATTGCGGTTGGCACGGGAATCGGAAGCGGCATCATCTTGAATAACCAGTTATACAGAGGAGCTTCCAGTGCCGCTGGGGAAATGGGATATATGGTGACGGACAAAGAGGATATAAAACGTGAATTCAAGCCACTTTTCCATAGATACGGCTATTTGGAAAGTGTCGCAGGAGGCAAGTCGATTGGCGGTCATTTCACCAGGGAGGTCCTCAAGGATCCTCACCATTTTTTATTCGAACGGGCCAAATCTTCCGAACTATCGGGGGAGGATGCTTTTTTGGCTGCAAAAAAAGGAGACACGGCAGCTATGGCCATCATAAATGAAGCCATCGAACATTTAGCCTGCGGAATTGTCAATGCCGCTAGTTTGCTAAATCCGGAAGTGATCATTTTAGGAGGTGGTGTATTAAATTCTGCTGAATACATTTTACCTAGAATTCGGGAGGTCGTTGATCGATATCTTCCAAGTTTAGTAGAAATGAAAACTTCACAACTGGGAGAAAACGCAGGGGTGCTTGGAGCGGTTTCCCTTTTCTTAAGGGAACATGATGGCATTTTGAATTTTCGTGATGAGGGGGAATATTAATGAAAAATAGGAAAAAGTCGCTTGTTTCAGTACTGACCTTATCGGCAGCACTATTAGTTTCGGGGTGTAACGGTACAGATACGAAAACGAATTCGGATGCTGGCGAAAAGGGTGAGCTCGAAGATAAAATCGTTGTTTATTCGCCGCATGGCAAAGATATTTTATCAAAATTCGAAAAGCAGTTCGAAGATAAGTATGGCATTGATGTTGAGTGGCTTGATATGGGGTCTCAGGAAATCCTTGACCGTGTTCGTTCAGAGAAAAGTAATCCGCAGGCAGACGTTTGGTGGGGGGCACCTTCCACGAACTTCAATCAAGCAAAGGATGATGGGCTGCTGGCCGCTTATAAGCCTAGCTATTCCGATAGTCTCGATGAAGGATTCCGCGACCCGGAATGGTATTGGACAGGAACGAGCCAGACACCGGAAGTCATCATGTATAACAGCAAAGAATTATCAAAAGACGAGGTACCGAAAGATTGGGATGAGCTGCTTGATCCGAAATGGAAAGACGAAATCATCATCCGCTATCCGTTAGCCTCCGGAACGATGAGGACAATTTTTTCTGCGATGATCTACCGTACGTATAAGGATACAAATGATCCGAAAGAAGGGTATGACTGGTTAAAGAAGCTCGACCAAAACACGAAGGAATATTCAGCGAATCCTGAAATGATGTATAACAAGGTAGCCAAAGGAGAGGGCTCACTTTCCGTTTGGGCAATGCCGGATGTCGTCATGCTGAAAGAAAATAAAAATTATCCATTTGAATTCGTCATTCCAGAAAGCGGAACGCCAGTATTGACAGAAGGTATCGCCATCGTTGAAGGTGCCAAGCATCCCAAAGCGGCTGAAGCCTTTTATGAGTTCGTGAATTCACCAGAAGCCGCAAAAACATTAGCAGAAGAATTTTACAGGATTCCGACCAGAAGTGATGTGAAGGGTTTACCTGAATGGATCACGGAAACGGAAATTAAAGCGATGGAAATTGATTGGAATGCATTCCAGGAAAAAGGTGACGAGTGGATGAAATACTGGGACGAAAATATTAAAAGTGGAGATAAAGAAATTAAAGAATAAGGAAGTGTCGTTGGGATGGCGTCAATAAAAATAGAGAATGTCCAAAAAGCCTTCGGGAAAACGATAGCTGTTGACCAGTTAAATCTGGACATCAAAGAAGGTGAGTTTTTTACCTTTCTTGGTCCAAGCGGCTGCGGTAAAACGACAACACTTCGGATGATTGCCGGTTTTTATTATCCAACTAAAGGTGTCGTCCGATTTGGCGACAAAGATATGACGCGTGTACCTCCGGAGAAAAGAAATACAGGCATGGTTTTTCAAAACTATGCCCTCTTTCCCCATATGACTGTTTTTGAAAATGTAGCGTTTGGCTTGCGTGTGAGAAAGGTTTCTTCTGCTGACTTAAAGAAGAGAGTGCTGGATGCCCTCCAAAAGGTCAGGCTGGAGAGCTACTCGAATCGTCAAGTGAGCCAGTTAAGCGGAGGACAGCAGCAGAGGGTGGCCCTTGCGAGAGCACTGGTCATTGAACCGGAAATATTACTGCTGGATGAACCATTAAGTAATCTGGATGCCAAGCTTCGTGATGAAATGAGAGTGGAAATCTTAAGGCTGCAGCGTGATTATAAGATTACCACCATTTATGTCACACATGATCAGGCAGAGGCATTATCCATGAGTGATCGAATCGCTGTGTTCAATTATGGTGTATGTCACCAGGTCGGGACGCCAACAGAAATTTATAATCGGCCGGCCAATGATTTTGTGGCGAGTTTTATAGGCGAAATTAATCTTTTGCCCGTTCAAGTTGAAAAAGTTCATCAAGATAATATAGAGGTTGCCCTTAAGAATAGTGAACAACCGATTAAATTGAATGTGGAAAATCAAGCTAGGGACGGAATTTCAATCATACAGAGTGATGCTGACCTTGCTGTTTCGATTCGTCCTGAAGCAATCAGGATTCTGGATGTGACCGAAGAAGGAATGAATATCTTTAAAGGTAAAATAAATTCCGTCCAATTCTTTGGATCTGTTGTGAATGTCATGGTGGATGTTCAAGACGTGTTACTGAGGGTCGACGTATTTAACACCCATGATTTTGGATACTTTTATCAAGGAAAGGAAGTGTATGTCCAGCTTCCCGAGAAACAGCTGCGTCTTATCCCTGTCATAAGCGGTGATGCGCCATGATTAAAAATCGTGATACGAGATTGACGGTTTGGCTCCTTATACCAGTTGTATTGGTGCTTATCGCATATGTACTCTACCCGTCAGTGAGGACCTTTATTGAAAGTCTGCACAAAGACGGAACGATATCCCTTGGAAATTATCAGGACTTCTTCGTACAGGAATCGAAAACGAACTTAGAGGCTCTTTGGAATTCTGTTTATATATCCATATTGAGTGTATTGGTCAGTGCCTTGATTGGCATTCCGCTCGCATTCATTTTTAACCGTTACGATTTTCCCGGCAGAAGCTTCTTTTCATCAGCAGCGATTTTGCCGATTGTCCTTCCATCATTGGTAGGGGTCATGGCCTTTATGTTTTTATATGGAGAATCGGGATTGATTCCAAATGCCATCAAGGACCTGTTTGGTCTCGAGAAGGTTCCATTCAAGATTGGCGGGGTATCGGGAATCCTTATCGTGCATGCCTATACGATGTATGTTTATTTTTATATGACCGTATCCGCTGCAATCAATAAAATAGATCCGTCACTTGAAGAAGCGGCGTATAACTTAGGCGCAAATAAAATCAAGGTTTTTTTGAAGGTGACATTTCCATTATTGACACCTGCCATCGTTGCCGCTTCACTACTTGTTTTCATGATATCGATGGCTTCTTTCAGTGCCCCGTTTTTATTAGCTGGCGGATACAGGGTGTTAAGCCTGCAAATTTATTTTTCAAAAATCAATGGTGATATGGAAATTGCCGCTACTCAATCCGTCATCCTATCCATCGTTTCGATTTCATTTCTATTATTCATGCGTTGGTATCAGAATAGGAAGGATTATCGCATGGCTTCGAAAGGAATAGGCGCACACAGGAGTGAAGTGAGGAACCCATTTATAAAATGGGTGATGGTCCTAACTGGTATCATCGGCGTAATTATTCTGCTTTTACCGCACTTTACGATTCTATTGCTTTCACTTGTGCCGGATGGAACCTGGACATTTCAAACGTATCCCACAGTATTTAATGTGGAAAATTACAGGCTTTTGTTTGAAGACCCTAATATCTTCAAACCGTTACGAAATAGTTTACTGATGGCGGTTATTGCAACGTTGGCAAATCTGGTGTTTGGGGTCATAGCGTCTTATGTACTTGTCAAACGGAAATTCGTCGGGAAAAGCTTTGTCGATATTCTAGTCATGATTCCTTGGGCGTTGCCTGCAACGGTCATAGGGATGAACTTGATATTCGCATTCAATGAACCTAGCGTTTTTTCTTTCGGTCAAATCTTGGTAGGAACATTTTGGATTTTGCCGCTTGCCTATTTCATCAGGCATATTCCACTCGTTGTCCGGTCGACTAATGCCGTTCTGGAGCATCTGGATGATTCGATTGAGGAAGCAGCCAGAAACTTGGGGGCTAAGTGGTTTTATACCTTCAGAAGGGTCATATTTCCGATTATTATGCCTGGTGTTTTATCAGGGACATTATTGGCATTTATCGAATCTGTGGGGGAATTCCCGACCTCGGTCCTGTTGTACACGATTTCAAACAGGCCCATATCCATTGAAATCATGAATCAGCTTCGGATGTTCAATATGGGGCAGGCCGCTGCCTATGGGATGATTCAAATCACGCTGATTGTAATCGTTCTCTTTATTTCGAACAAGTTTTTTGGAATCAAAGCGGAAAAAGCTTTATAAAATCGGAGGTTCAAAGATGAGCAGGCTTGAAGAATTCATCAAAAATGAAGGTAGTGTCTTTCCCGGAAAAACCTATGCTAGAGAGCTTCTGATGCCTGTTTTTAATGATCAAAGAGATTACTTATTTGATGCAATGTTCGATATTCATCGGGCACATGTCATCATGCTTTCGGAACAAAAGATCATTAAAGATGAAGAGGCGAAAACCATGCTTGATGGGATTCGGAAAGTGGCCCAAACAGATCTCGCGCAGTTGACCTATCAGCCCCAATTCGAGGACTTATTTTTCATGATGGAGGCAAAGATCGGTGAGGAAATCGGCCATGAACTTGCAGGGAAGATTCATATCGGCCGCAGTCGTAATGATATGGGAGTTGCAATGTACCGGCTTGTTTTGAGAGGTCATCTGCTCCAATTGATTGGCTATGCAAACCAATTGAGTGAAGCATTCTTGGTGCAGGCTGAAAAGCATACAGAAACCTATATTACAGGTTACACGCATACCCAACCGGCTCAGCCGACTACAATAGGACATTACTTTTTAGCCATTTATGATGTGCTTCAAAGGGATATTGGCCGGTTATGGGCAGCCTATGAAACGGTTAACCAATCCCCTTTGGGTGCAGCCGCGTTAACGACCACCGGATTTCCGATCAGTCGGAACCGTACGGCTGAACTGCTTGGGTTTGATTCGGTGATTGAAAATTCCTATGACTCGATAGGCGGGGCAGATTATTTATTGGAAACCGCAACTGCCATCATGACGTGCATGGTCAATACCGGAAGGTGGATTCAAGATTTCCTGCAGCATGTGACAAGGGAGTTCGGTACATTTCACGTGGCGGACCCTTATGTTCAAGTGAGCAGCATCATGCCGCAAAAAAGGAATCCTGTCTCCATTGAACACTCCCGTTCGATTGCAAGCAGTGCGTATGGTGATGCACTTGCTGCAATGAATATGATTCACAATACACCATTTGGTGATATCGTCGATACGGAAGATGATTTACAGCCGCATTTATATCGGGCTTTTTCGAATGCAGGCCGTGTCATGAAACTAATGTATGCCGTCATATCGACTTTGAAAGTAAATGAAGAACATACAAAGAAAATGGCCGCAAAATCCAGTATAACGGTTACTGAATTAGCGGATACCCTATCAAGAGATTACGACATATCCTTTAGAAAAGCCCATTCGATAGCCAGTCATATTGCAAAAAAGTCGATTAGTGAAGGGAAAGAGCTATATGATTGGGACACACAAGAAATCAACAAGATTATCAATGAATTCGTTTCAGTGAACATAGCAGAAGATGAATGGAAAAAAATAATCTCTCCCGAATATTTTGTGGAAATCAGAAGCATTCAAGGCGGGCCCTCCCCGAAAGAGGTTACGAGAATGATTGTAAATAGAAAACAAAAACTGGAACAAGAGTTGCAGGAATATAAGAAAGTGGTCAAAGAATTGAATGATGGCAGGAAGGCTTTAGTGGATTACTGAAGGTACGGGGTAAAAAGAAAATGAGTTTTAACGGGCATGAAACTCACGAGTATTTGCTCGAAACTCACGAGTAAAAGCATGAAACTCACGAGTATTTGCTCGATACTCACGAGTAAAAGCATGAACCTTCTGAAGAGAGTTTTTTTTGTTGGCTCGCAAGCAATACGATCGATTTTACTGAGAAAGCTTCATATTTTATGATATATAGTCATTCTTTATCAGGGTGGCTATTTATTTTGGATTTTTAATGCAACTGAGTCATCCCCAGAGACAATGAATGTAGATTATTCCTAAAAACAATTCTATTATTTGGAAAATATATAATATGAGGAGGAATGTTAATGTCAAATAGATCTCAGTTCGGTGTTATCCTGATTTTAATAGCTTTCGTAATATCGATTACTTTTTGTTTGAATCCGGAAGTCTTATTAAGAGGCGGATATGATTTAGCTATTGATGGTCTGGTAGTATCCAGAACCTTGATGATTATTTTTTCGTTATATTTATTAGTTAAAATAGGGGATTTGTTTATAAACAGAAAAGATTAATAGTCTAAAATGAGGTTTCCCATAAACAATATTGAGAAAAAGAAACTATACTTGGAAGCCGAGAATAAGTAAGGCTCAGTCTTTTGACTGAGCCTCCAATGTTTATTGATCCATAACCAGTTTCAAAGTTGCTTCATATATCGTTAACGGATTTAGGTTCCAACTGAACTGCGTGCTTTCTGAAAGCAATACTCACCGTGATCATCACAATGAAATTGACTGCCAATGCAATGATTCCCACATTCAAATCTTTTGCTGCTTGCGGCAAGGATGGAAACAAGGTCCCTATTGTCGATTGACTGAGTGTAATGCAGATTACGATGGCCAATCCGGTAATGATGCCGGCGATTGCGCCAAATTTATTGATCGGATTATTCCTTTTCAGACTAAAGAGAAGGGATGGAAAGAGCTGTGTGATGAGACTGTATCCCATAAGAATTAATGCCGACATCGTTTCGCCGCCGTTTAAGGTGAAGTAGACGGCTATAAGGGCAATGAATGGCACAAGGAACTTTGCTAATCGTACAATGTGGCGATCGGATACGGCAGGTGCAAATTCCTTATAAACGTTTTTCGCGAGCAGTGTAGCGACGCTCATCAAAAGCATGGATCCCGGCACCAATGCGGTCAACAATCCAGCGCCGCCGATTATGCCTATAAACCATGGATCAAAGGTCTCGATCGAAAGGCGCAGCAATGAGAGATCTGCATCTGCCCCAACGAGTCCGGGCACTTTCAATATAGCTGTAAACCCAACGAAAAAGACGAATAACAGCATGAGTGTATATAAAGGGCTGATGATGGCGTTCTTTCGAAATACCTTGCCGCTGCGTGCTGAATAAACAGCGCTAAAAACTTGTGGCCACATATAGAAACCGAATACGAGCAATATTACTGTGGAGATGAACCATGATACGCTAAGTCCCTGATCAGGGAACTTTAGAAAACCTGGCTTGGCCGCATCAATCGCTTCAAACATCGGCTGAAATCCGCCAAAGTAATGAATCGGCAGATAAATCCCCAAAAATCCTATTATGGCGACCATCATGATATCTTTAATGACCGCGGTCCAAACTGAACCGTGTATACCGGAGATCATCACATAAATGGTAAGGCTGATCGCCCCCATCCAAACTGCCTCAGACATAGAGATGGCACCATAAGATGCTTCTGAGACAATGATCCCCAATCCTTTCAGCTGCACGACGATCACTGGAATCATCGACACCACACCGACAAGTGCAGCCAAAATTCCTAAACTGGAACTCTTATATTTGCTTACAAAGAAATCGGATTGAGACATCAGTTTATTTTCTTTGGCGTATCTCCATATTTCCGGCAGGAGCCAATAGGATAATACGTAAGACAAGGTAATGTAAATTAGAACATATAGAGCGGGTGCGCCCTTGCCATAAGCCCAGCCGCTGCCGCCCAGGAAGGAGAAGGTCGTATAGATTTCCCCAGCCATCAGCAGAAAGACGAATATCGCACCAAAACCGCGTCCGCCCACCGTCCATTGTTCCAAGTCCATATCTTTTCCTTTTGAAGAGCGTATTCCTAAAAATATCGATAGAAGTAAAAATGCTAAAATGATTAAGAGAGCAATATTCATTCCTGGTCACCTTCCCGATTCCTGGGGTCCAGCTTATACATGATGCCGAGTATGGCAGAGGTAAGGACCACCCACATAGCCATCCAGAACATATTGAAAGGCATCCCTAATACATATGGTTTTATTTTATTAACAAAAGGTAGAAATCCCAGTATGCCTATAAAAGGAACTAGTGTAAGAATATATATAATCTTCATTAAACAACCCCCTCCGTTTTAAATAATGTGAAACGCCCACCAATGGGGGTTTATTCTTCAATGCCACTGATGGATGTGTGAACCGAACCGGATGGAAAATTCATACCTGACCGAAAAGGTCCGATAATATATATATTAGCTTACACTATTTTGATATAAAATTTAATGCAGTTGCCTGATATATTTTAGCAGCAGTGCGCAGACAGCCGAACAATGATATGTTCATAAAACAGATAAAGCCTTGAATTCTTAGTGAGTTCAAGGCTTTATTTTCTTTAGCTATATTTTTTCCTAGAGTTATATAGTATTACCAAAAGTATGAACCAGATTGGGGTCAAGAGCAGTGATAGCCTTGTAGCTTCAGCGAATAGCATAACAATAAGGATGAACAGGAATAATCCTAAAATGACGTAATTGACAAAGGGTGTAAAAGGAGCCTTGAAAGTCGATTCGGCTCTTAGGTCAGGCCTTGTTTTCGAATATTTGATATGGGAGATCAAGATAATGCTCCATACCCATATGAAACAGATGGCACTGATGGTAGTCACGACAGTAAATGCCTGTTCTGGTATCAGCTTGCTTAATAATGCCCCTATTGATACAACGATTGTGGATGTGAATAAGGCATTGCTCGGAACAGCCTGTTTGTTTAATTTTTCCAGTTTAGCAGGGGCTTCGCCATTCCTGCTTAACGTATAGAGTATTCGGCTTGTTGAAAATAATCCACTGTTGCATGCAGAAGCAGCGGATGTCAAAACGACGAAGTTGATGATCCCTGCAGCGACTGGAATGCCAATTAACGCAAAGACCTCTACAAATGGACTGCTCGTGGCATCCAGTTGTGTCCATGGGTTGACGCAGAGAATGACGAATATGGCACCAACATAGAAAAGCAAAATCCGGACAGGGATTTTATTGATGGCAGATGGAATGTTCTTTCGCGGGTTCGCCGTTTCTGCTGCAGAAACCCCGACCAATTCGACACCGACAAATGAGAAGACGACCAGCTGTAAAGATAATAGGAATCCAGAAATGCCATTAGGGAACATGCCCCCATGATTCCATAGGTTCGTTAGGGAAGCCGTTCCGCTATTGGTATTGAAGCCGATGATCAAAAGGATGATCCCCACGACGATCAAGGCGATGATCGTGATTACTTTAATGATGGCAAACCAGAATTCCAATTCACCAAATAACTTAACGGTCAAAAGGTTCAATCCTAACAGAATGACTAGGCATATTAGAGCCGGAATCCATTGAGGGATATCGAACCAATATTGCATATAGACGCCGACAGCTATGATATCGGCCATTGCGGTCATGATCCAACAGAACCAATATGTCCACCCTGTTACGAAGCCGGCCCATGGACCGACATATTCGGTTGCAAATTCAGTGAATGATGTATACCCTGCATTGGATAAGAGTAATTCCCCTAGTGCCCTCATCACAAAAAACAAGGCAATCCCTATTATCAGATAAGAAAATAATATAGAAGGTCCTGCCAATTGTATGGCTTTTCCGGAACCTAAAAATAATCCGGTGCCAATGGTTCCTCCTATTGCGATCAGTTGTACATGTCTATTTTTTAAATCTCTTTTTAATTCTTGTTTTGCCAATTCTTACGCCCCCGTCTTTTTATAGTCTTGGTAGTGAATGAGTTTACCTGCATGGTCTTGGAGAGAGGGACGTAATTTTTTCGTCCAGCTTGCCTTTCCCATTTGTTATTTTAGTCCAACCACAAAATGGACAATAAAAAAAGAGATTGGATAATACCAATCTCTTAAAGGGTTCAGAATAACAATATATCATTCGTTACTCTTCTGTCCTTTTGCCTGAGATTGTGAATCCTTCGGCGCTGCATCTTGTACAGTCTCTCCAGAAGCTGCTCCTGCTATAGTGTCATCCATAGCATTCATCGCTTGCTTGTATGCGGTTGTGAAGAAATGTCAGCCAGTGATAATTTTCACTGCTTGATCATTCATTATGCTTATAAAATAATATTGGAATTCTATCATCTATTTTTCGGTAGGTCAACAAATTTTTTGAAATGAAACAGGCATTATCTGTAGTTTAATAGTGGTCTTAATTTTTATAAAGGTACTTGAAAAATTTATTTTTTTGGAGGATCACTATTATGAAATATTGATCATCATTTTTTAAAAATTATATTTTTAGATTAGGAAAATTGCCAAGATATATTTGGCAACTGTTTATTTCAAAAATACAATTGTATTTTTACAGAATATTTACTATTATAAGATAAGAAAACATAAATGAAGTGTTATTGATATTTTTTCGATAGAGCATTTCTAACCGCAATAATTAATAAGTTCGTGGTAAGGATAGAAAAGCATTACCGATATTGCATCTGGGGGAGTTAAACATGTCGAACAAGGAATTAAAGAGAGGGCTGGAAGCACGTCACATTCAAATGATAGCTTTGGGCGGAACCATCGGTGTCGGGTTATTCATGGGATCGGCGAGCACGATCAAATGGACAGGGCCCTCTGTAATGCTTGCTTATGCCATCGCAGGTATTTTTATATTTTTCATCATGCGTTCCATGGGTGAGATGCTTTATTTAGAACCGACTACAGGTTCTTTTGCAACCTTTGCGAGCAGCTATATACATCCTTTGGCAGGTTATATGACTGCTTGGAGCAATTGGTTTCAATGGGTAATCGTCGGAATGTCCGAAATCATTGCGGTTGGCTTGTATATGCAATATTGGTTCCCGGAGTTACCGGCCTGGATACCAGGTGTGGTCGCCATGATCATCTTGGGAGCGGCCAACCTCATTTCCGTTAAATCCTTCGGGGAATTTGAATTCTGGTTTGCACTTATAAAAATCATAACGATTATATTGATGATCGTTGCCGGCCTAGGCCTTATCTTCTTTGGAATAGGGAATGGCGGGGATGCGATTGGTTTATCGAATCTTTGGGAAAATGGCGGTTTCTTTACGGGAGGCTGGACAGGATTCTTCTTTGCGCTTTCACTTGTAGTGGCTTCCTATCAAGGCGTTGAGCTTATCGGCATCACAGCCGGAGAAGCGAAAGACCCAACGAAGACCGTAACAAAAGCGATCCAATCAATCATATGGCGCATTTTAATTTTCTACATTGGTGCCATTTTCGTAATCGTGACAGTATTCCCTTGGGATCAACTGGATGACTTAGGCAGTCCGTTTGTTTCGACCTTTGCCAAAATAGGTATCACTGCAGCGGCAGGCATCATCAATTTTGTCGTAATCACTGCGGCAATGTCTGGATGCAACAGTGGGATTTTCAGTGCAGGTCGTATGCTTTACACACTGGCATTGAATGGCCAAGCTCCGAAAGTCTTTGCTAAAGTATCTAAAAATGGAGTGCCGGCATATTGCACGATCGCTGTACTATTAGGATTGGGCATCGGGGTTATCCTGAATTACCTTGCACCGCCGCAAGTATTCCTTTATGTGTACAGTGCGAGTGTTTTGCCTGGGATGATTCCATGGTTTGTCTTACTGATCAGTGAGCTTAAATTCAGAAAGGTAAATGCCGCTGAAATGGAGAAACATCCGTTCAAAATGCCATTGGCCCCTTACAGTAACTATGCAACAATAGCCTTTTTGCTGATGGTGCTGGTAGGTATGTGGATCAATCCTAGTACAAGGATTTCCTTGGTTGTCGGGATCGTTTTCCTAGCCTTGGTAATAGCAAGTTATTACATGCTGAAAATGGATAAACGAACACCGTTGGACGTTAAATCCGATGATGAGATTTCAGGATAAGAAATTCTATTGAAAGCCCTTCTCTAATTCGAGAAGGGCCTTTTTTGTCCTTGTAGATCAATTGTGAAATTCACGAGTAAAACAGCGAAATTCGCGAGTAAAGTCGTGGAATTCACGAGTAAAACAGCGAAATTCGCGAGTAAAGTCGTTGAATTCACGAGTAAAACAGCAAAAATCACGATAAGACGTTGAATTCACGAGTAAAACAGCGAAACTCACGAGTAAAACAGCGAAATTCGCGAGTAAAGTCGTGGAATTCACGAGTAAAACAGCAAAAATCACGATAAGACGTTGAATTCACGAGTAAAACAGCGAAACTCACGGGTAAAGTCGTTGAATTCACGAGTAAAACAGCGAAACTCACGAGTGTAGCTAATTTGCCCCCGTAACAAGGGGGGCCAGCAGGGGGAATGAATCAATAAGCTTAGGAATATGTCTTCTTGCAAGATTTTTTCATAGGATGTTGCCCGAGGAAGGGGCTATCTTTTGGAAAGAACAAAGCTTACCGGGCGTATCGTTACACCATTAAAGATTGACCAGCTGCTTGCTATGGAGGAAATTTTAAACGGCTTCGAGTAGTGAAAACGAGGTATGATCCATACAATGCGTTTAAGTTCCCACAATCAAACCGCCATTAAATAAGTGGGGGTGAAAAAGCTTGGATTCAACAAATACATTTGTTATATAAAGGCCTATTCCTGAATTTGGATATAGGCCTCTTTATTCTTGTTTTGAATCAATTAATCGAGATAATCCCCAAAATCATTCCGCTTGCTGAGCTTGTACTGTATTGTAAACCTGATTTACGGAAGATTGGGCTTGGGCGATTTCTTGAGCCGCTTGTTTAATGGCTTCTTGTGCCAAAGTTGGATCCGAGGAAGATTTTTCAATTGCTTGTGAAAGTAAGGTTTGCGTAAGGGTAACGTTTGCTTTTGCTTGATTTAATTGATTGATATCAATTTGTTGTTGAGGCATGTAGTTTCTCTCCTTATGTCATTATTAGAATTACTCCATTAGGATGACCTTTCTTTTCTTTTTTATAAGAAGAAAAAAATATAACGTAGACAAGATGGACTGAAACGGCCAAGTCCATTGGGATAAACAATTTAAATAAACTATGCAAAATTTATGGACAATACAAATTCGTAAAATAGATACACCCTTAGGACTGAAAAACAGGCAGAACGAGAATGAAATTATTAGTTTTATTTACTTAGAATTCTTAAATCTGCATAAATAGTATTGCGTTCCTTGAATGTAAAATTGTAAGATAATGCAAAAAAAAAATGTGACTTATTCGTTGTTAAGTTAATTAAATTATACTTTACTTATTGGATTTATCAGATTAAAATCGGAGAAAGAATTATTATAAGTGGATGGGCTGATTGGACAACCGAAAGCTCCTGAACGCGATAAGCGAACAGGAGCTTTTTGCGTTCATTTTGGAAAAAGGAGTTGGCAAGATGAATATTGATCATATTGAAGCTTTTATGTATGTTGTTCACCTTAATAGTTTTCATAAAGCCGCAGAGGCAATGTTTTTATCACAGCCAACGGTTTCGGCAAGGATTAAGACGCTTGAGAGTGAACTCGATTCAGTATTATTTGAGAGGCAAGGGAGAGGAATTATTTTAACTGAAAAAGGGAAAGCCTTCATTCCATTTGCGGATCAAATTATTCGTACCTTTCACCAGGGGAAAAAGCAGTTGAAAACAGGAAGCGAACTGGAGGAAATAACGATTGGGGCCAATATCATTACATCGCAATACTTTATTCCATTTGCTCTTCCTCTATGGAAAAAGGAAAACCCCAATTTACGCTTTAAATTTATTTCAGCGACAAATGATGCATTAATGGAAAAATTGCTTCAAAAACAGGTTGATATAGCCTTTATGAAGGATGTTACACATAGTGGTCTGCAAAATTACAAAACCCTTGATAATTCGATTCGTTTAGTCGTGTATCCAGGACATCCATTTCAACTTCGAACTGGGCTAACAGTACAGGAATTAGCAATGGAGCCGTTGGTATTTTTTGAGTGTGGTGCGCTTGACTGGAACCACGTTCATAAAATTTTTGAAGTATCAAATGTAGAGCCGCGCATTGATTTTCAGGTTGATCACCTGGAAGTGGCGAAGTCGCTAATTCTTAGCAGAAGCTGTATCGGATTTTTACCGTACTTATGTATTAAAAAAGAGTTAGAACAGGGAACTTTGATTGAAGTGGATGTGTCACATTTAATCAAGATAAAGCAGCACATCTATCTGACGCATTTAAATCACGGGATGGAATCCCCTTTATTATGGAAAGACATTCTTTTATCAATTCGGAAATTTGAGAAAAACCATCAGCAATTACAGATACAATCTAATTGATAGATATTTTCTATCAATACAATATTTTTTTCTATTAGTAAAACCATTGCCATTAGCATGTTTTAGGTGATAGGATATGTCAAAATATAATTATTCTCATAAGTAAACTTTGAATTAAAAAGGAGGAGAGAATATGAGTTATAAGCTTGGCATTTTAGACCAGAGCCCGATATTTCCAGGAGCTTCAGCATTTGATGCACTACAGCAAACCATTAATCTGGCTAAACATGCAGAAGAGTGGGGTTATACCCGTTTCTGGGTATCGGAACATCATCATGCCGAACAGCTGGCGGGGTCTTCCCCGGAAGTTTTGATTTCTTATTTATTAGCTCAGACAAAATCGATTCGGGTAGGGTCCGGAGGTGTTATGCTTCAGCATTATAGTCCATATAAAGTGGCGGAAAACTTTCACGTGTTATCGAATCTTTCGCCAGGCAGGGTAGACCTTGGCATCGGAAAGGCACCAGGAGGCCTCCCCTTATCAACGAAGGCGCTACAGTTTGGAACTGTGAATGATGGAAAAGATTTCGAAGAGCGGTTATCTTTCCTGCAAGAAATAATTGAAAATTCAGTTGATGAATCTCACCCGCTTGCAGGCATTCAAGCGACACCGCTCCCTTCCAAAAAGCCTAAGATGTTTCTGCTTGGTGCAAGTGCTGACAGTGCCAGGCTAGCAGCCGAACTTGGGATAGCTTATGTATTTGCTCGATTTATCAACAGTAATGAGACTGTACTTGAAGATGCTGCACACAT
Source organism: Peribacillus sp. TE19612 (assembly GCF_056279465.1). Classification (NCBI taxonomy): domain Bacteria; kingdom Bacillati; phylum Bacillota; class Bacilli; order Caryophanales; family Bacillaceae; genus Peribacillus; species Peribacillus sp. TE19612. Next base: position 136,405 of record NZ_JBWCCL010000005.1, on the reverse strand, counting down.
TTACCAAAGTATCTATCCAACCGGGAGCTTTAAGGTATCGGTTTCAGTGATTGCTGCTCCTTCACAACATGAAGCGGAACAGTTAACAGGTGACCAGAAGATTGTGAAAGTTCATCTCAAAAGCGGTCGTTCTGTCACAGTCCAAACAATAGCGCAAGCAGAGATATTCGGGAAGCAGTCTGGGGAGCCTTACGAAATAGAAGAACAGGATTCCAATATTATTGCTGGAACTCCTTCTTATGTAAAAGAAGTCTTAGCAAATTTACATGAAAAGTACGGGGTAGATGAGTTTATCTTACATTCGCCGATTTTAAAGGAAGCAGAAAGGTTCAGATCTTTTCGATTGTTGAGTCCACTTCAATTAGCCTTATCTGAAGTGAAACACGTTACGAGCCAAAATTAAAAGGGCCTCAGCAATTAGGGGAGATGTGGGATGTCAGCAAAGTTGAAAACCGACTAATTAAAGGAGGAGTATCGATGTCTGAACAGAGAAAGTTGAAATTTGGAGCGCTTATTCATGGAGTTGGAGGGAGTATATCTGGTTGGAGACATCCAGACATTCAAGCAGATGCCAGTGTTAGTCTTGAATTTTATAAGGAGCAGGCCCAGAAGGCTGAAGAGGGAAAGTTCGATTTACTTTTCATTGCTGACGGATTGTTTATCAATGAGAAGTCAATACCGCATTTCTTAAATCGATTTGAACCACTTACCATTTTATCCGCACTCGCTGCTTTCACATCAAGAATAGGGCTTGTCGGAACAGTTTCCACCTCTTACAGTGAGCCATTTACTGTAGCTCGGCAATTTGCTTCACTTGATCACATTAGTCAAGGTCGTGGCGGATGGAACCTTGTTACTACCCCTCTTGAGAGTACGGCCTTGAACTATAACAAAACAATTGAAGAACACCCTGATCATGCCAAACGCTATCGGATAGCATCAGAATATATACAAGTCACCAAGGGACTTTGGGATTCATGGGAGGATGACGCGTTTACTCGGGATAAAGAGTCCGGTGAGTTTTTTGATCCTTCTAAAATGCATCAATTAAAGCATAAAGGAGAATTTTTCTCCGTGCAAGGACCACTCAACATTGCCAGATCTAAACAGGGGAGACCTGTCGTTTTTCAAGCTGGTTCATCAGAAGCTGGCAAAAATTTTGCGGCTAAAGAAGCGGATGCAATCTTTACAGGTCAACCAACATTGGAAGATGCAAAGATATTTTATCAAGATGTAAAAAACAGAGCTATTGCATTCGGGAGAAATCCTGATGAAATTGTTATTCTGCCAGGTATCGCGCCAATCATTGGTGCAACTGAGGAAGAAGCGGAGCACAAATATCAAGAACTCGCTAACCTGGTTTCTATAGATAAGGCGCTTGACTATTTGGGACGTTACTTCGATCATCATGATTTTTCCCAGTATGAACTGGATGCACCTTTCCCAAATCTCGGAGACATCGGAAAAAACAGTTTCCGAAGTACGACTGACCGAATTAAACAGGAAGCGAAGGAGAAACAGTTAACGCTCCGTCAAATAGCACTTAAGGAGACAACACCCCGGACTTCTTTCACTGGAACTCCAGAGAAAGTAGCGCATCTGATTCAGCAATGGTTTGAAGAGAAGGGGGCGGACGGATTTATCTTTTCTTCAAGTGTTCCAAATGCTTTAAGTGACTTTGTAGACTATGTGATCCCTATCCTTCAAAAAAGGGGAATATATCGTACTGAATATGAAGCAGAAACATTAAGAGGCAACTTGGGGCTTCCATTCCCGGAAAATCGTTATGCGAAAGAAAGCATTAATCAATGATTGAAGAATCAATTTAAAAATTGAAGGAGGAATAAGAATTGGGAGAAGCGTTATCTGTCGTCGTTTGGTCAAAACAAGGATGTCACTATTGCGAAGAGGTTAAACAATACTTAAAAGAAAAGGAGATCGCTTATCAAACGGTGGATGTTACCAATCATGATGATCGGCGAGATATTTTAGAAATCAAATATGGTGTTCGGTATGTGCCCATTATTGAACTTGGGCGAGGTAGCGTATATGAGAGCGTTACGGAAATTGGAATTCCTAATCTTGAAAAAGTACTTAAACGTGTACAATAACAAAAAATCACGCGATTAAAACTGAGTCTAAAAGAATGACTGATTGAATTAAGGAAAGATTGCATAAATAAATCCGACTATTCTTGTGTAATTAATATGTTATAGAAAAGGGGAGTTAATCATGACACAGCTAATCCGTCTTGCCACTGTAAAGGATGCTCCCGAAGTGCTAAACGTTACACTTCGGGCTTATGAACCAATCAGGGAATTGAATATTAACTTTCTCGCTGCGACTGCTGATTTGCAGCTAGTGACGAATAATATTCGGCGGAATCTCACTTATGTTTTAGAACAAGAGGGCCAAATTGTTTCCACTGTGACAGTTCGTCATCCATGGAATGATCCTGATCAGTTCAGTCCTTACCCATTCATTTGGTGGTTTGCAGTCGACCCCCTATACAAACAAAAAGGTTTTGGCTCGACTTTGTTAACCTGGGTGGAAGAAAACATACTTCGGAAACAGGTGAAAGCGCCGGCCGTCTATTTGGCGACTGCTGAACGTCATCCTTGGCTTGTTTCCATTTATGAAAGAAGAGGCTATGAGATTTTTGCTGAACGAGATCACGATGGAGAAAAAATTGTGTATCTTCGTAAAATTCTAGATGAAACGCTGTATCGCATTATTGAAAATAAAGAACCAATTGTTAGTAATTAAAAATGTTCGGGGGAATTGAGATGAAAAAAACACTATTAATTGTTATGGCACTGCTACTTACTTTTTTGGGAGCTTGCTCTTCGAAAGAAACAACGAGTACAGCAAAATCCAGTTCTGGAGATTCAAAGGATAAAAAAGTTCGGAAAATCATTGTCGGAACTGGGACTCAATCCCTAATATTTGCTTTTTGGATAGTAATGGTAAGCTGACAGGGTATGATGTCGAGTTGGTTCGTCAAATCGATGAAAAGCTGCCTGAATATGAATTTGAATTTAAAACGATGGAATTTTCTAATCTATTATTAAGTTTAGAAACGAACAAAATAGATTTTGTTGCGCACCAAATGGAGGTGAATGATGAACGAAAAGAAAAATTTCTATTTAATAAAGAACCATATAATGTCTTTCCCCTTCAAGTTACAGTTCATCAGGACAACAATGATATTCACTCCATTAAAGATCTAAAAGGAAAAAAAGCGATAGTGAGTGCAACGAGCAATTCTGCTGTTTTTCTTGAAAAGTATAATAAAGAAAATAATGCCGGTATTGAAATTGTCTATTCTGGTCAAGGCGTAGATGATACGAAGAATCAAATCAAAACTGGTCGGGCGGATGCTACCATTACTACACCATTTGCCGTCGACTTCTTAAATAAACAAGCAGATGCACAGCAAAAGGTTGTGGGTGAGCCACTTCTTAATTCAAAAGTATACTTTTTGCTAAGAAAAGACGAAACGCCTTTACAGAAGAGAATTGATGAAGCACTTGTGGAGCTTAAAAAAGATGGGGTAGTTAGCGAACTAAGTAAAAAGTGGCTTGGCGCAGACTATTCAGTAGGATTTTAATTAGATAGTAGCAAGCGCGGAGGTGCTAAAGCATGGGGAAAGCATTTGATCCTTCATTAATCGTCGATCTCATTCCGACGTTAATATATTACCTTGGAGTAACATTGCAAATTCTGGCAGCATCCGTTTTATTAGGAATGGTCATCGGGATAGCGGCAGCCATCCTGAGATTGTTTCGTATCCCAGTATTGAATCAACTAGTCATTTTGTATATTTCATTCATTCGGGGAACGCCTATTTTAATACAATTATTTCTAGTTTTTTATGGACTGCCTGCAATTCTTTTATTCATTAATATTGATATTTCAAGAATGGATGCTCTGTATTTTGTCATTATTACTTATGCATTAAGTAATGGGGCGCATTTCGCAGAAATATTCCGAGGAGCGATTAAGGCTGTCGATTATGGGCAAACGGAAGCAGCCTATTCTGTTGGTATGAATAATAGTCAAAGTTTTTTTCGAATTGTGCTTCCTCAGGCCATACGGAGTGCTTTCCCGAATATCGCAAACTCAATTATTGGATCCTTGAAGGATACCTCACTTGCCTTTACCATCGGCGTAATGGATATGATGGGCAGGGGAGAGACATTAATTGCTGCAACTGCACATGCTCTCGAAGTCTATCTCTCATTAGCTGTTATCTATTATGCAGTCGTGCTATTGTTTGAGAAAATTTTCAGACTTTATGAAAACCGAATTAATCGGCATCAAACTGTTGATGTGTCTGTTACTGGATAACAAAGGGAGGAGGGAAGGACTTGACGATTGATATTCTATTCATTTGGACTGCTTTTAAGGAGATTATTAAAGCACTTCCGATCACACTTATCTTAACGATACTTCCTCTTCTTGCAGGTTTTATTATCGGTCTCGCTGTTGCCTTGATTAGGATATATAAAGTGAAATTTCTATGTAAAGTTGCAAATGGTTATGTCTCCTTCTTTAGAGGAACACCAATTATCATGCACATAATGCTCATTTATTTCGGTTTTCCATTATTAATCGATCAAATCTCTAAGAAATTTGATTTGGGTATACAATCTAATTCCATTCCGATCATTTTATTTGTCTTAACCGCTTTATCGTTGAGTGCGGGTGCTTATTTATCAGAAATATTCCGATCGGGAATTATCAGTGTCTCCAATGGCCAAATGGAGGCAGCCTATTCCGTGGGGATGAATTCGTTTCAAGCCATGACGCGAATTGTTTTGCCACAGGCCATTGCTCAGTCCATCCCGAATTTCACGAATATTTTCATTGGATTTCTGCATACGTCATCCATTGCTTTCATTGTATCCCAAAAAGAAATGACAGGAGCAGCCAATATTGTTGCATCCACCAATTTGAAATTTTTGGAGTCTTTTATCGCTGCTGGTTTAATTTATTGGGGTCTCACAATCATTGCAGAGGGGCTTTCGTTTTTAATTGAGAAAAAGGCCACTGCCTATAATCGAGGAGGAATACAATGATTTATTTAAAAGATATAAAAAAATCATTTAACCAGCAGCCTGTTTTAAAAGGGATTAATTTGAAAATAGGCAAGGGAGAAGTAGTTACCATTCTAGGACCAAGTGGATCTGGGAAAACGACCCTGCTTAGGTGCTTGAATTTTCTGGAGAAACCAGAAGAGGGTATCGTTCAAGTGGGAAATATACAGGTGAAGTCCAAGAAGGCGACCAAAAGGGAAATCTTATCCCTTAGGAGACAATCGGCAATGGTTTTTCAGCATTATAACTTATTTGCTCATAAAACTGTTTTGGAAAATGTAATGGAAGGGTTAATTGTTACAAAAAAATATAAGAAAGATGAGGCGAAACGGGAAAGTGAGCTGTTATTGGAAAAAGTAGGTTTGGGAGATAAGCATGACCATTTCCCTTCGCAATTGTCAGGAGGTCAACAGCAACGTGTTGGAATTGCCAGGGCACTTGCTTTAAATCCGGAGGTCATTCTATTTGACGAGCCAACGTCGGCACTCGACCCTGAGTTGGTTGGGGAGGTGCTTTCTGTCATAAAAGCAATTGCACAGGAAGGCATCACGATGGTGATTGTAACCCATGAAATGAGTTTTGCTAAAGAGATATCGGATCGTGTTATTTTCATGGATGGCGGGGTGATTGTAGAAGAAGGTTCACCATTGGAGATTTTCAATGCTCCAAAGGAAGATCGAACACGACAATTTTTAAATCGGATATCAAGAGATTTTTCCGTATCGTTTTTAGAAGAAAGGGCCAATTAAAAAGGAAGGGGCCAAGGGAGGACGTATGATTAATACAATCGTAGTCGATGAATTGATTGAAGCAGATAAAGAGACGGTGCGCCGCTTATTGGTAGAAAGTTATCAACAATATGAACATGAATATTCGAACCCGGAAGCTTGGGAAGGATATTTAAAAAATATTGAATCCTCATTGGATAATCCACATGTTGATAAGGTGTTGGTTGCAAAGTGCAATCAGGATATCCTTGGCACATTACAGCTTTTTCAGTCATCTGAAAAAGCATATGAAAAGCCGGAACTTGGGATTTTTTCACCAATCATTCGGTTGTTGGCCGTTCATCCCGAATCAAGGGGACGCGGTATCGCTCAGGAATTATTAAAGGCTAGTGTAAATTATGCAAAATCGCAAGGTGCGTCCAGTTTGTATCTACATTCTACTGATAAGATGCATAAGGCCATTAAACTATATGAATGGTTTGGCTTTAAACGGGATCGAACAAAAGAATTTCAAAATCATGATATTTTAGTAAAATGCTATCGCTTAGATTTATAGAAGGAGGCGACTGTATGAGTCGAGAGCTGGAAAAGCGCTTAATATCGATACGGCGCCATTTACATCAATATCCTGAGTTATCAAATGAAGAATTTGAAACGACAAAATCAATTCAAAATTGGCTCGAGGAAGAGGGCATTGAAATCCGTCATACAGGATTGAAAACAGGTGTTTTTGCAGATATAAAGGGTGGGAGACCCGGACCGACAGTAGCCATAAGGGCGGATATCGATGCTCTTCCGATTGAGGAACGAACGGGACTGCCATTTGCTTCGAAAGTAAAAGGGGTGATGCATGCTTGCGGCCATGATTTTCATACGGCAGCTGTTATAGGTGCTGCCTACCTTTTGAAAGAATATCAATCAGAGTTGTGCGGGACAGTGCGATTGCTTTTTCAACCCGCAGAAGAATTAGGTGGCGGAGCGGTACATGTGATAAAAGATGGTCAAATTGACGATGTAGCGGCTGTGATTGGGCTGCACAATAAACCCAATTTGCCTGTCGGTACCATTGGGATAAAAGATGGTCCGTTAATGGCGGCAGTAGACCGTTTTCATGTTGTTCTTCAAGGGAAGGGGAGCCACGCGGCCATCCCTCAACACGGAAAAGATCCAATAGCGGCAGCGGCTCAGCTTATTACCGCTCTTCAAACTATCGTCAGCCGGAATGTATCCCCATTAGAAAGTGCCGTGGTGAGTGTTACGAGACTAACAGGTGGAAACACGTGGAATGTAATTCCGGGTGACGTCATATTGGAAGGAACGATTCGAACCTTTAGTTCTGGGATCCGCGAAGAAGTAAAAGAAAAGTTTTATTCGATTGTGAATCATATTGCTGCTGCTTTTTCACAGGAAGCTGAGATTGGTTGGTTTCCTGGACCGCCCGCGCTTCTTAATCATCCGGCAGTCACAGAGATGGCACGCAGGTCTGCTCGGCAGCAATCATTGCATGTAATCAATCCAGAACCTTCAATGGGTGGTGAAGATTTCGCTTATTACCTTCAACATATCCCCGGTACCTTTGCCTTTTTTGGTACAAACGGAAACGAAGACTGGCATCATCCAACTTTTACTGTTGATGAAAAAGCCATTATTAAGGCCGCTCATTTTTTATATGAAAGTGCCAAGGATTTATTATATAACCATGGTAAGTGGTGAACATATTTGACAAAGGTGCCAGACACATTTTCGTGACTAGCACCTTTGTTGTTGTAATTCCTAAGGTTTCGGTCAAATTTGATTTCAAGCATATTCATGATGCGAACATTCCCCCCATTTTAGCTTCCACACATAGCCACTCTTCATTTTTTTATTCCAGCTTTTCATAGACTCCTCTCTCCATTTCTCTTCCTCATTGATTAATCCTATTCTGATAGCGGTAAGAAGAATAAATCTCAAACCATGATAGGCGAGAGCGTGGTTAATTATTAGGCAAATGCATTCGAAATTCATAAGCAATTGATAGAATTTTTTTATCAATTAAATAAATTTTTCTATCAAATAAGGTGTTGTCAAGTGCTTGTTTACAATGTTAGGATGAATTTCAATTACATTAAAACAACTAATTCGATTTGTTAACTCGGTATTAATGATTGGAGAGAAAGTCATATGAGTTTTAAGCTTGGAATATTAGATCAAAGCCCCATTTTTCCTGGGAGTTCGGCAGTTGATGCACTTAAGCAAACCGTAAACCTAGCTCAAAAAGCTGAAGAATGGGGATATACCCGTTTTTGGGTATCGGAACATCATCATATGGAACAAGTTGCTGGATCTTCACCGGAAGTATTAATTTCTTATTTATTATCGAAAACCACATCCATTCGTGTAGGTTCGGGAGGTGTCATGCTTCAACACTACAGCCCTTATAAAGTCGCTGAAAATTTTCATGTTTTATCCACTCTTGCCCCGGGCAGGGTAGATCTTGGCATTGGTAAAGCACCAGGTGGATTTCCTTTATCAACAAAGGCGTTACAATTTGGAACTGTGAATGATGGAAAAGATTTTGGGGAACGTGCATCCTTATTGCAAAAGATAATTGAAAATTCAATCGATGATGCTCACTTGCTCTCTGGTATTCAAGCAACACCGATACCGCCTGAAAAGCCAGAAACCTTTCTGCTTGGTGCAAGTTCAGACAGCGCTCAACTAGCCGCTAACCTCGGAATGGATTTTGTATTCGCCAGATTTATTAATAGTGATGATACCAAGCTGTATGAAGCGTCTTCTGCTTACCGAAGCAAGTACCCAGAAGGTCGCTTTATCGTATCAGTAGCGGTTGTGGCAGCTCCTACCCAACAAAAGGCAGAGGAGCTGGCAAGCGAACACAAACTATTTAAAGTTCATCTGCAAAGTGGCCGGACGCTGACAGTTCAATCACGTGAGCAGGCTGAGTCATTTGAGAAGCAGGCTGGTGAAGCTTACGAAATAGAAGAGCAGACCGCAAGTGTTATTGCTGGAACTCCAGGATATGTTAACGGGATTTTAAAGGAACTTCAGAAAGTTTTTCAAGTGGATGAATTTATTTTGCATACACCGCTTCGAAGAGAAGCAGAACGGATCCAATCCTTTCAGTTGTTAAGTCCGCTTCGCTTAGGGGAAGAGACTAACATATAGAAGGAAAAGAAAAGATCCAGAGGGCATGAAGCAGCTGATAAATGTTTGTTATTTCAATATAAAAGGATAAAAAAGGAGCGAGAAACATTGAAGAAAATTAAATGGCTGTCCGTTACGGTTTTAACAGTAGTATTGCTGGTATTAGGAGCTTGTGGAAGTAATGAGCAAACATCATCGGGGAGTAAAGGAGACAAGGATGAGGAAGTGACTTTGAAAATTGGTGCAGCCTCAATACCACATGCAGAAATTTTAGAGTTTATCGCACCGGATTTAGAAAAACAAGGCGTGAAACTGGATGTAGTGATTTCTACGGATGGAATTCAAACGAATCAACAAACAGCAGACAAAGAATTGGATGCAAACTTCTTCCAACATACCCCTTACTTAGAGCAAGTAAATAAAGATAGTGGTTTGAATTTGGTTAATGTGAAGGGTGTACATATTGAACCATTTGGTGTCTATTCCAAAAAAATTAAGTCTATAGGTGAATTGTCAGACGGAGCGAAAGTAGCCGTACCGAAAGATCCAGTAAACTTTTCGCGATCGTTACAGCTTTTTGCGGCAAATAATATCATTGAGTTGGATGCTTCCAAGTCAGGGGATTATACGATTGAGGACATTACAAAAAATGATAAAAAAATAGAATTCATTCCAGTCGATTCCCCTCTTTTAGTTCACTCGCTAGATGATGTGGAAGCATCGGCCATTAACACAAACTATGCTCTGGAAGGACGGTTAAAACCTCTCGATGATGCACTGATAATTGAAGGGAAGGACTCACCTTATGTAAACATTTTAGTTGCTCGTCCAGACAATAAGGACGATAAAGCGATCCAAAAGCTTGCGAATGCATTAACGACGGAAAAGGTCAAAGAATTTATTTTTGATCAATATGAAGGAGCCGTCGTGCCCGCGTTTTAAGGGGTGTCTATACCAAGCTAGTTAATAAGAGGAGGTGGCCACTTTGATAGAATTTCGTCGGGTTTCAAAAGTTTTTGATGGCGGGGAGAAGAAAATTGAAGCGTTAAAGGAGATTAATATAACCGTTGAAAAAGGGGATATATTCGGGGTTATCGGTTTTAGTGGAGCCGGAAAAAGTACACTCATCCGAACTGTGAATCTACTTGAATATCCTACCTCAGGTGAAGTGATTGTAGAAGGAAAAGACCTTGCCAAGATGTCTGAAAAAGATTTGCGTGAAGCTAAGAAAAATATTGGCATGATATTTCAGCATTTTAATTTACTTAATTCCAAAACAGTCTTTGATAATGTGGCGATGCCATTATTGTTAAGTAAAAAAAAGAAAAAAGAGATTGAAGAACGAGTTAATGAGATTCTCCGCTTTGTTGGTCTAGAAGACAAAGCAATGAACTATCCAAATCAACTTTCAGGTGGACAAAAGCAGCGTGTCGGGATTGCCCGTGCTTTGGCTACAAACCCTTCGATTTTATTATGCGATGAAGCAACATCGGCATTGGATCCACAAACAACAAAATCAATCCTGAATCTGTTGAAACGGATTAATGAAGAATATAAAATTACCATTCTAATTATCACGCACGAAATGGAAGTGATTAAAGAAATTTGTAATCGGGTTGCAGTGATGGAGGATGGGAGCGTGATTGAATCAGGAAATGTGATCGATATTTTTGCCCGTCCACGAACAGAAACAACACGTAACTTCATTCGATCGGTTGTTCGCGATGAAGTGCCATCAAGTGTATATGGATTGCTCGATGAGGATGCCTATTTCAGTCGGATTTTTAAAATTGATTTTTTGGGAGTGAGTTCTGGTCAGCCTATCGTTTCAAAAACAGCGAAGAGGTTTAATGTGGAAATAAACGTTCTGTTCGGCAATATTACTGAGTTACAAGGCATCCCATTTGGTAATTTAATTGTTGAAATAATAGGAAATGAAGATGAAATTGATCGGGCATTACAGTTTATAAAGAATCAAAATGTCAAAGTGAAGGAGGTTACGAAGGATGGAAGTAAGCAAAGAGCTCATTTTAAACGCCTTGTGGGAAACTCTGTACATGGTTAGTACTTCACTTTTTTTTGGAAGCATCATTGGAATATTCTTAGGCATTTTATTGGTTGTAACAAGAAAAGGTCATATTTATGAAAATAGATTTATTTTTTCTATCGTGAATCCGATTGTAAATATTTTCCGATCGCTTCCCTTTATTATCTTGCTTGTGGCGATTATTCCATTTACAAGACTAATTGTTGGTACGTCGATTGGTACAACAGCAGCAATTGTGCCACTCGTGCTTCATATTGGCCCATATATCTCAAGACTTGTGGAGAATTCGCTATTGGAAGTGGATGAAGGCATTATTGAAGCCGCGAAAGCCATGGGAGCAACGCCGTTACAAATTATTTTCAGGTTTTTAATGCCTGAGGCTTTTGCTTCATTAATTCTAAGTATAACAACTGCAACAATTGGTTTAGTGGGCGCTACAGCCATGGCAGGAGCTATAGGTGGCGGTGGACTTGGAGATGTAGCGATAACATATGGCTATCAACGCTTTAGCACTATTACGATATTCGTCACCGTTGTAATTCTAGTAATTGTTGTTCAGGGAGTACAAAGTTTAGGAAATATATTCGAACGGAAAATTAGAAGAGTGTAGTTGCGGTAGTTTACAGAGGGGGAGTGGAATGAATGATGAAAAAATGTATTTTACCTATACTGCTTATCTTGGGGGTGTTATTGGCAGGTTGCTCAAGTGATTCCACGAATGCAGGAGGGAAACAAACGAAAGTGAAGGTAGGGATTAGAAATTCTGAACTTCGAACATGGGAATTTTTAAAGGAACAGGCTGAAAAAGAAGGGGTGGAAATTGAACTTGTTAATTTCTCTTCGGCATATGATCCGAACGAAGCGCTGGCAGAAGGGGATATTGATATCAACGCCTTTCAACATGTTGCCTATTTAGATTCATTTAATGCGAACAATAATACAGACATCGTTCCAATTGGGACTACAATTATTGCTCCTCTCGGTTTGTATTCAAGCAAATATAAATCGGTGGAAGAGATCCCAAATGGTGCACAAATTGCTGTGCCCAATGACCAAGCTAACTGGGGAAGAGCTTTATTGCTATTACAAGAAGCAAAACTCTTAAAGGTTGTGGATGACTTTGACGGGAATGGCGGACAGGACAAAATAAAGGAAAATCCGAAGAAAATCAAAATTGTTCCTGTCGATGGTGCCAGTGCCCCGCGTGTGATGGAAGATACAGCTGGTTCAGTGATTAATAATGGAGTTGCGGTAGAAGCGGGACTAAATTTAAAAGATGCTCTTATTTATGAAAGCAGTACTGCAAAGCCTTATATTAATATCATAGCGGCTAGGAGTGAAGATCAAGACAATGAAATTTACCGAAAATTAGTTGCTCTCTATCAATCAGAGAAAACGGCTAAATTTATTGAAGAAACTTACAATGGAAACTATATTCCAACATTCATTACCTTGAAAGAATTGAGCAGTTATAAGGAGATTTATTCTAATAAATAAGGAAGGAGAGATTAGAATGGCTCAAGACAGACAGATGAAGTTAGCTGCTTATCTGATTGGAACAGGTATGCATGTTGCGTCGTGGCGGCATCCGACATCAAATCCGAATGCAAGTATTGATGTGAAAGCTTTGCAAAGACTCTCGAAAATTGCAGAAAAAGGGAAATTTGACCTTGCCTTTATGGCAGATAGTTTGGCCATTAATCATGAATCGCATCCTCAAATACTTAATCGATTTGATCCGATTGTACTAATTACAGCATTAGCTGCAGCGACAGAAAAAATCGGCATTGGGGCGACAGCTTCTACAACGTATAGTGAACCATATGTACTCGCTCGCCAATTTGCTTCTGTTGACCATATAAGCGGCGGACGGGTGGGATGGAATGTTGTTACTACAGCTGATGCGACCGGAGAGACGGCCTTGAATTTCAGTCGTGATAAACATTTGGCACACGATCATCGTTATGAACGAGCGGAGGAGTTCATCGACGTTGTCCAAGGATTATGGGATTCGTGGGAAGATGATGCGTTTGTGCATAACAAAGAAACGGGACAATTTTTTGATCCTGATAAAGTGCATGAGCTTCGGTATAAAGGTAACTATTTTTCGGTAAAAGGTCCGTTGAATATTGCACGTTCGGCGCAGGGGCAGCCGGTTATCATTCAAGCGGGTGCGTCTATACCAGGGCAGCGATTAGCCGCTCGAACAGCCGAAGTCGTTTTCACACATTGGGATAACATTGAAGAATCCAAACGATATTATCAAGAATTAAAATCGTCTTTAATGGCCTTTGGAAGAAGCGTGGAAGAGCTCCACATCCTTCACGGCATTTCCCCTATTATCGGAGAAACCGAGGAAATAGCCATTCAAAAATACAATAAACTCCAAAGTCTCGTCGACCCTTATGAGAGTTTGAAATTCGTTTCTGGTTATATGGGCAACGTGGATTTTTCAAAATATTCTTTAGATACACCAGCGAAGGATGTTGAATTTCCATTAGTAAATAGCATACAAAGTAACTTTAATGAAATGAAGAAAATTATTGGTGAAGAAGACATAAAAGTGGGTGAATTATATGCGAGATTTTTCAGTCCTGCCAGACGAGATAGATTTGTCGGTACACCAACTCAAGTAGCTGATGAAATGGAGGTATGGTTTACTGAAAAAGCTGCAGATGGCTTTATGCTTCAATTTCCACTGTTACCAGGCGACTTAGAGGATTTCGTCGAGAAGGTTGTTCCCATTTTACAGGAGAGGGGTTTGTTCCGTTTGGACTATGAAGGAGACACTCTCCGTGATCACCTTGGATTAAAGAATCCAAAAAATCGCTTTGCTAATGAAGAAATATCAAATTATTTGGAATAAGGGATATCTCGCATTTTCATTAGAATCATTAAAGTCATATATAATGGGAGTACAAAGGAATGAGGGACATAGGAGAAGAAATCCTAGTCCCTCAAATTCTTTTCTCCTAAATATCAACCGCTACTAAAACTAACAAGTTAAGTTCAGCCTTTTCCTGCTTGGAAACCTGGATATTTGGTCATTCCGCCATCAGCATATAAGGTCAAGCCCGTTACATAGCTCGATTCAGCGGAAGCGAGCCAAGCTGCACAAGCGGCAATTTGTTCCGGTTTTCCGATGTATCCCATCGGTATCAGGTTGATGACTTCTTGTTTAGCTTTCGGGTCATTGAATTTTTCGGCATTGATGGGTGTGTCGATTGCACCAGGTGAAATATTATTAATGCGAATCCCTTTAGGAGCATATTCAAGTGCAAGGGTTTCTGTCATCATCTTGACTCCGCCCTTACTTGCTGCATAGTGGACAAAATGAGGCCAAGGTATCCGGTCATGAACGGAAGACATGTTAATGATATTGCCCTTAATGCCATGATCGAGCATATAACTGATTGCTTCCCTGCTTGCCAGGAACATCCCCGTTAGATTTACATCGATGACTTTCTGCCAATCTTCAAGAGTCAATTTTTCGCTGGGCACTTCATTTTCAATACCAGCATTGTTAATCATGATGTCGATTGTACCAAAGGTGTCCACAGCGAAAGAAAGCAATTTCTTCACATCCGCTTCCTTTGAAACGTCACCTTGAATGGCTGCGGCTTTCCCGCCTGCAGCTTCAATCATTTTGATGATTTCTTTATGGTCGCCATTTTCAGTGTGATAATTTAATACTACATGTGCTTTTTCTTTACCGAACCTTTCGGCCATGGCTTTTCCTAATCCTTTTGCCGCGCCAGTGATCACGACCACTTTTTTCTCTAAATCTTCATACATCATTCAGCTCTCCTTTGATTATTCTTTTGTAAAGCCAATCATGATCCCGCCAGCAATTACGAGTACACACCCGATGATGACAAAGGCCATTTGCTTTTTGGATTTTTTCTCCCCTAAAAGAAAGATACCGCCTAAAGTGGAAATGACGATTCCCATTTGGGAAAATGAGAATGCGATGGCCACGCCCACTTTAGGATTAGCGAGCAGGAGACCGATATTACCGACAGCCCACATCATTCCGGTAAGAATATTTCGTCCGGCATACTTATTAAACGGTTTATGTTTGATGGAAAGGAGCAAGGCAGCCAGGAACATGCCAATTGCTTGCGGCAGGATCGCCGACCATCCGTCAACCTCATTCCATCTGACGACGATGACATATGTAACATAACCCACCGTAGAAATGGCAAGGTAAAAAACCCCTTTTTTCATGCTTCCTTCTTTTTTGTTATCACCATCGCCATAGCTTGTCAGCAAGACACCTGTAATCAAACAGATGATTGCAACAATGCCGATGATGATTGTCATCTTGTCATTCCATTCCCTGAAAATGATAACCGCAAAAAATGTATTTCCTAGAATTTGCAGTCCTGTTGAGATTGGAACGGTTTTCGATACCCCGATTTCCTTGACGCTATTGAATTGAAATAACTGCCCGAATGCCCAGCCTATCCCGGAAATGATGCCGACAATCCATACTAGACTGCTCCATTCCGGCGGATTGATGAAAGTCATCATGATGGCGAACAGTAATGAACCGATTGTAATGCCAAGTGTTTGATTATAAGAGTTGCCTCCGAGTTTTTCGGAAACAAGCACTAAGCTGCCCCATGTCAATGCAGGGAGTAGCGCAAAGAGAAAGCCTTCCACAAAATTTCATCTCCTAAACTAGAAAACAATGTTTCTATCAATATAAAATAGTTAGTAAGCTATTGAGTGTATGTATAGTTTTCCCTTTACACGGGAAAGAAAACATGGTTTTAATTTACCAATTTGTCATTTTATTCTTCTGAGTGGAAACAATGAAATAATAAGTGGTTTATGGTACTTTTAATTTAAAAAATAGTTAGGAGAAATACGATGAAGACACTGAATGAATGGTTTGAAAAGGGAATTCCTGCTCAAGAATTTGTATCTTCGATGAAAGTTCATAAAGAAAACTTACAATCGATCCAGCAAGGTTTTTCCATTTCTGCAGAGGACCAAGAGTTTTTTGATACATTAAAGAAGAAGGCACTTCGAGTTATTGTCATTACTGAAGACTGGTGCGGAGACGCGATGATGAATATTCCTATACTGCTGAATATATCTGAAGCGGCAAATATCGAAACTCGCATGATTTTACGAGATCAAAATCTTGAACTGATGGATCAATATTTAACGAATGGAACAGCGCGTTCGATTCCCATTTTTATATTCATTGATAAGGATGGTGAAGAAAAGGCTGTTTGGGGACCTCGTGCACCAAAGGTACAAGAGTTCGTAATGGAGTTAAGGTCTGACCTGCCTGCCAAGGATGATGAGCGTTTCGAGGCAGAGCAAAAAGCAGTTATAAAAAAGATAACTGCGGCTTTTGCTGAAGAAAAACACCTGTGGGACGAAGTATACGGCAGTATAAAGGAAACATTGGGGAGCTGCTGATTGCGGGTGCATCACTTTTAGTCATGTCCCATAACGGGTGGTAAGCCCATTATGGAATTTATAGGGCTGTTTCAAAACCTGGACTGCAACCTGACTGGTTGGTGAATATATAGATATGTTTCCTAACGGTTTTTTCTATAATATTCGTTTTTGAGTCCAAGGTTTTGGAACAGCCTTTTCATTTTTTATGATTCTGGAATAATTGTAACGCCGATTGTTCGAATAGGAGAGTCTTGTTTCGCACTTTGATTCGTTGCTTTGTAGTATTTTAACATTAGATCGTTCAATTCATTTTGGAAGTTAAGGAAGCTTTCATCATCAAGCTTTAGTTCTAAAAGGGAAAAGGTTGAACCATCTTCTGCGCAGTCTCTTTCTTCCAATTTAGTAAGATAGTTTTGATATTGGGTCATAAGGGATAATTGATAATAAGAAAAATAGTTCACCTTTTTTTCATTAGAGGATTTTTTCCATTCTTCCCCGCTAAGTCGTGCTTCTTCTTCATTTAAAACGTAATATTTTTCGGAAACGGACCTCACTTTTTTCTCTTTTACTATGCGAATGACCCCTGAATCCAAAAGAACCTGTATATGTCTATATAATGTTGCTTGGGGTACATCTTTAATGATTTTTAACATTTCTAATGGTGTTAAACCATTTTCCCTATTTCTCATTAAAGCTTGGGTAATCTTTATTCTTACTGGGTGCATTAAAATTTCAGCTTTATTAATCATCTTATTCTCCTCACATTGGAAATTATAACTGGATAATTTTTAGTGAACTTTCCTGTTGGCCATGAATAATAAGTTTAATTCGTCATATATTGTAATGTTTGAATCATTGTCATTTAAATAAAAATGACACGGTTCGAAAAATAATAGTACCGAAATATTTTTTCGAAGTAAATAATAAGTATTTTTTAATTATTTTAATTTTTTTAAAAAATGTCTACATTTAATGAAAGTTAATAAATATCGCTATATTTTTATTATTATTCATTATGATAATATTATCATTATAAATAACAATAAAAACTAAAACAATATTTTATTAAGAAAAAAAATAGGTGCAAAATTCCAAATTAGATGTTATCATTATCGATAATGATAATAATATTTCGTTACCAAAGGAGTGGTATATATGGAATTGCATTATGGATGGAACGAATTGAAAGATATTGATTTCATGTCTATTCTGCCGATCATTTTACCGGTAATTGCAATTGGAATGATTTTAGTGCTTATAGCATTAATTGATTTATACAGAAATCGAAAGACGAGGAAAAATGTTTTATTGTGGACACTCATCATTATTTTTGCAAATACTATCGGTCCAATTCTGTACTTCGTTATCGGTAGAAAGGACAGTGAAAGAATATGAAATTAGAAATTAAAAATGTTACAAAAAAATTTAAAGAAAAAACAGCAGTCAATAATTTTTCAATGGAATTGCAATCAGGGGAATGTGTTGGATTGATTGGGCCAAATGGGGCTGGTAAATCGACACTGATAAAAGTGATTGCAGATATTATAGATCCAAGTATGGGAGAAGTATTGCTTGACGGTAAGAAAATTTCAAAAATGAAAAAGGAAATAGGCTACTTACCACAATATCCTAACTTCTTTCAATGGATGACCGCCAAAGAAACCCTTACTTTCATGGGGCAGCTTTCGGGTATCAAGAGGGAAGAATTATTAAACGGCATCCCAGAGATATTGTCGAAAGTGGGGTTGAGCGGGGAAGAGAATTCAAAGGTACGGACTTTTTCGGGCGGAATGAAACAAAGGCTTGGTATTGCACAGGCGCTGTTACATAAACCGGCATTGATTGTCATGGATGAACCGGTTTCGGCATTAGATCCCATCGGCCGGAGAGAAGTGTTGAATATCATAAAAGAGATAAAGAAAGATACGACAATTTTATTATCGACGCATATATTAAGCGATGCAGAAGAAATATGTGAGAGGTTTGTCATTATAAAAAGCGGTAAAAAAATTGAGGACACAACGATGTCAGAATTATTGAGTAGGAATAGCGGAAATAAAATCAATGTCGACATAACCTCTAAAAGTCAAAAATGGATTGAAAACGTTAAAAGCTTGAACTTCGTCAAAGGTGTAGAGGTAGTGGGAAATAAATTGAAGATAGAAGTGGAAGATATTGAGTCAAACAAGAATATGTTACTGGCCAATGCTTTGGAGCATAATGTTGATCTTGTCAGGTTCGAAATAGATAACGATACATTGGAAGAGATATTCTTAAAATTGGTGGTGGAAAAATGAATAATTTTGCCGTTTTAGCTAAAAAGGAATTTGTTCAGATGGTACGTGAATTTAAAGTGATTTGGCTGCCGCTTGTATTTATATTTTTAGGAATAACTCAACCAGTTGTAAGCTATTATTTACCTTCAATATTAGAGGCATTGGGCGGGGGCCAAGGGATCACCATTGATCCAAGCATGGCTGCCCAAAAAGGCGGCGAAGTTCTTGCCAGTACTTTAGGGTCTCAATTTGATCAGCTAGGGGTCATGATCATCATCGTTTCAATGATGGGAGTCGTTCAATCCGATAAAGCAAATGGGATGCTTGCTTTCATACTTACAAGGCCTGTGACGGTTGGATCTTATATAAGCGGGAAAATCATTTCCAATTACCTGTTTGTTGCCTGCAGTGTGGCATTGGGATATTTGGTTTCATATCTGTATGTAGTTTTTTTGTTTACGAGTGTTGATTTTGGGGATTTAATAGTGGCTTTACTGTTCTATCTGCTGTGGATCCTATTTATCGTTTCATTCACGACGATGATCAGTACCATTTTTAATAGCCAGGGTATCATTGCATTAATTTCGATAGTATTTCTCCTCGGCTGTAGAATCATAGTTGGATTAAGTCCGGTAATAGACAATGTGAATCCGGCAAGCATGAGTAAGCATGCCATGGAAGTACTGATTTTAGGCACAGTCAATTCACAGGCGGTTTGGGGTGCATTAGCTGCCCTTGCATGGACGGCAGTAACGATATTGATAACGAACATATGGATTTCTAAAAAGAAGTTCAATAATGAATAAGTTGGGGATGGAAATGTGTTAATCATGAAGAGATGGGAGGATGATAACTTTGTTAAGCATCACAGATTTGGAGAAAAGCTACACGGCCAAGAAGATTTTGAATGGTGTAAATCTAGAAATCAAAAAAGGGGAAACCTTAGGTTTTATAGGAGCAAATGGTGCAGGGAAAACCACGACGCTGAACATTATTACAGGCATTTTAGATTCAGAAAATGGAAAGGTTGAAATAAATGGCCTGACCAAAGAAGACGGCATTGAATATAAAAAACAATTTTTCTTCATTCCTGATACTATCAATGTGTTTAACAATGTTTCGGGATTTGATTGGATTCGTTTCTTGATGAACCTATATGGAAATGATGACAAAGAACGGTTGGGGAAATATATCAATCGGTTTGGGATGCAGGAGTCCATTAAAAAGCCAATGGGAAGTTATTCTTATGGAATGATGCATAAGGTATCCCTGATAGCGGCTTTTACCATTAATCCCCCGATCATCATTATGGATGAACCATTGAACGGATTAGATCCAAACGCCGTTTTAGTTTTTAAGGGGTTAATCAAACAATATGTTGAAATGGGCGGTACAGTGTTTTTCTCGACGCATCTGCTGGATGTGGCGGAGAAAATTTGTAATACAGTGGCTATTTTAAAAGAGGGAAAAATCATCCTGCATGATGAGATACAAAATATAATAGGTGAAAGTTCATTAGAATCTACCTTTATGGAGGCTCAGGTATATGAAGGAAAAACTTCAGTTAACTAGATTTTTCGTTTCTTCCTTCTATAAAATGCCCAAGCAGACAATGTTGCAGGCTGTCCTGATAATAGCCGTTTTTTATATGTTTATGCAGCTGACTGTCGTTAACGCCGTTGTTTATTTTCTTGGAGATACCCAGGTCTTCCTATTTTATAATTTAACGATTTCCAGCATTCTCGTCTTTGCGTTGATTTGCTATTTGTCCACATCACAAATATTTTCTTATGAAGAATTTAAAGTATTGGCACCTTTGCCACTCACCTATAAGGAAATATCAAGGGCCAAAGTGTTAAGTAGCTTATGGGTCCCGATCATCTTATCAATGATGATCCAGGTGCCAACATTAGGCTTCTTGATAGTCGATCTAAAGTTTATCGAAGCGATTAAATTAATCACGTTTTTACCAATTGTCAATGGTTTAACGGCTTTGTTCCTGCTTTTTATCCTATCGTGCATGAATAGGCATTATTATAGATTCAAAAGTAAAGTAGCATACTTAATGGTTAACATAGCTATCATCCTAACGCTTACGATTATTTCCATTGTATATTTTGCAGGAAAATCATCAGTTGCCATTTCAAAGGTCATCTCGGAAATAGATTTGAATTCTTTTGAAGGGCTAAAAAACTCGTTGGAATTGTTGATGAGACATATATTTGAAACCGCAAATATGATTCCAGTGATTAAATGGATACTGGATGCTTTTGTATCAAATGAAATAACCGTTCAATTTTTTATTATTTATATTTCGATACTGGCAATTGGTTTCCTTTTGTATTCAATGATTATAGAGAACATTTCTGTTCATTACTTTAAAAACGGGATATTGGGAAACAACAAAACGAATGTGAAAAACTCAAAGGTTAATATATCAAAAAATCAATGGAGTAACTATTTACAAAGAGAGATATGGATCATTAAGTCAGAAGCATATTTTAAGATGCAAATCGCTTTAGGTCTTCTTTTGCCTCCGATCTTTTCACTTGTCATGTTATTGCTGATTCAGAATGAAGTGTTCCCGAATTATTTGAATATAACGAAAGAGGGAGTCTTTGATAAATATTTTTCCTATTCGGTCCTCTTCTTGTGTTGTATAAATAATATAAGCGGAACCCCATATTCAAGAGAAGGTAAATATCATTATTTACTGAAAAGCGTCCCGTTTGATGAAAAATATGTTTATTTTTCTAAAGTGATATTTTCATCAATAATCAGTATTATAGCCGTAGTGATCAGCTTTTTGATATTTGCCCTATTTGGCTATTGGGAAATGGAAAATGCAGTCATGTTATTAATCACTTCTTGTCTAGTGGTTTGCTATAATCTTCTAACACCATTATATGATATGAAAAATCCTAGTATAGAATGGGAGAACCCATCTGCTGCAATTAAATCCAACCCCAACGTATTAATAAGCCTGCTTTATGGATTGCCATTATTAATCTTGGTAACAGCGATTCATTTTGGCTTGGTTTGGTTCAGTGTCCAACCCCTGATCGGAGCGCTAATGATTTTAGTGATCGCAATAGCGATCAATTCCATTTTGATTAATAGATTGAAATTAAATTTATGAAAGTCTTTATATTAAAAAAACATTTTCGTTTGATAAAGGAAGTACAGAAAATCGGCACTAAATAAATTTAAAAAAGGAGTGTCTTATTATGGGGAAGCACCATGATAAAGATTTTAAAATTTATGCTGCTCGATTAGTATTGGAAGAAGGCAGAAAGCCTAGAGAATTGGCCGAAGAACTTAATATATCCATACCTACATTAAGAAATTGGATCAATATCTATAAAGAAACAAATGAAGTTGGCTCGGCGGACTCCAGTAATGGTTTTTCAGGGCTCAGTCTGAAAGAGGAAAAGGATAAAATAATTAAAGATCTACAGGAAGAGAATGAGATATTAAAAAAGGCCATGCACATTTTTATTAAACAACCAAAATGATTGAACAGTATTAAAGCCATATTTTATTTTTCACAAATTATAGTGAAAAATAAAATATGGCTTTTTTAATTTGAAAATTTCAAGTTGCTTTTTTTATTCTAAATACACACGATAAGTCCTATGAAAATACTACTAAATAAGAAAAATAATAAAAATTGGTAAAGTTATTATGTAATGTAGATAATTTACAAATTTTTAATGGACTCGGCAAAATTGTTGTGATAAAGTGTTATCGATAATGATAATAGGTAATATTTAACCCGGAAAATGAAATAATTGTTTTAAAAAAGAAATTTTAGAGGGAAAAAATGGAGAAAAAATGCAGGATTTCTAGAAAAAAGAGGGGAGGGAAATTATAATTGATTGAATATTTTATGAATAAGAAAAAAATTTATAAATCTTATATCAAGTTTTATGAAGCGGATTCAGTCAATTTGAACTATATTGATGATATTTTCAACGAAAAAGAATGGAATTATCTAAATTTGCAAAATGGTCCCAAAAGATCCATCGAAGCAAAGAAAAGTTTGTACTTTGGAAAAAAAGCAATTATGGAGTTTTTAGGTATTGGTTTGGATGAAATAAAGAATGTATCCCTGTTGAAAGGAGTCTTTGGACAGCCGGTCATTATTACAAGCTTGTTCTTATTAATGAACATAGGTATATCCATCACACATACGGATAAAACATTCGGAATATTGCTTTTTGATCAACTGCATCCAATGGGAATCGATATTGAGACTAAAACGAAATCCGATTCTGAATTTTTGGAAACCTACTTAACGGAATCCGAGAAAAAAATGATTAAGGAAAGCGATGGTGTTTTAAGTAAAGAAGTTTTCTTTAGTGCAAAAGAAAGTCTATCAAAGATACTAAAAACAGGATTGACCTCTCCACTTGAAATCTATGAAATTTCCAAGGTTGATATGGATCAAGATAGCATCTCACTTTTCTATAAAAATTTTACCCAATATAAATCAACGGTTGTACTCGTGAATGATGAAATAAGGAGTGTTACCTTTCCGATAAATTCTACGAAAATAATTGAGGGGGAATACCAATGGAATTGAAAATGGAAGCGAATGCTGAATTAAAAAACAATAACAGATTAGTACAATATCTTTTTAAAAAAGAGGAAAGAGTTCACAAGTTAATCATTTCGTTATTGATACTCAGTTTAATAGCAGGTGTCGAAACGACGCTTTTGTTATATTCTGCAGATCAAAAAGGGATGAACGTATTAAATGGCATGTCCATTTCAGAGATCGGGGCAACGAGTTTTGCCATTAACACAATTGTAATGGGAGCACTTGGATTATTGGTTACATTCATCATTCAAATATTAATTGTGTGCCTATTATTTTTAGTTTTAAAAGAAAGGCCGGTAAATATAAAAGGGATTTGCCAAGCTGTCATAAATGCAGGGATATGCATCGTGATTGGATCTGGTGTTAATGCAATCATCGCATTATTGGTAAAGAGCAAGGAAACGACATTCACTAGTTTATCCGTACTGGTGCATGATAAAAATTCCATTCTTCACACATTCATGGCCGAGTTTGAGTTGTTTTACATTGTCAGTTTAATTCTATTCAGCTATAGTCTCGAAAAATTGGCGCTCATTAAGAGAAGAAACGCATGGATCATAACGATTGTAATCGCTTTGGTTTCTTTGGTTTTTCATATGTTGACAGTTGCATCAGGCACATATTTAAAATAATGGGGGAAAATGATGAATATGAATTCTTTAGCGAATTTATTTGAAGAAAGTGTTAGGCAATATGGAGACAATATTGCAGTAAGAAATAAGGATATGCAATTTACATATAACGAAACGAATATCTTGGCGAATAAAATGGCAATGTACATAAAGGACAAAGGGATAAATAAAGGAGACAATGTCGGAATCTATATTGAAAAATCCGAGCATGTTTTATTTTTGATCATAGCCCTGCTTAAATCGGGTGTTACTTATGTACCTATCGACCCTAAAAGTCCTGATGAAAGAGTAAAGCATATAATAAAGAATTCAGAATTGAAGTTATTAATTGGGGATAAAAGCCGGATTAGCGACATTGATTGTAATTATGTATCCGTTGATGAAGTGATAGAGAATTCAAAAGAAATGACAGGTGAGAATCTACATACTTTAATTGACCCAGAGGATCCAGCCTATATCATTTTCACATCGGGCTCTACAGGAAAACCTAAAGGAGTTTGCGTTTCACATGAAAATGTCATGAACTTGTTTTATAGCTGCGACGATTTGTTCGAATTTACTAATAAAGATAAATGGACATTTTTCCATTCCTACGCATTTGATTTCTCCGTCTGGGAGATGTGGGGGGCTTGGATATATGGCGGAGAAGTTGTAGTGGTTTCATTTGAAGAAAGCAGAAATCCAATATCCTTTGTTGAATTATTGATAAATACACAAACAACCGTTTTTAATTGTACGCCAAGCGCTTTCTTCGAAGTGAGTGGTGAGCTCCTAAATCGTCAAAATGAATTAAGTTTAAAATACATTATTTTTGGAGGGGAAGCATTAAACTTCAAGAAATTGACGCAGTGGTTTTCTCCCGTAAATGGCAGGCTGCCAAAGCTAATAAATATGTATGGAATAACGGAAACTACCGTTCATGTAACATACAAAGAAATCGCCAATAGTGATGTGGAAAAAGGAATGACCAATATCGGAAAAGTCCTGCCTCATCTTGGATTCAAAGTGATGAATCAAAATGGACAAGAAGTAACTGGAGATGAAGAGGGCGAGTTATACGTTTCAGGAAAAGGTGTATCGCTTGGCTACTATAAAAATCCGATGATGAATGAGGTGAAATTTACGGATATTGATAATGTCCGCTACTATAAGTCAGGGGATGTAGTGAAACTGTTGGATGATGGTGATCTGCAATATATCTCCAGGAATGATGAGCAAGTGCAGCTAAGAGGTTTCAGGATTGAATTAGGGGAAATTGAGAGCGCGTATAATGAATTGCAAAACATCAAGAATGCAGTTGTTACGATGGATAAAGCGTTTAACGATGATATGCATTTATTTTTATACTATGTTTCTGATGAAGAATTAGCTGCTGATTATTTGAGGGAAAGTGTAAAAAGCTCATTGCCAGCGTATATGATACCAAGCTTTTTTATCAAGGTGGACAACATCCCCCTAACTGTAAATGGAAAACTGGATAAATCATTATTACCAAAATTCATAATAAAAGACTGTGAAGCTACACCGAATATCAAGAGTCCAGCAGATGAAACTATAAGTGAAAAAGTAAGGGAATTGGTTGTTAGCATCATAGGCAATGGGGTTATAAAAAATAATCAGTCGCTACTTGAAAGTGGAATGAACTCATTATCGATAATGAGATTGATTGTCAATATTAAAAATCAATTTCAGATTGAAATTGCTCCTTCCGTTTTATTGGAAAACGATACGATTATGAAATTATCCGAAGTCATAGAAGCTCGTCAAAAAGAAGAGGTAAAGCAAGATTATACACCTATCCATATCAATGCCAGAAATACATACCCTTTAACATATGAGCAAGAAAATTTGTGGTTCATTCATCAAACCAATGTGGACAAATCATTATATAACATCGTTTTTTCGTATGAAATAGCAGGTGAAGTGAATGAAGGAAACCTGGGATTATCGTTAAATAAGCTAAGCAATAAACATCAAATTTTAAAAAGTGTCATTAGGGAAGAAGCTGGAATGGGCATCTTGGTTTTCGATGAGTCGATTCATCATGTTATTAATTATTTCGATGTTTCGGATCTTCCTTTAGACATGCAGGAAGAAAAAGTGAATCACTTCGTGAAGGAAGAAGCGGAACGGCAATTTGATTTAGAAAATGGTCCCCTCCTATCAATTACGTTAGTGAAGAAGAATGAAAGTGAATATCAATTATTATGTAACATCCACCATATTATTTTTGATGGTTGGTCGATTCCAATAATGATCAATGATTGGTTTTCCATTTATGAGGAAATCGAGAATGGCGACCGAAATGATAGAGATAACCAAGCAATCCAATATGGAGATTATGCTTTATGGCAAAAAAACTCACCAAATTATGTAACAGGTAAGGATAATGAGTTCTGGATCAATGAAATAGCGGCATTACGGCAAAAGTCTTTTTTACAATATGATCATCAAAAAAACGGAGAAGGTAAAAGCGAGTCCGATATTATCAGCTTTTTGTTACCTAAAGAAATTAAAGAAAACCTGGAAAGCCTTCATAAAAAAACGAAATCGACTTTGTTCATGAGTTTACTTACCGCCTATCAAACCTTTTTATCGGTTTACTTTGATGAAGAGCAAGTTGTCGTCGGCAGCCCTTTGGCGAAGAGAAACCATGTGGATACTGAACAATTGATAGGATATTTCGTTAACACCTTGCCCTTTAAATTACATGTATCCCAGGAAGATTCATTTGAAGGGATTTTGCGAAAAAACATAAAAAAAATTGCAGGTGTTTTTGACCATCAAAATTTACCTACTAAGGAGATTTTGAAATATTTATCGGCAGAAAGAACCATGGAAAATACGCCATTGTTCGATACAGTATTCGTCCTGCAAAATAACCAAAAAGAAAAGCTGGCATATAGGAATTTCAAGTTAAAACCGAGAAAAATCAATACCTTTAAAGCTAAATTTGATTTGGTTGTTCAGGCAGAAGAAATGGATGAGGATGAATTAGTCATTTCATTTGAATTCAACAACTCATTATTCAATAAAACGACGATTCAAAGAATGGCTAGTAATTTTCAGCATTGGCTGTTAGAGATTACAACCAAGGCAAGCAAGCGGATAAAGGACATTACCTACTTAGAGCCTGCACAGTTGCGATCATTAATCGAAATGGGGACAGGCAATGTAACTCAAGAAGTGGAAGATCATCGTTTTGAAGATGTAATAACCAGGTTTGAGAATAAAGTGAGTACAAATTTCAATGATGTTGCCATTGTTCATGGTGATGATCAGGTGACGTATAGCGAGTTAAATGCCCGGGCAAATCAGGTGGCACAACGCTTATTCCTAAATCATGTAGGTGTAGAGGATAGAATTGGGATTTTTATGGATCGATCGATCAATATGGTTACGGCCATTTTAGCCATTATGAAAGTTGGGGCGGCATATGTGC
The DNA here is from genome assembly GCF_056279465.1 of Peribacillus sp. TE19612. Lineage (NCBI taxonomy): Bacteria > Bacillati > Bacillota > Bacilli > Caryophanales > Bacillaceae > Peribacillus > Peribacillus sp. TE19612. Next base: position 109,013 of record NZ_JBWCCL010000005.1, on the reverse strand, counting down.
CTTTGGACCCGTCACAGCCAGAGTCACGGCTGAAACATATGATTGAGGATTCTCAAATCACATATTGCTTAAGTAATGAAGAAGGACTTCCAAAGTATCCCGGTGAAGAAGGAAAACTATTATGTATCGAAGACATACTAAAAGAACGGGAAATGGAGTGCTCAGAATTCCATTCAAGAAAGATATCGGAAAGTGATCTGGCCTATATCATCTACACTTCAGGAACAACGGGAAAACCTAAAGGGGTCATGATTGAACATGGAGGGTTGGCCAACCTCTGTAATTGGCATATCAATTATTATTCAGTAGATGGAAAGGATGCAGCAGTACTGGTTTCGAATACATCTTTTGACGCTTCCGTTTGGGAGATATTCCCTTATTTGACGAATGGGAATAAACTCCTGATACTGGATTACTATGATTTATTGGATGTAGAGATCCTTTCGGAGAAGATGGAAAAGGAGAAGGTAACACTCGCGTTTTTTTCAACGGGGCTGCTCGAGCAATTATTTATTAACGATATGAAATTTCCAGAATCAATCAGAGCTATTTTGACAGGGGGAGATCGTTTAAAAACGATACCCGAGCGTTTGAGCTTTGATTTATATAATAATTATGGTCCAACGGAGGGCACGGTCGTTGCGACAGCATATAAGGTACTTCCAAGTGATGATACAGTGATTCCGATTGGAAAGCCAATCTTAAATGCAGAAGCATACGTGTTCAATTCCAGGATGAAGCCTGTTCCTAAAGGTCAAATAGGCGAGCTGTATATCGGCGGGAAAGGCATTGCAAGGGGATATAAAAATAATCCGGGGAAAAACGATGAAAGTTTCATTCAAAATCCGTTCAATCCCTCAAGGAAACTATATAAAACTGGAGATTTGGTTAAGTATGCCGAAGATGGAAATCTACTCTTTGCAGGCAGGGCTGATGACCAAGTGAAAATACGCGGATATCGTATCGAACTTGGGGAGGTCAGTGCAGTTCTAAATAAATGCCCTGGTATAAAGGATTGCTTTATAGCGATAAAAGATGAATCTAAATCGAAGAAATTCATCATGGCCTATTATATCTCCGACAATGACCTTGAAGAAAATTATATCCGGGATTATATGAAGAATCATCTTCCCCATTATATGATTCCTTCTTATTTCATTAAAATGGAGTCCTTTCCGCTAACCGTTAACGGCAAGGTGGATGCGAAGAGCTTGCCGGATACAAAAACGAACCCGGAAGGAACTAACAGCAAAAGTGTCATGAATGGAACGGAACAAAAATTGTTAAAGATATGGAAAGAGGTGCTGAATAATCAGGAAATAACCATCTTTGATAACTTTTTCGAATGTGGGGGAGATTCCATCCTAAGCATTCAAATTTGTTCACTTGCCAAGAAAGAAAATCTTCTCATCACATCAAAAAACATCTTTGAAAAACAAAGTATCGAAGAGCTGGCAAAGGTTGTGGAATTGACGGGCGATGTAACGATAAATCAGTCTGATGTTTTTGGAAAGGCACCATTTACACCTATTCAAAGTTGGTTTTTCACTCAACAAATAAATAATTTTAATCATTGGAATCAATCTGTAACGTTAAAGGGCTACCCGCAATTGAATGAGAAACGGCTGCAAAGAATCATGGCCCATATCGTCAGACATCATGATGGGCTCAGATCAAGGTTCAATAGAGAAGAATCATTTTCGCAGGTGGAAAAGCAAATCGGCCCGTCTGAAAATTGGACTTTGAATTACGTAAATCTATCAAACCTGAATAAGGACAAACAGGAACGGGAAATAGCTAGACTCGGAATCGGTGCACAACAGGGCATCAACATTTCAAACGGACCACTAATGAAAATAGTATGCATCAATACTGGGCAAAACGAGCATGTAATCATTTGGATCATTCATCATTTACTTGTTGATGGGGTTTCCTGGAGAATCTTGATCGAAGATTTTGACCGGCTATATATTCAAGATATAAACAATCAGGAACTAAAACTGGATAATAAAACGACATCATATAAGGAATGGGCGAATAACCTCAATGAATATAAAAATTGCATTCCTTTAGGCATTAAAGAGTACTGGCTGAATGAACATGAAACGGTATACGAAAACGCCCTGGTCAAAACAGGAAATGTTTACGATGGAAAATCATTTGAAATGAAACTGAATAAAGAGATTACAAACAAAATCTATAATGATATGACAAAAACGTATAAAGCATCTATCGATGAAATATACTTATCCATTTTCGCAGCGCTAATCGGGAAATATTTTAATAAAAAAGATATTCATTTTACTTTGGAGGGACATGGTCGCGAAGAGTTATTTGCAGGTGTCGATCTGTCCAGGACAGTAGGCTGGTTTACGACCATGTGCCCGGTTTATATAGAAAATAAAGAATCGATTTCGAACACGATTCAAGGTACAAAGAAAAAATTAAGGACCCTGCCTAATAAAGGGATTGAGTATGGGATCATAACCGAATTATGCGGCGAGACACATATGAAACAAAATAGGCCGATCATCAGTTTCAATAATTTAGGTAGATTTCACCAAAACAATGAATGGGCTGCAAAAGAGGTCACCTTTTTTAGTGAACAAGATATTCAACATAATTCCTATACCGAACATGAAGTCGATATCGAATTGCTTGTAGTGAATGAGGAGCAAACCATAAAAATAAACTATAACAGACATTTCGTAAGAGAAGATTTTGAGCAATATATTCAACATAATATGCAGGAATTGTTACGGACATTGGAAGAAGAAACAAGGGGAAAACAGATGTACCGTCCGGAAGACTTTCCATTGGTGGATATGCCTGAAGAGGAACTTAACCAACTCTTGCACAAAGAAACAAGAATTGTTGATATTTATGAATTGACGGCTTTGCAAAAAGGGATGTTGTACCATAGCTTGTTTGATAGTGAAAGCAGCCAGTATAAAGTGCAGCTCATTTTTGATATTAAAGGTTTTCTGGACGTCGAAAAATTAACCAATGCCATTGTGACAACTGCAGGGAAACATGACATTTTAAAAACCAAATTGTATTCAAGCAGAAAAGGGGTATTCTACCAACTGTTAATGAGTTCCATGGATACCGAGATTGAATATGAAGAAATGATCGATCATCAAGAGAAGTTGGAAAAGTTGTTAGCTGATCAATATAAGATCATAGATATCGAGAATAATAAGCTGAATCGCTTCATGATCGTTAAGCTTGCGGAAAATCAATACCAATTAATATGGACATTCCATCATATTATTATGGATGGCTGGAGTTACTCGATGGTGATTAATGATATTTTTGCTGCTTATCATTCAATAATATCATCATCATCCGTGAGTCCTTCATTTAAAAAGTATGTTGAATATATGAAAGATTATACAAGTAATAAGGAACTGCGGGACTATTGGGCAGGGAAATTGGAAGGTGCCCGGAATTCCGGATCCAGTTTAATGGGAGTGCAAGAAGGCGAGGGGTACATTGAGAATAGCTACTTGAAAGTATTTGATGAAGAATTAAGTGATTCCATTCAACGATTCTGTCAGGAATACAAGATTACCATGAATACTTTCTTTCTAACCATTTGGCTAGCCACTTTGAAAGAAATAAAAGGTACGGAAAATGTATGCTGCGGCGTAGTGACATCCGGCAGGAATATTCCTATCCAAAATATTGAGGCAATGGTTGGTCCATTTATCAACACTGTGCCGTTCATCAAGCATATCAGCCACGAAAAGACCTACATGGAAATACTGGATGAGGTTCAAAATGAATTTTTGGAATTAAGTGCCTATGAGAATACACCTTTATCAGAGATTTATGAGTGGGCTAATTTGGAAAACCAACTATTTGAATCATTATATGCTTTTGAAAACTATCCGATGAAACTAGCTAATAATGATGAAATCAATGTTAGTTTGAAAGAAGGACGGGAAACGACCCATTATCCAATCGTCATCATCATCACCCCTGGTTCAAGTGTTCAAATTAAATTTAATGAGGCAGCGGTCAATCCAAAGTTAAGGTCATCCGTACTTTCTATATTTAATCAAATCTTAAGTGAAATGCTGGAAAAATCAAAAGTGAAATGAGGGGAAATATATGGAGACAACAATTGCGGTGAAGGAAAGGTTAATTGAGGAAAAACTTATTGGATTTTGGAAAGAAATTTTAGAACAAGAGACAATAGATACAGATTCCAACTTCTTTGACTTAGGAGGGAATTCCCTTTTAGCGATGCAATTTATTCAAATGGTGAAGAATAACCTGGGAGTGAGATTACCAATCAAAGTGATGTTCGAACAATCCACCATCAAGGAACTATCAGTACTCATCAAACAATTGAACGATATGCATAAGTTAAGTTGAATGGAAAAGAATTGAGGTGTTTTTCTATGAACAGGATGATCAGTGAAACGGAAGATAGGCTATTAAACTTGATTTCAATTGTTATTGAACCTTTTAAACTATCACTAGTAGAGGACATGAATGAATCACTAAGCACAAATGAAAAAAAAGATGAGTTTTTGTCTTCGATAAAACAGGAGTTTGGTATTCAATTAACACCGGAAATCATTTCAAGTCAATGGAATATAGAAAAACTGGCAAGTTTTCTGGACATGCTCCTCGACATGAGGGAAGACGAGGTAAATAAGCCTTATAAACGTGGGAAAAGTGAAGGAATGCTTTCTCATAATCAAGATAGAATGTATCTGTTCGACAGCCTGGATGAAAGGAAAATGCTCTATAATATGCCATTTAAATTCATTTTAAATGGCGTTGTGGACATTGATGACCTGCAACAGGCATTAGATTTCATGATTGAACGCCATGAAACTTTGCGAACTAATTTCAAAGGAGAAGAACATCAAATCCTTCAATTCTTATCAAAAAAAAGCCGAAACATGATTGCCTATGAAGACTGCCGGGGATTAGATCCCGAAGTCAGCGATATAATGGTCACCTCCCATCTTACTGAAGAAATGGAAAGATGCTTCGACCTGGAAAATGATCATTTATTTAATATGAAACTATTTCGAGTTGATGAAGAAAAACATTATTTGGTATGCAATTTTCACCATATCATTTTTGATGGAGTATCGTTTGTCACCTTTTTCGAAGAGTTATTGGAGATTTATGAAAGAATTCAAACAGGCAGGGTTGGGGATATTCCCCCTCTGGACATGCAATATTTAGATTATGCTGTCTGGCATAAGGAGTGGGTCAAGGAAAGTACGCCAAGCCAAAGGAGGTTTTGGGAAAGTTATTTAGATCAAGAGGAAGAAGCATTAGAACTTCCATTTGACTTTCAACGTCCAAAATCACCTTCTTACTCAGGCGAAAGACTGGAAATGGCCATAACGAATGAACTTCGTGCATGGATTGACAGGGTTTTAAAGGAGAATGGTACGACTTTATATGCTTTTATGATGACCGCCTATCAAGTGTTTTTAAGTCGGTATACCGGGAAGAATCAAATCATTGTCGGGAGTACCGTGGCAAACCGTGGCCAAGAAGAATTTGCCCGGACAGTTGGATGCTTTGTCAATACGCTGCCATTGAAGCTGACCGTTGATCCATCAGAATCATTTCATGAAATATTGAACCGGAATCGTAAAGTGATTTTGGATGTATTGGAACATCAGGCTTTTCCATTTGAAAAAATCGTTGAAATCATTAATCCAGACAGGGATCTCAGTCATTCCCCATTGTTCCAAACAGCTTTGGCAATGGAAGAAAGCTTTGATGGGAACTTTAGCAACGCATTCTTCACTCTTGAACAAGACAAATTCGAAATTCCTTATTCAAATTATGACCTGACTATAAAGGTGAAGGGTTCACATGACTTAATCCTGGAATTCGAGTATTCCGATGAACTTTTCAGACGGGAAACAATTGAAAGACTCATGCTGAGTTTCGAAAAATGGTTATTCCAAATTTGCAGAAATGCGGATATACCTATCTGTCATTTGGAGTATTTAGATGACAATCAAATGAATCATTTGTTATTTGGGTGGCAAGGTGAGGTTTCGGATGCACATCAAAATGAGACGATCACCTCCATATTCAAAAGAATCGTCAAGAAGCATTCAAACAAATTAGCCGTTGCTGATAATGGTCAGGCCATTACTTATTCGGAATTAGATCAAAGATCGAATGTGATAGCGAAATTGGTTAGAAAACATACCGAAAACGGTTCTAATAAGGTAGGCCTGCATGTAAACAGGTCGATTGATATGGTAATCGGCATGTTGGGAGTCATTAAAGCCGGGTATGCATACGTTCCGCTGGATCCTATGCTGCCGGCTGAAAGATTGGACTATATCGTCAATGATTCGAAAATGGATGTATGCATTACGAATCAAGTTGAGGCTCCTGCCATTAAAAAAATAGCTAAGGTGATTGATCTTGAATCCGTACATTACATGGCTACCGAGTGCTGTAACGAATCTATTGTACCTTCCGATCTGGCTTACATAATCTATACTTCGGGGACGACAGGAAAACCTAAAGGTGTCATGTTATCCCATAGAGGAGTAGTGAATTTAATAATAAGTCAAAACAAGTACTTACAACTTGATGAGACCTCAAAGGTATTACAATTTGCCACTTTTAATTTTGACGCTTCTATATATGAGATTTTTGGAAGCTTATTAAATGGTGCAGAGCTGCATATCGGGAATAATAAGGAGGAAATGTTTGATTTACTCGCATTGGAAAATCAAATCAAAAGTGAAAAGTTAACGCATCTAGTATTGCCGCCCGCAGTATTACAAGAGCTCAATATAGAGGGATCCCATGTGAAATTCGTCGGTTCAGCCGGGTCTGAATGTCCAATAACCTTGCTGGATCGCTATCAAAATATAAATTTTTATAATGCCTACGGTCCAACGGAATATTCAGTATGGACCACGATTGAAATGTTTAAAGCGTATGAAAACAATGAGACTACCAATAATAAAGTTTCGATAGGCAAACCCATCCTGAATACTGACGTCTATTTATTAAATCCTGAGCAAAGACTCGTACCAATCGGCGCTGCAGGGGAAATATATATTGGTGGTGAAGGGTTAGCTGTTGGATATGTGAATAATGATGCTTTAACAAAAGAAAAGTTCATTCAACATCCTTTTAAAGCTGGAAAGCGCTTGTATCGCAGCGGTGACCTTGCAAAATTCACGAGCGATGGTGAGTTGATTTTTCTGGGGCGTAAAGATAATCAAGTGAAAATCAGAGGTTTCCGTGTCGAAGTGGATGAGATTTTGGTCAACCTCAATGCTTATCCGCAAGTAAGTGACTCATTCATTAAGGTTCAGGATCAGCCCAACTTAAATAAACAAATAATCGCTTATTTCACATCCAAGCAACAAGTTGATTACGATCACTTAAAAGCATTTTTAAAAGAGAGATTACCAAGTTACATGATTCCTTCATTCTTTATGCAAATGGTCAAATTTCCGTTAAATGCAAATGGGAAAATTGATTCAGCACTTCTTCCGGTACCCGTAACCAGAAGCAATACATTGGAAGAACCTGAGACGTTCAATGAGAAAGTGCTTCTTCAAATATTCAAAAGTGTCTTAGGGTTGGATGACATAAGTATCCGAGATAACTTTTTTGAACTTGGCGGCGATTCCATTCAGAGCATTCAAATATGTTCACTAGCAAGGCAGGAAAGTATAATCATCAGTCCAAAATCAATTTTTGAAAATCAAACGGTAGCAGAGCTGGCAGCGATAGCGAAAACTGAAAATAAGGTCATGATTCAACCTATAGCCACTAGAGGGAATGTGGAACTGACCCCCATCCAGGAATGGTTCTTTGCGGAGCACACTGCTTCCATCAATCATTGGAACCAGTCCATTGTTTTTAGTAAAGATTCCTGTGCTCAAATGGAGGACATTGAAAAAATTCTATCTCATATCGTGGAACATCATGATGGATTGTTAACCCTATTTGAAAAACGTGACAATAAATATATCGGGATTATAGACTCCGAACACAAAACATGGGAGTTAGTCTATAAGGATATACATCATTTGGATGAGGAAACGCGAATAAGGGTGAGAGATGAATGGGAAAGTAAGACTCAAGGTTCATTGGACATAAGTAATGGACCGATCATGAAAATGCTTGTTTTCAAAGAACAACCGAACAAGTATCGCTTCTTTTGGGTAATCCATCATTTATTGATTGATGCCGTTTCCTGGAGGATTTTACTTGAGGATTTCAATACTCTCCATGATCAGGTATTAAACAATCAAACGGGAAGGCTTGCTCATAAAACGTCATCATTCAAAGACTGGTCAAACTTCTTGAGGAAATACAATGAATCGTTGATGGACCTTGAAACACTCCGTTATTGGGAACAAAAAACAAAAAGTGAAATAACGGATTTTAAGATAGCGGAAGACCTTATAGCTAAAGAAGAAAGAACGATGGAGAAATCATTCAGTGAGGAAGAAACTGAATTCTTGATCCAGGAATTATCAAAGCAATCAAAAGCGACTGTGGAGGAAGTATTGTTGTCATTAATCGCAAAGGGTTTGAAACAATCTTTTGAAGTGAAGAACTTCTGGTTGGAAGTAGAAGGGCATGGCAGGGAAATGTTGGATGAAACAATCGATGTTACTAGGACCGTTGGCTGGTTTACTGCGATGTATCCAATATTACTGCATTCAGATGGGACGTTTGAAGATACTTTAAAAAACACGAAGAATGCTATAAGGGAAATCCCAAATAAAGGTTTTGATTATGGCGTCATCAAGTATTTACGACCTGGGGTCATTCAGGAGCCGGATATCTACGTTACTTTTAATTACTTAGGAAGATTGGATTCTCAATTTGAATCATCCAATAGCAGGGACTTTGGTGAGTTTGAAAATAAACCAAAACTGCATTTCCTGTCATTTATCCAGGATGGAAAACTAATCATAAAAATAATTTCAAAATTAGCCGAAGAAAAGATGAATCTAATAATGGAAGCTATTGGTGATGTTGTCATTGAAATCAAGGGAACTGAATTTGACCAAGGTTCTTTAATAGAAAGTGATTTCCCGGATGCGATGGTCACTGAGGAAGATTTGTTTCATATATTGAATTCTAACAAATAAAGTGATTACTGGTTTAATAGAATGATTGTGGTCTGAGTATGGATGACACGAAGATAATGGAATCGGGAGGCGCAAAATTGGAGAAATCTATTCAGAATATCTACTCATTAACTCCGCTTCAAGAAGGAATCCTTTATGAACTGGAAATGAACAATACAGCAGAGAACCTTTACATTTCTCAAATGCGAATCAGGATAACGGGCGCTCTTGAAGTGAATGCATTGTTCGAGGCGTGGAGTCAGGTTGTAGAACGACATGAGGCATTAAGAATGAAGGTCATCTCTAAAAATATTGAAAATAATGTTCAGGTTGTCTTCAATACAATGGATTATCAACCGGAAATGATCGATATGACAGAGTTGAGTGAACATGAACAATTAAATGAAATTCAAAGAGTGACTTCCGCATCCCAGGAGATGGAAGTGAATAACTCCAATTTGATGAAACTCCAGGTAGTGAAAATTGAAGAAAATCAGTTTATCTTGATTTGGACTCATCACCATATAATTTTGGATGGCTGGAGTACCAGCATAGTCATCGATGAACTCTTTGTTATTTACAGCCGAATTGTAGGAAAAGACTCCAAAGGACTTATTGAAAAGCCAAAGCAATATGGAGATTTTATCCGGTATATGAATAAAACAGATGCGGAAGATTTAAATCGTTTTTGGAAAGAGCTTGCAAAGGATATTGAGCAGCCGACGATCACATTTCCCGTCATGAAACATGTGAAGGAAAACCACCAGGACAATGATCTCTTCTGGGAGCTGGATAAAACACAAAGTAAGCTTTTAAGAGAGTTTGCCGCTAAAAACCATGTAACGCTTAATGTATTGCTGCAGTTAATTTGGTCAATCGTCCTAAAGGAAATGTCCAATCAAAATCGAATCGTCTTTGGAATCATTAGCTCTGGCAGGTCGAATAACTTATTCAAATCGGAAGAAATCGTTGGGATGCTCATTAATACGATTCCTATGATAGCTGAAATAAACGATACAGACAGCGTTACCGATTTACTGAAACGATTCCAGGAAACATTGAACAATATGCTGGATTACTCCCAAATTTCTTTAGTGGATATCAAAAAGCATACGAAATTAAAGAAGGAAGATCCGATTTTCCAAACTTTATTTGTTTATGAAAATTACCCGGAAGCGAAAGATGAAGGCTTTAGCATTAACTGGGAGGTCGAGGGCGGAAAAGAGTCACATAGCTTTCCATTATCGTTACAAGCCCAGGATAATAAAGAAACGATAACATGCAAATTGTATTTTAATACCTGCTTCTTACAGCGTTCGCTAGTATATGATATCCAATCAGCCTTCATGCAGGTTGCCCATCAAATTACTAAAGCTCAGCAAATTGATGAAATATATGTGGATATTGATTTTTCAAAACTAAAAAATAATGTGAGTAAAGACGATCAAGCAACGGATGCCCGTTCGGTCACATCCACATCCGTTAATCAAGGACTTAAAGAAATTTGGCAAGAATTTTTCTTGAACAGCGATATTAATGGTGATTTCTTTCAATTGGGCGGGCATTCGATAACAGCCATGAAAATGGTGTCTAAAATAAATAAAAGACTTGATGCGAATATGAAATTAGCTGATTTGTTTGAAAATCCTACATTGAAAATGCTAAATCATAAGATCTTTCCGGAAATGAGTACACCTCCGGGAAATGAAACGCAGGTCGTTTCATCTTTCGTGGAAAAGACATTTTTGGAAGTCTTATCAACAAGTCAAATCGATAAAGATGCCGATTTTTTTGAAATGGGCGGACACTCGATTTTAGCCATGAAGTTATTGACGAAATTAAACAAAGAATATAATCAAATTCTAACTTTGAAAAATATTTTTCAAAATTCAACAATCGATTCGTTGACGGAGTTCATCATTAATGAAATTTCAGATCATGACATGGAGCACATAGAAGCGCAACAAGAAAATCATGTTTTATCCAGTAACCAAGAGGCTTTATGGTTCAACGAAAAACTCAACGGTAAGACAGCCAATTATAATATCCCTCAGAAATATAAAATTACGGGAACAGTGGATACTTCAATGCTGGAAAAAGCCTTAAATCATGTCGTTACTAGACATGAGATTTTGAGGACCACCGTCCGTGAAAACGCTGGTAAAGGCTATCAGGAAATCAGGGAAGATTTATACATTAAAATAGATGAAATCGATCTCTCTGCGTTAAAGCCCGAACAGCAAAAGACTCGTATGCTACAAATTGAAGACGATGTCCAATCGGAAATCTTTGAAATTGAAAAAGGTCCTCTCCTGACAGTGAAACTTGTTAAATTGAGTGAAAAGGATTTTGTTTTATTTGTGAATCTCCACCATTTCGTTTTTGACGGATGGTCAGTGAGTATATTTTTAGATGAATGGTTATCGTTTTATGACAGTGAAGTGAATGAAAAGGAACTTATCCTTGGAAAAGACTTTAAACAATATAAGGATTTTGCATTAGAGCAGAAAATCTGGTTGGAAAATAACATGAAAGAAGAATCGCTATTTTGGGAAACAAACTTAGCTGGGGAATTACCTAAATTGGAGCTTCCTTTAGATAAGATACGTTCAAAAGAAAATCGTAACGACGGCAGTAGTTTTATAGTGGAACTAACGAGGGAAGAGCTCCAGGGTTTAAAGCGGATGTCCCTGGAAAAAAACTCGACATTATTCATGACACTGCTAACGATGTACCAGTCTTTCCTAGCAAAATATACAGGTCAGAACGATATCATCGTTGGAAGTCCTTTGGCGAATAGAATGATTGAAGGGACAGAAAAATCGATAGGTTATTTTGTCAATACACTGCCCTTTAGATTAAAGCTGGGACATGAGGAAACATTTGAAGAGATACTTCAAAGAAATACAGGCCATATCATCGATATCTATGATCATCAGCAAATGACATTGGAGAAAATTGTTGAAGTCATTAACCCTGAAAGAAATTTAGCAAGCACTTCTTTATTTCAAACCGTCTTCATTTTACAAAATAATGCCAAAGCTGCATTGGAAAGTGAATACATAAAGATAACGCCTGAAGTAATAAAATCAAAGGCAGCAAAATTCGATTTGAGTTTAGCTGCAGAAGAATATGAAGATAAGCTATTATTCGCATTTGAGTATAATTCAGGGATCTTCAATGAACAAACCATTCAATCATTAGCTGAAAATTTCCTGGAGTGGATCAGGAAGATTACTTATCAGCCTGAACAATCCATTGACAAGGTATCCGTCGTGAGTAAGCAGCAGGAGAAATTATTATTGGAAGAATGGCAGGGAGAAACCATTCGCTTTGAGGGGATCAATGACACACTCCCACAAGCCTTCCATAAAGTTGTTGAGCGATTTCCTGATAAGATAGCCATTGTTGATGGTTCCAAAACCATTACATATCGCGAATTGAATGATAAGAGCAATCGGCTTTCACACTATTTACTAAGCAAAGGGATTTCTAAAGAAGAAAGAATCGGAATTTATGTGAATCGATCAATTGATATGGTGACAGGGATGTTGGCAGTAATTAAAGCAGGTGCTGCGTATGTTCCATTGGATCCTCATTATCCTAATGAACGATTAAGCTACATGGTTGAAGATTCGTCCATTTCCTATTGCTTGAGTCACAAAGAACTCGGAAAGAATGATTTGATTGACCCATCCAAAATAATATATTTTGAAGATATTGAAAATGAATCGGATTTGTTAATGACAGAGAATCTTCACATTGCGGATCAGCGAGACTTAGCATATGTCATTTATACCTCTGGAACGACAGGCAGGCCAAAAGGAGTCATGTTGGAACATAGAGGAATCATTAACTTGGTTTATAACCAAAATAAAATGATGTGTTTAAATACATCAGCTAAAGTGCTGCAATTCGCTACGTTTAATTTTGATTCTTCCGTCATAGAGATTTTCAGCACACTATTGTTCGGTGCCGAGCTGCATATAAGCGTAGATAAAGAAAATCAATTTGACATGAGTAAACTTGTTGAACAAATTAAGCGTGAAGGAATTTCTCATATCATTTTACCGCCTGCTGTGTTGAAGGAACTGCCAATCAATGAATTGAGCACGATTAAAGTGTTGGGATCTGCAGGTTCTGAATGTCCAGTCGAGCTCGTTTCAAAGTTTAAGCATATATCGTTTTTCAATGGCTACGGGCCTACTGAATATTCGGTGTGTACAAGTTTTAAAATGTTTCCCCCGAATGAGGATGCTACAGATGAATTCGTTGTTTCAATTGGGAAGCCACTGACTAACACGGTTGCACTTGTGTTGGATGAAAACCGGAAACTAGTGCCGGCAGGAGCGGTTGGTGAACTTTATGTCGGAGGATTTGGGTTAGCGAGGGGATATCTGAATAATGAGAGCCTGACAAATGAAAGATTCATACCCAATCCATTCAACCCTGCTGAAAAAATATACAGAACCGGGGATTTAGTTAAGCATAACAAAGCTGGGGAATTAGTTTATATAGGCAGAGCGGACGACCAAGTGAAAATAAGAGGATACCGTGTTGAACTATCGGAGGTTAATGTTTCATTACGAAAACTAGCAGAAATCAAAGATAGTTATGTAACGGCAATGGAAGATGGATTTGAGAATAAGAGGCTAATTGCTTATTATACGGTGAATGATGAGGTATCGGTGGATTCAATCAGAAGAAGACTGAAAGAAACACTGCCTGCTTTCATGATTCCTGCTCATTTTATGCAACTGGATAAATTCCCTTTGACGCCGAATGGAAAAGTTGATCGGAAATCCCTGCCGAAATGGACGGAACAGTTGGATGAGAGGAAGAAAAAAGTGCTGGATGTGCAAGAGCTGTCCAAAACTGAAACAGAGCTTCTGACAATATGGAGAGATGTATTAAACGATCCTGCTATAGGACCGGAAGATAACTTCTTTGAATGTGGCGGTGATTCAATCATCAGCATTCAAATATGCTCGGCTGCAAAAGAAAAAGATCTATTTATAACGCCTAAAGATTTATTTGAATACCAAACGGTCCGTGAGCTAGGGAATGTTGTAAATGAGCTGGAACAAAAACAAGTGGTCCAAGAAAAAATATCAGGTTATGTACCGTTGACGCCTATTCAATCTTGGTTTTTTAATGAAAATCATGACAATATCCATCATTGGAATCAGTCAGTCGTTTTGATGAAGGATCATGCATTGGCGACCGAACAATATAAACAAATCATCATGAAATTAATTGATCACCACGACATATTAAGGACATTATTTGAAAAACATGGTGATTCATATATTGGCAATATTTCAAATGCTGATACGGCATGCGGTTTTCATGAGTATCAAGTTTCCAGTTTTACAGATGAAAATACTCTGAAAGTAATTAAGGAGCTGGAAGAAAACGCCCAACAAAGTTTAAATATACACAATGGCCCCATGATGAAGTTCCTTCTATTCAGGGATCAAAAGGACGTAAGGATTTTTTGGGTGATTCATCACCTTGTGGTTGATGGTGTTTCGTGGAGGATACTTCTTGATCATTTCGAAAGATGCTATCAACAGATAAAGAATGGACAAGAACCATCACTGCCTTTAAAAACGACTTCTTATAAACAATGGTCCGAGAAACTGAACGAATATCAGAACACTGACCTACCGGAAGATGTCGTTCAATATTGGGAAAAAGAAATGAATATACCAGTTTCCCCGCTGACGGATAGCTTAGGAGAAACATGTGATTTTGAAAACATGTACAAAATACAAATGGATGAGGACCAAACACAAAACCTCATTAAAAACACTTTAAGAAAACATAAAACGACGATTGATGAGGTTTTATTATCCGTTATTGCCCATGCAGTTTCCAATAAAATAGGAATTGATGAATTTTGGCTCGAATTAGAAGGTCATGGCAGAGAGGATATTGAAGATGATATTGATTTATCAAGGACAGTAGGGTGGTTCACCTCCATTTATCCAGTAAGGATTAAAGGAATGCCGTCTTTGGGCTCAACCTTGAGAAATACAAAAAACAGAGTAAGAAGTGTGCCAAACAAAGGGTTTGACTTTGGAATCCTAAAGTATATTTCCGCTCGGAATCATAACTATCCAGACAGCCTTGTGAGTTACAACTATCTAGGTCAATTTAATAACACTGGTGATATGGAACAAACCAATAGCAGTAATATCGATTTGAACTATACATTTCCATATAAGCTCAATTTTGTCGCCAGCATCGTAAACAATAGACTCATGCTGAATATTATTGGCGATAGCAATAATGAAAACTACCAAATGATATGTAAAGAAGTTGAAGTACACTTAAACAATATTTTAAGTGGAAGCGCAGATTTGAATGACTCCATTGTCGAAACGGATTTTCAAGCTGAGAAGATAGTCGATGGAAGTACGATCACCCATTTCATTAATAAGTTTAATAACATTGAAGAAATTTACCCAGTGACATCACTTCAAGAAGGGATGTTATTCCATAGTGAAGTAACTCAAAGTCCTGAATATATTTCACAGCTATCCATTGATTTAATAGGTGATCTGGACTTGGACGAATTGGAAGAAGCCTGGAATGAAACCTGTAGAAAATACGACGTTCTTAGATCCGTTTTCAGGCGCAATCAATTGGGCGACCGTTACCAAATCATCCTTAATGACATTTATTATGTGTTTAATCATGTGGATCTAACGATGTTTAGTGAAGACGAATCGGCATCCAAGATAAAAAATCTTTTAGAGCATAGCAAAAACAGACAAATGGATTTAGAGAATGGTCCGCTCATGAACATCACCTTGATCCAGCTATCGAATCATCGCTATAAATTCATATGGACACATCATCATGCTTTAATGGATGGCTGGAGCTTGCAAATCGTCATTAATCATTTTTTGGATAATTATCGAAACCCATCCAATATGGTAAAAGACAGTGATGAACATAAGATTGCCTATAAACAAGTCATGAATCATGTCAGGAATATTAATAAACAGGATGAAGCAGCTTTTTGGAATAAAGAATTGAGGGATTTCGAACAAGTAAAAGCCCTAGTAGGTAAGAAAACGGATAAGGAAGCTTTTACATCGGATAAAGTTATTGAATATAGCCTACCTGAAGAGCTTACCGAAAAATTAATAGAATTATCCAAGCGGCATAGAAAGACGATTAATACCGTTGTTCAAGGAGTTTGGAACATCGTTCTATCGTGCCTCAGTGAGAGCGACTCAGTATGCTATGGGGTGACGAGCTCAGGAAGGAACCTCAGCATTCCGCATATTGAAACAGCTGTAGGCTTATTGATCAATACTCTGCCATTCTCGTTGAAAATCGATTGGGATGATGATTTGCAATCCTATCTTACTGCGATTCAAAACAAGCAATTACAAATGAGAGAGTATGAGTTCAGTTCACTTACGGATATAAAGCGATACGCTGAAATTCCGTGGGATAAGGAATTGTTCCAACATATATTTGTATTCGAAAATTATCCGAGCACAGAACTGGCAGAGGATTCGCGAATCATGATCGAAAATTCAGTCGGAAGTGAATCGACCAATTTTGATCTTACGTTCTCTGCGGCTGTAGTGCAATCCAAGCTGCATTATAAGATCATTTATAAAGACAGTAAATTCTCCGAAAATGAAATTTTACGTTTTATGGATTCCATGCAGGAAATATTCTTAAAACTAACAGAAAATGAAACACTGCCATCTATTGGAAAATTAATAAATCACTTGAAAGTTGGGGCCCGATGATAAGTAAATCGATGACGATGAATAAATTGATGTCAATAACTGAAGCTTTTAAAAAAATCGTGGAAGATAATCAATCAAAAGCGGCACTTTGCGAAAATGAACGTCAAATTACTTATAAAGAATTAGACATACTTTCAGATAATCTTGCCAAAAGGATCATAGATCTGGGGATTCAAGAAGAAACAATGATCGGTATTCCGAGCAAACGGTCCATGGAACTGATCATAGGGATGCTTGCCATAATAAAGTCAGGCTGTTGCTATGTTCCAATCGACGAAAAGTACCCATTAAAAAGATTGGAATATATGCTTGCAGATACGGATATGAAGTTCTTCTTATCGTTTAATGGTCAAGGAGGGAAGCTAATGGAATTGGATATTGAACCAATTCCATTTGAGATGAATGAACTAAGCAGGGACGGGCATATTCCCGTTAACCGTTCCTCGGAGAATGGTCTCGCCTATGTTATCTATACATCAGGTACGACCGGAAAGCCAAAAGGTGTAATGATAGAGCATAAAAGTGTAGTCAATTTAGTATTGAACTCTGAAATACTTGAAATAAACGAAAATAATAGAGTGGCTCAATTTTCCAACCCATGTTTTGACGCCGCAACCTTTGAGATATGGGGAGCTTTATTGAATGGAGCGACTTTATTCTTGATGCCGAATGAGTTCACTTCTTTTGATGATTGGAAAGAAGCGATATCCATTGGAAAGGTGGATGTAGCTTTTTTTACGACAGGTCTTTTCAATGCAATGGTAGATGAGGATCCTAAGATTTTTGAAGGATTAAAGAAAATTGTGGTTGGCGGAGATAAAATCTCGGTTTCCCATGTGAGAAGATTGAAGCAAACAATCGGTCACTTCTCCTTGATTAATGGGTATGGACCAACTGAATGCACGACTTTTGCCATTTGTCATGAGGTCGAAGACAAAGATGCAGATGTTATTCCCATTGGAAAACCATTGAGCAATGTAGAAATCAAGATTCTATCTGAAGGACTAGTCGAGGTAGCAGATGGGGAAATAGGCGAAATCTACATTTGCGGTCAAGGGGTCATGAGAGGCTATTTAAATCAGCCGCAATTAACGGAACAAGCTTTGATCATGGATGATTTGAATCAGATGAAGTGGTATAAAACAGGTGATCATGGCATCCGGTTACAAGATGGTGAGATCCTGTATAAAGGTCGAAAAGACAGTCAAGTGAAAATTCGCGGTTTTAGAATTGAACTGAATGAAATTCAAGACAAGCTTGATAAATACATGAAGGTTGAAAGTTCAGCAGTTGCTGTTAAAAACATCAATGATGATAATTATGTGATCGCTTATTACAAACATGAAGATGAAAAAGCGGAAAACGCTGAAAAGGATATTAAAGATTATCTGAACAATGAATTGCCGAAATATATGATTCCCCACTTTTTTGTCAGAGTGGATGATTTCCCGCTTAATGCCAACGGCAAAGTCGATAAAGAGAAATTATTGGAAATGGAGATCGTGCAAAATAAAGATTCCTTAGCCCATCAAGAAACTGATAAGAAAAAAGAAGTATTGGAGATTTGGAGAAATGTATTGGGAAATCAAAGTCTAGGATTGGACGACAACTTCTTTGAACATGGAGGCCATTCCATTTTAGCTACCAAACTGGTCTATGTAATGAAGGAAACTGTACTTCCTGACGCCACTTTACAAATCTTATTGGAAAATAATACAGTGAATAAATTTGTTGAGGCACTTGAAGTCGATTCATCTGGCAGCATGGAAGCAGTGATGGAGAAGGATTCCATGCTCGATCGAGAATTGATGGAGAAAATAAGGGAGATATCCGCTAAATCAGTTCAAATTGAAAAAAATATGATGATTACAGGTGGAACAGGTTTTTTGGGAGCACATCTATTAAACAAATTATTACTGGAATTGGAAGATGTCAAAATCTATTGTTTGGTTAGATTTCCTTCAAGAAATAGATTGAAAGATACTTTAATGAAATATGGTCTTTGGCAGGATGAATTCGTAAGTCGAATCGTTGTAATAGAAGGGGATCTTAGTAAACATCAATTCGGTCTGGATGATGTGACATATGAGAAATTAAGCAATGATGTTTCTCATGTGTATCATGTCGGTGCTGAAACGAATTTCTTCGAGCCGTATAGCAAATCAAAAATATCGAATGTGGATGGTGTAGTGGAAGTCATTAAGTTTGCTTCATCATACAATCGGAAAAACATTTATTATGCATCAACGCTTTCTGTCTTGACCGGAGAAAGGAAATGGGACGAGGAAGACGAATTGGTTTATTCCCCCGATTTAATGATCGGATACAGCCAGTCCAAATGGGTTGCCGAGAAATTGCTTCTTCAAGCAAGGGAACTCGGACTGACAATCGATATTTTCCGATTAGGCAGGATTTCATCTAATTCAAACGGGGTTTGGAACGAGAAGGATATGTTGTACAAGGTTTTTGAATCATTTATTGAACAAAGGATATTGCCATTTAAAGAGGAAATTCATTTTGAATTGATGCCAGTCGATTTTGTAAGTGAGTTTATTTACAAAATATCAAGATTGAAAGAGAATCAGAAGCTTGGGATCTATCATATGTTCAATGATCAGAGAGTTTCAAGTGAATTCGTGACCTCGTTCTTCGAAAAGAATGAAATACCTTACTCCAATATGGATTTGGAAGAGTGGTTACAATCTTTAAAAGAAAAAACACAATCTAACGAGATTCATTCATTAAGTGCTTTGTCCCAGTTAATAGATGAATCAACAAAATTAAAAGAGTCGGAAATCCTGCAATCAAAAACCAAGAAGGAAATGGAACTACTATCAATGAAAATGCCGGAAATCGATTCAAGGTATGTTGAAAGCTTTATGAAGTACATGTTGAAATAATTGATCATAAGAGAAGGGGGATGGAAGGACTGAAGAAAACACTTTTTTGTTTCCCTTATGCTGGGGGAAGTGCATCTTTTTATAGAGAATGGAAATTTGATGATGATGTGATAGAGGTAATCCCGCTGGAATACCCTGGACATGGCAGTAAATATAGTGAACCATTATGTGAAAATATGACGGATTTGACGGATATATTATTGAAGGAAATGGAAACGAAACATCAAATGAATTCATTGGAAAACATCTCTTTGTTTGGACATAGCATGGGTGCGATCGTAGCCTATGAAATTGCGGCAAAATTAGAAGAGAGAGATGATAATAAAATTGAACATTTATTCATTTCAAGTAAGTCGTCTCCAAAATATAAAGTAGATCAAATCGATTGCTCTAATACAAAACATTTAAAACAATCGCTTGAAAAAATCGGGGGAACAAACAAGGAACTCCTGGAAACGGAAGATTTCATGAATATATTCCTTCCGATAATCCATTCCGACTTGAATGTATTAGCCAACTATCACCATGAAAAAAAACGCGAGAAAAAGGTGGGAAACAAGGCCGTTTTGCTATTGGGATCGAATGATACCGTGACGAAGGAAAGTATCGAAAGCTGGAATGAATACATTGAACATATTGAAGGATTGCATATATTAAAGGGTGATCATTTCTATATAAAGCAAAACCAGGATATCGTGTTAAAAATCATTCAAGAGTATGTACTCAATAGTCGTTGTGAAGTTCTGATTTAAGGTAGCGGACTGCCCCTTGCACCAAAATTTGCTCTAATGTAAGCATCCGCTTGGATACCCATGAAACCCAATCTTCATCTAAAAAAGGACTGATTTATTTCAGTCCTTTCATACTGTAGACAAATTTAAAAAGTTCCAGTTGTTTTCAGAAATCCACTCCCATACGGCCGACAAGTCTGCTAAGCCTCCTCGACGGAAGCGTCTGTGGGGTCCCGGCTCCAGTTATTCGGCAGGAATGTCGCTAATTTCTTCAATCAATGAGGGTCCATCCTTATAAAAAAGTAAAAACCAATCAAACCTTCTTTTAAATATGGAAACGGAAATGGAGATGCCGTTCCGTGTTTCAGAGTCCGTATAAATCGATTAAATGAGAAACATCGCAACTATTGTAGTAACTGCTAAACCAATGGTTACCGGAAGCAGATTCCGGCGGGCAAGTTCAAAGGGACTGACATTACATATGGCAGCTGCCGGGATCAGTGCCCATGGAATCAGGGTACCTCCGCCAACCCAAATCGCGGTTATTTGCCCGAGTGCAGTCAAGGTGGCGGTTCCGCCTCCGATTGCCGTGCCAAAAAGTTTAGCGACAGATCCCGCTAAAGAAATGCCTGAGAAGCCCGATCCATCCAAGCCGGTGATGGCACCGATGCCCGTTAATGTGACGGCGGCTATTTCTTTCGTTAAAGGAACGGAGGCCGCCAATGCGGCACCGAGGTCATTGACGATGCCGAGGGATGTTTTCGGTAAGTAGTCACCGATGATCTGATTGAATCCAGAATCACCTAAATAGAAGAATGCGGCGATCGGAATGACGGGTCCGAATACTTTGAAGCCAAATTGAAAACCCTGAATCAAATAGGCCGTTGATTTTTCAAGCCCTTGCTGTTTATGTGCGACAAGGGATAAAATCAGCAAAATGAAAACCGCTGTACCGCCAACCAACGCGGTTGCATCTCCGCCTTGCAACTTCAAAATCGACAATGCCACAACATCCAACAGAAAGGCAATCGGAATGAAAACGGCAAAAAACTTCTTTTGTCCCAGTGTGAGCAGACCTTCACTCATTGTTTGATCTGGGACAAGTCCCTCATTATCCGCCGCCTTGATTCTTCCAAGCTTCATATCCCGCTTTAAAAGGATAAAGGCGGAGAGGGTGGTGACAACCCCCATTGTAATGACAAGGGGAATGCTCGCAGCGATGACATCACCGACTGGTATGGAAGCGGCATCCCCCGTAAGTTTAGGAGCAGCCTGAATGATGAAATCCCCTGATAATGCGATTCCATGACCAAAAAGGTTCATCGCCATTGCCACGCCAAGGGCTGGTAAACCAGCCCTTAATGCAACGGGGAGCAGGACTGCACCAAGTAAGGCAACAGCAGGTGATGGCCAGAAAAACCAGGATATCACCATCATGACGATTCCAATTACCCAAAAAGCAAGTGTAGGGTTCTTAATGAACTTCGCAAACGGTGCAATCATGACATCATTAATGCCCGACTTCGTTAAAACCGTACTCATGGCAACGATGATGGAAATGATTAATATCGTGGACATTAATTCCGTGATTGCGAAAATGAAGCTGTTGAATATCCCGCTTATGGAAGAGGCTAAACTGCCTGTAGCCACTAAAGCCAAAAGGAAAATACCAATTATGCAGATGAGGGTAGTATCACGACGTTTTACCATAAACCCGATTATCAATGCAATAAATACAACATAAATCCAATGGAGTGCCGTTAATTCCATCTCCATGATTCGTCCCCCTCATAAATGTGCCTAGTTACAGATTATGAAGGAGGTACGGGGTGGTGAGTTGTTTCAAAAATTTTAAAGGCTTATCTTATTTTCAACTTATGATGTGAATATCGAATATAATAGGAGATTACTGGGTGTATTTTTTCTTTTGCTTAAGGCTTAGTTGAAATAGAGGAATGTTGTATAAGATAATTCTACTGAATCAGCTATCATCCGTATAAAGTAAGACAATATTGGTGGATTACATTCGGATTGATATAGCCATGATAGGCGGTGCACTTGGTACACTGCTTTTTTTTCAACCAGTCGGTTTTCAGGATGAATGGTTCAAAAATACAATCAATTCGTTTAATTCAATTTTGAAGGCATCAGCATTAGAAATGATTAAACGAGCATATAAGGAAGGCATTTACGTCCAAATAAGTGCTGGTTATCGTTCCATGGAAGAACAATCTGCACTATACGGTCAGGGTCGTTTTTATAGTTACAAAGGAGAGGATTATAGCAATCTAGCTAAGCCAGAAGTGATAGATACTATGCCGGGACATTCTTTTCATAACTTTGGACTAGCTGTTGTTTTTTTTTCATTTAACCGAAGATGGAAAAACAGCATTATGGACAGTAAATACAAAATGGAGAAGTATAGCTACAATTGGGAAAGAACTCGGATTTTAATTGGGGTGGAGATTGGTCAGGTTTTAAAGATTATCCTCACTTGGAGATGACAGGTGGACAGGTGGACTATGTTATTCACAGTTACAAGCAGGTTAAAAACCTACTGTTACCTTGAAATTTAAGCCAGGTTCTGAAGCTATGCCCCCTAAAAATGGTAGCTTCCGAGGTTACTAAGGTACCATCCAAGAACAAAGGAGTTAGCATTGTCGTTTCCATTCAAAAGACATTGAATAACCGTAATGGATTTAATCAAATTGTTGATGGCATTCCAGGCCCTAAAACTAAATCAGCCCTTATCAAAGCTTTGCGAATAAAACTTAATGAGCAATTCAAAAAAAGCTTGTTGTGGATGGTAAATGACTAAGTCTGCAATCGAGACGTACAAAAAGGGGCAAAAGGCAATCTTACATGGATTCTACATGCTGCACTTTATTTAGAAGGATATAATACTGGAAAACTTGATTTTTGACTTCTGAAACTTATATAACGCCAACTCAGTATCTTTACCTATTTACTTATAAAAGAATAAATACAAAAACATAAAATCATTATAAGCGCTAAAAAAAGTATTACGCCTATTAAAAAATCAACAGTTATAAAAGTTGCCGATACATTTAAAAGCGCAATTAAAGTAAAAATATTAATCTTCTCTTTAGTTTTTTAAAAAAATAAAAAAATTAAAGATAAAAAAAATAAGGAACTTGCTAAATGAAATATTGAATCATATTCTAATTTATCACGATGTGTTAATAAAACAATCGAGTATAGAAACTATAAGTGCCACAATACTTATTACTTTTTTCATAATCCACTCTCCTTTTGTGGAAGTTTAATATCAAATGCATTCACTGGAAACCTCTTAGCAAAGTGTAGGTGCGATTGTTTTTGTGGAAATAGTTACCAATAATAAAAGCCCATAAAGAGCTTTTATTATTGGATTTTATTACATTTTTACTATTCTATAAGTTTTATAACCCGTAATAGCATTAAAACTTCTTTCTAAATAATCACTTGTGTGTCCAGAAAGTTTAAGGTTATCAGAAGACTTTGAATAAACCCACATTCCACGTGAATAGCGATCAGCACCAGATTTTTTAAATTGAATTACATCTCCAGCTTTAGCATTACTAATAATTGAACTTTTACTTGTACTACTGTATCCTTTTTGAGATCTTGTTAGATGAGAATACATATCTGTTACCACTGTCCAAGAGGCACTTCTACCTTTTCCACCTTTAGGTAAGCTCTTTATATACCAGTATTTATTATCAGAAACCAATTTGGAAGTACTATTAGAAACAACCATTCTTTTTCCACCTGCATTTAAAATTTGAGAGACAAAGTTTGTACAATCATTACTATATTTAGGATAGGAAGGGTTATAGTTCTTATAATATTTTTTCGCATACGCTCTGGCATCAGCTATATTTATTGTGCTAGTTGCGAGAGTTGTCATTCCTGTTTTACTTTTTAATTCTGCTGTTGCCTCTTCCACATCAATTTCTTTCTTCATTTCTCCTAAAGTAGTATTATCAATCGAATTCATACTTTCAATGGTTGCTTGTTCTAAACCGGTTAGTGAAGTACTGTTTTGATGTTCTGAAAAATAAAGCGAAGAATTGTTTTCTTGTTCTACTTCTTCTACAGATAATCTATGAAGATATTCGGCAAAATAAGCAGTGATTAATTCGTAATCATCTCTAGATGCTAAAAAAGTATCCGCATCACTATCCATTTGTTCATTCACATATTTAGTAAATTCTTCTGATCCAATTATAAATGAATAACCTTGTGATTTTAAGTATTCCATTACAGTGTTCTCAATTTCTCCAAAAGTATAATCATCTCTTGATTTTTCGGCAGCTGAAACCCCGTTTACATAAAATAAACTTCCAAAAGCTAATGATATAAAGAAAAAACCTAAAATAAAAATTTTTTTAATAATTCTCCCCCTTAATTCAATACAGAGTCTATTATAACTTAATTAAAATGAAAAAAAGGGTTATTTTGTATTAATTTGTAAAAAAAGGTAATTAAAAAGGAGGAAATGGCCACTATCTAAAAGATAGTGGCCATAAAGAAAAGCATATTTAGTTTCTCGTTTCCTTTACCCATTTTTCAACCTTCTTCTGCAGTTCTGCTTTTAAATCACTAGCATCTCCTGTATCTTTCAGTGCCTTTTTTGAATATTTGCTAGGAAACATATTCTTAACCGACTCTTTGTATTCAGACCCGTCTGTTGGTTCTTTATATTCTTTTACTATATATTCATTGTCTTCTTTTGCTAATTTAATAAGTGCAGGATATGAATGTCCAGACTGTATTTCAGTCCCAGTTGACTTATTGTATCCTTCATATAATGCAAATAAGTAGATGCTAATCAAACCGTTTTTTTCATCTGCACCATATATTTTATGTGCTTCAAATTGCTTATCTGTTTGAGATAGAGCATCTTTATTGTGTTCCATTATAGTATTTGAGATGACTTGATCCATTTCTTTAGTAATCGTTACCTCGTTACTGGCTTTACTACTCGTATTAGAACATCCTATAAGTAGTATAGAAAAAGTTAAAAAAACGCTCATAGTTATTAAATTCTTATTAAATAGAAATCTCAATTGAAAGCCTCCTAATATCCTTATGTATTTCCAATTTATTTACAATTAATTATAACATTATTTTACACAAAATATAATAATTTGAAATGCTTATTTTTAAGGAGAGGTTGGGAGTATATTACCAATTAACCTTCCTAATAATACTTTTAATTGTAGTTAATTATAGAAACTATGTTTTCCTTCTAATTTGCTCAAGTCTATATAATTCCATTAATCAGCTGGGGATTTATCCTCGAAAGACAGTAAGACTTCGGATTTATTTTTCTAAAACGTTATAAAAATTTGCATGTTAGTAATTGATAACCGTCAATAGAATACTAACAGCAAAAAGTAATCCACTCTTAACTAAAGCCTATACTAGAACAATTAATCTGATAATACCTGCACCTGCAAATAATAAATAATATCGTCAACCAATAATAATAATGCCACTTAAAGCATCATCTAGCTGAACATATGCAAGAAAGAGGAATTTCTCGAGTACTAGTATTTAATGTAGTAACAAAAGGTAGCTTATTACCACTACTTAAAACAGCAAGACCTAAATCAAGGTGGAAGTAGGGAAAAAATGAAATCTAGGATTACATATGATAAAGAAGCAAAGTTAGCATATTTATATCCTTTACCTTCATCAGTAAAGGATAAGATAGTGTCTACTATTGAATTAGAAGTAAATGATTTAGAGTTAGATATTGATGAAGTTGGTAGGATAATAGGGATAGAGTTCTTTGGCCCAGTAATATCAAAGTTGTCTAAAAAAGCTGGAAGTACGAAATTTTATAAGAAAAATGGAAAGAAATTTTCATTCCGCTTGTGGGAAAAGATGTAAAATATGTTTAGCTTTAAAGGAATTGACTTTTGTTTCGCGGACAATTATAATCAAGAATTTGTTGGCTTTGATGTAGTTGATATAAAGAAGTACAATGAGGAATCTTTGAAAATTTATTTCAGATTAATTCTAAAGACAATAAATTTTGAGGCTTAATAAAATTAATTCCACATGAAATTCTGATAGAAAAGGTCCTTCTTTTAATTGAGAGGGACCATTTTCATTTTTAAGGTAAATCAAATTATAGTCAAACCATCTTAACTTAACCATGATATCATTATTCTAGAATTGATATGCCGTAATTGCAGCAGCCCTATCTGGTTCTTCTTATCTCAACTAATGACATGATTTAAGGCTTATCTTCTTTATTTTCAACAATACTTCAAGTATCCTTAATTTGAATAGCAACTACTGTAAATGAGGGAAAAGCCGTGAAGCAAATATATAGTGATGTCATACAATTTCGGGGTACACATTATGAGTTTGGATACATGCAAGGGGAGGAATTAAAAGATTCACTAACGGTAAAAAACCGTGAAGATCAGTGGAAGATCAGGCAGCCGCGGTTTACGGTTGAAGAAGAAGAGGTCAAGAGAGCCATTACACGATTCGCCCCTGGGGTTTGGGAAGAATTACTGGGGTTGCAAGAAGCACTGAAATGGCCAATGGACCGCGTGCTGCAAGAGTTCGGTGGATACCGATTGGATTATGTCCGGTCGGGCTGTTCGATCATGACAGGCAATGATTATCTCATTCGTAATTATGATTACCACCCGAAGACTTATGAAGGACGCTATGTCTTATTCCAGCCAACCGATCAAGGGTATTCAAGCATCGGTCCTAGTCAGCGAGGGACTGGCCGGATGGATGGAATGAACGAAAAAGGGTTGGTAATAGGCTATAACTTCATGAATCGCAAGAACCCTGGTGATGGTTTCATCTGTTGCATGATTGGCAGACTGATTGTTGAATCTTGTGCGGACGTTCAGGAAGCGGTGGCGATGTTGAAGGAAATCCCGCATCGTCATTCTTTCACTTACGTCGTCTATGATAAAAGCGGAAGTACTTATATTGTGGAAACCTCCCCAAGAAATATAGAGGTGCGAACGTCAAATGCCTGTACCAATCATTTTGAAATCATGAAAAATGAAAATCGTAACCATCTTATCGATTCGAAACGCCGATTGGAGATCATCCAAGATCATGAAGGGAAACTTGCATCTGCCTACGATGCTTATCGGTTGTTTAATGATACCAATCAAGGCGTCTTCTCGGATTTATATAGCAGCTGGGCGGGAACGATTCATACATCCGCTTATTTACCTAAAGAGATGAAAGCTTGGATTGCCTTGGGAGGGAACCAGGAGCCGACTTCCATAGATTTTGCGAAATGGCTTGAAGGGGAAGATGTTGAGCTCGAACGAATAAACGGTGTAATTGATACGGATATTCCCTTCGTGCACATGGATGAGGGAGCGAATTGGTTTCGGAATTGAACATCTTTAAGTAAAATTCCACCTTACTTTGTTAAGGGCCCAATCCTTTGATTGGGCTTTTTTTTGTTGTTCTACTTTTAGGAAAACCTGGTACTATTTATTAGTGGGTGCCACCGTAATATAATATGATAGAGTAACAGATTTTGGATTGGAGACAGGAAGCTGGATTTGTGTGCCATACTTGTACAATGAAAAAGGGGATGAGCGAATGTTTTCGACAGCTATTGGATGGTTTCGGTTTATTACAATAATTGAGGGAATCTCATATGTTTTATTGCTTGCCATTGGTATGCCCATTAAGTACATATTGGATATTGGGGAAGCAACACTCATTTTAGGCAGCATCCATGGTTTCTTGTTTGTCGTGTTTGGGCTTTTATTACTTTATGTGAGCATCATATCAAAATGGTCCTTTTTAAAAATGGCGATGATTTTCATCGTTTCATTCATTCCATTTGGTAATTTTGTAATCGACCGCAGGCTTCTGAAGCAAAGTTAAATACTTTTACTTTTTTAAAAATAAAAAAACGCCTTTCCATTTAAATGGGAGGTGTTTTTTTATGGATTTAAGCTTGCTGTAAGGTTCGCACAAAGATGCTGTAAGAGTGAGCATGTAAAGTAAATGTATCAACAATACTGAAGAGGTGAAACAAATGGAACCATTATTAAAAGTGGAAAATATAAAAAAAACATATGGTAAATCAAGCGCTGCCTATACAGCGTTGGAAAATATATCTTTTGACATTCATGCAGGGGAGTTTGTAGGAATCATGGGACCTTCTGGAGCGGGGAAATCGACATTGCTTAATATGTTGGCAACTATCGACTCGCCGACTGAGGGGAAAATTTATATGAATGATACGAGCATTCACGATATGAAAGGGGCGGACTTAACGGATTTCAGACGTGAAAATCTTGGTTTCATCTTCCAGGACTACAATTTGCTAGACTCATTGACTGTGAAGGAAAATATATTATTGCCACTGGCGATTGCGAAAATTCCAGCGAAAGAAATTACTACATTGGTGAATCGTATTGCTAAAGTGTTTGGGATTGAAGATTTATTAGCTAAATATCCATACCAAATCTCCGGTGGGCAAAAGCAAAGAACAGCTGCAGCAAGAGCGCTTGTAACAGAGCCTGAATTGATCCTGGCAGATGAGCCAACAGGTGCACTTGATTCAAAATCGGCAACAGGTCTGCTGGAAAGCTTAAGTGAACTAAATGAAAATAATAATTCCACCATCATGTTGGTGACACATGATGCATATGCCGCAAGCTTCTGCCGGCGGATCATTTTCATCAAGGACGGTACGCTTTCAACAGAAATTTATCGTCGTGGCCAATCACGTACAGCTTTCTTCCAAGAAATCATGGATGTCCTTGCAACAATTGGAGGTGAGGTAGATGACGTTATTTAGTCTGGCGAGAAAAAATATTGCCCGGAACCTTTCCCAATATTTTTTATATATCGCATCCATGGTATTTAGCATTATCATCTACTTCACATTTGTAACATTGAAATATAGTGATGCAGTTGCAGAACAAACGGCTTCATCACAGAAATTAGGTTCATTAATGAGTGGTGCGGCCGTCATCCTGGTTTTTTTCGTTGCCATTTTTATTGCCTATTCCAATTCATTTTTCATGAAAAAACGTAAAAAAGAAGTGGCATTATATGCATTGCTTGGCGTACGTAATCGCCAGATTGGCTTTATGCTCTTCTTTGAAAATCTATTGCTAGGCTTGGTTTCATTAGTTGTAGGGATTTTACTTGGATTTCTTTGTTCAAAAGGGTTCATGACGATCTTGATCTATTTAATGGGCTATGATGTCATCGCACCTTTTACATTTTCGGGATCTGCAGCTTTGAACACCTCTATCGTATTTCTTATTATTTTCTTGGTGACATCATTCCAGGGCTATCGTTTAATTTACCAATTTAAACTAATTGATCTTTTCCATGCATCGAAAAAGGGGGAAGCGGCTCCGAAGCCATCTATGATTGTAGCCTTTCTGGGGATTTTCCTGATTGTCATCGGATATTGGTTGGCGATGCAAGATCTTTTTACTTCTAAAGTGTGGGAAAAGATTGGCTTTTTGATGACGGCACTCATTATTTTGACAACTGTTATTGCCGGTACATTTTTATTGTTTCATAGCGTGACAGGCTTTGTGTTAGCCGTGATCAAGAAAAATGAAAAATGGCTATGGAAAGGCCTGCATCTGATGACGGTCTCGCAATTGCTTTATCGCATTCGGGGGAATGCAAGGACATTGACCGTAATTGCGGTGTTAAGTGCTACAACGGTAACGGCTGGCGGTGCGGTTTATGGTCTTTATTATAACGCGAATGACCAAGTTATGACCGTTGATCCGAATACCTTCATGTATCAGCAAACGGATGCTAAAAGCGATCATCAAGTCACCGCCATTTTGCCAGATACAAAGTATGATGAAAATGTTGAAGCGCTATCTATCACATTTAATACGAAAGAACTTAGCGAGGAATCAGCATTCGATAACTCGGATAAAAGGATTTACACGGTAATCGATGAAAGAACATATAACAAATTGGCAGATGTACAAAGTAAGGAAGCACTGCATGTGAATCATGGCAAAGCAGTCATTTTAGATATTGGATATGACAAAAGATTCTCACCTGAATACAAGGACAAGACGATAAGGACAGAAAACAACACGGCGATAACATTCCAAAGCTTTAAAACACAAACGGTTTTAAATGCCAAAACAGCAGGCATTGCAGTGGTTGTATCGAATGATCAATTTAAATCATTGCAAAAAGAAGGGGAAGCCCTGAACTATCGTGCTGTCGGTGTTGATCAAGCCTCCGTGGATTTATCTGAAAAAATATCAAAACAAATACCTGAAGAAGCTCTATTTTCTAGTACGCCTCAAGATTTTCAAGCAAGCATTGAAAGTATAGGATCATTGCTCTTTATCGGCAGTTTTCTTGGTCTGGTTTTTTTAGCGGCAACAGGCAGTATCATTTACTTTAAAGTTCTAACGGAGGCTGAGGAAGATAAATCACAATACAATATGCTTCATAAAATGGGCGTTAACGCAAAAGAAATGCAGAAATCCATTGCATCCCAAGTGTTTGTTATCTTTTTCGTCCCGCTGGCAGTCGGGCTATTGCACAGTGCGGTCGCTTTAAAAGCCTTCTCGGGGTTATTGATGATGAATCTGGCAAAACCTGTGTTGATCTGGATGATTGCTTATACGATTATTTACGGTCTGTATTATATCTTAACGGTAGCTTCTTATAATCGTATTATCACACAAAATAATAAAACAGAAGGATGATCGAAATGAAGAAATTTTTTATGGTAGTTGGCATATTGTTCATACTTGGAGCGGCAGGAGTATTCGCGCTTACTAAAATGGACTTTAATCGCATGAATGCCGATAATTATTATTTGCAAATTACAGAGGATGGGGTGCAGCATGAAACCAAACTGGATGATGGTACAGTGATGACTTACTATTCTTATGAACTTGACGCCAAAAATGCAGATGGTGAAACGATACCGCTTGAATTCACTGCACAAAAAAATCTTCGAAAAGATGCTTACTTAAAGATGTACGTGAAAAATGGTGATGAAGTTTCGTCATATGATGAAGTGAAATTTGAGGATATTCCAAAAACGGCACAACCAAAATAAATAGGAAAGAAGGGCTGTCTGTAGATTAGGACAGCCCTTTCTCTGTAAGAAAAAAATTATAAAAGTATCGTGATGGTTGTTCCCTTATTTAAAATGCTGGTCAAATCCAGTTTACCTTTATGAGCCAGAATAATGTCCCTTGCAATGGCCATTCCTAAGCCGTTACCATGTGTACTGGCAGTATTCGTACCTCGATAGTAGCGTTCAAAAACCTGATCCAAATCTCTGGAGGGAATACCGCGGCCATTATCGGCAATGGTAATTTGGGTATGATGTTCTGATTGTAGATGAATATCATCAATTTGTATTTTCACGACGACATTTTCATCATTATGTACGAGCGCATTGTAGATAAAGTTAAAAATTGCCCGTTTCAGTAAATTTTTATCAACTTTATGTATTGCTTTATCCACATTTGCCTCAAATTCGACCTGTCGATCACCAAATTGTGAATCATTTAAGAGCTCTATTGTCATTTCTCTTATAAACCCAACGATATCAACATCTTCAAATTGCAAAGGAAGTCGTTGGTTGCGTAAACGCATCGTTAAATTGAGGTCATCCAACAGATTTTTCATATATACGGACTGTCTATTAATAATGGATGTAAACTCATACAATTCTTGTGGTGTTAATTCAGTGGCATTGTCTTTCATCAATTCTGTATAACCATGGATGGATGCAAGTGGTGTCTTCATATCATGAGAAACATTGCTAATCCATTCCTCACGCATTTGGTCGAGTTGATCACGTTCTTTTTCATACTGATCTAACTTTACCGATAGTTCATTCATATTGTGAAATACATCTTCATAGACGCCTTTTGGTATACTCATCTTTTTAAAACGTCTTTCACGAAGCTGCTGAATTCCTTCTATTAAAGTGTTAAGTGGTTTCGTTAATCTTTTACCAAATAATAGTCCAATGACTAGGGCAATAATAATATCCACCGTTAAAAACAGTAAAAGTATGATGTTGAAGTACTTTAAAATGTGAACATAATTATAGGACAGTACATATCGGCCTATTCCTCGATCTTTAACCCCTACAAAATAGCTGAAATCATGAGCTTCGCCGGCAAAAACAGTCGTCTCTGCATCAATTTCTTTATACTTATACATTTGGACGATTTCAACAGGAGAATATACGGTTTGCAATTTTTGAGGTGTGTAATAGGCTGCTACTTGTTCACCCTTATCATTCAAAAATTGTATCCAGGCGTTCGTGTTCCGCAGTTTATCCAGTCCTTCTTCATTTACCTTTGGTTTGTCATCTATTAGTTCTACATATTGTGAAAAAGATCGGCTAAAGTTCTCCGCAGATTCCTCTTCCGTGTCGAAATGAACAAAGAGTAAGCATAAAAGTAAAATTGTATTTACGATTCCTACGATTACAACAATTGTCACAACGGATCCTAAAAAGCGCTGTGTCAATTTCCACTTCATCTTGTTTCACCCTTGGTCTGTAATTTATAACCAAGCCCTTTAACGGTTATTAGAAAAGATGGCTTTGAAGGATCTGCTTCGATTTTTTCGCGTAAACGGCGAATATGGACCATCAATGTATTATCAGAGCCAAAGAAATCATCGCCCCACACATTTTTAAACAAAGTTTCCTTGCTCAAGATCTGATTCGGATGATGCATAAAACAGCTCATCAGACCGATTTCTTTAGCTGTGAGCTCAAGGGTTTCGCCATCCTTTTTCACTTCATTTTCATTTGAACTAAGCTCAAATGGACCAATTTGCAATTTTTTAGGTGAGGTTTTTTCCTCTGTATAGCCCGCCCGCCTAAGCTGCGCCTTTACTCGATAGGCAACTTCTTTCGGACTGAATGGTTTGGTAATATAATCATCCCCTCCAATCGCCAACCCTAAAAGCTTATCAATTTCCTCATCCTTTGCCGACAAAAATAAAATGGGCACATTCGACACTTCACGAATTTGCTTGCATAAGTCATAGCCTTCACCATCTGGCAGCATGATATCCAGCAAGACTAGTGATGGATCGAACTTCTGAAACTTTGCCCACCCATCCGCAATTGTCCCCGCCGTAATAATATTGGGGATACCTTCTTTATGTAAAACTGTCTCCATGAGACGTGCCAAATCTTCTTCATCGTCAATAATTAAAATCCACTGATCATTAGACATTCTTCTACCTCCAAAACATCAAGCATACCCTACAGTATAGAGTACCCCTTAAGAAAAAATAAGGGGAGGAAAAGATTTTTAACGAACTCATGCCATTGATTTCATGAAACACAGTGAAATTAACGAAGTGTCATTACATGAGAAATGACTGTAGAGTTCAGGATATTGATGCCTGGTTCTTATTTATTTAAGGGAGTTTCCGAAAGAAGGTCGTGCTTCATACTGATTTGGTAAAGGTTGTATGATAAACTGTTTAAAGTATTGCCAGGTAGATTATGCTAAGTAATGGGATTTTAGGAACTCGTTCCAATGTACGTAGCGAATGTGGAAGAATAAAAGGAGAAAAATATAATGGAAACAAAAAAGGTGTTACCCGTACTTTTTTTAGTGATGTTTTTAGTCATGGTCGGATTTGGGATCATCATTCCCGTCATTCCGTTCCTTGCTGAAAAGGTTGGTGGCAGTCCTACAGAGCTTGGCCTTTTAATGGCTGTTTATTCACTGATGCAATTATTTTTTGCTCCGATATGGGGGCGTATATCTGACCGGATAGGACGTAAGCCTGTCATGATTATTGGGATTGCTGGACTGGCCCTATCGTTTTTCATCCAGGCTTCGGCAGATTCCTTATGGGTATTATTTGTAGCCAGAATCATTGGCGGGATTTTGTCTTCGGCAAATATGCCAACCGCAATGGCGTATGTGGCTGACATCACGACGCCGGAAGATCGGGGAAAAGGGATGGGAATCATCGGGGCCGCCACAGGGCTTGGATTCATCTTTGGACCGGCGATTGGCGGGGTATTCTCCAAATCAAGTTTGAACTTGCCGTTTTACATTGCTGGAATATCCTCTTTGATTACTTTATTCTTAGTGATTGCGATACTGAAGGAATCACATACAGTAGAGAAGAGGGCCCAACAGTCAAAAAATAAAGAGTCCATGTGGAAAGCCTTTAGAGGGCCTCTTAAAACCATGTTCTTTTTGCAAATGATCGTCACCCTTTCAATGGCAGGACTAGAAACGACTTTCGCCTATTTTGCAGCCAAAAAGGCTGATATAAGTCTTGTACAATTAGGCTATATCTTTATGATCATGGGGTTTGGGAGTGCGATCGTTCAAGGTGGATTAGTGGGCAGGATGACAAAGAAATATGGGGAAGGCGCGGTCATTCGAATGGGAATCATCGTCTCGGCAGTTGGTTTCATTCTCATCCTGTTTTCTTCCGGGTTCTGGACATCGGCGGTCTTCCTGACGATTTTCGGAGTGGGTAATGGGTTCATCCGGCCTGCAATTTCGGCACTGCTTACCAAAAGTTCCATGTCGGGCCATGGCAGTGTCACGGGATTGCTATCTTCCTTCGACTCGTTCGGCAGGATTGCGGGTCCTCCGATCGGCGGTTGGTTATTTTCGATTTCGATTGATTTACCATTTATATCGGGTGCCATCCTTTCCGTTTTTGCTTTGATTCTTTTTCAGCTATACCATGCACGGGCACAGACTAAACAGGTCCAAGCATCGCATTGATATAATGATGGGCAAAACCCCCCATTTCTAAAAATGGGGGGTAGTTGCGAGCGGTGCTTGAATAGCACCGTTTTTTTATTGAATCATATTGAGGAATTTTCGTGTACGCGCTTCTTTAGGGTTTGTGAAAATCTGCTCGGGTGTTCCCCGCTCCATTATTTTTCCTTCATCCATGAAAATGACTTCATCGGCGACTTCGCGGGCGAAACGCATTTCATGGGTTACCACGATCATTGTCATGCCTTCATCTTTCGCCAGGTCTTTCATGACCTGCAGGACGTCTCCGACTAGTTCGGGATCCAAAGCGGAAGTGGGTTCATCGAATAGCATGACCTTAGGCTCCATGGCCAGGGCCCTTGCAATTCCGACCCGTTGCTGCTGACCGCCGGACAATTGAAACGGATAAAAATCGATTTTTTCACCTAAGCCCACCTTTGTAAGCAGGGCAGCAGCCGTTTCTTTCGCTTGATGTTTGGCTATGTTTTTTACAATGATGGGGCCTTCCATTACATTTTCCAATGCTGTTTTGTGAGGGAAAAGGTTATAGCTTTGGAAAACCATCCCTGTCAAACTGCGAAAAGATGTAATCGAATTTTTTCTAACTGGTTTCTTGAAGTCCATTACCGTTTCATCGATTTCAATCGTCCCGTTCGTGGGCACCTCAAGGAGATTCAAACACCGAAGAAAGGTTGTTTTACCTGAACCGGAGGGACCGATCAATACAATGACTTTACCTTGCTCCACTTCCAAATCGATGCCCTTTAATACTTCAAGGTCACCAAACGATTTATGAAGATTCTTAATGTTGATCATTTTAAAATCTCCTTTAACTACTGCGGTTCTTATTTTGCTACATAACGATTAAGTCTGTCTTCTAAACTTCCTTGTATGAAAGATAAAATGGTACACAAAATCCAATATAAAGCAGCCGCTTCCATGTAAAGTAGTAGAAATTCATAGTTTTTTGCAGCGATTTCTTGAGCTTTACGGAATAATTCCGTTACAAGAATGAGTGATGCAAGCGATGTATCTTTCAAAAGGCTAATGAACGTATTGGATAATGGGGGAATGGATACCCGTGATGCCTGCGGCAAAATGATGCGCTTTAACGCTTGGGTATAAGACATCCCGATCGAATAGCCTGCTTCCCATTGCCCTTTTGGTATCGATAAAATGGCCGCTCTTATAATTTCCGATGCGTATGCTCCAACACTTAGTGAGAATCCGATAATAGCCGATATGAAAGGATCGATGGTTACACCTAAATTTGGAAGTCCATAGAAAATGATAAATAATTGCACAAGTAAAGGTGTCCCGCGGATGATTGACACATATACTCGCGCAATTATTTGAAGAATCCTCATGGAAGATAATCTAGCCAATGCTGTGAGTACAGCAAGAATAAGGCCGAGAACAAATGAAATTAGTGTTAGTGGAATCGTATATTGAATAGCTCCCTCTATCATCGGATAGAGGGAGGTTTGAGCGATGGAAACAAGCTGGTTCATACGCTCGGGGTCGGCGGAAATATTACTTAGGAGAAACATCTTCACCAAACCATTTATCCGAGATTTTTGCGTACGTGCCGTCGTCTTTCATTGCTTTAAGTGCTTTGTTTACTTCTTCCACTAATTTGCCGCTGTCTTTTCTGAACATTAAACCGCTTGGGACTCCGCTTTCTTCCTCATCAGCGACTTTGATAGGTGCATCCGGGTGTTGCTTTTTATAATCAAGGTAAGATAATTTGTCATTGATCGTCGCGTCTACACGTTTAGAACCAATAAGCTGTACGGATTGTGAAAATCCTTCAATACCTGTAACTTCAGCACCATGTGATTTGGCTAGATCATTGTAGTTACTCGTTAAAGATTGTGCAGAGGTCTTGCCTTTCAAATCATCGAAGGATTTAATATCCGAATTATCTTTGTGTACAAGCAATACGGCCCCTGATTGAATATATGGGTCAGAGAAATCATATTTCTTTTGACGGTCTTCATCGATGCCCACTTGGTTTGCGATCATATCAAAACGTTTAGCATCCAAGCCTGCAAACATGCCGTCCCATTGTGTTTCCTTGAATTCAGCTTTCACTCCAAGGCGTTTTGCCACTTCTTTAGCAATTTCAACATCAAACCCCGTAAGTTTATCTGAATCATCGTGGAATGTGAAAGGAGGATATGTACCTTCTGTTCCAACAGTTAATACGCCATCTTTTTTGACTTTATCATATAGACTTTCTTGTGAAGAAGATTTATTGCCGGTATCGTTTGCCTCATTTTTTGTATCGGTACCACAAGCGGTAAGTACAACCGTGAAAGCTAACAATAGCAATAAAAGTGCAACCATTTTTTTCATTTGGGTAAACCTCCTAGTAATCTGATAGGGATTGATACTCTGTGATACTATACAAGAAAAGGAAAAAAGTCAATGAAAATAACTTATATCATTATTGTTAATGAAACTTGGTGAATTATACGGTTTTTCATGCTTGGAAGTGAAATAAAACGAAAGGGAAGGGAAGTGTACATTAAGATTCTAAGGGGTCAAAAAGCCCTCTTCCGCTAAGTGGGAGAGGGGCTCTTTGAGGCCGTCCAGAACTATTGCAGTATTCTTAACTTAGTTTTACCATGATTATTTATCCTCTACGCTGACGAATATAGGGTTTGAATAGAACCAAAGGTCTTTATAGTTACGTTTGTTTATTTCTGAAAAACGCGTTTCGTTATCCTCGATTTCAGTCTTTTTATCGATCAGCGGTTCACCGTCCATCGTTTCTCCAGAGACATTTTCCCCTAGATTCGTGCCGCGTAAACGGAAATATTGATCCTTATTTGCTTTGACTTTGTAAGTGATGGCATGAAAACCATCGCGATCGGTTTTCCAGTCTTTACTTGTAAAGCGTTTAACCACTTTTGTCGTATCATTGGTGGCTTTATTATAAGCAGGTGTTCCAGGCTCTGCTTTCCCGGTTACTTCACCGGAAATTAAATCCACGTGATCTACCTTGACGGGGTCCCCGTTATTGTTCTTTTGGGGGCTCTTAAATCGGACGGTGATCTTGACCATCTGTCCTTTCTTCACTTTAAGGTCCCCGCCCATATCCACCGTATTGTTTCCGTTTTTAGCTTGGAATTCAAGGGCATCGATCAAATCACCAAAAACGGAGAAGGATTTTCCGGATCGCATGCCATCAAGGACAGATTTTATTGATGAGCCATTTACCCATGTATAATTCTTGGAATATTCTCCTGGCCAGTAACCGCTTGAGTATAGGCGGTTTTCACTGATTTCAAAATGGGAGTCCGAATTGGAAAAATTCCAGAACTTACGACCTTCCCCAAGTAGCGCATCCCATGAACCTCCTACCTTAGCAAGCATGTAATCGGAACCGCCATAGGTCCGGTTTTCCGGTGTTGTCAGATTTAAACCGCCTCTATCCGGCTCCAACTGGTTACCTGGCATACCTTCAAATCCGAACATGACATCCGGGGCGATATTGTTGAAGTCGCGAAAATCAGATATGCTGTACACCCTCTTTCTTGATGGATGGTTCAATATGGCATAACTTGTATTCTTATAATTTTTTTCGAGCCATGCCAATGCCGTTCGGGCATCCTCGGATGTTTTATTGGCTCTTTGATCCTGTGACTTCCAAATGGCTACATCCTTAGGATCAAACATCTTTTCATCCTGGTTGGTGAACAGATATTCGAACTGATTGGCAGCTTTCAGACTTTTAGGCGAGCCCGGCTGATCTCCCAAAATGCCTATGCCGACATGCTCGTATGTGGGCATGTCCCATTCGAAGCCTGAAAAGATGACTTTATTTTTAAATTTGCCCTCTTTTTGCAGTTGTTTTATTTTTGGGGCTTGATATTGAATGATTCCCTGAGACAACGGTATCGGCCCTCCTGGAATCAAATTACCTTCATCATCCCTTGAAGACATCCTCAAGTGATCGGAAATTCCCATCCAATCCATGCCATACTTATCAAATGCGTTATTCAGCAAGCTTTCAAGGCTCTGTGATCCCTCGGCATCATCGGACTGAGTGGTATGGGCATGATATTCCCCCTTCATCCATCTGCCTCCTGGATTTGTCTGATTGTCTTCTGCATCTTTTGCTGCAACCGCGGCCGGAAGACCCTGAAAAAGGATGGCCAGGCTTAGAACCGATACTGTGAAAGCCCTGAACTTATTAATCATTTTACTGACACCCTCCATATATTGAAATAATATTGAACAAGCTAATTTTATTGTAAATATATTAAGAATCCGTTTGGGGTGAGTATGGTTTATGTAAATGAAATGACCGTTTTGCTTCCATTATCTGATTTTGGCAGTACACGGCTTTGAAGTTGAAAGGGAAAGAAGGGGAGGGGCTTGAAACAAAAAAGGTTGCAGAGATAATTTTCATTCTCTGCAACCTTCGACAACCATTTTATCGTACATTTTATTTAGCTTCGAGTAGATTGATATGATCTACAGTTTGATTTTCACCGACAATGAATTGCAGTTCATAATTCCCTGTCTTGTAAATGTAGTTGATTTCATTCGTACTGGAAATATGGCGTATTTCGTCAGCACTGCCGAGTTGATTTCCTAATACTTTAGGTGTGATGCTTCCTAGATTATGGTCCCGTTCCACATTTGTCCCGAAATATCGGATTTGTGAGATGGTCTTGTCAGCGTTATAGGCAAATGCAAAACCTGGATGCCCCATTTCTGCATGGTAATAGTCAAAAGTTTCATCTGTGTTACCTGGTTCTGGGGGAGAACCAAATGTCTCATATACTTCTTTTTGGGTGTTTTCATTAATTTTCAAACCCATGGCAGTATAAGGCATTTCTCCTGAAAAAGCTTTGTTGTAGATTTCATGTAAGGTGGTAAGAGCGTGATCCTTAGCTATGGCAGAAGCGGAATCCATTGTGGATGCAGCCTCAACAGGTTCTGTTGAAAACGATGCACCTGCCCCTAAAAGAGAACCGGTCAGAATAAAGGCGCTGACCATTCTGGCCGCCGGTTTTTTTGATAACATTTCTTAGCCCTCCTATATCATTACTTTTCCACAATTTTCTTGCATGAAACATTTTCTTGAAGATAATTGGATTGTTTGATTATGGTGGAGCATCAGGGGATTTATAAGCTGCATCTGCGGCAACAGTTGATTTAAAGTAAACACATCAAGTTGATCTCTAGAATCATGTTTAGCAAGCATCCTCATCACCACAAGTTTAAATAATTCTATTTAAAACAATAACTGTAGGCGAAAGGGTTCTATCTAAAATTAAAAACTAGGTTAATTGGAGCGGGTGTGAGACTC
Organism: Peribacillus sp. TE19612; assembly: GCF_056279465.1. Lineage (NCBI taxonomy): Bacteria > Bacillati > Bacillota > Bacilli > Caryophanales > Bacillaceae > Peribacillus > Peribacillus sp. TE19612. The sequence goes on along the minus strand of NZ_JBWCCL010000005.1, from coordinate 68,412 downwards.
CTGCGGGAAAAGCGTGTCTAGGGGACCCGCAGGCTTAAGCCGAGGAGGCTCCCCGACCGCCCATGGAAAGCCAGTGCCTGAAGCGGAAATCAACATCCAAATCGTACAAGCAAAAAAACTGCAGGCCCAATCATGCAGACCGGTCCCCGCAGTTTGTAGGCGGAAAACATATCTTTCACCAAATGATGTTCTCAAACCAATACCTTCAACTCCTAGGCATGGTTTCTAACTAAATGCTATAACAAAGTTGATTGGAGCGGGTGTGAGACTCCTGCGGGAAAAGCGTGTCTAGGGGAGACCCCGCAGGCGCAAGCCGAGGGCCGACCGCCCGTGGAAAGCGAGTGCCTGAAGCGGAAATCAACATCCAAATCGTACAAGCAAAAAAAACTGCAGGCCCAATCATGCAGACCGGTCACCGCAGTTTGTAGGCGGAAAACATATCTTTCATCAAATGATGTTCTTAAACCAACCTTCAACTCCCGAGTATGGTTTCTAACTAAATGCTATAACAAAGTTAATTGGACCGGGTGTGAGACTCCTGCGGGAAAAGCGTGTCTAGGGGAGACCCCCAGGCTTAAGCCGAGGAGGCTCCCCGACCGCCCATGGAAAGCCAGTGCCTGAAGCGGAAATCAACATCCAAATCGTACAAGCAAAAAAAACTTCAGACAAACACGATTTTCATCGAGTTGCCTACAGTGTGGTGCTTCAGCATGATGAAACACCTTTGAAAATGATTTAATTAATCCCAAACGCTTATTCTAGGGACTCCAGCAGTTCTTAAATAGTCCAATAATTGACCAGTATGTACAGACTCATGATAAGCGATTCTTAGCAACATGTCTCCTAAATCCCTGATATACCCTACATCAGAGCGATCAATTTTAATAGTGGATAAGTCGTCTTCGCTAAAGGACATGATTGTTTCCAAAAAATCACGCCTGTATGGTTCAGCAAAATTTAATTCCGCTTCCACGGAGCTAAGTGGCTGTTTTTCATATGGTGATTCATAAACTGGTAAGCTGCCTTGACTTTTAATGGATAAATGATAGTAATGCTCACTATCAAGGACATGTCTAACCATTTCTAAACAGCTCATTGCCTTGTCGTCCGGTTTCCAATGGAGTGTGCCTTTAGGTATTGAAGTCCATAGTTTAATGTTTCTTCTTCTAACCTCTTCCAGATTTAAGATGATTAGTTCTATCGATTTCATTATATCTCCCCTTTTAGAAGGTATACAATCACTATACAGTAATGGGTTTATTTTGAAAATATAGAAAAATATTATGTCTGGGGTAATAAATCATTGCGATTCCTTCCAATATATATAGTACCGCTCCAGTTTTATTCAAAAAGATAAAAATATGATAGGTTCACTAGTGTTTACTGGTTGACCTTTTTAATGGGAACTCTACGATCAAGCCTAGGAATGACAAACGTTGCATACTGTTTTTTTAATAGAAGTGCCTTGAATACATGGAATATTTCATGAAAAAGAAGCATCGGAGAGAGGAGTAAGATTGTAAGAAAGGTTGAAGAGACTACAGGAAAAATGCCTATGAATCCGTGTAGAATTTACAGGCTTTCCTTCCCTAGTTGTTCATTGCATGGAGGAACAGAGAATTCATATATCCCTATAATCATATTCCCGCTTTTTTGTATTGGTATCAGGAATTAAATTCCAGTTAATATAGGGTGAAACAGAATGTATTTGATCGATCTTTCTTCTTATTTACGCTATAAGCTTCAAGAGACCCTTCTTAAATCAGTGATTGAATTAGAATGTCATCATGATAAATAAAAATCGGTTTAAAACCAAGGGCTCTAAACTTTTGCAATGCCTCATGGTTATTTTTGTTCACGAAACCGGACACTACAAGGATTCCTTTATTTCTCACATATTCTACTAATTCGGGTAAAAGGGCTTGCAGAATTCCCTTTCCTCTATATTTTTTGTCAATGACTACATAATTAATATGAGCCACTTTATATAAATAAAGATTATAACAAATGAATCCCACTACTTTACCTTTATCATTACAAATCACAAGTACCTTGTGTGACTTTTGCAGAATTTCATTCACTTTATCGGAAGAAACCTGAAAATTTTTTACGGTGATATCCGTTAATTTCTTTATATCCTTTTTAGGTTTCCAGTCTCGAAAAAAATACATCATAACTTCTCCTTTATCTCTATTAGATATAACAGTTATTCACTAGACATATATAGCTGGTACATGTAAATACATAACACGGAATCCCTTTAGATAAGTCCAAAGGGATTCCATGTTAATCTCAAAAAAGCAACCTTCTAATTTTCAAATTCTTTGACAGAAGTGGGTTGCTTGATGGAAGTAGGTTCCTTAATTGAAGTACCTCTATTATTGTTTAATAAATTTTGTAAGACTCTTCTCAAGGCAGACCTAAGGCTGCTATTGCCAGTTCCGGAATTACCAGTTCCAGAATTAACAGCTCTTCTTAGCTTTTTGTTTGACACTGAAATCATCCCCTTTGTTTTATAAATTTCCACATTACTAATTTATGTGTAATTTTTCCTTTTGCTTGGACAAGTTCACCATTTATTGCACAGCGGCAGGTGTTGCTACCATTTAATGTAATAACATGGTATAATCTATGTGAATTACTTCACATAGAAGACGCTCGTTATTATTCATACTATTAACTAATAAACGAAAGTGGGTTGGTTATATGCTGAAGAAAGTGGTTTTAGCTGGCGGGACTGGTTTTGTCGGTCAATTCTTTGAAAAGCATTTCAGGAATATAGGGTATGAGGTAAGGATCATCTCCAGACAATCCCCGCATATTGGCTGGGAAGATAAAGAAGGAATAAGGGAAATGATCGATAATTCGGATATGTTAATCAACCTAGCAGGAAAAACGGTCAATTGCCGCTACAATGCCAAGAATAAGAAAGAAATATTGGATTCACGAACCGATACGACTGAAGTGCTAGGTAAGGCGATTGAACAATGTGAAAATCCCCCTTCACTATGGATAAACTCAAGTACGGCAACGATATACAGGCATGCTGAGGATAAACCAATGACGGAGGAGGATGGTGTAATCGGTTCAGGCTTTTCCGTAGATGTCGCAAAAGCGTGGGAGCGCTCATTTTTCGATTTCCGATTACCGAAGACGAGGCAAATCGCTTTACGGATCGCCATTGTATTGGGAGATGGGGGAGTGATGACCCCATATAGGAATTTGGTTAAATTCGGACTGGGAGGCCATCAAGGATCAGGAAATCAGAAATTCAGTTGGATACATATAGAAGATTTATTTAACATTGTCCTTTTTCTAAGAAAGAATCAGGAGCTGAGCGGGGTGTTCAACTGTTCATTGCCGCATTCAGTTACAAATCGTGAATTGATGGCTCATTTGAAAAAGCTCATGAATATTAGGATAGGACTTCCCTGTCCAACACCCATGCTTGAAATGGGGGCTTTCTTTATGGGGACCGAAACGGAATTGATATTAAAAAGCCGGTGGGTCATACCTGAGAGATTGGAAAAGGCGGGGTATGCATTTAAATTCGATCATCTTGATGAGGCTCTCGAACAGATACTGATGAATTCTTAAAATACTCGAGAAAGATTGCTATAATGATAGATAGAAAATCATTAATGGAGGGGAATCGCAGAATGAATATGACTCCATCTGAAAAAGTCGGAAGATTCACAACAGGGATATTTTCAGAGTTGGCGGCCCGCAAGCAGGATGCAATGAAACGAGGGCTGGATGTTATCGATTTGAGTGTAGGAAGTCCGGATCTACCACCGCCTGATTTTGTGGTGGATACGCTTGTGAAGTATGCGCAGGATCGCAATTCCTACGGGTATACGTTAAAAGGTACGCCTGAATTCCATGAGGCAGTCCGTTATTTTTATCGGATGCGTTATGGAGTGGAGCTGGATGCAGAAAGGGAAGTCCTCCAACTGATGGGGTCACAGGATGGCCTTGCACACTTGGCAACGGCGATGATAAACCCTGGAGATTATGTGCTCGTGCCAGATCCGGGATATCCAATTTATGAAGCGAGTGTAGAACTTGCCGGCGGAATCATTCATCCGATGCCGCTTACTGCCGAAAATGGATTCCTGCCGCAGCTCAACGAAATTCCGGATGAAATACTGAAAAAGACGAAAATGATGATCATCAGTTATCCTGGAAATCCTGTCACGGCCCTTGCTGATGAGACTTTCTTTTCGGACGTTATATCGTTTGCGAAAAAGAATGAGATCATGGTGGTTCACGATTTTGCTTATTCGGAATTGATTTTTGATGATCATCCGCAAATTAGTTTTATGTCCGTTCCTGGTGCCAAGGAAGTGGGGATTGAATTTAACTCACTTTCCAAAACTTTTAATATGGCCGGCTGCCGCATTGGGTATGCAGTGGGCAATCGAGAGGCGCTGAACATCCTGGGAACGCTGAAATCACACATCGATTATGGGGTTTTTTATCCCGTTCAAAAAGCTGCCGAAATGGCGCTAACTTCCAATCTTTCGCTGCTATCCGAACAGGTTAAGGAATACCAGTCCCGACGTGATGCCTTGATTTCAGGTCTTGCGGAAGGAGGATGGCATGTACCGAAAACATCAGCTACGATGTTTATTTGGGCCCAAATTCCTGCTGGCTGGAAATCACGGGATTTTGCCTATGCATTGATTGAAAAAGCAGAGGTAACGGTCGTTCCAGGCGATGCTTTTGGGAAGCAGGGTGAAGGGTATGTCCGGATGGCCTTGGTCCAGCCGGCCGAGAGATTGACAGAAGCTGCTGAACGGATCAGAGTGTTTTTGCAGGAAAAAATGGAGTGTGAAAAATCTAGCATTTAATATATTCAGGTTTTAAGAACGCTCGATCACGGATCGGACGTTCTTTCTTTTTATTTTCTCTTGCTTTTAAGGCGCTCTCTAGTGTTTTTAAAAACTACTTTGAAGTTTAAGAGAAGGTCCATCCTCGGATGGGCTTTTTTATGTTTATGGGATACTAGAGTGATAGATTATTTAATGGAATTTCCGAACGTAAAATGGACAAGCCGCATAAAATATAGCAGGTCCGCGACAATCTTCAATGAAGCGGACTTAATATGTTAGAGAGGGGGAAAAGCAATGATCAACTGGAAAGTGCGTCTTAAGAACCCTACGTTTATATTCACTGTACTCCTTCCTGGGCTTTTAATATTAGCGCAGATGGTTGCCGCGTTCATAAACAATTTCATTACTCCTATAGGCTTTACCATTACTGATGATGCATTGAATGGCGCTTTAGGCATCATTAACTTCATAGCGCTTACATTCTTTGGGATCGGCGGTGTGGTCGATCATACAACTAAAGGTTTAAGTGACAGTGAAAATGCCCGACAATACGAGGAACCTAAGTAATGGACACTATTCTTTCAGCTACTGAAAAGTAGAGTATACCAGATAACACCGTATTAGCTAGACAACGGCGTTATCTGGTTATTTTTTTTGCAGGGATGATGATCGCCGAAAATGATTTGGTCTAAAAACCGAAATGCAACATACATTTAAAATTGTGGTTCATTTTCAGTTTGGGGAGGAAAAAGGATGAGTTATCGTTTACCAGTTTCAAAATGGTTTGCAGCCATAGTTTTAGTCGGGGCACTATTGACGGCATTCATATTCAGTCCGGCTAATGCTTCAGCCTCTATCAATTATGGTGATGAAGTTGCCGCTTTGGCAAAGAAGCAGGTGGGAAGCAAATATAAATATGGGGGGACGACCCCTAAAGGGTTTGATGCTAGCGGTCTTACCCAATATGTATATAAAAATGCCGCCACAGAAATGAAGATTCCAAGAACGAGTGCGGACCAGTATAAAACCGGAAAGGCCGTGAAGCAAAAAGATTTGAAAGCGGGCGATTTGGTCTTCTATGCGACAGGTAAGAAAGGGCAGGTCTCTTTTGTAGGAATCTATTATGGAAATGGCACATTTGTCGGGACCACCACCAAAGGGGTCAAGGTGGTCAAAATGAGTGATAAATATTGGAAAGAAAAATATATAGGGGCAAAACGGGTCATTAAGTAACAATCTGAATTTCACATGATAATAGTCCAGAAAACAAAAGAGCATCGAAAAACCGATGCTCTTTTTGCTAGTCATATCCGGGGGCCATTCATTCAATGATGATATCGGTTAAAACAACATGGCCATTACGAACTTTTACGACAGCCACTGAAGGATTGGCCAATGCTTCCTTCTCCATTTCCTTTGCCTTTTCTTCGGATGCGAAATAATTGTCCAGACCGTATCTGATCTGAATGGTTTTAGCATTTTGCAGGTCATAAGGGACTTCCAATTCCCCTTTTAGGTACACGCCTTCGCCGGGCTTTTCTTTCGTTACGTAATCAACAGCGTATAGTCCATCAGCGTTTTGTTTTAAACGTACATATACCTTTTTATAATCACCCATATTCCTTGTATTGAACTCGGTTTTAATCGAGTCATCGACTTGCGACGGCTTTACTGATTCAATTTCGTATTTCAAAGCTACATAGCTTCCTCTAAACAAATCAGTCGGGTCGACCGGGGCTGTCTTGATCTTGATTACATCTCCTGTCATTGTTGTCCAGACCGGGGGAAACGCCAAGATTAACAAAATCAAGACTGGAATGGAAAATACGATGAGTGGCCGGAATGATGGATTACTCATTGAGTTCCCCTCCTTTTTTTCGTTGGTTTTCAAAGAAGAAGCCAAAACCGATGAGCATGATTCCACCGATGATGAATGTAAGCGATTTTGGCAGGAAGTCAAAGGAGTAGATGTAATATCTGAAAATCAGTACACATATTATCACGATGCTGGTCAAACTGCCTTTCAGAATCAGATAAAGCAGAAAAACGAAATAAGCTATAGGAAACCAGATTGAAAAATCAAAGGTAAGGAAGAGTGCGGTTATACCATGTAAGATATGCCCTTGTATGTGTGTGATGTTTTGTAATTTGGCTCTTACCGGAATATAGGCAAGCACGATACCCAGTACAAACAAGATGGAAAGGACAATCGTATTCGAATTTTCAAACCCTAGTTTCGGCACGAATTCCATAAGAAATAAGGCAATTGTATTGATGGCTAAAGCGTTAATGAAAAAGGTCAGATAATTAGGGTAATCGAATTTCTTTAACAGAATGTATAAAGCCGGTAGAAATACAAGAATGGCAAGCGGATAAGATGTTTCATCAACGAATATACTTCCGTTCAAATAAATGAAAAGCAGGAAAGATGTAAAAAGGAGGATGAAAACATCCTTCAAATAGTATCCAATGAATACCGTTCCAATCGCCCATAATAAAAAGGAATTGTTGAAATTGATGCTAATGTTAAACATCTGCTCGACTAGAAATATCCCTGCACCAAAGATCAGGATACCTGCATAATGCAGACTTCGTGACGTTTTGGGAAAGCGTGCCTGCACCTTCACGCCAGCAAAGTTCACTCCGATTAGGCATGCAATGATAAGCAGGAATTTAACCGCTTTACTTAAATAGATCCAGTTGCTGGCTACGAAGGTCAATACGCCTAAACCTAAAAGAAGTGCCCCAATGGATAATAGAATCGTGATGAAGTTCAAATTGCCTTTTACATCATAGGAACTTAACATCCTCACTTTCTCTTGCCGGGAGATGACTCCTTCCTTTTCAAGGTAATTAAATTCATGTTCAAGAAAATTGAATTGCTTCTTTGTTATTGCTTTGTTGGCCAAAGTAACTCCTCCTTCCACATTTTACTATTATACATCGTATTCTCTTGCAGCTTTGAATATAATGCTAATTTTCAATCTACCCTTATTGGAATGCGTGTAAGACATAAAAATATTTATAGTACCTTGCAATGAACAGTACCATGTGGTAAATTATTTACATAAGATGTATTGTTCGGTGTTTAGTACTGTTTATTGAACTATACTGAAAAACTTTTGGAAGGAGTGAAGGTGCTATGAATGTACAATTTAAGAAAGGTGTCCTGGAACTGTGTGTTCTGGTGTTACTGGATAAGCAGGATCGCTATGGGTATGAACTTGTACAGAAGATTTCGGATCAAATTGAAATATCGGAAGGGTCGGTATATCCACTTTTAAGACGATTGACGAAGGAAGAGTATTTTACGACATATTTGCAAGAATCAACAGAAGGGCCACCGCGCAAATATTATACATTAACCGAAAAAGGACGGAGATACCTTCAAGAACTGCTGATGGAATGGAATGAATTTTCCAATGGGGTCAACCAATTAATCAAGGAAGGTGTGAACCAATGAATAAAGAACAATTTTTAAAACAATTGAATGCCTCTTTAACCAGACTTTCCTTAGATGAACGGGAAGATATCCTTCAAGATTACGAAGAGTATTTCGAAATTGGAATGGAAGAAGGGAAGTCAGAGCAGGAAATCTCCAAATCCCTTGGGAATCCTAAACAGATTTCCAAGGAACTGATGGCAACCTATCATCTTGGTCAGGTCGAACAAACGACTTCTGCAGGTAATGTTATGCGGGCAGTTTGGGCAGTCATTGGTTTGGGGTTCTTTAATTTAGTGATCGTTTTGGGACCATTTATAGCCTTGATCGGAGTTGTCATTGCAGGGTGGGTTTCGGCGATAGCGTTCATTCTTGCTCCGCTTGGCGCTCTGTTTAACCTTGTGTTAGGTAACTTTCAATTATTCGATCTTTCCTTCGCATTGGGACTATGCGGGATTGGCATTTTCATTGCCATGGGAATGTTTGTCGCTACGAGTGCTTTAACTAAAGGATTCATTCGCTATTTAAAATTTAACGCTTCCCTTGTGAAAGGCGGTTTGAAAAATGATTAATGTAAAAAAATTATCGATCATTGCACTTGTATTGTTATTGATCGGGGTAATAGGAAGTCTGTTTACGTTTTCCCAAATGACGAATAAGGAAACGACTACAGAGGAAAAAACGATTTTGGAAATCGTGACGGACATTCGGATCGACGCTGACAATGCAGCTGTAGAGATCGTGCCAACGAAGGATAAGGAGACCAGGATAGAGTTGGTTTCAAAAGGGATGGATGTTTCCAAGTTGGATTTTACTGCAGATGTGGAAGGGAAGAAGCTTTCGGTACAATTAAAGGATCGACGTACGTTTAGCTTTGGTTTTCATATTCAATCCTTACATTTAAAGGTGTATGTACCTGATGAATCTTATAAATCCTTTGTCGCCGAATCCGATAATGGAAAATTGCAAATAACAGGATTGAAAAGTGAAAATCTAAATGTGAAATCTCAAAATGGCCGGGTAGAATTAAATGATATAATAACCGAAAAAGTTGAAGTTAAATCTGCTAATGGAAAAGTAGAGCTTAATAATGTGGAGGGAAAACTGGTTGGTTCATCGAATAACGGTAAAATCACATTAGTCACGAAAGACTTGGATAGGGAGATCGAACTCGAAAGTAATAATGGTAAAATCATGATCAAAACGGAGAATGAACCGACGAATACAACATTCGATGTTCATGTTGACAATGGGAGAGTGGATATCCTTGGTAAGTATGAAGGCAATACTGTCATTGGCAAAGGTGAAAATCTAGTTAAATTGGAAACGAATAATGGTAAAATCGAGATAACGAAATAGTCTTGAAGCATGAAAAGCCGATCCAATTGGGATCGGCTTTTTTCAGTTATGCGTCCCCTTTTCTTAAGGAGATAAGGAAAACATTTAAAGTTTTTCCTTTTAGATGTTTTTGGAATTATAATATAGAAAGGATAATTATGTTAAAAGTAATGAGTGTAAGTCCGCCCTCAAATCTAAGGATAGGGTTTTAAGGAAACGACTTCAAAAGAATGGGGGCTGTATAATGAAATTCAATAAATGGTCATTGGATATATTTAAACGTACGATCTTCACTCGTAAGAAAAGGGAAAAGGATTATCTTAAAAAAGGCTTAGAAGTGCAAAAAAAAAGTGTTTAATATAGTGGAAAGTTCTAAGGATATTATCTACTGCTACGAATCGAATCCAAGTTCAAAGTTCACGTATCTAAGTCCATCCATCAATACACTTTTAGGTCAAGGCGTCTTGGAAGAAGCATGCAATGACCCTTCCTCCCCTTTCGAAAGGATTCATCCTGATGATTTTGAACTCCTAAATGAAAAGATATATGGTGGGATAGATTATACTAAGCCGGTCATTCAACGCTGGAGAACTAACGAGGGTGATTTTTTGTGGTTCGAGGAATATGCTACACCTATATATGAAGAAGAGCAATTGGTAGCCGTTCAAGGAATCATTCGCAATATCGATGAAAGAGTGAAATTCATACAGGATATTGAGTATCAAATGTCCCATGACCCTTTAACGAACATTCATAATCGACAGTTTTTCGATAATATAGCTGCAAAATCCAATCTGGATTTTGACACTCCGGTTGCCATGATATTGTGTGATTTAGATGAACTGAAATTTATGAATGATACGTATGGACATAAGAAAGGAGATGAATTGATTAAAGCGGCGGCAAATCTATTAAAACGGATTTTTTCGGAAATCGCTGTTGTAGCGAGAGTGGGAGGCGATGAGTTTGCCGTTCTTCTGATTGACAGAAGCAAGCGAGAGGTAGAATCTCTTTGTGAATTATTAATGGAAGAAATCCTTTTGCAAAACTCCCTAAAAAAGGGCCCTCACATCAGTATGTCATTCGGGCATGCTTACCGTTCGCATTCCAAAGGGAATATGGATAGCTTATTCATGGAAGCGGATCAAAAAATGTTTCAAGATAAACGGCGAAGAAAGGAACAGAAACTCGTTCGGGCGGGCAGATGAAAGAAATGGAAACAATAAGATAGGGTGTAGAACCATTCTTCACTTGCAGATTGGTTGTTTCAGGGGATGTTTTATGAAAATTTGAATGTAAGGAAAATCCATTATGCTGGCGGGATGCGTTTCAGCTAAGAGCCGTTACGGATGAATAGAGGCAATGGTTTAATGCATTACAGCATGGAGATCTTAAATTATTGGTTTGCATACGGAAGGTAAGTGGACGGAAATGATCATGAATGTTAAAAGGGGAGCCCGGTGTCATATTGGGCTTTTATTTATATATATATATTTAGGTACACGAAATAAATCATTCGCTTATTTTAAGCAATTTTAGTAAACTGGCAATGACTATTATAATTAGAAGGTGAAGGGATATGAGGGAAACCTTAGTGGATGAACGGGTAAGAGGGACTGATAAAATCTGGACACGTGATTTCATCATGATCTGTTTGGCAAATATGTGCATCTTCATGGGTTTTCAAATGACGATGCCGACCCTCCCGTTGTTTGTAGAACAGCTTGGCGGTGATGACCGTCTTGTGGGGGCTGTCCTTGGAATCTTCACTTTTTCGGCCTTGCTTGTCCGGCCAATTGCCGGAAGATTATTGGAGACGAAAGGAAGGCGCATCGTTTTTCTTGCCGGGTTAGCCATTTTTGCTTTGTCAGTGGGTTCCTTCGGTTTCATGGGGAGCATCGGCTTGTTATTCATGATGCGGATTGTACAGGGCGTCGGCTGGGGATTTTCTTCAACGGCTTCAGGAACGATTGCTTCCGATATAATCCCTGCGAAACGGCGTGGTGAGGGGATGGGGTATTACGGATTATCGGGTAACTTAGCACTGGCATTCGGGCCATCATTGGGTCTTTTCCTAGTTACGGTCCTTCCGTTTCAAGAGTTGTTTTTGATCTGCTCTTTATTAGGATTGCTTGCCATCATTGCAGCATCACTTATTCGGTATCAAAAAGTGGAAAGTGATCCTTCGGCGGCTGTCAGAGCCAAAAGGTTTGATATTTATGAAAAAAGTGCCCTTCAGCCATCTTTGCTCATTTTCTTCATCTCCGTTACATTTGGTGGAATTGCAACCTTCCTTCCCCTGTATACAGCGGAAAAAGGTGTAGATGGAATTCAGTGGTACTTTTTAGTTTATGCAATGGCCCTCATGGTCACGAGATTATTCGCGGGTCGACTATATGACAGAAGGGGACATCGAGCCGTATTCGTGCCTTCAACGGTACTCATCATGGCTGGAATGCTGCTGCTTGCATGGATGCCGAGTGAAGCGGTACTTTACATTGCGGCAGTGCTTTATGGATTTGGATTCGGTTCTGTTCAGCCGGCGCTGCAGGCATGGTCGATTGAAAAGACAGCACCCAATCGGAAGGCGATGGCGAATGCCACATACTTTTCATTTTTCGATCTTGGAGTGGGCATAGGTGCCATCGTGTTCGGGCAGATTGGCTTCCTCTTCGGATATAGGAGCATCTATATCACGGCAGCCGCCTCGATTTTCATTTCGATGATCGTTTATTTATTCATCATCAGGAGCGAGGATAAAGGAAAATCAATATAAGGATGTTGAATGGCTTCAATGGAAGTCATTCTTTTTTTTGAGTCAGTAGGAACACCCTTGGTGCATTATCCTAAATATTTTAAAAATGGAAAAACTTTGTTATTACCGAAAAGAGATTATACATAAGATGATAGAAGGTCTATTTGAAGGAAGGGGAAGCTTGGAATGAATGACTCTTCAAACGAAGAAATGACATTAGAAAGAAGGAAGCGTATTTTCCTAGAAGAGCTGGATGTTTTATGGGAAAGGCGGATCATCCCTAAATCAGAATATATCCGGATTAGCAGGGTTTACAATCGGCATTTCCAATTAGCCCTCCATAAACAAAAGCGCTTAGAGCAAGAAAAGAAGAAATCCACCCATGGAACTGAAACGATAATCGGTGAAAGTGCCGATAAGAGGATTCAGGATAGCCTGATCGAAGAATCTTCATTCCAATTACGGGAATCCAGTGGATTGAATGAATCGATAATGAAAGATGAGGAGGCCGAGTATGCGCCTATTGAATCTGGTTTCGAGGAGAGCCATGAACCTGTCAAGGAGATCAATGATAGGAAACCGGTTATTCAAAAGCAGGCCATCAAGCGGGAGAAACCGGTAAAACCGGCAAAGCCGAAGAAAACACCTGAACAAATCAGGGAACGGAATATTTCTGTCATCCTGCTCACTGGGGTCATATTGCTTCTGTTTGGCGGGTTGATTTTAGCAACCACTTCATGGGGGGATCTGAATGCGGTCCTGAAAGTTCTCTTCATTGGAATGGTATCCGTCATTTTTGCAGGGATGGCCTTCATCGCTTCGAAACTGAAAATTGAACAGACCTCTTTTGCATTCCTGACGCTAGCGGGTTTATTCATTCCGATTACGATTTTATCAGCTTCATATTATCGGATTTTTGGAGAGTACCTTTCATTTAATGGTGGGGGGCGGGGACTTCTGGGGTTTCTTGGGGGATTACTCTGCTTAGCCATTTATTGTAAGATTGCTGACTACTTCAAGTCGAAAATATTCATTTTCATTTCAATATTCACTTTTGCCATTACATGCTATTTCGGATTGGCTTTTGTGACGCCGACTATCGAGTGGATGTTTTTGGCGATTGGCGTTCTTAATTTATTGCTATTATGGAATATTGAGCAATTGAAAAATCAAAAAGCATTAACGTTATTCAAACCATTCATTTTTCAATTTATCCAGTTTAAGATTATCGTGGAGACCTTTGTGATCCTGACGTTATTTTCAAGCAACTTGGTGTATTCGCTAACGTTGATGGTCTTTTCTGTTTTGTTTTTAATTATTTCGGTCAAATTCAAAAAAAAATATTATGAAATGGCTTTTAGCGGCGTTTTCACGTATGGATATATCCATCTAGTTTATAACTCGTTTATAAGTGAATACATGATCATTGCATTTGCACTTGTTCCAATCATTTTTACCATGCTATCGAAATATCTGGCTAAAGCCAAAAGAACTAAGCTTTCGAAGCACTTCATGATTACCAGTTTGATTGAGAGCGGGATCGTTTTCTTATATAGTAACGCGATGGTGTACCAGGAGAACTATGCGCAAATATTCGTCGCGCTCATGTTATTATCTGCCCAGCTTGCCTATGTTTCCCTTCAATCGAGAAACTCAAGCCTCACGTACCCGGCTGTTGTTATTTTCGACTTAGCGTTACTATACCTTTTCTTTGCCTTGCCAATCTCTTTTTCTACCATTTTAAATCTGTTATTTGTTGTTCAGGTCATTCAATATCTTGGAGTATATTTATATAACAGTCACCCAAGGTACATCCTGTTTAGGAAGAGTACCTTACTTATCTCCCCAATGATCATGTTAGTGATACTGACCATTAAATTCAGCGAAATGGATTGGCTTGCAGTTAGTGCGGCGCTCGCCATGATCTCTGGGCTTTTCTTCATCACATTTATAAAAGACGAAACAAAGCATATGAAGGAAAATGCCTTATACGGATTTCCAATCACTTTCGTACTGGCTTTGGTTGCTTTCTATCCATATTTGACGGAGAGTTTAGAATGGGTTCGGTCAAATATCCCGCTCAGCGTCTATTTAATAGGTGTTTCACTGGTTTCCATCGGTGCAGCTTACACATTTAAAAAGGGATACCATAAATTCTTTCCTGTTTTTGCATATAGCGGACAGATTCTTTCCTTCCTTTCCTTGATATCGATTCCATTCGATTCACAAAATCCTTTGGAGGCAAGCGAAGTGATTGCCGTAGCTACTGCAATAAACGGCTGGTCCGTCCATATCCATCGGAAGCACATATTCTGGGTGCCTGTCGTGATTACAAGTGCCAGCTTATATGCTTCACTCTACGATGTTTTTGATTTTGCTTCAATGGTACTGAGGATTGCGTTCGTGTTGCTCGGCCCCATTATCTTTTTCCTATTAGGAGAATGGCTTGGGAAATATTCGAAAAATGGGAAACTGTATTTCTTTTACGCAAGTCACCTTGCCAATTTACTGGCGATTCCCGTTGGATATTTGCTCATTATTTTTACGGAAAGCTCACCGTTACTATATGTTGCACAACTGTCGATTTATATTTTGAGTGCTTTAAGGGCGCATGTGAAATGGGAAAAATACGTTTTTACGTACCTAGGGTTTTCAGTCCTTTTCCTACAGGTCCATTTATTTGTGGTAAACATGGAGCAAATAGTATTCATTACATCAATATGCATGATGATTACAGCAGGACTCATAACCATTCTGTGGGGGTTATCCAATAAGAATTGGAAAGGCATCATGGAGTATTACCTTATTCCATTCATTCATTTAGGGATAAGCATATCCATTTTGGAAACGGCGATCCGGGGCTTTCCACTTAACCGCGAGTCAGTCTGGGTAGGAGTGATGACTGTACAGCTCTTGTTTGCCTGGTATCTGCTCATGCAAAGGAATTGGCGGAACTATGTTGCGGTTCCTCTAGGCCTTGCGTTCATCTTCTATAATATGTATGTAAATACATTGCCTCTGGTTATGGCGATTATCGTATTGTTAGTATGTATGGTTGTGATGTTGATGGCTAGCAGACGCCTTTTCAAAGGATTGCTCAACCAAGAGGGAACGAAGAGAGTCATTGATCATTATCGGATTTTTGGCTTGTTATATCTGTGTACTCTGAATCTGGAAGTGTTTATGAGCGATACAGCTTCTGCGGTTTTGGGGATTTTTGTTTCCCTGCTGTTGCCTAGTTACTTCATCCTGATGGGAAGATTCACAATCTATAAGAAAGAAAAAAGCATTTACTCGGGAATAGCGGCAATCATCGGCCTTGTCCCCTTCATCAATATCATAGTTTATGCCCATACACTCCCAATCGTCACGAGTTTGGCTGTTCTTTTTGGCTGTATGGCAGGAATGTTGTTACTGAGCAGGCTGTATTCCAGCGGTTCACTCAAGAAAAACGGATCAGGCATCATCAGCTTTGATCCTTTCAGGATTTATGGTTTATTCTTTTTGATCGATATGAATGCGGAGGTTTTTAACGATACTAAACATCAGTTACTCCAAGTCATTGTATCGCTTCTGTTAACCGCTTATTTCATTTTCCTGAGAAGCTTGACAGCGGAAAAGCTAGAAAGGAAAATCTATTCCAATATTGCTGCACTAGTCAGTCTGTATCCCTTCCTGATCATCGTCGGCTATGCCGACAGCCTATCTGTTGTAATGGGCTTGCTGTTCCTTTTCGGCTGTATGTCAGGGATGCTGCTTTTAAGCCGGCGTTATTTCGATGGTTTAATCAAAAAGGAAGAAGCAGGTATGACCATCGATGCATACAGGATATATGGCCTGCTGTTTTTACTGGCCATGAATCGGGGATTTCCAGCAACTGAAACATTGACCCAGTTACTCGAAGTTTTTGTATCGCTCTTGATCACGGTTTACTTCATCTTGATTGGAAGTTTCACAAAGGATGTAAAAGAAAAGGGCATCTACGTTTGGCTGACGGGAATTCTCAGTTTGTATCCGTATTGGATCATCATCATGTACGCCGACACATTGCAGCCTTTCGTTGGAACGGCAGTCCTTTTTGGGTGTACGGCCATAATGGTCTTGCTAAGCAAGAAATACTTTAAAGGCTTGCTTGATAAAGGCGGGGCAGGATTTCAATTGGATTTTTACAGAGTCTATGGTCTGCTGTTTCTTATTGCCATGAACATGGATGTTTTGACGGGGGGACCGGCACATTTCATTTTGGAAATTATCGCGGCACTTCTGATTCCGGCCTATTTCATTTTGATGAGAAGCACGACGACAGGGATGTTGGAAAGAAAATCCCAGTTGGCAGCAGCGATTTTGTTCAGCCTATATCCGTATTGGGTCATTGTCGATCAGCTCACGATCCCTCCTGTACTTGAGGAGGAGGTGAATATTCTGCCGCTGTTCATTGTCAGCACCACTCTGCTGAGGAAAATCTTTGTTGAAGGCAAAATCACACAATATATCGAAAGCGGTATTGTTTTCCTTTTGTTTTTAGCCCTGATCATTGATGCAATGGCAGGAAACACCTTATATGATGCCCTCATTATCGGAACCGTGTCATTGGCAGCAATGCTCTTTGGATTCATGATGAAATACAAATCCTATTTCATCGCTGGAACTGGGACGATTTTATTCAATGTCTATATGAATACCAATTCGATGTGGAGCGAGATGCCGTGGTGGCTGTATTTAATCATCGGCGGGGGGCTGCTTATCGGAATTGCATCTTTCTTTGAATGGAAAAAACAAAAAGACAACAGGACCTCTAAGGAGGTTCTTGAGAAAAATAAACAAAGGATCAAGAATTGGTTCAATCGGTGGAATTAATGAAGAAGGAAATGGAATGCGTCAGATACCCAAGCTCTTAACCTTGGACGAAAATTCAAAGGGGTTCGGAATTTATTAATTCCGAACCCCTTTTGCCTGTAAACCGAGAGCACTTAAAAGCTCTCTTTTTTTGCTTCTATTTTTTTTATTTCCTCTTCCCAATCATGAATTTCTATTTCCCACTGATCTATATTAGTTTGCAAAACATTAATTAAAAATGGTGAAAGGACATTTCTGTATTTTTCTAGTTCTTGAATTAATTTCACTCGATCTTCAGTTAAACCTTGTACTAGTTTTTTCTTGTTTTCCAAATTTACATAGACAAAAACTGGCCTGAATTTTCGGATCTCATTATCATCCATATCAGTTGTAACTCCTTTAAAATTGAGTGAAAAACTAAGCACGATCAATCAGTTCGTCTAATGCTTGTGTATACAAAAACGCTTGGATTTCTCCAAGCGAAAAGCTCAAGACGAACAAGAACTGCATGAAGAACAGCTGGAAGAGGAATCAGGGCTGCTGTCATGGGACCCGTTATGGCCATCATGATCGGCATGGCCGGATCCAGAGGAAACTGTGTTCGGTTCATTCCCGAATATATCTTTAAATTCGCTGTCAAAATCATCGGTGCTTGCATAAGTGAAATAGGCAGGAGCTGCGTAGTCCGTCTGGTCGTACGTTTTCCGCCAATTCAATTCTGTCATGGGGCGATTTTCTTTAAATTGTGAAGTGAAGGCTTCAAAGGTCCGTTCCGCCTGTATACTTGTCGGTTTCCGCATATATTTCTTTTTTAACTGCTCCAGCTCCAACGTTTTAAAATCGCGGAGAAGCGTTAGCCCTTTATCATGTTTGAAAAATTTGCCCCATTTTTGAATGGAATGGGAGTCCACCGTAAATAGCTGTACATAGTAAAAGTCAAAAAGAGTGCGCTCATCGGGTTTGAAAACAGGTTCTGAATGAGGATGGTGCTGAATGGTCCTACCGATGAAAACCTGGCAAAACTCATCATATTCCTGTCTATAGTTCAGCATGATATGCCATAACTCATCGATGACTGAATTAAACATTTCAACTTTTCCAAACACTGCAGCCATAATCAAATAGCGTTTCAATTCACGCCAGGCCTGATTGACCTTTAACTGTGAGTCCCGTGGATGCTTCAGGCGGAATTCAGTATTGACCTTTTCCATATAATAGAAATCCAGTGCTTTATTAAGCTTTTCTATCAATGCTTCTGAAACGATTTCCGTTGCATGAAGATCTAAAGTTTCACCATGGTATTTACGGAATTCATTTTGATAGCGTTCCATTTTAGCCGGTTCACTTAGCCCTTTAACGAAATTGACCAGGAAAACAGCAAAAATTGCCGCAAGAATGACATAAAAGAAGGTCATCTTTGTCCACTCCTCTTAATCTATGGATATATTTCTTTAATATTATCTTACATGTTAATGGAAGGGATTGTAAGTTGTTTTATCTAAAATGTTCCATTGGGGGAAATTGATTAAGCTGGTGAGGTTGCATGACAATACCCTGAATCGGGTATCGTCCTTTCCTTGGCATGTAAGGGGTTTTCAGTTAAAAATCAAGCGCTTCAAATAATGCCTCATATCTAGTATAGTTAGAGGGGAAAAGGGGTGAAGGCATGTACTTGACAGTAAAAGAGACTGCGGAATATTTATCGATGCCGGAATCTTATATAGAAAGTTTAATCGTTCAAAATAAAATTCGCACCGTTCATGATGGTGAGCAGCATTTGATTTTTAAAGATCAATTTAATATGCATCTTGAACAGATGGAGAAATATAAGAAGGATTTAGCGGATTATTATAACGAACCCATCCCCGAAGATATCGATGTCAAAGATGAAGATTAGCATCTGTCCATTTGGCAGATGTTGAGTTTCAAAAAGGAGGAAGGTACGAGAATCCTGCTTAGAAAAGCGCGTCTAGGGTAAGACACCACAGGCTCAAGCTGAGGAGGCTCCGACCGCCCGTGGAAAGCAAGTGCCTGGAGCGGAAATCAACGTCCAAATTGTACAGCCATAACAAAAGCTGAGGCCATAGCCTCAGCTTTTGCTTGTAGATAGAAGGGGGCCCGGAAAACATATTTTCATCAAAGTGAAGGTCCGGACCTATTGATCCAAAGCAACACCTTCAACTCCATAGGTATGGTTCTATCTCAATTTTATACAGAGTTGATTGGAGCAAAAGGTACGAGACTCCTGTGGGAAAAGCGCGTCTAGGGGAGACAGACACCGCAGGCGCAAGCCGAGGAGGCTTCGCGACCGCCCGCGGAAAGCGAGTGCCTGGAGCGGAAATCAACGTCCAAATTGTACAAACCAATAAAAAAT
Organism: Peribacillus sp. TE19612; assembly: GCF_056279465.1. Classification (NCBI taxonomy): domain Bacteria; kingdom Bacillati; phylum Bacillota; class Bacilli; order Caryophanales; family Bacillaceae; genus Peribacillus; species Peribacillus sp. TE19612. Next base: position 48,832 of record NZ_JBWCCL010000005.1, on the reverse strand, counting down.
CGTATTTTCAGTGAGTTGTCCAAGGTCTGGCATCTACCGATTTGGCAGATGTTTTTTTCATGCAGGAAATGGCTGTGAAAGTAATGGTCGAATTTCCGAAAAGGTCTTAACTACGTCTGCATCAGGGGCTTTACTGATCATTCAAATAATTTTGTTGTCAATGGAAGGTAATTGTAGTAGAATCCTTCAATTCCGTGTAAAATGAAAGGTAATAGGAATTATCACGGCAGAATGGTAGTTAGGAGATAGGTAAGTGGTAAAAGAGTATTTGCAAAGCGAAGGTTTTTCAAGGTTAATTACATTAATTGTGTTAGTCCTCTTTTTAATAAGCATCGGCAGTATGGTTAATATTGTGTTATTCACATTTGTTTTCACTTTCCTGATGGGGAGGCTGGAGCAATTTATCATGATTCGGCTGAATAAAGTGGTGCATATCAACTCTAAGGTTGTCATAAGCTTTTTATATGCAGTCGTCATTTCTTGTTTAGCCATCGTACTTTATAAATATCTACCGGTCATTACGCTACAATTCACGGAATTAGTGACACAGATCGTTTTCTTCTTTCAACATCCACCAGATAGCAGGGTCATTCAATATGCCATTAATATAATGAACGAGCTGCGATCGCCGCTCGATCTTCAAACACAGATGAATACACTCTATCTTTATATATCCGATTTCGGTAAACTGGCATTTCAAATTTTCATTTCCATGTTGCTTAGTCTATTTTTCTTATTGGAAAAAGATAAAATCATTCGTTTCACTTCTAAATTCAAGCGGGCCAAATTTAAATCTTTCTTTATAAACTTAAGCCACTTTGGCGTCAAATTTATTAATTCATTCGGAAAGGTAATTGAGGTCCAGTTCTTGATAGCTATTACGAATGCTGTCCTATCCGTAACTTTCTTATGGATTCTTGGCTTCCCGCAGTTGCTTGGTCTAGGAATCATGATTTTCTTCCTTGGTTTGATTCCGGTTGCAGGGGTCATCATCTCCCTCATCCCGCTTAGCATGATTGCCTATAGCATCGGCGGCATGCCCAAAGTGATTGCTGTATTAATCATGATTGTTGTGATCCATGCACTTGAAAGCTATATTTTAAATCCGAAATTCATGTCGGCAAAAACAAATCTTCCAACATTCTTCACCTTCATCATCCTATTGTTTTCTGAGCATTTCCTAGGGATATGGGGATTGATCATCGGGATACCGATCTTCATCTTCCTTTTAGATATGTTAGATATTGAAGAGGGCAATAAGGAAGTTCCATAATAATATATAAACAGCGGCCACGCTAATATGGCCGCTGCTTATTTTTGTTCCATTAAATCTTTTGAACGGTGGCACTATCTGTTTTCAATATAATATCCATTAATTCGAGTGAAGGGGAGAAAGTTGCCTCTTTCCCCATTAGAGCACAGTTGCGTTTTTAATTTACCGAGTTAATTGATTAAAATTTTATTTTACTAAAGTTATTTATCGACTTTTTATTGCATAAAAAAACAAATAAACGTATAATATTCTTAAAAGAATATACTGAAAGTTCTCTAAAGTTAGATTTATCTGTTTTTTCAAAAAAGAGAGTTTACGAGAGAGAAGAGGGGATTATTTTGAAAAAGGTTTCTTTTTTAGTGTTTGCCATGGTTGCTTCCTTGTTACTAGTCATGACAGGATGCGGGAAGGATAAGGAAGTCTCGACAACTGGTAAAGAAGAAGAGTCCAATGGGAAAACACTCAGGATCGTGACTGACGCCAACTATGCTCCATTTGAATATCTTGAAGGCGATAAGATTGTAGGATTCGATGTTGATTTCATCAATGCCGTTGCAAAAGAAGCGGGATATGAAGTTAAATTGGAAAGTGTCGGTTGGGATCCGATTTTTGTTGAAATCGAAGGTAAGAGAGCGGATGTCGCCATATCTGCGATTACAGTGAATGACGAAAGAAAACAATCTTATGACTTCTCGGTTCCGTATTTCTTATCCACAAACAAAATTCTCGTTCCTGAGGATAGTGATATAAAATCTGGAGATGAATTGAAAGGAAACGTCATTGCCGTTCAGACCGGTACTACTGGACAGGAAGCGGTAGAGAAACTCCTTGGAAAGAATCACAAGGATATCAAAAAATTCGAAAATAATAACCTGGCCATTCAGGAATTACTGAAAGGCGGAGCATCGGCTGTCGTAGCTGATAATACGGTTGTTGAAGAATATGTGAAAAATAACCCCGATCAAAAACTGAAAGTCGTTGAAGACAGCAAAAGTTTCAATGAGGAGTTTTATGGTCTTATGTTCCCAAAAGGCAGTGAATTGAAATCGGAGTTCGATAAAGCCGTGAATGCCATTTATGAAAATGGGAAATATGCAGAAATTTATAAAGAGTGGTTTGGTACTGACCCAGATATTGAAACGTTGAAAGCACAACAATAAAACAAATGGATAGTAAAAGATTGCGTAACTTTACGTGTGAAGTTACGCAGTTTTTTTGGTCTTTAGGAGGGGAACGAAATGAGTTTTCGCTGGGATATTATTTTTGAATATGCTCCTTTCTTATTAAAAGGGACATTGCTTACTATTGGGCTTTCGGTTTCCTCCATCCTGATCGGAACCTTTTTGGGGTTATTGATCGGTTTAGGGAAAATCATGAGAAACAAAGTGCTTGCCCTTCCTTTTTACGGATATGTCACGGTTTTTCGCGGAACACCGCTTTTAGTTCAAATCTTTTTAATCCATTTTGGAATCGTGCCCTTTTTTACCGGGGAAACCAATGCAGTAACCGCCGGTGTCATTGCTTTATCGTTAAATGCAGCCGCGTATATCGCAGAAATTTTCAGGGCGGGCATTCAATCAATCGATAAAGGGCAAATGGAAGGGGCGCGTTCATTGGGGATGACCCATGCCCAAACAATGATACATGTTGTATTGCCTCAAGCTTTCAAACGAATGATTCCTCCGTTAGGAAATGAATTCATCGTATTATTGAAGGATTCATCCCTGCTTTGTGTCATTGCTGCCCCGGAATTGATGTATTGGGGGAAAGCGATGGGGAGTCAGTACTTTAAAGTATGGGAGCCATACTTGGCGTGTGCCTTCATCTATCTATTCCTTACCCTCATCTTAAGTTTTGTATTAAATAGACTCGAAAGTAGGTTGAAAACAGAATGATAAAGGTGGAGAATCTTAAGAAGTCATTTGGCGATAATGATGTATTGAAAAATATCAATGCAATCGTTTCCCCTCGGGAAGTAGTCGTGGTGATTGGTCCTTCTGGGTCGGGAAAATCCACTTTCCTAAGGTGCATCAATCAACTTGAAACGATAACGGGAGGCCATATTTTCATTGAAGGGCTTGATACGACAGATAAGAAGGTCAATATCAATAAAGTCCGGACGGAAGTTGGCATGGTATTTCAGCATTTTAACTTATTTCCACATAAGACTGTTCTTGAGAATATAATGCTTGCGCCGATAAAGGTCCGCAAGATATCCAAAGAACAGGCTTCCCAAAGAGGGATGGAACTGCTTAAGAAAGTCGGACTTGCAGAGAAAGCGAACGCATATCCGGATTCATTATCAGGGGGACAAAAGCAACGCGTAGCAATTGCAAGGGCGTTGGCGATGGAACCCAAAATCATGCTATTCGACGAGCCCACTTCAGCCCTGGATCCGGAAATGGTCGGTGAAGTCCTTGAGGTCATGAAGCAACTGGCTAAGGAAGGCATGACTATGGTAGTTGTGACTCATGAGATGGGGTTTGCAAAAGAAGTTGGAGATCGCGTGATTTTCATGGACGAAGGTTATATTATCGAAGAAAATATTCCTAGTGAGATTTTTAATAATCCCCAGCAGGAAAGAACTAAAGCCTTTTTGAGTAAAGTGCTTTAATTACACGTAAAGAAAAAAACCTTCCATTATGGGAGGTTTTTTTTCGGGGCATATCAGGGGCTTCATTTGATGCATGAAGCGCCTAAAAGCGATTCAGGGCTTTTACCGAGCACAAGCATACTGATTTTGGCATATCCAATATTTTTACTTTGGGAAAAGGTCTGAAGTAATACCTGGATATTCGGATCATCCTTTAACTTTTGAACTTCCTCTATATATAATTCGATAATGGAGGGCATAACGAATTCAGGGGTGTATTCGTTAGGGTTTTCATCCATGATTAATGTGCCCATAAATTGATATTTAAATTGAAGAGCCCGTGTTAAGGCAACGACATGGAGCAGTTTATTAAATAGTTCGGGGTATGAATATTTAATTTTCTCCAGAGCTGCTTCTGATGCCTGTAACTCATCGACATTAGATAAAGTGATCATGAATATCTCCTTTTTAGAACATATGGAATCCATCAGCATTCAACGTGCTTTTTACTAATACTAGTCTACCCCCGCCGTAACGGATTGTAAAATGGTTAGATGTTATCACGTGCATAACCCAAATCTATGATAGTGCTTACATCAATCATGCTGGATGATCCACTACTTATGGGATAATGCTTCCCTAGTATATTTCAGCCATTCTTTTGCAGCGTATGAAAGGTAATGGTCCTTACTCCATATGAATCCTAAATTCCAACTAATGGAGGGGTTTCTAACCTTGATTGTCTTTATGCGTTCATCATGACGGCATAAGCTTTCCGGTAATAGAGCAACGCCAAGTTTAGAGTAAACCATTTCCTCAATAAAATCCCAGCGTGAGCATTCAGTAACGATATGTGGAGAAAAACCAGCTTCATTACAGGATGAAATGATGAGGTCTCGAAGGACGTAATCTTTATTGAATAAGATGAAAGATTCATTTTCCAAGTCGGCCAAATCAATTTCTTCCCCACAAGCATGGGGGTGGGAGGGATGAACAATCAAGTTGATGTCTTCTTCCAAAAAAGCAAAATGATGAAAAATCGCGTTGTTGGTTGGCAGGACTATTACGCCTATATCGATTAAATCATTTTGGACGGATTCTTCTATTTTCTTTGAACCATCCTCTACTAATTGAAAGGTGATATTGGGATAGTCCTGGTGAAAACGGCTAAGAATTCGGGGGAAGAAAGAAGCGTCGATGATCGGCGGCAGCCCGATGCGTATATGTCCCTTTTTTAAACCTAATAAATTGTCCATTTCCGTTTCTAAATTGTGAAAGGCCTTATCGATCAATTTTGCCTGCTCTAAGACAACCCTGCCTGCATCGGTCAAGATCAGTTGCTTGCGTGAACGATCAAAAAGCTCAACACCTAGCTCGGTTTCCAGGTTTTTGATCATCTTGCTGATGGTCGGCTGGGTAATGAATAAATGATCGGCAGCCCGAGTGAAGCTATTGAAATTGGCAACCTCTATAAAGTATTGCAAATGTTTAATATCCATTGCGTCACCTGTTATCCTCGTTTGAAATTAGTTTCATTTTACCCGTAAACGGAAGTGTTTGTAAAACATGATAAGTTTGGAGTTCATACACGCATAAATAAGCTGGATTCCAAAGGGGAACCCAGCCTATGAAGGGGCTGGCCATATCTGCCGAAAATTTTATTTGACCAACAAGACAGGAACTGGAGAATGTTGAACGATATAGTGGCTCACGCTGCCCAGGAATTCCTTGAAGCCGCTCAATCCGCGGCTGCCCATGATAATAAGGTCACAATTCTCGGATTTTGCATGTTCCAATAAAGTCGTGATGGCTGAACCTTCTACGACAAATGTTTGGGATGCATTCGGGATTTCGGATAAAAGCGCTTCCGCTTTTTTAATCACTTCCTTGCCATACTTAAGCATGGATTCTTCAATTTCCTGAAAAGCATTGCCATATATATTTGGCTTGATTGGCAGTGTAACAGCGTGAAGCACCTGGATTTCGATAGCGGGATCCAGCTTCGCTAATTCAATCGCTTTTTCTAAAGACTTAAGTGCCAATTCAGATTCATCATAAGCAACTAATATTTTTGAGCATAGCATTGATCGATCATTCCCTTCTATAAAAGAATATATCCCTAGTATATCAATATAAATCTTTCATGCAGTTTCATATATTATAAAATTTGTGAATATTTCATTGAAGTTTACGTTAACGTTAATGTTAAAATAAAGGTAAATAATCCCTTTGCAAAGTGTGGTTTTAACATGTACACCATTTCTGAGTTAGCAAAAGAATTCGGATTGACGACAAGGACCCTCCGTTATTATGAGGAACTGGGTATGCTTAGGCCAATGCGTACCGAAACGGGAAAAAGAGTTTATGGAAAGAAAGAATATGCACAGCTCAAAATCATAATGCGCGGTAAGAAGTATGGTTTTTCGTTAGTGGAAATAAAGGATATAGTCCTTTTATTCGATAAGGATAGGACAGGCATTAAGCAATTGGAAAAAACGATTGAAACTGCAGGACAGAAGTTAAACGAACTTAATGAACGAATTAAAGAGCTGAATGGGTTGAAGCAGGATTTTGAACAGGTAATCAAAGGCTTTACCGAAACCCTTCATGAGTTGAAAATGAACGATAAAACAGGCAAGCGGTGAAATTAATCTTGAAAATAGGTTTTGATGATAGTGAAAGATGAATATATATTCTAGAAACAGATGGGGTGAGAATTTGGAAATTCAAGAAACCATTGCAGTTGTGACAGGCGGTGCTTCAGGTCTGGGAGCGGCGACAGTAAGAAACATCATTAAAAAAGGTGGAAAAGCGGTCATATTTGACCTCTCGGAGGAAAATGGCGCTAAAATGGCTCAGGAGTTGGGAGATTCGGTCCTGTTTATTAAAACGGATGTAACTAGTGAAGATAGCGTATCGGTAGCATTGGATGAAGGAATAAAAAAATTCGGTAGCATCAATACTGTCATCAACTGTGCAGGCATTGCCATTGCAGAGAAGGTCATAGGCAGGAAAGGCATACATGAATTGAAAGCGTTCTCAAAAGTCGTGCAAATCAATTTGGTCGGTACATTTAACGTAATCCGGCTTGCGGCGGAAAAAATGGTCGAAAATGAACCGAATCAAGAGGGGGAGCGAGGAGTCATCATCAATACAGCTTCGGTCGCTGCCTTTGAAGGACAAATCGGACAAGCAGCATATAGTGCCTCAAAGGGAGGGATTGTCGGTATGACTCTGCCAATCGCGAGGGAGCTTGCCATCAAAGGGATACGTGTCGTATCGATTGCACCGGGTCTATTCCATACACCGATGTTCGATTCATTACCTGAAGAAGCCAGGACGTCATTAGGGAAAACCGTGCCATTCCCATCAAGGCTCGGGTATCCAGAAGAGTACGCTAAACTAACGGAAAGCATCATAACGAATCCAATGCTGAATGGGGAAACCATCAGACTGGATGGGGCCATTAGAATGTCACCAAGGTAAGTTGTCAATCCCTTCAGGGCAAACCATTGTAAATCTAGAAAAAGAACCTCGGACAAAGGAATGGAGAGGAGATAAAACAGATGAAGCATCCATACCTAAGTGAAGAACATGAAATTTTCCGTATGTCCTTCCGAAAGTTTTTAGAGAAAGAAGCAGTTCCCCACTATGAACGATGGGAAGAAGAGAGGATCATTCCCCGATCTTTTTGGGTGAAAATGGGGGAACAGGGTTTTTTATGTCCGGACCTTGAAGAAGATTATGGGGGTTCCGGGGTAGATTGGGGCTTTGCCGTTATAATTAATGAAGAATTGGAAAGAGTTGGTTCTGGGTTCATTGGTTTCGGACTTCACAGTGACATCACCGTACCGTATATTTCCGCCTACGGAAATGAGTCGCAGAAACAGCGCTGGCTTCCTAAATGCACGACCGGGGAAATCATTACAGCCATTGCCATGACAGAGCCTGGTACAGGTTCGGATTTGGCCAATATTAAAACGACTGCCATTTTGGATGGAGATCATTACATATTAAATGGTCAAAAGACATTCATCACAAATGGCATTCATTCGGATTTGATCATTGTTGCCTGTAAAACGGATCCCAGCGCCGTTCCGAAACATAAAGGCGTTAGCTTAGTCGTGGTCGAAAGGGATACACCCGGGTTTTCCAGGGGGAGAAAACTGAAGAAACTTGGCTTGCACAGTCAGGATACAGCAGAACTCATCTTCGAGGATTGCCGTGTTCCAAAGGAAAACCTGCTTGGTGAAGAAGGCAAGGGGTTTATTTATTTAATGGAAAAACTGCAGCAGGAACGTCTTGTGGTGGCAATTTGTGCTCAAACCGCGTCTGAGGATATGCTGGCCGATACGATTGAGTATGTGAAGGGCAGGGAAGCGTTCGGAAAATCTGTAAGTCAGTTTCAAAATACTCAATTCAAAATAGCGGAAATGGCCACGGAGATTAAAATGGGGCGTGCCTTCCTAGATCAATTGATCACCAAACATATGGCTGGTGAACAGGTTGTAACGGAAGTTTCGATGGCGAAATGGCGTTTGACGGAGACTGCCAGAAAAATATCCATTGAATGCATGCAGCTCCATGGCGGCTATGGATATATGGAGGAATACAAAATTGCCAGAAGGTATCGGGATGTTCCAGTAGCAAGCATCTATGCCGGCACAAATGAAATCATGAAGAAAATCATCGCTAAGAATCTGGGCCTATAATAAAGATCAGAAGGGGAGAGAGTATATGCGGGAAGTGGTTATCGTTGAAGGAATTCGCACGCCGGTAGGCAGAAGGAACGGTGTCTTGAAAGATGTTCGCCCTGATGACCTGGCAGGGGAAGTATTGAAGAAGCTGATTGAAAAAGCGGGCATCGATCCTGCCATTGTCGATGATGTCATTTTAGGTTGTGTTTCACAGTCGGGCGAACAGGCCGGTGATATAGCAAGGGTTGCCGCACTGATAGCCGGATTTCCGATTGAAGTGCCGGGAACGACGATTGACCGTCAATGCGGATCAAGTCAGCAGGCAGTCCATTTTGCTTCCCAGGCCATCCTGTCGGGTGATATGGATGTGGTAGTAGCCGGCGGAGTGGAAAACATGTCACGAGTTCCCATGGGGTCAAATCTTCTAGGTGCTGTAACAAGCCAAAAGTATATGGACCTTTACGAGGTGATCAACCAAGGTTTATCAGCTGAAAGAATCGCCGATAAGTGGGGAATAACACGTGAAGATTGTGATCGGTTTTCCGTTGAAAGTCATGCCAAGGCAATACGTGCTCAAAAAGAAGGACATTTTAACCGTGAAATGATATCAGTAACGGGTACTGATAAAGAAGGAAATCAAATCGAAGTTACGGAAGATCAAGGCCCAAGGAGCGGAACTACGCTTGAAGTGCTGGCTGGATTGAAACCGGCATTTCAAGAAGGCGGTTTAATCCATGCAGGGAACTCTAGTCAGATCAGTGACGGTGCTGCCGCTTTATTATTGATGGAACGCAGTAAAGCAGAAGAACTTGGATTGAAACCGCGCTTTAAAGTGCATACACGGGTTGTTGTCGGGTCAGATCCCACCCTGATGCTAACGGGACCGATTCCCGCCACCCAAAAAGCTTTGGAAAAAGCGGGTCTTACAATTGATGATATCGATATCTTTGAAGTGAACGAGGCTTTCGCTCCTGTACCGATTGCCTGGCTAAAAGAAACGGGGGCAGACCCCAAGAAGCTGAATCCAAATGGCGGGGCGATTGCATTGGGGCATCCTCTTGGCGGCAGCGGGGCCCGATTGATGGTGTCCATGATCCATGAATTAGAAAGGACGGGCGGCCGTTATGGGCTGCAAACAATGTGTGAAGGCCACGGCATGGCGAATGCCACCATCATTGAAAGAATGGACTGAAGCTGGACTATCCATTTATGAAAATTCGTAATTCGCACGAAAGTAAAAGCTGAAAAAGGGATGAAGTCGACCATCGGCAGGCTTTGCTGAATTCTTCCTGTTGATGGTGGTTACTTGAGGAGGAGAATGATTTGTCAGTAACGATTAAAAATATCTTTGATCAGACGGTTCAGAAATTCCCCATTAAAGAAGCTATCTACGACGTGAGAAGAAATATCCGCTATACGTACATCCAATGGAATGAACAGGTGAATAGGTTGGCGGCGGCCCTTCAAGCGGAAGGGGTGCGAAAAGGGGACAGGGTATCTACGTACCTTTACAACAATGAAGAGCTTGCAACAGCGTTCTTTGCCTGTGCAAAAATCGGTGCAATCTTTAATCCTATCAACTTCCGTTTAATGCCGGAAGAGTTGGCCTTCATCTTGAAAGACGCTGCTCCAAAGGTCGTTCTATTCGAACGCGAATTGGAAACGAACGTTGCCGCGGTTGAAAAGCGATTTCCGGAAATGGCCTTCTGGTATATTGATGACGATGTGCCTGGGTATGCCAAAGGTTACCGCCAAAAATTGGCCAGTATCTCCTCAAAGCCAGATGAAGTGGAAGTTCACGAAGATGACATTTATGCCATCATGTATACGAGCGGAACTACCGGACGTCCCAAAGGGGTCATTCACCTTCATAAAGACATGGTCAAACAAACCGAGATTTTAATAGAGGCCATGAAGTATGAACGCTCTGATATCGGTTTGATTACTGCACCGATGTTTCATTGTGCTGAATTGCACTGCTCTTTTTTACCTCGTGTACAGGTCGGTGCAGCTAATGTCATATTACATCAGTTTCATCCCCAAAAGGTCATGGAACTGATTGAATCCGAGGGGGTCACCAAGTTTTTTGCTGCACCTACGATGTGGAACATGCTCATTCAGGAAAAATTGGAGGAGTATAAATTCCAGAGCTTGAAGTTAGGGCTTTATGGAGCAGCCCCGATGGCTCCATCCCTTGTACGTGCCTGTCAGGAGAAACTCGGCATCCAGTTCATCCAAGCCTATGGAATGACTGAAATGGGGCCGGCCATAACTCTCCTATTGGAGGAAGATCAAATTAGGAAAGCGGGTTCTGCCGGCAAGGCATGTTCCGAACATGAAATCATCATTGCCCGTCCGAATGACGAAGGGCCATCAGATCCCGAGGATATGCTGGAACCTGGGGAAACAGGGGAAATCCTTGTAAAGGGTCCGTGTATCATGCAGGGTTACTTTCAAAAAGATAGAGAGACCGAAAAGGCGCTTTACAAAGGCTGGTACCATTCCGGTGACATCGGTTTCCTAGATGAAGATGGATATCTGTGGGTCAAGGACCGTGTGGACGACATGATTATTTCTGGAGGGGAAAATATTTATCCGCGTGAAGTGGAAGATACACTATATGAGCATCAAGGAGTTCTCGACTGTGCGGTACTTGGTCAGCCAGATGATCAATGGGGGGAAACGGTAACGGCCTTCATCGTAGCCAAAGACCCAATGCTTGCCGAAAGCGATTTAGAAACTTGGTGTAAGAACAGTAATAGTTTGGCGAACTATAAACGTCCAAGGAGATATATCTTCTGTAATGAGCTGCCTCGGAACGCAAGTGGGAAGATACAAAAGTTCTTGCTTCGTAAACAGTTGGAAGAAAATGTTGATGGCAAAGGTTTGGGGAACCTTCTTTAAATGCCGGGGGCAGCAGCCGATGCAATACCAAGTTAGGGGTGGAATTTAGAATTGCTGGAAACAGATATGGATGAATTATTTTATAAATAATAATCTTATGGAACAAATGAAGGAGAGAGAATAGTTATCCACAACGAAAATGCAGCGTGATTAGCCCAATCTCTCATTTATCCACATAATCCACAGGGTTATCCAGAAATAACATTATTTTCATGTTGATAAGGTGAGTTATTGGACTTGTTTTTTGTCAGTATTTTCAGAATATATCCACAATATACACAGGGTTGTGGATAAGCTATGTAAATAAAGAGAACCAAGGGGCTGATTTATAGCCCCTTGGGTTGGTTTATTCTGCTTATCGGCGATTATGAGCACGGCGGTCAGCCGCATTTGCACGGGCTTGTGCCTCGATATCTTCCTGATCAGCCAGTTCGGAAGAATATTCAACGTCAAGTCCGTCACTTTTCAGGTTTTTGGGAACCTGAGGAAGTTTCTGTTTGTTCTTATCCCGATTATGGTGTATGTTATTTCGTCCCATGTTATCGCCCCCTGGAAAATAGAATAAGCTAGAGATGAATTCTAATCATCTCCAGCTTATTTTGTGTTGAGTGGCTGTTCAAAATGTAAGGGAAAAAACTCCAAACCTAACGACGGGATTTCTTCTCGGTATATCCACCAGCTCGATCTGCTTTTTTAAATTCGCGGGCATAAAGAATCGCTTGTGTACTAGTTAAGTTACTTTTTTCTTTATCGTGTTTTTTGAGCAATTAGATCATCTCCATTCACTTAATATCCCTATTTTTTCCTAAAATGACCCTTTCATACGTGGGAATCTTCTTTTAAGATATTTTGTAAGGCTTCTTTAAGGGTTGGAAAGGAGAAGGTGAATCCTTCCTCTTTAAGTTTAGTGGGAAGGACATTTTGCCCTTCAAGTACAAGGATGCTCATTTCCCCCAACAATTTCTTGAGGAAGAAGGGGGGGACAGTTATCCAATGGGGCCGGTGCAGGACAGTTCCTATCGTTTTTCCGAATGTATCCATCTGAACGGGGTTCGGTGCCGTAAAATTGACTGGACCTCCTATCCTAGCATCATTCATGCAAAAGATGATTGCACGGACCGCGTCATGGATATGAATCCAGGAAAGCCACTGATTCCCTTTGCCAATCTTTCCTCCGCCAAATAGTTTATAGGGGAAGGCCATCATTGGCAGTGCTCCGTCTTTTTCTCCAAGAATCACCCCGAATCTTGTAAAGATCAACCTTTTACAGTAAGAGCGTGATTTAGCCGCTTCCTTTTCCCATAGTTGAACAGTACGGGCCAAGAAATCATCACCAATGGATTCAGAGGTTTCGGTAAAGGTCTCATCGTCCGAAATACCATAATATCCGATTGCACTTGCATTAATGATGACGGACACTTTAGAGGGCAGTATGGAAATGATCCGGTTCATCTCTTTGGAAGCCTCGATCCTGCTTTCGACAATCCGGCGCTTTCGTTCAGGTGTCCAACGGCCGCTGTTCAGAGATTCACCAGCAAGGTTAATGAACACATCGAGCCCCTCCAAGTGCATTTCCGGCGTTGCCTCCTTGGTCAACCAGCCGATATATGTTAAATTAGTCTGTTTTTTAAATTTTTCGGGATGACGGGTCAAAATATATATATCATGATTCTCTTTTAATAATTCATCAATTAGGGCTGTGCCGACAAAACCGCTTCCACCAGCAATGGCTATTTTCATGAAAACCACTTCCTTTCCCTGTCTTTCCTTCACTTTAACATGCCCATGTTCTTTTTTCATTTTTAGGCATGCTATATATAGAAATGGTAAACGTAAAGGGGTAAAGTAGGTGTGGGGGGTGGATTTATGCCAAACATAACAAAAATAACAACCCAAAAGAAACGTAAAGATCGTTATAACATCTTCGTCGACGAAAAGTATGCCTTCAGTGTAGACGAAGAAGTGCTATTGAAATTTCAGTTGAAAAAGGGTATGGAACTTGATGACCTGCTTTTGGCCGAAATACAATTCCATGATGAAATCCAAAAAGCATTTACCGATGCACTTAATTATTTATCATACCGGATGCGCTCGGAATCGGAAATTCGCCTTTATTTAATAAAGAAGGAAACGGAAGAGCCGATCATTAAGGAAGCGATACATAAACTATACAGTTTTAACTATTTAGACGACCTTGAATTTTCCAAGGCTTACGTGCGGACCCATGTGAATGGAGGGAATAAAGGGCCCACTACCCTTAAGCTTGAGCTTAAGGAAAAGGGGGTGCAAGATAAGTTGATTGTCGAGGCATTGAAGGAATACCCTTATGATATTCAAATTGAACATGCAAGGAATCTGGCTGGAAAAGCGGTCAAAAAGGAAAAAAACATTTCCGAACGAGCTTTAAGGCTGAAGGTTGAACAAACCTTGTTACGGAAAGGTTTCCCAAGAGATGTCATCCATGAAGCACTTGAAGATGTGACGGTTGAAAAGGATGAGGATGAACAATGGGATTCCCTTTGCCACCATGCCGAAAAAATGCATCGCCGATATAAAAACCATGAAGGCTTCGAATATGAACAAAAAATGAAGCAGGCATTATACCGAAAAGGTTTTCCAATAGAATTGATTGAGCGTTATCTTTCTAATCCTGATGGTGATTAAGTGCATCAATAGCCAAATCACAAAATTTTGTTTAATATAGAAGTAAATTAATTATTTCATTTGAGGAGTCATATATATGAGCGACGTAAGATACAGCAAGCTGTCTGCCTATGAACTACAACAGGAAATCGCAGCGTTGACTGAAAAAGCGAGAAAAGCAGAGCAATTGGGAATGGTTAATGAATATTCAGTATTGGAACGAAAAGTGACGATGGCCAAGGCCTATTTGTTAAATCCTGATGATTTCAAAAAAGGTGAAATATATCAAATTGACGGAGATCCCGGTGTCTATTTCAAAATTGATTATATGAACGGCGTATTCGCTTGGGGTTACCGCTTGGGCGGTAGCGGTAAGGAAGAAGCACTCCCGATTTCAATGCTGAAATAAAAAGGAACCGGGGATGTACCCGGTTCCTTCTGATGTACCTTTTAATTCGATCGCTCGTTTGAAGCTTTCATTCTTTCTTGAGGGTGTGTATTAATACTTCCATCTGCACGCTTTGAAGCATATCTTGCCTTTGCACGGGGCTCGCCTTGGAATTTGTTATTGTTTTGGTTGGGGAATCCTTTTTGTTTATTTCGCAAATTTTTTCTCCTCCAAGCATCAGATTAAGAAAGAAGCGTTTCCGCTTACAACTAGTATGGGTATGGGACAGTATAGTTCATTCTGTAAAAATATTGGCAATGAGGTGGTTCTAATGAATGATTACCATGAAAGATTAACCAAGATACTGCTTGAGAAAAATGAACACATCACGTATGAGCAAGCTTTGACTTGGGTGGAATTATTATGGGAAGATTTCGAAGCGACCTATGCAAAGGCTGGGCATGAATATGCCGGTGAAGAAATGACATCGCGCGTTGTAAGGACATGGATTGATAACTACGGTGAGCAATTCCACGAATTCATTGCAAAGAACCCTAAATATCAGCAGTTATTAAATCAGCAGAATCGACTGCATTAAAAAAGCTGATTCCAGAGGAGTTCCCTGGAATCAGCTCTTTTTCAATATACTACAAAATAATATTCAATTTCTTCTGCAGCTTCGCTTCGCTAAAGATCCAGCCGGTATAAGAATTCAAGATATTCAATTCGCTGTCTAAATGGACAACTGCCACAAACGGGTAATATCCATTGCTGCGATATCTTAGATCGATAAAACGGACTTCGTAATATTCTTTTATCTGTTCGATTTCGAAGCGGTAAACCGGAGAAAAGGACAGAAAGGCTGCCAAGTTGATATCCTTCTTGGCGGCTTCGAGAATTTCACTTTCAGGCAAGGGCACTCGATCGAACGTATCAAGAATCTTCACATATCCATTATCGGCTCGTGCCACATAATAATTCTTTTCGGTAATCACCGCAATTTTCCAGCGATGAAAACGCATCGTCGGTGATAAAAGAATTTTCCTTGCTCCAGGAATTTGCTGTTTGACCACTCTTTTTATAAAAGCTTGTTCCCTGAACCTGGAAATGTAATAAATGACGAGTATCCCGTAAATGGAAAGAAATAAATAGCCTGGAGGAAATCCGAAGCCCCATAATATCAGGCCTGCAACATGTATTCCAAAAATGAATGGATCGAATGTATTGATGACCCCTAAAGCTACCCATTTTGACGAAATCGGCCTAAGAGCCTGGGTCCCATAAGCATTGAATATATCCACGAATACGTGAAGGAATACGGCTAAAAAGGTCCAAAGCCAAAGATGAAGGTAATTTGCTTCAGGTATGATGGCGAAAATTGCTCCGCTGATAATCAAGGGCCAAAGTAAAACAGCGGGAATGGAATGCGTGATTCCACGGTGGTTACGTATATATACAGCGTTATTCCTTAATTTTAAAACGGTGTCAATGTCCGGAGCTTGTGATCCCAATATCGTACCTGCTATGACTGCACTTGCAGTAACTGGGCTCTGCGCAATGACGGGATCTAGTGTGGCAAGACCTCCAAGAGCAATTCCCATGACAAAGTGAGTACCTGTATCCAAAAAACTAACCTCCCTGCCACAATTTGAAAAAAATGGTCTTCTTTCATCATACCGTATTTATATATTAACCATCAAATGAATATAATTTTGATTTATTTCAAGTGACCCGTTACAAATAAATGGATATGAACATGATATTAAAAAAAGAATGGCCTACTATAGGTATTCCCAATTTTGATTAGAGTGTAACATCTTTGGAGGAACTGATGTGAAAGAAATAACGATCCCGACAATAGAAAAAATAAAAATCGATGAATTTCAAAAAGATTTGGTTTCCTGGTTTCTCGAAGAACAAAGAGAATTGCCATGGAGGGAAAATAAGGACCCTTACCGCGTTTGGGTTTCTGAAATAATGCTGCAGCAAACGAGAGTGGAGACGGTGATTCCTTATTTCAACCGGTTCATCGAATGGTTCCCGACACTCGAGGACTTTGCCAATGCAGATGAAGAGAAGGTCCTGAAAGCTTGGGAAGGGCTGGGATATTACTCGCGTGTAAGGAATCTGCATAGTGCCGTTCAGGAAGTGAAGGCATCCTACAATGGGATTGTACCGGATGATCCCGAGGAAATCTCCAAATTGAAAGGTGTCGGCCCATATACTGCCGGTGCGATTCTAAGTATCGCATACGGCAAGCCGGAGCCAGCCGTTGATGGAAACGTCATGCGTGTTTTATCAAGGATATTAATGATATATGAAGACATAGCGAAGCCAAAGACAAGAAAAACATTCGAAGCTGCCGTCAGGAAGCTGATCGATCATGAACATACCTCTGCCTTCAATCAAGCCTTGATGGAACTTGGAGCATTAATCTGCACACCTGGTAAGCCTGCCTGCCTATTATGCCCCGTTCAAAGTCATTGTCTAGCATTTGAAGCAGGGGTTCAGTTGGAATTGCCGGTAAAAATCCAAAAGAAAAAAACAAGGGATGTACCAATTGTAGCTGCAGTTTTAACGAATGAAAAAGGTGAATTTTTAATTCACAAGCGAGCGTCAGAAGGATTGCTAGCTAATCTTTGGGAATATCCGAATTTCGAAAACCATACATCCCTCTTGCATAAGAGGGAATTCTTCGAGAGTCGGTTTAAGGAAATGTATGGCGTCAAACCGGAAATCATTGAATCACTTGTGAGAATTGAACATGTTTTCTCTCATCTCGTTTGGAAAGTGGACACGTATATCGGTGTGGTCAAAGAGGACATTGGTGAAGAGACGCTAAAAGAACAGCAACTTAAGTGGGTGAGTGAAGCAGAGATGGAGGAGTTGGCATTTCCGGTCTCCCACCAAAAAATGATGAAGGCGTATAAAGAAAAAGAGTGTATTGAATAAGCGGTTTATTTGCTTTTTATGGAAAGATGAGTAAATAGGTTCATTCAATTTTGGGCGTGCGATGAGATATTCGTTAACAATATTGGGGGACAGCCCTGATTTGTGCCATGGCGATAATGCCTTATAATGAAATCGTGATATATGCATAGAAAGAGGATATCCGATAAGATATCCTCTTCCTTTTGTTGATTTTCAAAGCAATATCCGTATAAAATCATTCGTAACTGGTTTTCGTTCCATGAGTATAATCGGCTTCTTGCCTGTTAAGTCCGCCTCTATTTTCAATTTCTTTGACGATTTCGCTATGGATACTCTGTCCTTCTTGGTTTAAATAAGGTACCATTTGTTGAAGGGAGTGATGAAAATAGGCAAGTTCACTATTTTCCCAATCCGATTTTTTCATCATCGACAACTCAGTCATATCACGTCCAACATACATAACAGTAACACTCCTTAAAAAAGATTTTTATTACTCGGTGTTTACTCAGAAAGGATGAATAAACAAATGGAACAAAAAGTGGCACTCGTTACAGGTAGCAGTAAAGGTTTAGGCAGAAGCACGGCAATAAGGCTTGCAGAGGAGGGTTACGACCTCGTTATTAATTATGCCCGGAGCAAGTCGAAAGCATTAGAAGTGGCAGCCGAAATTGAAGCGTTGGGGCGAAAAGCCCTTGTAGTCAAGGCAAATGTCGGTGATGTTGCGAAAGTGAAAAGCATGTTCGAGGAAATCGATGCTTATTACGGACGTTTGGATATCTTCATCAATAATGCGGCCTCCGGCGTGCAGCGTCCATTGATGGAGCTGGAGGAATCCCATTGGAACTGGACCATGGACATCAATACAAAAGCCCTCCTTTTCTGCGCACAGGAAGCGGCGAAATTAATGGAGAGGAACGGCGGGGGGAAAATCGTCAGCATCAGTTCACTAGGATCGATTCGCTATTTGAAAAATTATACAGCTGTTGGCGTTTCCAAAGCTGCGCTTGAAGCCCTGACAAGATATTTAGCGGTCGAATTGGCTGCTAAAAATATTTGTGTCAATGCCGTTTCAGGCGGCGTGATCGATACGGATGCCCTGAAGTCTTTCCCGAATCGGGATGAAATGCTTGCTGAGGCGGCAGAACAGACTCCCGCTGGACGGATGGTCGAGGTGGAGGATATGGTGAATACCATCCTGTTTTTAATTTCCGATGGGGCCAGGATGATTCGTGGACAAACCGTAATAGTTGATGGAGGCATTTCATTGCTTGTTTAATGTAACTGGAAAAATTTAAATGATTTTTGTAGGATAGCACTCCTGGATAATGGTTATCTTATTATCGTGGAGGTGATATCAATGGCTAAAAACAACATGAATAAATCACAAGCAGGTACTAATGTTCAACAAGTGAGACAACAAAACGCGCAATCTCAGCAAGGTCAAGGCCAATACGGTACAGAATTTGCTTCTGAAACTAACGTTCAAGAAGTGAGACAACAAAACGCGCAATCTCAACAAAAAAAAGGCCAAGGTCAAGCACAAGCACAAGGCCAATACGGTACAGAGTTTGCTTCTGAAACTAACGTTCAAGAAGTGAAACAACAAAACCAAAAATCTCAAAGCAATAAAAGCCAAGGCTAATTGCGATGAAAAGCATCCTTCTTATGAAGGGTGCTTTTTTTGTCTTTCATTGGATTCGACAAATGTTTCGTCGCGTTTACATTTTATGTCAAAGGAGAAAGCTGATAAAAATAGAATATACATACTATAGAAAAAATACAGATTAGGAAGGTGCATTCATGGAGGAATTTAACCGGCTTATAAACAACCAGTTGAAAACGATGGATAAGCTTTTACTTTTACAATCCGAAATCGAAAGATGCCAAGATATAGAGAAGCAACTCCTTACCCTTGAAGAGGAGAATGAAGCGCTCACCATTCAGGAAGAGATTCAACTTAAAAAGCAGGAATTGAAAAGTATCCATGATATGTTCGAAAAGCAAACGGAAGAAGTCATCCGTTATTTTCAGCAAGGACAGGCAGCCATACGATAAATAACCGGCTAATTTCTTAGATGAAATGGGTGGATGGTCAGACTTTTTCGACTTATTTACACATTTTCACTGGGAGATTAGCCACTTTTGTTTTAAATTTATGAATAAATCGCTATAATATAGGAATATAGGGTAAATGGAAAAAAGTATATATTTTAAATACACACAACAACTGCAAACGGAATAGGGCACAGTACGCTGTCAGGGTGTCTATAGAAAGTAGGGAGAGATAAATGGGGATTGTTCCTGCCGAAGGAGGAAAAATCCAAATCCATAGCTATAAACATAATGGACATATCCATCGTATCTGGGAAGAGACAACCGTTTTAAAAGGGACCCAAAATCTGGTGATAGCAGCGAATGACCGTACTATGGTAACGGAATCAGATGGAAGGACCTGGATTACGAGAGAGCCGGCGATTTGCTATTTTCATTCAAAGTATTGGTTTAATGTTATTGGTATGTTGAGAGAGGACGGGGTTTATTATTATTGCAATATCAGTTCGCCGTTCACATACGATTCGGGAGCATTGAAATACATTGATTATGACCTGGACATTAAAGTATTCCCAGATATGACGTTTAATTTGCTGGATGAGGATGAATATGAAAGGCATCGGAAAGAAATGAATTACCCGGATGCCATCGATTCAATATTGAAACAGAACGTAGACTATTTGATTTATATGATACGCCAGCGAAAAGGACCATTCTCCGCAGAGTTTATTGATAGTTGGTATGAACGCTTTTTAACCTATCGATGATAGAAAAGGCCTGCTGCATAATTGGCAGGCTTTTTCATTGTGTATCGTACCTACATCATCTGATTCAATCTTTCAATACGCAGGAACCATTTAACCTCCTACAAATGTTTATGAAAGTGATCCTTTTGATAGTTAATTACCGAAAAGGAAAATATAATTGAATAGTGCATATAAGATTCCCAATTGACCGTTATGGGCTTTTTTTAGCATTTGTTGATTAAGAAAAGGAGGAATTCCGTGGGGAGCATTAAGAGATATTTGCAATTCGTCAAACCATATAAATGGCAGATAATCGGAACGGTACTGATTGGATTGCTAAAGTTCGCGATTCCGCTTTTGCTTCCATTGCTCAGTAAGTATATAGTGGATGACATCATTGGAAACGGTGATCTGTCCAAAGCCGTGAAGTCCGAACGCCTTATATGGGCGATGGCTATCATGATATTCATTTTTGTTGCAGTTAGACCGCCGATTGAGTATTACAGACAATATTTCGCTCAATGGACCGGAACGAAAATCTTATATGATATTCGTAATGATTTATTTACTCATATACAGAAACTGAGTTTTAAATATTATTCCAATACAAGGGTGGGCGAGGTCATTTCAAGGATGATCACGGACGTGGAACAAACGAAGAACTTTGTCATCACGGGTTTGATGAACCTTTGGCTCGATATCGCAACGATCATCATAGTGATAGTCATCATGTTTACGATGGACGTGAAATTAACCATTGTATCCATCATCATGCTTCCATTTTACGCATTTTCGATTAAGCATTTCTTTGGCAAGCTGAGAACCTATACAAGGATTCGGTCCCAAGCCTTAGCGGATGTACAGAGTCACCTTCATGAACGGGTTTCAGGGATGTCAGTCATCAAAAGTTTTGCGATAGAAGACAGGGAACAGGAATTGTTTGCGAAGCAGAACAAGAATTTCCTCGATAAGGCCCTAAAGCATACGAGCTGGAATGCCAAGTCATTCGCTGTCGTGAATACGATCACGGATATTGCCCCCTTGCTCGTGATAGGTTTTGCCGGTTATCAGGTCATTCATGAACAATTGTCACTGGGTACCATGGTTGCTTTCGTCGGTTTCATTGACCGGCTATATAATCCCCTCAGACGTTTAGTTAACTCTTCGACGACAATGACCCAGACATTGGCGTCCATGGACAGGGTTTTTGAGTTTGTGGATGAGAAGTATGATATCGATGACGAACCAGGGGCGAAAGAGCTGAAGCATGTAGATGGCCGAATAACCTTTCAGGATGTATCGTTTGCTTATGACGAGAAAGAGGCACCCGTTTTGAAACATATAAACTTGGATGTTAAACCAGGGGAAACCATTGCACTTGTCGGTATGAGCGGCGGCGGGAAATCCTCAATCGTCAGTTTGATTTCCCGTTTCTATGATGTGACGGAGGGAAGGGTATTATTGGATGGGACGGATATCCGTAAATATCAAGTCCGCAGCCTAAGAGATAAAATAGGAATGGTTCTACAGGATAATATCTTATTTAGTGAATCGGTTAAGGCCAACATCCTTATGGGACGACCTGATGCAAGTGATGAAGAAGTATTTGAAGCGGCAAAGGCGGCGAATGCCCATGACTTCATCATGGGTCTAAAAGAAGGATATGAAACGAAAGTCGGGGAGCGGGGAGTTAAATTATCCGGGGGCCAAAAGCAACGGGTGGCCATTGCGAGGGTATTTTTGAAAAACCCGCCAATCCTTGTTCTCGACGAAGCCACCTCCGCATTGGATTTGGAAAGTGAACACTTTATCCAGGAGGCGCTGGATATTTTGGCGAAAAACCGGACCACGATCATCGTCGCCCATCGGTTATCAACCATCACCCATGCCGATCGGATCATTCATATCGATAATGGGGAAATTACGGAAATGGGAACACACGAAGAACTTATGAAAAAGCAAGGGCATTACTACAACCTATTTCAAGTACAACAATTGGATTCTTAAGGAATACAAGATAAAAAAGAAGACCATTCCGTAAAGGAATGGTCTTCTTTTTTATTCTGAAACGAACTTGTGCATGCACGTTATGAAATCCTTTTTTCATGCAGCGTTTTTTTTTCAGGAAGGAAATGCGGCAGATGCTTTATTCCCTCAGGCAAGGCGATGCCGACGATGATCAAGCACATCCCGAACCATTGCAGTGACGTAACCTGTTCATTCAAGAAGATGACGGAAACGACCATCGCTGAAGGCAGTTCCGCAGCACAAAGAATCGTTCCAAGCCCGACCCCCACTTTCGGTAAACTGACCGCAAAGAAAAAGAAAGGAACTAAAACACCCAATGTGCCGAGCAGCAGACCGTAGTACCATAGGTTCGTCTGGACAAGATTCGTCACAAGTGTGACGGGGTTAGTCGTGAATACAGCAGTCAGCATACCACCCGTTGCAATGAAAAACAGCCGTTTCATGGAAGATTCCCCAACAGCGAATTGAGAGTTGCAGTACATATACAGCGCAAAAAGCAATGCAGACAATAGTCCGAACAATACGCCTTTTAGGCTTAGGCCAGATAGAGGCTGACCAAAGATCGCCCCTGCCAATAATGTACCGATGAAAAGAACGAAAATGGCAATGAGTTTATTTTTATCCGGGCGTCTTTTATTTAAGAAGCTTTCAATAAGAACGCCTATCCAGGTAAATTGAAATAAAAAGACAACGGCAATCGAAGCGGGAAGCTCGGATACGGAAACGGCATATGCCTTTCCGACGAAAGTGGACATCATGCCCGTGATTAAAAGTAATCCGGCACTCTTCCATGAAACTTTATATTTAAACGAAAAGAGAAATATAACGGAGACAATCAGCCAACCGACAAGATATTGACTGCCGACCAGTTCTCCAGAAGAATGGCCATCCATGAATCCAAACTTCATCATGGTGGATAAAGTGCCATATGAAATCGAACCGATTAAGACCATTATGGAATACTTCAAAAGTTGCATATTTTTCACCCCTATAAAAATAAAAATCGCCACCTGCCAAAAAGGCAAGTGACGAACGAAAAAAGGAAATCCTTTTAAAATTCCGTCTCTCAACAAAAGCTGAGTTTAACAAATTGTATGCGTTGCATTACCTTAGCTTAAAGTCTTTGTGAATATTTGTCAACCAGAAAATAAAGTTAAAGCCTGCACATCGATCACTAAGTTGAAGATGGTTGCAGAGGTAAGAGAAGATCCATTCAATGGCATATAAAACAAAACCCCCAAATGGCAAATTAGCCTAATGGGGGGGTGTTTCAATCGCCATTTTGCCGGAAGTCTTCCAATGTACCACGGTATTCCTCGTCTTTCATTTTTCGAATATCAGGCTTTTTTTCTGCAGTTGGCTCATCATTTGGCTTTTGATTGTGAAGCTTGGAAAGTGCCAAACGATAATCCTGATCTTTCATTTTCAATTCATCATTGTCTGTCGGGGAGATGATTTCGGTAATGGAATCATCTGCAGTCGGGAAAGCGGACTCTTCCGACGAATTCTCTTCCTCGACTGCAGGCGGCTTACCTTCAGGTGATAAGGCTTTGATATTGAATGTGATCAAGCCAGTAACCGCTAATATGGCAACGATGATAATTAGAATTATGCCCATTGAATCAAGCCTCCTAGAGCCCGTTTATGAATGAACGGGTGACATGGGCTACCCGTTTTCCTAATGCTTCTCCAAGCTTCAAGTCATTTTGGGTGATATTGTCATCCACACCGGGCGGACAGCTTATCCCTACTCCATAGTAGGAACCATATAAGGCATTTTCCGGGACAGTGCCGGGCAAGCCGACAATGATCATGCCCTGATGAAGCATAGGGGTGATTAAGTTCAGCATGGTAGCCTCGAGTCCGCCATGTACGGTGGCCGTGGTACAGAACACAGCACCCACTTTATTGATCAGCGCACCTTCCGCCCATAGATACCCAAGTTTATCGATCCATGTTTTCAAACTCGAACTGATGGTTCCGAAATGACCGGGACAGCCCCAAATGATCGCATCCATTTCCTGAAGCTTATAAACATCCGCCTCGTTTACATGGTCAATGAGAACCTCAGCCCCAGGAACCGCAGCGGCTCCTTGAGCTATTGATTCGGCAAGTGCTTTCGTATGGTTTCCTTCACTGTCGTAAACAACATAGATCTTCATTTTAATTCCTCCATTTAATTAAACCGATTTTTTTACTGGCGAAGGAAGCAAAGGTACATCCAAAGGTTCTTGTTTAGCTTGTTTCATTGCTTTATCCTTCCGAACGTCGCGCAAAAATAGTGAGAGAACGATGCCGGCAATTGCGAAGCCTGTTGCCCAAAAGAATGCATCATTGATTCCCATCACATTTGCTTGACCCTGGATTTGAGAAGAAATCAGCGACATGGCAGTTTCCTGTGCCTGTTCACTAGTTTGATTCATCGAAGTCATGATGGATTGAACGATAGTTTGGAAATTCTGAACAAAACCGGGATCACTCGTACTCATTTCCGTTCCTAAAGCAGTTCCATGGAAAGAAGCACGGGTTGTATAAATGGTCGTCACGAAGCTCGTACCAATGGCTCCGGTCACTTGTTTCAGCGTATTGCTCATTGCCGTACCATGTGTATTCAAATGCTTAGGTAGCTGATTCATCCCAGCAGTCATGATCGGCATCATCAGTAAAGACATTCCAAGTGCGCGGATGGCATAGATGATGACCAAAGTCGAATAGGTTGTTTCCGTAGTCAATTTAGCGAATTCGAAGGTTGTGACGGCAGTGATCGCCAACCCAATCAGTGCTAATGGACGAGGTCCGATTTTGTCAAATAATGCTCCTGAAATGGGTGACATCACCATCATCACAAGGGCTCCGGGTAGCATCAACAGGCCGGATTGAACTGGTGTGAAGCCTCTTAAAATCTGCAAATATATAGGCAATAAGAATATCCCGGTAAACATGGCCACTGTGACGATTGCAGAAATGATATTGGATAATACGAACATGTCATACTTAAATACACGGAAGTCGAGCATAGGTGTTTCCGATTTTAGCTGTTGAACCACAAAAAGCGTCAAAAGGATCAGCCCAGTGATGATCGTTCCCAGAACGATTGGATCCGTCCAGCTTTTGGAACCTGCTTCACTGACACCATATAGTAATGATGCAACACCTAGCAAGGATAGAGAGGCACCAAGCAAATCCAATTTGATTTTCTTTGGTTCCGCTACATTACGCATACTTAAAAAGGCGAGTGTCATGACGATCATGCCTAATGGCACCATTGCGTAGAACATGACCCGCCAGCTATATTCCTGAATGACCCAACCTGATAAAGTCGGGCCGATTGCAGGCGCAAACATAATGGCAAGTCCAAAGATCCCCATACCTTTCCCGCGCATTTCCGGAGGGAAGATGAAAAGAATGATCGTCATGACCAAAGGCTGCAGGATTCCGCCGCCAGCGGCCTGAATCAGCCGGCCTGTAAGGATGACGGGGAAATTTGGTGCGATGCCGCAGATGAATGTCCCGACGGTGAATAGAAACATGGCAGCCAGGAATAAAATGCGCGTGCCAAACCGTTCTATTAAAAAAGCGGAAAGTGGAATCAAGGCTCCATTCACGAGCATGAATCCAGTTGATAACCATTGAATCGTAGTCGCAGCTACATTGAATTCTGCCATCATCCTAGGCATGGCGACACTAAGCAGGGTTTGATTCAAAATGACCATGAACAAACCTAGCATTAGGATAATTAACATGGGGGCAAACTGTTTCATTCCCTTGTTTTCATTTACTGTGATGGTTTGAGAAGCCATTTAAAGAAAAGCCTCCTTTCTGTATAACTGTGTAGCCGGTTTATTTAGTCGAAATTTTCACTTCTGCGTTCATTCCAGGCAGAACTTTATCGGATGGTGCTTTGATGGAAATTTTCACTGGTACTTTTTGAGTGACTTTCGTATAGTTCCCACTGCTGTTTTGATTGCCCATCACTGAAAAGACAGACGTTGTAGCATAACCGATCTGTTCCAATGTACCTTCGAAGACCGTATCGGGATCTCCATCGATGATAATATCGACGCTGTCACCTTTTTCGATATCCTTCAATTTATTTTCTTCAATATTAGCCGTTATGGACAGATCTTCCATATTGATGGTTTGAGCTAGCGTTTGACCTGCTTGAACAAGCTGCTCATCATGCACTTGTGTTTTAACGATCGTACCTTGTGCTGCGGTTTTTACCGCTTCTTTACCGTCTAAGGTAGTTACATTGGCAACTTTGTCATCCTTACTTACACTGTCTCCTTCGTGTAAGTCCCAATCTGCTAGTTTACCGGCAGCGGGGGCAACGATGGTATATAGCTCACCTGACACTTTCGCTTCATCCGTTTTAATGAAATTCGTGCTTTCATAATAGTAATAAGCCCCACCGGCCAATGCCGCTATTATAATAACCAAACCAATGACATTGATTAAAACTAAACGTCCTCTATTCACTTGTTTCGCCTCCAAAAATATATTGATGATGTGTTCCTTTTTTTGATTTACGTTCATTAGCTAGAAATGACATCGCCTCCTATTCTAAATGTTATTTATTAATTTTAATAAATATTAATTTTTATAAGTATTAATATTATTAAGTAAAGAGTTTACCAGTTTAATTATTTTTTGTCATGTAATTTATTCGGAATAATGGTGGGAAATAAATACAGTGAAATAGTAAAAATTTGAATTTTTTTTAGTTTTAAGGATATATGGAAAGTAAAGTTGACATTGGAATGCCATTTAATTAAATTTAAGAGGTAGGATTGTCCTATATAAGGAGTGAGAAGGCTGGAATTTAAATGGGAAGTAACTAATAGTATAGAGATGCAGATTTTTCGGATTAGGAAGAAGCTTAGGGCCATCGTAGCAAAAAATCTTCAGCCTTATGGATTAACATCGCCTCAGTTTTTCATTTTATTGATATTGAAAAAAGAGGGGTCGATTAAATCGACCCAGCTGGCTGACTTCTTAACCGTAAAGCCAAGTGCGATTACCGTATTTGTAGATAAGCTGGTCGAAATGGATTATGTGAAACGGCAGCCCTCTGATAAGGATCGCAGGGTCATCAACCTTGAATTGAAAGAAGCTGGGGAAGCGATTTTGGGGAGAGTCCTTGCGGATCATAACAAATTGATGGGCAAGAACTTCAATTCATTCTCGGAAGACGAGCTGCAGGATCTTTTGAAGAAATTGGATACGATTGAAAAAGCTGCTGATAAGAACCTTTTGGATGATTGAATGAGGGCATGCTCTAAATAGAGACGAAAAAAAGACGGTTCCCGGGAACCGTCTTTTTTTAATCTTCTTCATATTGGACAGATATTTCGTTATCTTCCTTATGGAAGGACTGGAAGCTGACGATCAGCTTTTCAAGGTGTTCCAATTGTTCGTCATATTCTATGACTGCAGAAATCAATGGAACAAGGCGGGCAGAGAGGTGGCCTAGGTTATCATGCATTTCGTCCACTTGATTCTGCTGTTCGAAAAAATGGGCGAGCAGCTCTTTACGACTTAAACAATCCTGGTCCCAATCTTCAATCTCCTCGATTGACTTGATTTTTTCGATATGCAGTAATATCAACTGCTCATGCTTGCGAATCAAGGAATCAAGCTGCTGTAAGATGCTCCGTTGGAAATCTTCAGGCATTTGATATACTTCATTCTCGAATTTATGGATTCTCTTCAAGGTTTCAAACGCTTTTTTCGTCGTTATGATCATTTGCCGATAAACGACAAGCTTTCGTGCTTTAGCAACACTGTTCTTCTTGAAATATTCCCGTTCCTCTTTGTACATGGAATAGATATGTTCCAAATCGAGCAACTCCGCCTTCAATCGGCTGATGTCCTTTTTCAATAAAGTGTGTTCTGTAGCATGTCTTGTGCTGATTCTGATCCATTTCAAGATGTCTTCCGTTACATCTGTAATGCGTGTATAAAGCTTTGCTTCGTACTTTGGAGGAATGAAAACAAGATTCACGATAAACGAAGAAACGATTCCAAGCAAAACGGATGAGAGACGAATAAAGGCAAAATTAAGGAATTCCCCGTCCTGGCTTTCCATGATGGCAATGACCGTCACGATGGAAAGGACAATCGTTTTATCCATTTTCAGTTTTAAATTGATGGTTATGACAACCATTACGGCAAGACCGATCATAAAAATATCATTTCCGAACAACAAAACGAAGGAGACAGCAACCAATGCGCCAATGATATTTCCTTGAATTTGCTCCAATACCGTTTGATATGAACGGTAAATGGTCGGCTGTATTGCAAAAATTGCAGCAATCCCAGAAAGGACAGGAGCAGGAAGGTTAAGCAGTTCCGATAGGTATAGCGCTAAAACAATTGCTATTCCTGTTTTGAGAATGCGGGCACCAAACTTCATATATGGGTTAATCCTTTCTTTGTGTTGTAATGGATCTGGCAAGAAGGCTCTATTAATATATAGGCCTTTGCTTAAAGTTGTATTCTAACTTATTTGCTAGTACTTTACACTAAAATAAGATGATGTAAACAAAAAGTAATATACAGGATTTTCCTAAGAGTTACAATAGTTAAAATCAAGTTTAATATATAAAGAAACGATAGGCAATTTCTTGATTGCTTTCAACATTGTTTTTCAAGCGTTTGAAGACGAGCCCAGAGGTATATGACGGGAAAAGGCTGATGCTCGAATTGAAGAGCATCAGCCTTTTTTAATATATATTTTCGGCATCACTCCGTGGATACAGCAGGATCCGCCTGTTCTTTAACTGGAACGACCTGAAGGAAGTGCTCTCCAGGATTCTGAAGCAGTGTCTCTAAAGAGGCCGCTTCTTCGGTTTGGCCATGATCTTTCAAAAGGGCCGT
Source organism: Peribacillus sp. TE19612 (assembly GCF_056279465.1). NCBI lineage: Bacteria > Bacillati > Bacillota > Bacilli > Caryophanales > Bacillaceae > Peribacillus > Peribacillus sp. TE19612. The sequence goes on along the minus strand of NZ_JBWCCL010000005.1, from coordinate 19,698 downwards.
ATATTTGCCAAGGAGTTCGGCCACATCCTGCAGGCCTTTTGCAGATAGGGACTCAATGGAAATCTTTGCCCCTTTCGCAACCCGTTTCTTAATGACCTCTTTGGTTAATCCAGATTCAGGCTGTTGCCGTAAATAAACGACACCGCCTGTCATCCCTGCGCAAATCCATGGACCGGGATCACCAAGAACTAAACCTCTTCCATTTGTCATGTATTCAAAAGCGAATCCCTTAATATTGGATGTTACCGCAATATTACCGTTTTCCTTGTTAGGAAGCGGTTGTTTCAATAATCCGCCAATGATCATATCCGCACCGGAAAGCCGGATTCCCGCCCTGGCATCGGCATCTCCCTGGGCAATGAGGAGACCATGCTGTGCACCGTAACCAAAGCCCTTACCGACAGAGCCATTGTAAAACTTCCCATCTTTTCCTGGAGATTTAAAGATGGCAATGTTACCGCCAATCGATGTTTTGCCGATACCATCCTGGGCACCGCCATTCACGCTGATTGAAATTCCCTCCGTATTGTATGCCCCAAGTCCATTACCCGGAATGGAACCATCCTGGTAGGATAGGTGAACGGGAGGAAGTTTTTTGTATGATCCATCCAATCTGCCCCTAACGCGGTGACAGGAGACCCTGCTGCCGAGTACACGCTGCTCGGAAGTGATCGAGCTATAGCTGCGGGATTGCTGCAGGTCATCTACATGCGAATCAAGATATTCGGCGCCAACGGCTACCTGCATGGAGCCTTCATTCAAATATGCCGCCGCTTCCTTATGCGAGAACGGTGTTATATCCAGATTTTTTAATAAATAGGTTAAATCCAATGATTGTTGACCTTTAACTTGCTGCAGCAAATCAGAACGCCCGACGATATCCTGAAGATTCTTCACCCCAAGTGACCCGGTCAAAGATTTGAGTTCTTTTGCAAATGCACTGAACATATTCGTTAACCCCTGAACGGCTAAATCAAATTTACGTGGAACAAAACGGCGCAGCCCGTGTTCTTTCGCCTGAGCTTCCGATTCAATTTGGGTGGCGATGCCCACATGGCAAGTATCAAGGTGACATCCGCGGCACGTTGTGCAGCCGACTGCAATCATCGAAAGGGTCCCAAAGCCTACACGATTTGCTCCAAGCAGCATCACCTTCAAAACATCCATCGAGCTTTTTAACCCACCGTCAGCCCAAATTTCAACGTTCTGCCGGATACCTGATTCGAGCAGTGCATTATGGGCCGCTTTCACACCGATCTCAACCGGTAGGCCGACATGTGAGAGTGCATGGATCCTGGCAGCACCCGTTCCTCCATCAAAACCGGAAAGCGTTATGATATCGGCCCCGGCTTTTGCGACGCCGACAGCAATCGTACCGATGTTTGGAACGACTGGTACTTTGACGGCAACTTTTGCCTTGTCATTTGCCGTTTTTAGCTCATGGATCATTTGGGCCAAATCTTCAATTGAGTATATATCATGGTTATTGGAAGGGGAGATCAAATCGGAACCGATTGTTGCATTTCGGGCTTCTGCGATTTTCGCTGTGACCTTGGATCCGGGAAGGTGACCGCCTTCACCGGGTTTTGCCCCTTGACCAATTTTAATTTCCAATAGATTTGAAGAGTTCAGGAGTTCTGCATTGACACCGAAACGTCCGGAAGCGATTTGCTGTCCGCGGGATTTCGGGTACTTGCCCAGCATATCCTTTATTTCCCCGCCTTCGCCATTCATGCTGATCATGCCTAGCCTCTCGGCAGCTTCTGCATAGGCCCGGAAAGCAATCTCATTTTGTGATCCAAAGGACATGGAGGCTATGACGAACGGCAATTCCTGTTCACCGACCGAAAGGCTGACTTCTTCCGAAGGGACGGAAGCATCTGAAGTTTTTAATGATGTCAAGTGGCGGATCGTCGTCGGATTGGATTCTTCCTGTTCAGTGATTTTTTCGCGATAAGCATCATAGTCCCCGGTTGAAGCAACTTCCCCGATGGATTTCCAGATTCTAGGGAATAGATGAAAGGTCTTGCCCATCCGTTCTTTTTCATTGCCGTAATCCTCTGCACGCTGGATGGCATCTGCCTTGATTTTATCAAAATTATAGTCCAGATCATTGGATCCGAAGAAATTAGCCACATTTAGATATTTTGCGATTTCCTCATGTAAACCGATGCTTGAGAAAAGTCTTCCATAGCCGCGCAGCTCATGAATGCCAATGGTGGAGATGACTTTCTCAAGCCCTTTCGTCAAGGAGTTATATAGATTGGTAACCCCCTTATGGTCATCTGAAGATAAGGAAAGGAACATATAATAGGGGCTGATTAAGTTGGCCCCAAGACCATAAGAAACGATGATATCATGCAGTGACCTTAGCGATGCTGAACGTAAAAGGATGGAACAATCACGACGCTTGCCTGTACGGACCAACGCTTGGTCGACGGCTGAAGTGACCAGGTGTGGATCAAGCCAAAGGTTGCCGTTTTGATGGGCAAGGGCATCATCCAGAACGAGCAGCGTTTTTCCTTCATCCACAGCATTGACACTTTCATCCGTAATCCTGGTCAGGGCATCCGTGATGTTTTCATCCTCTTTGAATGTGCTTGAAATGATGTGCACGAGTTTTTGATCTTGGTTATATTTAATGAACTGGTCGTAGCTTGGCTGCGATACGATGGATGAGCACTCATAACCCGTTGATCCTTCGATCAATAAGGGAGTCAGCAGCTCCGTCACCTTTCCTGCCTTATTCGCTTCGAATAGGGAAGGGCGCTTTCCTATGATCGTCCTTGTTGAGAAGTGCTCGGTTTCCCGGTCCCGGTCGATCGCCGGGTTGGTTACAACGGCCACGCTTTCCTTGATGAAATCAGCAATGTTGGTCCGTTGGGGATTAAGTGCTGCCAGCGGCGCATCATGACCAAGTGAACGAATGGGCTCAGCGCCTTTTTCGGCCATCTGCTCCACTAATTGGACATGCTCCCTTTCCCACCCAAAGGCTTTATACTGACCATTATGAATGGCTTGCGTGTTTGTCATGGAGACAACCTTTTCAAAAGCCTGGGGCTGTAAGCGGACTCGGTCATTGGAAAGGACGAAACGATCATTGAATAGTTCAAACACTTTATCCTGGTAATCCTTGTATGTGTACAATTCAATTCGGTCGCCGTTCCATTTCAACCCGATTTTTTCCCCTGGACCCATCGGTTTCGGATCTCCGGTATATTCACTGGAAGGGATGATTCCTGGTTCGGAAGTGAACATATAGGATGATTCCGTTTCAATATTCCATAACGGGCGCAAGCCTAGAGAGTCGACAGAGAATACGGCTTCATCGCCGAAACGGGAGATGATGCCTGCCGGACCTTGTGCAAAATGACCCCATGCTTCCCTTAAATACGTATATAAGTCTTGTAAGTGCTCGGGATATTCCTTGATTTCATTGATGATTGGCGGAAACATAAGATCAACAGCTTCAAATAAAGAGTAGCCATGACGGCAGATGAAAGTCTCGATCGTCTTGTTTAAATCCTGAGAGTCGCTTCCGTCTTTAGCGATGGGAACTCCGATCATTTTCGCTTCATCACGCAATTTGGCGATGGTATTGATTTCGCCATTATGACCAAGCACGCTGAAAGGCTGGACCCGGAAGAAGCTTGATAGAGTATTGGTTGAAAAACGATTATGTCCCAGTGTCATGGTGGAGGCAGCCAAAGGATCGGCAAGATCAAGATAATAGGCAGGGAGCGTATCCCCCGCACCCATCACTTTGTATACCGCATGATGCTGGCTTAAAGAGGCAACATGGATGAAATCGCTTTTTTCGATGTCGGAAGTCAGCTCAAAAAGAACATTTGAAAGCTCCTGGTTGTTATTGATGGTTGAGGAACAGGCAAATTGCCAGAACACTGGGTCTTCTTGAATGGCAATCGGTCCCAATGCCTCGGAACGGTAGGCTTTATCCGTTTCGAATATCAATGAGAGACCATGTTGGAGCAGTTTCTCCTTAACTTCGATCTTTAAGTCGTTCGCTTCTGTTTTTTTGCTTAGAAATAAGTGGCCGACTATGAAGGTATCTTGATCGACGATGCCTGAATCGACATTTGCCGCTTCAAGTTTCTTTTTCCAAAGAGCCCGGGGAATATCGATATGGATGCCGGCGCCATCGCCCTCACCATTGATGAAGCCGCAGCGATGGTTCATTTTAACCAGGGCGTCGATACAGGCAAAGATGTTTTCGTTAGTAGGGATCTTCTTTTTTTCGATGCAGGAAACGATTCCGCAGGCATCATGTTCTTCCTTGTGAAATTCTTTGAATGTAGCAGGTGTCCATTGTTGGGCCATATTTGTGGCTTGAATAAGGTTACCCTTATTCTCTGCCTTTCACCTCCTGTAGCATGTGTTTAATGGGGGAAATATTAGTAAACCCGAACAATAGTCCAAGTTTTGATAGATTGAAAGAAAGTGTATAAATGTATCCATATCATATCATTTAAATATTCAGAAATCAATTTTTTATACAATGGGATGGATGCTGTGATTGATGGGATTTTTGTGAGGATTGGCTTCAAATGCTAATATTAAAGATTTATTACAGGGAAATAAGAAACCCTCAAGATAGATGTACATCCTGAGGGTGTATAAAAAATGCATAATTATGCTGATTCGATTTATTATATTAGGTTTTTGAATGCATGTTCAACCGCTTTTAGAGTATAAGCGATATCATCATCCGTGTGAGCGATTGTCAAGAACCAGGCTTCGTATTTGGACGGTGCCAAATTGATTCCCTGATTGAGCATGAGTTTGAAGAACTTGGCAAACATTTCGCCATCCGTATTTTCCGCCTGCTCATAGTTTTCAATTTTTTCTGTCGTGAAATAAATCGTCAATGCCCCTTTAAGGCGGTTGATGGTGATCGGAACATTATATTGGCCAGCCGCTTTCAGGATACCTTCTTCAAGGATTTTCCCCAGGCGGTCAAGCTCTTCGTAAAGCCCCTCTTCTCTAAGTACTTCTAAGCAAGCTATCCCGGAAAGCATGGAAGCCGGATTTCCTGCCATCGTACCAGCTTGGTAGGCTGGTCCCAGAGGTGCGACAGAATCCATGATCTCTTTTTTACCGCCATAGGCACCAATGGGAAGCCCGCCCCCGATGATTTTTCCGAGCGCGGTCAAATCGGGTTGAATTCCCAAGTAGTCCTGTGCCCCTCCATACATGAATCGGAACGCTGTGATGACCTCGTCGAAAATGACGAGTGATCCGGCTTCGTGAGATAATGAAATGACTTCTTCCAGGAAGCCGGGACTTGGTTCCACGATTCCAAAGTTGCCGACGATCGGTTCTACCAACACGCCTGCAATTTCATTGCCCCATTTATCAAGTGCTTCTTTAAATGAACCGATATCATTGAAAGGTACCGTGATGACTTCTTGTGCAATGCTTTTTGGAACGCCTGCAGAGTCCGGTGTACCTAGAGTGGACGGGCCGGAACCTGCAGCGACGAGAACAAGGTCGGAGTGTCCATGGTAACAGCCTGCAAATTTGATGATCTTATCCCGCCCTGTATAAGCGCGGGCAACACGGATGGTGGACATGACTGATTCGGTGCCTGAATTGGTGAAGCGGACTTTATCCATGGAAGGTATGGCTTCTTTCAGCATTTTGGCAAATTTGACTTCATGTTTTGTCGGAGTGCCGTATAAAACGCCGGATTCCGCTGCTTTAACGATAGCCTCCGTAATATGTGGATGCGCATGCCCTGTGATGATCGGGCCATATGCAGCTAAATAATCGATATATTTATTGCCATCAACATCCCAGAAATAAGCCCCTTTGGCATGATCCATCGCAACTGGCGAACCGCCGCCTACAGCTTTGTAAGAACGGGATGGGCTGTTAACCCCGCCAACGATATGTTCCAATGCCTCTTTATGTAAAAGCTCCGAATTTCTAAAATCCAATCTTAAAACCTCCTATAAATATAAACATATTTCCCCTTAATCATAGCACTTTTCTCTCCGGAAATCTGGGGTGGAAGGCTAGGAAATGTGATTCGTACCCTGGTGGAAACGCAGCGCCCCCAGAAGAATCAGGATTCCGGGCCAACATTTTTTTGGGGGGATCCCAAAACTCCTGTTATGAAAGTAAGGATGGCCAAGATGGTGTCAGGATTTTCGATGTCGAAGGATTGGCGGTTCATTTCGCCCTGGGCTTGGTAATAGATTAGCTGCCCGGTTCCTTTCTCTTCATTAATGCGAAGGTGGAAACTGATGGGTGTGCTTTCGATCGACCCGCTGGAATCCCTTTGGATGACCTGGCATAATAATTCACCGTACTCATCTTCATAAAGGAAGTCATATCGAAGGTCGAAAACGACCTTTTCAATTTGGGATAGTAATAATTTTTTGATATTCATAGCATACTCGTCTCCTTTATATATGTATCTGGTACAACGGCCATTTCCTCCCTGAAAATGGTATATAGCATCCAAGCATTTTTATTGTCTAAAAAGGTTGGTTTGGATAAACTAATTCATTAGGACAAGAGATTACGGAGGATGTAACAGGATGAGTGATGCAATTCAAGTGAAACAGCTTCGGAAGGAATTTAAGTCGGCATCAAGCCGTTCAGGGCTAAAGGGTGCCTTCCGGGATTTACTTACCAGAAATTATAAGGTCGTCCCTGCCGTCAATGATATCAATTTTACTGTAAAAAAGGGTGAGATGGTAGCTTATATCGGGGAAAATGGTGCAGGGAAATCGACCACGATCAAAATGCTGACAGGTATTTTGGAACCGACAGCAGGCGAAATCACGGTCAATGGCATGAATCCACATAAAGAGAGGGAAAAGTTCACTCAGACTATCGGAGTCGTATTCGGTCAGCGCTCACAGCTTTGGTGGGATATTGCAGTTCAAGAATCGTTTAGGCTGCTAAAAAAGGTCTATAAGGTAACGGATGAACAATATAACGATCATATGGAACATGTCATCAAGACGCTTGATATCGGTCCTTTGCTGGACAAACCAGTGCGTAAACTCTCGCTTGGTCAGCGAATGCGCTGCGAACTTGCGGCAGCCTTGATCCATAATCCGCCTTTGCTGTTCCTGGATGAGCCGACAATTGGACTTGATGTGCTCGTGAAAATGAAGATTCGTGAGTTCCTGAAAGAAATCAATGAGAAATATAATACGACAATCCTTTTGACCACCCATGATTTAGGGGACATTGAAGCATTATGTGAGCGTGTAATCATGCTTGATGAAGGGCAAATCATCTATGATGGGGAATTGCAGAGTTTGAAAGATAACTGGGCTGAGGAAAAACAGATCCATTTTCAATTCATCGAGCCGATCGCATTGAAGGAATTACAATCATTAGCGCTCCCATTTACCGCTAACTGGGTTTATGATGAGAAAAGTCAAACTTACATTGCCTTGTTGAAAGAAGAAGGTGATCATATTTCACAGCTTGTTTCAGCTGTCGTATCTCATTTTAAAATAAAAGACATCAAAATACATGAAACGTCCATTGAAGAGATCGTTCGCAATATTTACGAAGAAGGCACTGTCTGACTCTCTTATCATTAAGAAACAACGTGTCTATCAAGAAGGGGGAGGGCCATGGGGAAGTATCTTGCCATGATCCGCATGCGTTTTTTAATGATGCTTGCGTATCGAACGGATTATTATACTGGCATTTTAATTTATAGCATTAATATCGGTGCTTATTATTTCTTATGGAATGCGATATATGGAGAAAAAAGCTCCATCGAAGGACTTTCAAGCATGCAGATGACAACCTATGTCGCAGTTGCATGGATGGCGCGCGCTTTTTATTTCAATAATATTGACCGCGAAATCGCCACTGAGATTAAAGACGGCAAGGTTGCCATTGAGATGATCCGGCCTTATAACTATTTAGGCATGAAAACGATGCAAGGACTTGGGGAAGGGATATTCCGTTTCTTCTTCTTCTCGATTCCGGGGATGCTGCTGGTAGCTTTCATTTTTCCTATCGAATTGCCGCATGAGCCGGCTACGTGGGGGATGTTCGGCATTTCATTGCTGTTCAGCTTCATCATCAATACACAAATTAACTTATTGACGGGAATCACTACCTTTTTCTTATATAATAATGCCGGATTAATCCGCGCTAAAAGGGTTATCATTGATTTATTTTCCGGTCTGCTGCTGCCCATCAGTTTCTACCCGATATGGGCGCAGGAAGTGATGAAATATTTACCCTTTCAAGGGATCAGCTATGTACCAAGCATGATTTTTACGAACGGTTACAGTTCAGGCGAAATTGGCATGGCGCTTTTACAGCAGTTAATTTGGTGCATCATTCTCATAATACCGATTCAGCTTTTATGGATAGTCGCAAAAAAACAGCTGATTATTCAAGGAGGTTGACGGGATGTTTTATGTATCGATGTTTTTTCAATATGTGAGTCAATATATGAAAACAAGATTGCAATACAGAGCGGATTTCTTCATGGAAATCCTATCTGACCTGCTCAATCAGGTCGTGAATCTGGTATTTATCTTAGTCGTTTTTGGACATACCCAATTTTTAAGCGGCTGGAGCCGTGAAGAAATCATATTCATTTATGGGTTTTTCCTTATCCCATTCGCCCTTTTTTCAGCCTTTTTCAACATCTGGGACTTTAATGACCGCTATATCGTCAAAGGTGAAATGGACCGGATATTAACAAGACCGATCCATAGCCTGTTTCAAGTCATTTTAGAAAGAATCGAACTTGAAGCGTTATTTGGTGTTGTGACCGGTTTGATCATCATATTCTATTCGGGGATTTCATTGGATCTGCAGCTTGCGTGGTATGACCCGATTCTTTTCATCATTTTTGCAATAGGCGGTGCCCTTGCCTATGCAGCCATATTCGTTGCGATAGCAAGCATTGGGTTCTGGTCGGATGCGAAAACATCCATCATGCCAATGATGTACAATATCGGGAACTACGGGCGCTATCCTGTTGATATTTATAATAAGGTCATCCGTTTTGTCCTTACATGGGTGCTGCCATTTGCGTTTGTCGGTGTCTATCCGGCATCTTATTTCCTAAGAAAAGAAGAGTGGTATGCATATGCATTTGCCACACCTGTAATTGGGGTTGCCTTTTTCGTGATATCCGTTTTCATATGGAATCAGGGAGTGAAGAGGTACCGCGGGGCAGGGAACTGAAAGAACCCCTTCAACAGCATTCATGTTGAAGGGGTTTTTGTTTAGTTCCGTTTTTTCTTTCTTTCGATATATCTTGCTTGGGCTTGAACATATTGCTGTTTTTCCTCTTCCGTTTCCGGAATGACCTGAGGTACGTTTGTCGGCTTACCGTCTTCATCAATGGCAAGCATCGTTAAAAAAGCGCGTGCCGTTAGCTGTTTTTCACCTGTTAATAGGTTCTCACGTTCCACTTTCACGAATACCTCCATTGATGTGCGATGAGCACAGGTGACATAAGCTTCAAGGTTGATCGCGTCCCCTGTTTTGATGGGGGCCAAAAAATCAAAAGAGTCGCTTGAAGCAGTCACAACGGGTTTTCGACAATGGCGCATAGCGGAAATGCAAGCTATTTTATCAACATAGGCCATTACTTTTCCGCCAAAGATGGTATTATGATGATTTGTATCCGGTGGAAAAACAAGGTCGGTTAAAAAAGTCCGTGACTGCTGTGTTGGATGGGCAACGTTTTTCTCAATCATTTGCCTGTTGGTTTACTAAAAGGTTTTCACGGACGATTTTTGCTGCTTCGACCATGTTTTTCAGGGAAGCGACGGTTTCCGGGATACCCCTTGTTTTCAGGCCGCAGTCGGGATTAATCCAAAACTGGTCTTTATCCAATACCTTTATGCCCCGTTCAATCATATCGACCATTTCTTCCACTGCCGGCACACGAGGGCTGTGAATATCATACACCCCCAGGCCAATGCCTTTTTCATATGTTTTTTCCTCGAATGCGGAAGCGAGCTCCCCATGACTGCGGGATGTTTCGATGGAAATTACATCGGCATCGAGGGAGGAGATGACGTCCATGAAACTGTTGAAGTCGCAATAGCACATATGCGTGTGAATTTGGGTTGTATCCTCCACGCTTGATGTGGATATCAAGAATGAATTCACTGCCCAGTTCAAATACTCGTCGCGATCGCTTTTTTTCAATGGCAGACCTTCTCTAAGTGCAGGCTCATCAACCTGAATCATTTTAATTCCAGCAGATTCCAAGGCAATGACTTCTTTTTCCAAAGCGAGCGCCAGCTGATAGCAAACATTCTCCCTGGAAATATCATCACGGACAAATGACCAGTTCAAAATCGTAACAGGACCTGTCAGCATTCCCTTCACCGTCTTCTTCGTCAGTGATTGTGCGTATACACTTTCCTTGACTGTCATCGGTTCGATGAAATGGATGTCGCCGTAGATGACTGGCGGTTTCACACAGCGGGACCCATAGGATTGTACCCAACCCTTTTCTAAAAAGACGAATCCGCCTAATTTATGGCCGAAGTATTCAACCATATCCGTCCGTTCGAATTCCCCGTGAACGAGAACATCCAAACCGATTTCTTCTTGGATTTCGATCCACCTGCCGATTTCTTCGTTAACGAATGTTTCATATTGCTGGGCTGTCCATTCTCCTCTATTGAATTTCCCGCGTGCTTGTTTAACTTCAAATGTCTGCGGAAAGCTGCCGATTGTAGTCGAAGGGAGAAAAGGCAATTTGAAAAATTCCTGTTGTTTTTGGTAACGGTCTTTAAATGGAAGCTGACGGCCGGCGGTCCTGGTTTTAACCTTTTCGACATTGGATTGTACAGACCCGTGATTACGGACATTTGAATTGGCTAACGTTTGAATCGTAAATATATTGGCATCGACTTTTTCGGCGATTGCTTCAATGCCTTGATTATTCCCTTTGACCAAAAGTGTGATTTCCTCAAGTTTCTCATCAGCGAAAGCAAGGGCCTCTTTCACTTCTTTTGAAAGGGCGGTTTCATTACGAACGGTCACCGGGACATGAAGCAGGGAACAAGAGGGCTGTAGCCAGATTTGGTCCTCGGCTACCTGTTTCTTAAGTGTCTCGATCAATTCGATTTTTTGGGATAAATCAGATAGCCAAATGTTTTTTCCGTCAATCACACCCGCTGCAAGCACTTTGTCCTTCGGGAAACCGAATGCCTCAAGGTTACTTAAATTCCTCCCTTTATCATGTACAAAATCAAGACCGATCCCTTGGACTTGTAATTCGATGACTTCTTGGTAATGTTCCACCGCATCAAAGTATGTTTGTAGCATGATGTTCAGGTTTGGTGCTGCTTCATTCAGTTTTTCATAGAGGTAAGTAACGGTTTGCATATCATCCTTGGAAATGGATGAAACAAGGGAAGGTTCGTCCATTTGAACCCACTTCACGCCTTCTTGCTCCAACTCCCGCAGGATTTGCGTGTATAGGGGAAGCAGGCTCAGGATGATGCCAGGGATTTCTTGTTTATTGAAGCCTTTTGAAAGGGAGAGGAAAGTATAAGGTCCGATCAAAACGGGCTTTGTTTCGATTCCTAGCTTTTCCTTGGCTTCCCGATATGCTGTAAGTGGTTTATTTTCTGTTAAAGTAAGCTGTGCCAGTTTTAATTCAGGGACAATATAGTGATAGTTCGTATTGAACCATTTCGTCATTTCGGAAGCGACTTCATCATTGTTTCCGCGGGCCATTGAATAATAAACGGAAAGGGGGACGCTTCCGCCTTCATATGCTGAATAACGTTCAGGAACAAGACCGAACATGACGGACATATCGAGCATTTGATCATAAAAAGTGAAGTCGTTGACAGGGATGATATCAATGCCTTGTTGCTTCTGTTTTTGTAAGTTGCCTAAACGGATGGCTTTTAGTTGTGACGTAAATTCCGCTTCATCGATTTTACCGGACCAGTAAGCTTCCAATGTACGTTTCCATTCACGATCTTCCCCGATTCGAGGGTAACCCAAACTGCTGCTTTTCAAAATTCCCATCCTCCTACATTCATTTGTTCGAACAATAAAAAAAGCATTCCTAACCGTCAAAAAAGAAAGTTAGAAATGCTTAAAATAAAGAGGCATGCAAAATGCCCCTTACAATTATAAGGTCCCTAACACCTCCCTATCTCCCGTAGGTTAAAACAGTGTTGTCGAGATAGGCAGGTCTCCTGACTTAGGGAATATCATTAGCGGCTGGCCTTCCCGATCCGTTGATCAGTGGCATATTGATTGACGCTAACATTCCCATTACAGTGGCGGGACCGTGCCGGAATTACACCGGACTTCCCTTTTAATCCTAATGAAAATTAGGAACCTATTTCCACATATGAAATTTTGCAAAACCTGCCTTGTTAATTGTTTGCAGGTCAAATATTTATAAAATAAAAATTATTATAAAAATTTAGACAATCTTAACATATCCGACCAAAAGGGTCAACATGGAAAAAAGATTCGGGAAAGTTTCCGTTTAAAGTTTGTCGGTGATAAGGCTGATTCCTAAAAAAGAATATATTGTTTGGACAGGGAGTATGTATAGAGGGAGTGGCGTTTTGAAATGGGGCGTGGGGGATGACTTTCTACATCTTGATTGCAGGAATCATTTTTTGCATGGTGATGAGCATTCGTACGTTATTTCTTGTTGAGTCGGGAGGAAAGAAGTTTTCTCTTGAGGATATGCTGTGGCTTGGCAATTTATATGCGACGATATTAGTTGGATTTGCACTGATATATTTATTATACGAGCTTCAGAATCATTCGGTGATTCTTGATATGGGCAATCGGTTGGATGGGACTTTCTATGAACAATTGAAGACTTCTTTTTATTTTAGTGCGATGACGATGTTTTCTGTAGGGTATGGAGATATAGCCCCGATTGGCATGGGCAGGATGATAGCTACCATTCAGGCCTTCATTGGGTATACACTGCCGGCAGCGTTCGTGATTCGTACGGTGATCGATCTGGAGCAGAAAGATAGGAAGGATAAATGAAAGTTGTGTTTCTTTCGATTATTGGGTACTCTTACCATAATGAAAGAAATGGAGGGTTCAATATGACTGTTAAAATTGGAGAAAAAGCACCTGATTTCAAACTCCCTGCAAACAATGGTGAAATGGTTTCCCTATCGGATTTTAAGGGGAAAAACATTGTTTTATATTTTTACCCAAAAGACATGACGCCAGGTTGCACGACGGAGGCCTGTGATTTCCGGGACCATAATGAGCAATTCGAGGAATTGAACGCGGTCATCCTTGGTATCAGCCCAGATCCAGCGGCACGTCATGAAAAATTCATCGAAAAACATGGATTGCCTTTTCTGCTGCTGGCTGACGAAAATCATGAAGCAGCTGAATCATTTGATGTTTGGCAATTGAAAAAGAACTTCGGCAAGGAGTATATGGGCATTGAACGTTCAACTTTCCTGATTGATAAGGTTGGAAATGTAGTCAAAGAATGGCGTAAAGTAAAGGTTAAAGGCCACGTCGAAGAAGCGCTTGAAACTCTTCGCGAACTCGAAAAATAAGGGATAGGCAGATGAAGGATGAGAGGATAACGAAGCTTGCAGCCAGGCTGATTCATCATTCGATACAATTACAGCCTAAAGAGAGAATCCTCATACGGGGGCATATCAACACGAAACCATTATTGAAAGAGTTGATTGATGAAATATACAGAGTGGGTGCTTATCCATATGTGGAACTCGAGGACGATGAGATAAGCCGCCACCTGTTACTAGGGAATGTGAAGGAGCAGCTTGACACAGCTTCACAATGGGCCTTGAAGAAATATACGGATATCGATGCGGTCATCATCATCACTGGGGAAGAAAACAATGCGGAAATGACTGATGTTCCCATCGAGAGGCACCGTCTTCAAGGGGAGGCCATGAATTCCCCTACACTTTTTTATGTAAACAACCGACGTTGGGTCTTACTTAATTACCCCACCAAGGCATCAGCGCAAAAAGCCGGCATGACCTTCAATAGGTACGAAGACTTTCTTTTGAACGTATGCACAATGGATTACGGGAAAATGGAGGCGGCTTTGAAGCCGTTAAAACAATTGATGCAACGTACTGACAAAGTCAGGATCGTTTCACCAAGGACAGATTTGACCTTTTCCATCAAAGGCATGACGGCCGTCATATGTGCCGGAAAAAAGAATTTACCGGATGGGGAAGTATTTACGGCACCCATAAAAGATAGTCTCAATGGAAGGATATCCTTCAACACACCCACAACCTATGAAGGAATCACCTTTAGTGACATAGAATTAAACTTCAAAAAGGGGAAAATCATTAAAGCGACTTCCAATCGTGACCCTGAAATGAACCAAATCCTGAATATTGATGAAGGGTCCCGGTTTATAGGGGAGTTCGCTATTGGAATCAATCCATACATATTGGAACCTATGGACGATATTTTGTTTGATGAGAAAATAAGCGGGAGTCTGCACTTGGCTCTTGGGCTTGCCTATGATGAAGCGGATAATGGAAACCGGTCATCGATACATTGGGATATGGTCTTGATACAGCGTCCGGAATATGGGGGCGGTGACATCTATTTCGACGACGTCCTGATCAGAAGGGATGGCTTTTTTGTTTTGCCGGAATTACATGCATTAAACCCAAATTCTTTAAAATAAAGCCTTTTTTAATAAGGGTAAGGCTTTTGTCCAACTCAAAAAGGGGACACCCGAATATGCTTTATTAAGGGAATACCTCCTCAGAGAAAGTTGCGCGGGACACATAGAGCCCGTGTTTTTTTATGTTAATTAAAAGGGAGAGATAAACATGTTAATACTTTCGACTGTCATTCCGAATGAAGGTATCCAAACGAAAATAATGAAAGCTTTTCCTGATTTGAACTTCATTTATCAAAAAGGATGGAAGGATGGGCCGCTTCCTGAAGCGGAAATCTTAATTACATATGGTGAAGATTTAACTGAAGAAATCATTGGGAAAGCAGCGAACTTGAAATGGATCATGGTCATGAGTGCAGGGATGGAACTAATGCCATTTAAAGCCATCGAGGAACGAGGCATTATAGTGACCAACGCTAGAGGCATTCATAAAATCCCGATGGCCGAGTATACGATAGGGATGCTTTTGCAATATGAAAAGAAATTGAAGCTGCTTATGAAGAATGAAAAGGAAGAATTGTGGGATAGAAAGATTGAAGTCGGGGAATTGAATGGCAAGACTATGCTCGTAATGGGTGTGGGTGCAATTGGAGGGGAAGTGGCTCGACTTGGGAAAGCCTTTGGGATGAAGACGATAGGAATGAACCGGAGCGGGAAACCGGTGGAATCCATCGATTACCTTTATGACCTGGAGCATTTATTGGAAGCCATACCGGGAGCCGATTATATTGTATCCGTCCTGCCAAGTACGGATGAAACGAAGGGCCTTCTGCAAAAAGAACACTTCAAAGCCATGAAAGAATCTGCAGTATTCGTGAATATTGGCCGCGGCGACCTGATTAACGATGAAGTGCTGATCGAAGCCCTGGATGCCGGGGAATTGTCTCATGCCATCTTGGATGTATTTGATCCGGAACCTTTAGGAAAAGGGCATCCGTTTTGGAGGATGGAGAATGTTACAGTCACACCGCATCTTTCAAGTGAAAGCGGAGAATATTTACCAAGAACCTTTGCCATATTCGAAAAAAATATGCTTGAATACCTGAGAGCTGGAAAAGACTTCACCAACGTAATCGACTTATCTAGGGGATACTAAACCCAATGCAAAAATGGGAAAGAATCAAAGTCTTCATGAATAAACTAAAAAAGAATGGTTAAGCCATTGAATTATTGACAAATTCAACGCATAAAAGGTACACTATTTATAAACATTATAATTTAAGAATGCATACTTAATGAGAAAAAGAGGTGGATGACGGTGTCTGAAGTTCAGTTAAAAGAAGCGTTGGATTCCTTAAAAGATACCGGTGTAAGAATAACTCCTCAACGCCATGCGATACTTGAGTATTTGATAAGCTGCATGTCCCACCCTACCGCTGATGATATATATAAAGCGCTGGAAGGCAAGTTTCCGAATATGAGTGTGGCAACGGTTTATAACAACCTGCGTGTGTTCCGTGAGGTAGGTTTGGTAAAAGAACTTACGTATGGTGATTCTTCGGCAAGGTTTGATTTTGTGACGACGAATCATTATCATGTAATTTGCCAAACTTGCGGGAAAATTGTGGACTTCGATTATCCTGCTTTGGATGAAGTCGAGCATTTCGCAGCACAAGTCACTGGTTTCAATGTTAGTCACCATCGGATGGAAATCTACGGCGACTGTATGGATTGTGCGAAAAAAGAATCGCATTAAAAAAAGTTCCTCCACTTGGTTGGAACTTTTTTTTCATGTTATGAAGAAATGATACAATTGTTAAAGCCTTCTTGAAAGGGAATTCAGCTAATCGACTTAGTCATGCAGGCTTTTTCGGTTATATTTCTCATTGAATTCTTCGCCTTCCAACTTTTTGTCAAGTGTCAATGGTTCTTCACAATGCATGCAAATATCTACACGTCCTAGTATTTTTGTAGGTTTGCTGCAGTTAGGGCAGACAACCTGGATCGATTTTGTAGAAAGCATTCCAATCCAGAAATAAACCCCTGTGCTTGCGATTATGAATAAAAGGCCCAGCCCCATGAAAATCGTCATGACAACAGGATGTGTTTTGAAGAAAAGCCCAAGGTACATTACGATAAAGCCAATGAAGATCAAACTCAAAGCAAAAGTGCGTATTTTATTGATTTTGCTAGAATATTTAGCCATGGATTGTCCCTCCTAAAATATAACTTTAACTATAACATAAACAATGGATGGAACAAAAAAGAAATAAAGGATACATATTACTTTTGAATTGAAATGGTTTGGGGTAAGTGAACTAAGCAGGAATTTGAAGAGTTTTGTCGAAAATCTAAAAAAAAGGTTTTGGAGGAATTTATGATGGAAGATATCCTTCGCCCGATTTATCAAGAGCGAGCAAGTTTAAAATCTACACTTGGAATCTTGTTAGTAGAAAAAAGAGATGATAATAGCCCGATTACCGATACGTTTGACTACATCCTTTTTGTAATTGCAGACGAAGCAGAAGAGGCCGTGTTTTTAAAACATTACACATACCAGGATAAAAAGGCGGCCCTGCATATCGTAAAGGAAGACCAATTAAAAGAATGGCTCCTATTAGGCACGAACCGCAAAGTGGTTGACTGGATATATAATGGGAAGGTCCTTTTTGACCGGAATGAATATTTGGATCGTTTGAAAACCGAAATCCGGGAGTTCCCCTTCTATGGAAGGAAGTTAAAGATGGGGATGGAGTTCGCGAAGTTAATTCGCAGGTACATGGATGGGAAAAGCTTCTTTGAAAAGGGCCATCATCTTGAGGCATACAATCATATCGTTCATTCCCTGCATCATTTGGCCCGTTTGGAGATAATAGAACAGGGCTTTTATCCGGAGGTTACTGTCTGGAACCAAGTGAAGCATATGGAACCTGAAATTTACAAGTTGTACAAAGAATTGATCAGCAGTGAGGAAACGCTCGAAAAAAGATTGGAGCTTCTATTCCTTGCGAGCGAATTTCTTATATATTCGAGGACGAATGCAGGTTCACAGCATTTGGTCGAAATAATGGGGATGAAAGAAGATCCGTGGACGATTGCGGAGCTTATGGAGCATCCGGAAGTTAAGTTTTATTCAGTCGACCTAGGCGTTTTATTGGAATATTTGATAGAGAAGAAGGTAATCGACGTCATCAAAGCGGAGACAAAAGGGCACGATGTATATCATCGGTTTTATCGTGTATCAAAAAACTTTTAAAAAAATGCATTTTTATTGTTGACCAATAATAATATAGGTGTTATATTAATACATGTCGCTGCGGGACATCAGCTTTCGCAGCTTCATCAAAACAAAAAAATTAAAAAAACATGTTGACAACAGAGTTGAAAACATGATAAGATGTAAAAGTCGCTTACGAAGTAGACAACATCGAAATTGCTCTTTGAAAACTGAACAAAACAAAGCGCCAACGTTAAATTTTAAGTGAGCACACACTATCAAAAAAGCAAATGAGCAAGTCAAACATTTCTTCGGAGAGTTTGATCCTGGCTCAGGACGAACGCTGGCGGCGTGCCTAATACATGCAAGTCGAGCGAATCGATGGGAGCTTGCTCCCTGAGATTAGCGGCGGACGGGTGAGTAACACGTGGGCAACCTGCCTATAAGACTGGGATAACTTCGGGAAACCGGAGCTAATACCGGATACGTTCTTTTCTCGCATGAGAGAAGATGGAAAGACGGTTTACGCTGTCACTTATAGATGGGCCCGCGGCGCATTAGCTAGTTGGTGAGGTAATGGCTCACCAAGGCGACGATGCGTAGCCGACCTGAGAGGGTGATCGGCCACACTGGGACTGAGACACGGCCCAGACTCCTACGGGAGGCAGCAGTAGGGAATCTTCCGCAATGGACGAAAGTCTGACGGAGCAACGCCGCGTGAACGAAGAAGGCCTTCGGGTCGTAAAGTTCTGTTGTTAGGGAAGAACAAGTACCAGAGTAACTGCTGGTACCTTGACGGTACCTAACCAGAAAGCCACGGCTAACTACGTGCCAGCAGCCGCGGTAATACGTAGGTGGCAAGCGTTGTCCGGAATTATTGGGCGTAAAGCGCGCGCAGGTGGTTCCTTAAGTCTGATGTGAAAGCCCACGGCTCAACCGTGGAGGGTCATTGGAAACTGGGGAACTTGAGTGCAGAAGAGGAAAGTGGAATTCCAAGTGTAGCGGTGAAATGCGTAGAGATTTGGAGGAACACCAGTGGCGAAGGCGACTTTCTGGTCTGTAACTGACACTGAGGCGCGAAAGCGTGGGGAGCAAACAGGATTAGATACCCTGGTAGTCCACGCCGTAAACGATGAGTGCTAAGTGTTAGAGGGTTTCCGCCCTTTAGTGCTGCAGCTAACGCATTAAGCACTCCGCCTGGGGAGTACGGCCGCAAGGCTGAAACTCAAAGGAATTGACGGGGGCCCGCACAAGCGGTGGAGCATGTGGTTTAATTCGAAGCAACGCGAAGAACCTTACCAGGTCTTGACATCCTCTGACAACCCTAGAGATAGGGCTTTCCCCTTCGGGGGACAGAGTGACAGGTGGTGCATGGTTGTCGTCAGCTCGTGTCGTGAGATGTTGGGTTAAGTCCCGCAACGAGCGCAACCCTTGATCTTAGTTGCCAGCATTCAGTTGGGCACTCTAAGGTGACTGCCGGTGACAAACCGGAGGAAGGTGGGGATGACGTCAAATCATCATGCCCCTTATGACCTGGGCTACACACGTGCTACAATGGATGGTACAAAGGGCTGCAAACCTGCGAAGGTAAGCGAATCCCATAAAGCCATTCTCAGTTCGGATTGCAGGCTGCAACTCGCCTGCATGAAGCCGGAATCGCTAGTAATCGCGGATCAGCATGCCGCGGTGAATACGTTCCCGGGCCTTGTACACACCGCCCGTCACACCACGAGAGTTTGTAACACCCGAAGTCGGTGAGGTAACCTTCATGGAGCCAGCCGCCTAAGGTGGGACAGATGATTGGGGTGAAGTCGTAACAAGGTAGCCGTATCGGAAGGTGCGGCTGGATCACCTCCTTTCTAAGGATAATTACGAG
>NZ_JBWCCL010000004.1:0-424132 GCF_056279465.1 Peribacillus sp. TE19612 | reverse complement strand
GATCAAACACGATTGTTGCCGTTTGTTTTTCTGCATTTTTCTCTACCCGAATATGGTCATACGTTTGTTCTGTTATAGTCATTTGTTATTTCCCCTTTTCTATTTTAAAATTTTTATTGGCTGATAGCTTCACTTTCATTGTGAGGTGCATCAATATCACCCTCGCGCAATTTACGGCGAAGAATTTTCCCTACAGGACTTTTTGGAATCTCTTTTACAAACGTATACTTACGAGGCCTTTTGAAATTTGATAAACTGGGTAGATTCTTGCAAAATTCATCCAGTTCTTGCTCTGTAACAGATTCGTCTTTAGCAACAATATAAGCGGTAACAATCTGCCCCCAGCGCTCATCAAGCTCCCCAATTACGGTAGCTTCCCTAACTTTTGGATGTTGAGTCAGACAATCCTCGACTTCTAATGGATGAATGTTTTCTCCCCCAGAGATAATCATATCGTCAACCCGGCCAACAACGAATAAGTCACCGTCTTTATCAATAAAGCCAATATCTCCTGTAAAATACCAGCCATCTCGAATAGTTTTATCCGTCGCCTCCGGGCGATTCCAATACCCTTTAAAGGCTTCAACGGACTTCAGATTCGCAATAATTTCGCCGACTTCTCCTCTCCCAACAATATCATCAGGAGTAGAATGACCGTCTGGATCTGCTTTTACCAGGCGAATATTTTGATGAATCCCCGGTTTACCTGCACTGCCTGGCTTTTCATGTACATCAGGGCAGATGGTAAACGTATATACCTCCGTACTGCCGTAATGATTTACAAAAAGTTTTGGTTTAAGTAACTCCACACATTGATTTACTAATGTAGTGGTCATTGCGGCACCAGCATACCCGATTTTTTCAAGCTTGGTAAGGTTATACCTGCCAAAATCCGGGTATGATAACATATCATGAAAAAGCGTCGGAACTAAATAAAGGGATGAAATTTCTTCTCTTTCTACAATTTCAAGCGCCTCACCAGCATCAAAGTCTAAGTTTGATAAAAGAGCAAACTTTCCATTTAAAAAAGTCATAGAGAGCAACGAACGAACACCCATTGTATGATAAAGTGGCATTACTCCTAATGTACTTTCCCACAACTGGTACTGGTTTTGGACGATATGTGCCATAGCCGAGGCATATTCATTCCTATGTGTTCGTGGTACTCCCTTTGGACGTCCTGTTGTACCGGATGTGTATAGCATTATCGATATATCATTCTCATCTAGAATTGGCCTTTGATAGCTTCCTGGGCTTCTGTTTACTAGTTCCGGATAAGAAATATCCACACCATTTTCATTTTCAACACCAATCAAGATTGGTCTTTCGAGAAAGTTCGCACCTAACACAGCACTTTGACTGGTTGATTCAAAGATGATAGCCTTCGCTTCAGAATCGTTTACACAATACTCGACCTCTTTGGCGGATAAGCGGTGGTTTATTGGAGTATAGATTGCACCAATCTGTTGTATTGCCCAGTAAACCATAACATTTTCCTGTCTGTTCTTTAAGATGACAACAACACGGTCCTGTTTTTGAATGCCTAAACGCTGCAGAGAGGCAGCAACTTTTTCTACTTCCTTTTGTAATTGGGCATAAGTATAAGATTTCAGGCCTTGAACGAGAGCGATTTGATTTGGATAGCGTTCCACCGCAAAATCCAATAATGTACCTAAATTCATAAAAAATCTCTCCTTTCTCCCCTTGATGGTTCATTACTTATTTAATTGGTAACTTCAGCCTTTTTTAATTCTTTCCCAAATTTTTTGAAGAAGTCTTTAATAACCAGTTTAGATACGCCTCCTAGCATTCGTTGACCGACCATCGCAACTTTTCCTCCCACTTCTGCTTCAAAGCTGTAAGAGAGAACAGTGTTGTTTTCATCTACTGATTCAAGAGTAATATCTGCGACGGCTTCTATGCTTCCAGGCCCCCCCTCACCTTTAACGATCATTTGATAAGATATCGGTTTATTAATATTCGCTAATTGAATTGTTGTAGAGTAATCACCTTTCACTGATGCAACACCCATTGATATATCAGCTTCATATTTATTTTCTTCAACTAACTCCAATTTTTTGCACCCCATGATGCATCTCTTAAGCACCTCTGAATCTAATAACACATCCCAGGACTGTTCAATTCCTGCTGGCAAATTCAAACTCCCTTTACCTTCCATCATAAACTCCTCCTATCCTATCTTTAACAAGGTTTTCAAGAAAGCGGTTTCAAATAATGATAAATAATAAATGAAAAAAAGCATTGCAGAAAAATATGGAATGTTTTAATTGTGATTTCACCTTCCATTACTAGCATAATAATCTATAAACTTACTTTCCATTTTCAAAATCTTGTTTAACTCACTTAAAATATTTCTTATTATTTCGAAGATTCAATATTCCCCTTCTAAAATTGCGCACAGGCTTTTAATTTTTTTTAACTTAATATAAACTTGGAGAATACCATTTACGTCAAAGTTTTTTACTATGCCAATATGTTTCCATACCTTCAAATATGTTGTAATATGGTCATCTATTAGGTAATTCCATTTTTTACACTTTCTCTTTCTCCATTGGCTTCCATTACATCCTCCTCTTTTAAAAAAACTAAAGGTAACAGAATCAATGTCTCAAAAAAGAATATTAGGATTGTTCAAATAGTAATTATTTTGTCATCTTAAAGATGTAATGGATCATAAGTCACGTGAGAACTTAATGAAATACAACAAAGGCAGACCATTTAGATACGATTATTATTTGAGAGAAACCAATGGAAATTAAAGAAAAGACTCCAGTTCAAATACCATGATCCATATTCTTATAGAGTACCCCTTTTTAATTTTTCCCTTATAAGGGATATAGTCCAAAGGGGAGTTTCATAAATCCCAAACCATTTATATTACTATGCAATCTTTGCTCCATCTTTTTTTGAATCCATTTTACTTTTTGCTTTGCTGTAGTCCTCTCGATCAAGTAATAATGAAACGACAAATCCTACCAATAGAGCCCAGAAAGCGGCACCAACAGTAAATACTGTTACATTAGAAATGGCTATAAGAAAGGCTACCATGGCTCCATTTTTAAATTTCCCGTTGAAAGCCCCGGCAAATGTACTTATAAACACGTTAAAAATAGCAAGACCACCGAGCACAGAAAGCAATTGACCAGGAACCACCGTCGAAACCGCAATAACCATCCCCGCTACTAAACCAAAACATATCCAAAGTAATCCATCAAAAGTTGCCGCTACATATCTCAAATTTTTATCCTCACCTGCTGCATCGCTAGAAACCATTGCAGTACTTGGTCCAGCTATAACAGTTGGGTGTCCTCCAAAAAGAGAGTTAACGATTGTACCAATACCTGGAATAGTAAACATTGCATTGATAGGAGGTTTATATCCTGTAGCAAATAGCACCCCGACGGCCTGCATATTCTGAACACCAATTATCAATATAATTAAGGGCAACGTTAGTTCTAATGTAGCTTGAATACTAAAATGAGGTACTACAAATATAGGATGAGCAAACGAAGGTTGTATCGATCCCCAGTTCGTTTGCCCAAGGGCTGTTGCGATTATCCCTCCTATTATTATTGCTCCTAGAATAGGCGGGAATTTTCTTGAGAATTTTTTCATCGCCATTAAGAGGAAGAAGACTGCAAAAGAACTCCCTGCAACTGCTGGTGCCTCTACCACAGCCTGTATTGCTTTGATACCAAAAGATAGAAGGACACCAGCAATCATTCCTAGCATAACCGGAAGAGGAATTAATTCTATTACCTTCTTGATTACCCCTGACAATCCAAGAATTGTAACTACTATTCCAGCAACAATAGATGCACCAATTGCCTCATTAAAGGGTATATGCTTTAAGGCATTACCTATTAATATTGCACCAGGTATGCTATAGGCCACTACAATGGGTATACGATAGCGGAGTGACAAGATAATTGTAAATATACCTCCCGCCGTATAAATAATAAACAACCAAGAAATTGCCTGCTCAACAGAAAGATTACCTTCTTTAGCTGAATTCATTACAATTAAACCTGGCCCCATAATGCTAAACAATGCAGCAACCAAACCAGTTCCAAGAGCAGCGGGAGTTAAATTACCAAAAAAATCCATAATGTTTTTCCTAACGTCTGTACCTCTTTCGATACTCATTTTGGAAACCTCCTTTTTATCATCTCATTGGATAGAAAAAGATTCTGTCTCTGGCCAACTCCTAGGACGGAATCTAAAACGGAATACTATTACTTTTGGTATTAGCTAACGAGATAGTGGCCAGAGATTTACGTTTTTCTTTTATCGTCCACGTTGTCATCCCTCCTATTTCCTGAATCAAATCCCCCTAATAAAAGAAAGCGTTTACAAATAAAGGTAAGGAGAATCTTATAAAGATATTTGAAGTAGAGTTAACTTTCCCTAATAACAGAATAATCAATTAATATATATCAGTCTTTTAAAATCTTACTTTTCTTATTTCAATTAAATCTGTCAAACAAAACTTTCCTCTTCTTTAATACGCTATTACTGACAGTACGTGAAAAACATACTTCTCACTCTAGTAATAAAGGTTTTTCCTATTACAAAGCTTCTTATCATAGTATTAATAGACAACTTCTTGAATTATTGAGTTATAAATTATTATGTAAATACCAGTTACATGTATATCTAAAGGCCTTTTCCCATGCCCATTCACCCGATCGGGTAGAACAGAACTCTATTACACTCTCTGTTAGTCTACTTTCTCCGGCGGTTAATACCGCCTCTGAAGTAGGATATTCCTTTAACATCAATAATGAAACCTTCGAATATAGGTCCCCAAAAACCTTCCGGTATTCAGGAAACACTTGATCTAAAATGGTGTGAAACTGAAGTTTAGCCTCCACATACATATTCGTTACGATTTCCTGTTGTCTGGAAAAATTCCGAAAGGTCTAATAGCTGAATTCCTCTAATTTTTATGAGGTCCTAAATCCTCCTTGTAATACAGCACGCACAACATACGCACAGATAGCGTCTGTTTTTACCTTCCTTAAGCTGGACTTCTTTGCCTGATAAGAATAATCGGATTTAGTAAAATATATAGAATCCCTTCTTCCTCCAGGTATTGAATAACAGGAGAATGGTAATGCCCTGTAGATTCTAAAATGACCATACAAAGATTTTCTATTTACCTGGGTAGGTAGCTCAACCAAGGGATTGGATGATTTTTTTACCACATTAGATGTTTTGCTAAAATGGAAAAAACGACGAATGACACTGATTTGTTGTTTTCTGATGATGATTATTTCAGATACATAACATTGATAATCAAATTGTGATAAGTGTTTTAGATATGAATTCAGAATTAAAACATAGAATAATTTTACTAGATAAGATTAAATAATTCTTCGTTTTCTTTAACCCATAAAAAAAGAGCTGATTCTGATCGTCACAGCTCATTAAAGCTATAGTACCTTTGGTTGGATTAATCAAGTAACCTTCTATTGATAAATACGTACACAATTGTTAATAAAATCAACATAGCAATGATAAGAACCGTTAATTCATAAGGATAGTCAATAAAACTATTGACGACTACTAACAATCCTAACGGTAGAAAAAAATTCCACCTGTTACTGTGCCTAATAAGGACTTATTTTTTATCATCTTTTCATTAAATCCTGCTAACAACCAGGTTTGCTTTTTCACAGCGACTAAGTACGACACAAGTAAAAGAGCTATACCAATAATCCATAATCCACCTTTTCATCCCCAAAGGACACTTTATTTCCGGATACTTTTTTATACGAACTAAAAAGGTAAAAGTTCCCTTTTTTTGAACTAATCTGCACCGAAAAAGCTGCCTTAATGACAGCTCCGATTTTCAGCCTGTTAGTTCTATAAGAAAAGCGAACCTTATTCAGGAATCGCGCCCGAGAACGAATATAAAAACTTGGTGGGCAGGTTTTCTCGAATATATACATGTCTACTTCTGTTTGCGCAATGCACTGTCACTTTTTATTAATAAAGAAAGTTTCATCTCCATTTGGCGGTTAGAAGTTTATCGTCTCTATTAAGGAAATTGGGGTGATTATCGTGGAATTTCTAAAAGTAGTGTTGAAAGGGATTGTTTCCAGGCAATCTCTATTTCTCAGCAAAGAAAACCACCCCGCGCAGGAAACAAAAGGGTGGTTCCCGATCAATGTATCCTATTTTGCATTCTCATCAGCTTGATGAATTCCGAATATATTCCCTTCGGTATCAATAAGTGTCCTTGCCACGCCATTCCAGGCAGTGCATATTTGGGCAATACGGCCTTGCCGCCATTCTCAAGAATTTTGGCTTCCGCTTCGTAATAATTATCGACACCCATTGTACAAGCATACCCATTAAGAGCTTTGACAGCTTCCGGCGGAGGACTTTGACGCTGCATCAAAGCACCCTTATCCCAGGTTCATTCTCATCGCCAGTCACGCTCCCAAGTAAGGCATTCCTGCGAAATCACTCCAATCTTGAAATGACCATCCAAATACCTCACCATAAAATTTCTTTGCCCGCTCCATGTCATCCACATGACTTTCGAGGTGAACTAATCTTCCCATGATTACCTCCTAGTTTTGTTCAAAATTTTTCCTCTTACCGTAAGTTGATACTTATGTAGCTTCGTGCCTATGGTGCTTTATTTATACTTTTAAATCTAAGATGAAGCAGGCTTTCAATTTGAGTTAAGTCACTTCTTTATTATAGGACAGTTGTGGGAATATATGACAAAAAAGGCAGCTCCCTGATGGGGGATAGCTACCTTCGTTTACGATTACTATGAAAAGGTAGGAGCAGGGAATTCATCAATTCTCATACGAAGTAAACTATATGGTTTTTCCCGCAGGTCTCTTCCATAATGAAATCTCGCCTGCCGATGTAATTGATTCACAATGACATATAAGTATTGATCGGGGCCAATCGAAAAAGTATCCGGCCATAAAATTCTCGGGTCATGTGCGATGGTTTCCATTGCGCCATTCGGCAATATCTTCCGGATACTATTGTTTTCATAGTCTCCCGCATAAACGGTTCCTTTTGCGCCGGTGATCATTCCATCAGACGCACCTTTTTCCCCCCAATACTGCACATACTGGTATAAATTCAGGTCCTGTATCCTTCTGTCTCTTAGGGCTTCTGTTGAGATCGAAAACAGCTGACGGCTGGTTAGCGGAGCATAAAATAAAACCTTTCCATCAGGAGAAATCGCTATACTATCGGAAGCCAATCTAAATGGGAAAGTCGAGCCGTCCGGGTTTCGATTCATCAAAATTTCACCTTCTACTTTCGGTAAAAAATAGGGATCAGGTGAAGTTGATATTTCCCCATTTAACCGTCTAAACGCGTTCCCATTTTCTAAATCTACGACGATAATAGCCCCTGGCCCTCTGGAAGAAGAATCCGTTATATATGCATAGCCTGCTCTTCCAACCCGAAAATCCAAACGGACATCATTCAGATAAGTTGTTGGCAAGACAACATCTTCTGTAAAGGTATATACTCTCCTTATTGCATTCGTGCTTAAATCAACAGCAACTAATTTTGCTCCCCCTTGAATAGGTTCAGAAAAATTTGGTGCCCCTGTATCTAGTACCCAAAGTGTTCCTCTTCCATCAGCAACGATACTTTGGACACTGACGAAAGACATCGTAATATTCCCAGTATTAACTAAATTGGTTTCTACACTGGGATAAGGCTGCAATTCACCCTTAACAATTTCCGCCACAGTAAATTGAACGTCGTCTCCCCATTTCGGAAAGCATACAAAAATACGACCGGTTTCGGAAACGCTGACACCTGTAGGCATAGCCCCATAAAAAGCATGCACCAGTTCAAACTGCCCAAAATATTTTTCCATAGGTAACATAGGTTGCATGGTATCCTCCTCATCAAATCCGAACGGATATCACCTATATATGATGAAAATTTTTTGTAGTGCCTGGTTCTTGATAAATTTTTCTATCGTGATGGATGCTGTGGGTTTATTAGTCCAGGAGAAACATGGGTGTTTCGATAAAGTGATTCAAACTTCCACTGGCTCTTCAAAGACAGGGAATGAGAGCATCTGAATTTACGTTTGCAGTCATTTTTAGAACTAACATAAAAACTATTATGATTTGCTCCCGTCCAGTAGCCTAGTTAGAAAAATAAATCTGTCTCCCGCCATAAGAAAAGGCAGCTTCAGCAACCTGCCTTATTGTAGAGTTGTCACAAACTGTGAAGTTAAAATGAAGTGCTAAAAAAACTTAAGTAAAGGGAGTAGTGATCCGGCTACTCCCTAAGAACATTAACCATTACAAATCATAAGTACATTACCATCTGGGTCTTGAAAGTTAAAATAAGCAAAATTTCCAATACTCTCTATTTCTTTAACAATGGCTATGTTATTACTCTTGATAAATTGGTAAGCTTCGTCTATATCTTTTGCACCAATTTTTAAGTTTACTTTCTTACGTCGCTGATTAAGAACGTAAAAAAAATAGACAACAGCAGGCTGATGGAATTGAAGTAGCAAAGAATAAGGGAGTGAAATTCGGGCGACGTAAGTACAAGATCAATGCTGATTTCATTCAGGTGTATGATGAGTGGAAATCTGGATTTATTACTTCGACAGAAGGAATGAAGCGTCTTGATTTAAAGCCAAATACCTTTTATCGACGATTCATTGTCATCGCGGGACTACAATCGAATAGGCTTTGCCGTCCAATTAGCACTACTACGTTATGCGGGAATAATTCGAAAAGGATATTAAACTTCCCCGATAAAAAAACTGTATGGAATAAATTCTACACAGTTTTTTTGAAATTCCTATTAGATTGTCAGCAACTCCAACAATATTCCCTCTTTAAAGTGAATTTTCAAATAATATCCAATGGCATTTTCCTAGTAGGTTTAGGAAATACTTGATCTATTCTACTGAGATCTTCTTCAGTAAACTCAATTGCTGCTGCTTCAGCATTTGCTAAAACATGTTCATCTTGAACCGCTTTTGGAATAGAGATGACGTTATTCGAACGGATGGTCCAAGCAAGAGCGATTTGTAATGGTTGGACATTGTATTTGTCAGCAATATCATGAATAGCTGGATCGTTTAAAAGCTGTCTCCTTAAAGAGCCTCCTTGAGCAAGAGGACTATAGGCCATGATTGGCATGTTATGTTCACGCTGCCATGGTAAGAGATCGAAGTCGATTCCTCTTGAACCTAAATGGTATAGCACTTGGTTCGTCACACAATTTTTTCCATGCTTAGTGTTCCATAGCTCTTCCATATCAACCGTGTCAAAATTAGAGACGCCCCATCTTAAAATTTTCCCTTCTTCACGTAGTTTTTCCATTCCTTCAATTGTTTCCTCTAAAGGAACACGTCCTCTCCAGTGAAGAAGATATAAGTCCAAGTGGTCTGTTCCGAGTCGTTTTAAGCTGTTTTCACATGCTTTTGAAATCATATCTAAACCTGCATGATGGGGATACACTTTTGAGACTAAAAAGACTTCATTTCTGCGTCCTTTAATGGCTTCGCCAACTATGCGTTCAGAATCGCCATTTCCGTACATTTCAGCAGTGTCAATAAGTGTCATGCCCAATTCTACGCCGAGCTGCAAGGCTTTTATTTCTTTGTCTCTCACTTGGGGATTTTCCCCCATGTACCATGTTCCTTGTCCTAAACTAGGTAAAGAAGTGCCGTCAGGTAGGGTTACCACGTGTTTGGCTAATGCATTTTTAATTTCCGCTCTTTTCTTTTCATCCATTAGGCTCGACCCTTTCTTTTATGTATTTGGTTATCATAGAAGTAGACTGTTAACGTCTCTACGTATAAAGTACGCATATATTTAGAATTTCCGTAACCAACAAATCCATTCTTTGTTGCATGATATGGCCATTTCTGCTTCCGTCTGTGCAAAAAAACAAAGAAAGTGAGGATGGTATGTAAGTGTCTGACACTTTGAGTCAACCTCACCACTTCTATTCTAAATCAATTTATCAATCGACTTTGATATCAATGGATTAGATCAAATGAGCTCCTCCATCGATAAGAACCGATGTGCCAGTTGTAAACCCATTTTTCGCTAGGTAAACATAGGTTTCAGCTATATCTTTAGGTTGAGCAACACGTCCAACAGGTAATTGCTTAGCAATCCCATGGTACATAATTTGTCTTTCATCTTCTGGCATTCCGCCGTAAAGAGGAGTGTCAACGATACCAGGTGATACCACGTTTACTCTGATAGGTGCCAGGTCTACTGAAAGTCCTCGTACTAAACCATCGATTGCTGAATTAATGGAAGCTAGAGTCGTTGCACCTTGAGGAGGACGCACACCATATACACCAGAAGTTAATGTAATAGAACTTTCATTATTCAAGTATGGAAGAGCAGCAAGAACCGAAATATACTGCCCCCAGAACTTACTATCAAAAGCCTCTCTTACTGTTGCAACAGGCAGTTCGCTAAAGTGACCCATTGCGCCTTCACCTGCAGTAACCACTAGGTGATCAAATTTTCCAACCTTCTTGAAAAAGTCAGCAACCTTTTCCTCGCTGCGAAAGTCTATTTCATAGCCCTCTACGTTACCACCAAGCTTCACTTTTGCGTCAGATAATTTTGAAGCAGAACGGCTAGCAATAATAACTTGAGCGGATTCATCGATAAACGCCTTGGCAGCGGCTAAACCAATACCAGATGTACCTCCTAAAACAACCACTCTTTTTCCTTTTAATGACAACGCAATTCCTCCTTTATTCATACGTTTGTTTAACCAACTTGTGGATTCTGATTAAAGAATCCGCAAGTTAGAAATTTTTACGTTTTTACATCAGCATTATTTAGCTAAAAGTTTAAGTGATTCACGATTAAATGCTGGAATATCTTTTGGTTCTCGACTTGTTACAATATTTTTGCTGATGACAACTTCTTCGTCTTTAAAATTTGCACCAGCATTTTTCAAATCGTTGCGAATGGATTTATAGCCAGTGATGTCGACACCTTTTAAAAGGTCTGTATCGATTAACACTTGTGGTCCATGACAAATGGCAAAAACAGGTTTTCCATCTTGGATAAATGCTTTTGCAAATTCACCAAAACGATCGTCTTCACGCAATAAATCGGGAGAGAATCCACCAGGGATAAGCAACGCATCAAAGTCGGCAGGATGAACTTCATCAATGGATTTATCAATTTTTACGGTTGTGCCTTTTTTACCAGTTACTTCGTTACCTGATTGTTTGTCAATCGTGATAACTTCATGACCAGCTTCTTTAAAGGCTTGTACTGGTTCAGTGTACTCCACATCTTCAAATAGGTTTGTTATAAGCGTAGCGATTTTTTTGCTCATGTTCATTAACCTCCTTAAAATCATAGAACAGAAATAAAAATATTCATTTCCGTACCATGTTCTGATTATCTTCATTAGAAGTTGATTTTATCTCCGTTGTAAGCCGCAATATAGATTTTTTTCATATCCTCCACCGATACTTCTCGTGGATTGGATGGAGTACAAGGATCCTCAACAGCTCCTGCTGCCATCTGGTTCAGGTGTTTTTCAAATTCTGCTTCTCCCACACCAAATTCCTTTAGTGTTAATGGCAGATTCAAAGATTTGTTTAAACGACGGATGAGGTCTGTTAACGAGTCAATCAATTCGTCATCCGTATTTCCGGTTAAACCAAGCATCCTTGCAATATCCGCATATCTTGAGCTTTCCACCTTTCTATTATAATCAATCACATATGGCAAGTAGAGTGCATTTGCTGTACCGTGCGGAATTTTAAAAATGGCTCCGCTCTTATGGGCTAAGCTGTGGACAATTCCTAAAAATCCATTGGAAAAGGCCATGCCGGCTATGGCCTGGGCATAATGCATTTCTGCCCTTGCCTGTTTGTCACCTACTGCGGATTTTTCAATATTTTCTACCACTTGCCTAATCGACTGCATGGCCAGCGGATCAGTAAAAGAGTTGTGCAGGGTGGATACATATGCCTCAATGCCATGTGTCAATGCATCCATCCCCGTATAGGCTACAATCGAAGCAGGCATGGAATACGTCAGTTCAGGATCAACGATTGCAATGTCAGGCGTAATTTCATATCCAAAAACCGGATACTTCACTCCCTTATCATAGTCCGTAATAACGGAGAATGGAGATACATCACTGCCTGTTCCGCTAGTAGTTGAAATGGCAATAAAGCGAGCTTTTTCACGCAATGTTGGCAGTACATTTGGAGCCTTGATTTGGTCAAATTGCAGTTCGGGGTTTTCATAAAAAATCCACATCAGCTTAGCCGCATCAAGCGGAGATCCGCCGCCGGCAGCAATGATCCAATCCGGCTGGAATTCTTCCATCTTCTTGCCGCCGTTTTGAGCGGTTGTAATAGATGGATCGTTTTCAACACCTTCGATTAGTTGCGTCTCAATGCCTGCCTCTCGTAAATAAGTTTGGATTTTATCGAGATAACCGGATTTTTTTATCGATTGACCGCCAATAACAACCGTCGCTTTTTTCCCTTCAAGGGTTTTTAAAACTTCTAAGGATCCTTCTCCAAAATAAACATCTCTCGGAATAGTAAATCGATTCATATGTGTAAATTCTCCTTTTCTGTGGTGAAATTAGCAACTTTAAGGTTCCCTTATCCATTTTTTTGAAATTGAGTACGTCATAAGTGTTTCCCATCATCTTAAATGTTACTAATGAACAAATTCAGGTTCTCCCTCAACAATGGTCCTTACTATATCTTCTGCTTCGATTTCGAGTAATTTCTCCAAGAACCTTATGGTTCCTAATACTGCTTGAATATCCCCCTCTGTTTGAACGTCTTCCATTTTCTTTTGAACAATCAGTTCATTTATAACTTGTTTGAAAGCCTGGGTCTTTATAAGCCATTCTCCAACAAGTTTCTTTGTTGAGTCTTTCTCGACTGCATTTTTCACTGCAAATAAACTTTCCGTTTTTGTTTCTACGAGCGTTACGGAACCAAAATCGGAATCCATACGGATGCGAAAATAATTCTTTCTACTGTCATAATATCTTTCTTCTTTTAATAGAAAATACTCTATCCCTACTGTGATTTCAAAAAAGGGTTCTGTCTCTGTAGGATAATGTAGTTCTCTTACATCAACACTTTTGACAACGTCTAAATACGTCTCCAAACCATATTGGGTACTAATGATTTTTGCATCCATTACGTTCATGATTTCACTCCCTTTTTCACCTTGCGGATTGTTTTAATATATAATCATCTTGTTTACTAAAATCCATCCCATATTAACCTAATCGCTTTTTTCAACTGCATGGCCACCAAACTCGTTCCGAAGGGCAGCAACCACTTTCCCTGTAAAGGTGTCATGATCTAAAGAACGGTAGTGCATCAAAAGAGACATGGCGATCACTGGAGTGGCTGCCTGCAGATCCAAGGCCGTTTCCACTGTCCACTTTCCTTCTCCTGAAGAATGCATGGTTCCTTTGATTTGTTCTAAGTTTGCATCTTTAGAAAAAGCACGTTCTGTTAAGTCGATGAGCCATGAACGAATGACTGAACCGTTATTCCATACTCTTGCCACTTTTTCATAGTCAAAATCAAACTCACTTTTCTCCAGTACTTCAAATCCTTCGCCAATCGCAGCCATCATCCCATACTCGATTCCGTTGTGGACCATTTTTAAGAAATGGCCTCTGCCTGCTGGACCAGCATATAAATATCCTTTTTCTACCGCTGTGTCTCGAAATATGGGTTCAACCATACTCCAAACTTCTGCATCCCCACCGACCATGTAACAAGCTCCGTTACGCGCTCCTTCCATCCCCCCCGATATACCAACATCCATAAAGCTTACACCAACTTGCTTTAGCTGGCCGTAGCGGCGAATGGAGTCCTTATAATGAGAATTACCAGCTTCGATTACGATATCGCCTTTACTCAAGTATGGTGTGATCTCATTTATAACTGAATCGACAACAGCGTGCGGAACCATGATCCAGATAATTCTGGGGCCGTCCAGGATTTTAATAAGTTCCTTAAAACTCGATGTTTCTATAGCACCGTACTTACTGATTTCTTCTACAGCATTTTTAATGCTTTTACTGATTGATCTTTTGAAATCATCTCATACTTAGACCCTTGGTATTCCCACCAATAAAACCCGTCCTCTTTTAAAAGTTCATCCGAAGCACCCGGCCCCATCGAACCTGAACGATACAAATGTAAGGGGACTGTGTTTTCCTCAAACGCTTCTAAAACTGGCTGCACCCAATTCCAAGATAATTCCACTTCATTCCAGTGGGCAAAGAATGTCGAGTCACCGCGTAATGCATCAAAGATTAAGAGTTCATAAGCTTCGGGTATGTCTTTTGCTCCTGTTGAGAAGTCAATTGAAATAGGCTCAATTTTCCCGTTTTTTAGCGGATTCTTACTATTCAATTGCAACGATATCCCTTCATTGGGATTGATATTGACAATTAATAGATTTGGTTCCGTTTGTTGATCGGATCCATACAATTCCTTCACTGGATTTTTAAACTCTATGACGATACGTGTCGACTTTTCCTTCATTCTCTTTCCTGTACGGATATAGAAAGGAACTCCTCCCCAAAAATCATTATCAATCCATAAACGGGCGGCAACAAAAGTATCATTGACAGAGGAAGAATCAACCCCAGGTTCCTCCCTGTAACCAACCACCGGCTCATGATTCATTTCTCCGGCACTATATTGGCCACGGACAACTTGAGAACCGACATCCTCTTTCTGCAAAGGCCGCAATGATTCCATCACCTTTCTCTTTTCATTCCGGATATCTGCCGCACTTGTCGTTTTTGGTAAATGCATGGCTGTCATCATCAAAATTTGCAGCATATGATTCTGGAACATATCCCGGATGGCTCCGGCTTGATCATAGTAGCCCGATCTATCTTCTACTCCAACCGTTTCACTAGCCGTTATTTGTATATTGGATATGTGCTGATTATTCCATAAGGATTGAAGCACAGGATTGGTAAATGCCAATGCTTCGAGGTTTTGAACCATTGTTTTGCCAAGATAATGGTCTATCCGGTAAATTTCCTCTTCGCTAAAAGATTTGCGTAGCCTTTGATTTAAATCTTGGGCGGAAACCATATCATGCCCAAACGGCTTTTCAATAATCAGGCGTTTCCATCCATTGGTCGTTCCCAATCCGCTTTCTTTAATATTAGAGGCGATTACATCGAAAAACTCGGGTGCAACAGACAGATAGAATAATCGATTTTCAGGAATGTTTAACTCCCGTTCACGCCTCTGAACCAAATTAAGCAGTTCTTGATACCCTTCCACATCCGTTACATCTAATTGGCTGTAACGAAACGCGTCGATAAATTCTTTTAATTTAGCTTTATCTTCGATAAAGCGTCTAGAAAATGTTCTTAATGAATGTTCTACATTTGTTTGAAATGTACCATCCGATAGTTCTCTCCTGCCTAACCCAATAATTGAAAATGACTGGGGCATCTTTTTATCTAAAAACAAATTAAAAAGAGCCGGATAAATTTTTCTTTTGGCCAAATCACCCGTTGCTCCAAACAAAACAAAGGTCATAGAATCCACTTTTCATTCCTCCATTTTTCAAAACATTTTGCAATAGAAAAGGTCGGTACCTACTCTAATACTTGATAATTGTTGGTTATGGTAACCATATAAGGCACATCAAATTTTTTACGATCTAAATGATTGAAGACTTTCGCTACCCTGCATCCGCTTTATACACTTGATTATTTCACCCAACTTGCACCATGCTAACAACTGTATTTGATGTTGTTACAGTTGAGAAAGATTAGATTTATCTTAAATCCGATCTTATTTACAAAGGAGAATTCTTCATTCCCCTGTTAAAAGGCCTAATGGTATATGTCCCTTTTCATCTTAACAATTGCCGCTTAAAAAAGATTTGGTTGCTGCATTGATGTTAGTATAATATCTACAACAAATAATTAAAAGTACGCACTTTTTTATTATATAATGTTTAAAAATATACTTAGTATACTTTTATATACCATATGGGGTTGTGAGATTTTCAATTAGAAGATTTAAAATAAAAAGATCTTCGTTATTTACGAAGATCTCAGTTTGTAGACAAAAGGGGTTCGGAATTAAAAAATTCTGAACCCCTTTTGAAATTCCCTTTGAATTTTCGCCTAAAGTTAAGAGATTGGGGCTCTACGAGCCCACTATGTTAGGCCATTTTTGGACCTCGCCATGTCCAATTGGCCATCTTCTTTAAATTAATGGCAGCGAAAGTAAGCATCGCCTGCATCGACAATTTTTTAAGTCCCCTTAAAGTAGTCCAACGCATACCATGCTTTTCTTTTGCATCTGCGAATACACGCTCAATCGTTTCTTTACGTTTTGCATATATAGGTTTTACATCTTGATGATGACGCAGATGATCTGCTTCTTCCACATGTGCTTGCCAGATATGCCATGTCACCACTTTTTGACAGTCTTTGCTTTCTGTACACCGAGATAAAAATGAGCATGTTGTACAAATTTGTTTTGGCGATTTGTACTCGCGATAGCCCTCTTTATTTGTTGTTGAGTACTTTAAAGTTTCGCCCGAAGGGCAAAGGTAACAATCAAAATGTTCATCGTATTCATAGTCCTGTTTGCGGAAAAATCCTTCTTTGGTGCGAGGACGTGTATAAGGTAAAGCCGGCATGATTTCTTTGTTAAATAGGTAGCTTGTAATCGCTGGTGTTTTATAAGCTGCATCTGCGGCAACGGCTTCCGGTTTTCCAACTTTCTCAATCACTTGTTCAACTAGTGGCTCTAAGATCTGACTGTCATGTATATTTCCAGGTGTTACAATCGTTCCCAATACAAAACCGTTGCGGTCTGCGGCCGCGTGGAATGAATAGGCAAACTGTTTT
Source organism: Peribacillus sp. TE19612 (assembly GCF_056279465.1). NCBI lineage: Bacteria > Bacillati > Bacillota > Bacilli > Caryophanales > Bacillaceae > Peribacillus > Peribacillus sp. TE19612. Next base: position 407,212 of record NZ_JBWCCL010000004.1, on the reverse strand, counting down.
GTTCGTTCATCTTTCACATAGTAGCCACTCTCAGAATCCGTTGTACTTTCTTTAATCTCTTTGGTCTCTTCTTTATCAAATTTATCTGGTGGAAAAGGCTTTTTTCCATGGTTTTCATGATCTTGATTGATTTCTTCTTGAAGACGTCCTTGATACGCTCGTGTTTCTTTACGAACGATTTTCTTTTCAAATTTCCGTTTATTCACACTGGCTTTCACATGTGTGGAATCCACGAAAACGTGTTCAGCACTTATTAACTTTTTATTAGCAGCTGTCATTAAAATGCGATAGAAAATCTGTTCAAACAGGTCTGTATCTTTAAAGCGTCGCTCATAATTTTTCCCGAACGTAGAGAAATGAGGTACTTTATCATGGAAACCATAGCCTAAGAACCAACAGTAAGCCATATTAGTTTCAACTTCTTCAATCGTTTTACGCATGGAACGAATACCGAAGGTATATTGAATGAAAGTCAGTTTAACTAAAATAACTGGATCAATACTTGGGCGTCCTACCTCTGAATACATATCTTTCACCAAGTCATAAATGAAAGTGAAGTCAATGGCAGCCTCCATTTTACGAACCAAATGGTTCGGTGGCACCAGTTGATCTAAAGTAATCAGTTCAAGTTGATCTCGCTGAATAGAATCATGTTTAGAAAGCATCCTCATCACCTCAAGTTTTAATACTTCTATTTTAAAACAAAAATGACTCCAGGCAAAAGTGTTCTATCTAAAAGGTAAGACAAAGTTGATTGGAACGGAAGGTACGAGACTCCTGCGGGAAAAGCGCGTCTAGGGGAGACCCCGCAGGCGAAAGCCGAGGAGGCTCCCCGACCGCCCGCGGAAAGCGAGTGCCCTACGTTCCAATCAACGTCCAAATTGTACAAGCCATAAAAATAGACAAACTCGATTTTCATCGAGTTTGTCTACAGTCTGAGATCTTCGTTATTTACGAAGATCTTTCAAAATTGCCTTGGAGTCATTATTTAAATAATAGTTTTATCGACTCATGATAAATAATGGAATATCCTTGGATTCACGACTCTTTGTAATGTTTTGCTTACTGCTGACTCTTTGCCCTTGTCGTTTGCACAGTCATTTATCAAAGCTTTGCGAATTGGTTTATAACGGGCGATATACACATGTATCAACATGAGGCTAATTAATATAAGCAAATATTAAGCTTTATTATTTAGAAGGATTTGCTTTCGGTAGTATAAGCGACCTATCTATACCAGATGTTTCACAAACATAGGACGCCTCCATAATAGCTGATGGATCTGCTGCTAAAACGACACTTTTTAATTTGGAAAAAAGAAACCTGTTCGTAATACAATAAATAACCTTCTTTCTTTCCCCTAAAAAACCGCCTTCTCCATATAAAAATGTGATGCTGATATTTAAATGACTGATAATGCTATCTCCAACTTCATCAGGTTTTTCTGAAATGATCATGACAGATTTCCCATGATTTAATCCATCTAAAACATAATTAATCATTTTCGTCACTATATAAAAAACTGCCAGAGAAAGCATGGCCTGTTCCAATGTATAGACAACCGCCGCAATCGTAAATATGAAAGCATTTACGACTAATAAAAATGAGGCAATCGGAAATCGATAGTGTTGGTTAAACCAAATCGCCAGCATTTCAGTGCCATCTATTGCACCGCCAAATTTTACAACGATTCCTATCCCAACTCCTAAGATTACCCCACCGTATAAAACAATTAATACTTCAGATTTAGTAATAGGAGGAATCGATTTAAATAGTACTAAACCAACGGTAGTAATGATATTTGCATATAGAGTTCTAATGAAAAAGGTTTTACCCACTTCTTTAGCTGTAAAAATTAAGATAGGAATATTTAAGCCCAAAAATACAACATAAATTGGGATTCCCCATAAAGCATTGGCCATAATCGATAACGCTGTTACACCACCATCTACTAGCCCGTTTGGTGCTAACATCGTTTCTAATCCCATAGCAACGATTGACGCCCCCAAAGTTAAAAAAACATACTCAACAAATTTTTTCATCATCTCACCTGAAAATATGTATTATTCATGATTCCTTACTATAAAACAGTTCAGCTAAAATCCTTTACAACACAGGAATATTATTTACCTTTTTCCAGATTGTATTCCTTTATTTCCTTTATGCACTGGATCATTGCAAATAAAAAGACCACAAGTCTTGACTTATTAAAAGTCTACTTGTGGTTTTTAATCCCCTCTTTTTAGAACGATTGCTATTTAATAGGTGCACTTTTATTGGCAGGAGTATCCATCACATTCTCCATATAGTTTTTACCCCATTCATACATGGAATCGAGTATTGGCATTAAGCTTTTTCCTTGTTCGGTCAATGAATATTCTACTTTTGGAGGAACAACAGGATAGACTTTTCGTTCAACAATGAGGTCTTCTTCTAGCTCGCGTAATTGGTTAACAAGCATTCGTTGGGTAATGCCCGGCATAAGAGCCTTCAGCTCACCAAATCGCTTCGTTCCCTCTTTTCCTAAATGCCACAAAATCAGCATTTTCCATTTACCGCCAATAACATAAAGCGTTAATTCTTTTTCACAGTTAAACATTTTGTCCTGCATACGTGACATTTGTTTCACCTCCATTTCCATATAGAATAACACATAGTATACTTTTTAACACTATGTAAAAATAAAGTGCGTACTTCCATACTTTTAATATACACATTATACTAACACTGTACCATTGTTAACAAGAGCATTGGTTACGGTTACCAAGAGAAATGAAAGTGAGTAATGGGCATAATTACTACTGTGCAACAAACTTAAAAAATTATGAGGAGTGAAACATAGATGGAATTACAATTAGCGTTAGATTTAGTCAACATTCCAGAAGCAATCGAATTGGTAAAAGAAGTAGAGGAGCATATTGATATCGTAGAAATCGGAACACCGGTTGTGATCAACGAAGGTCTCCATGCTGTAAAGGCAGTAAAAGAAGCATTCCCTAACTTAAAAGTATTAGCAGACCTGAAAATTATGGATGCTGCTGGATATGAAGTGATGAAAGCTTCCGAAGCAGGTGCTGATATCATCACTATTCTTGGAACGGCTGAAGATATGTCGATTAAAGGTGCTGTAGAAGAAGCGAAAAAACAAGGTAAAAAAGTCCTTGTCGATATGATTGCGGTAAAAGACCTGGCTGGACGTGCTAAAGAAGTGGATACTATGGGCGTGGATTATATTTGTGTCCACACGGGTTATGATCTTCAAGCAGTCGGAAAAAATTCTTTTGAAGATCTACAAACCATCAAAAGTGTGGTTAAAAATGCTAAAACGGCCATCGCAGGCGGCATTAAATTAGAAACACTTCCAGAAGTCATTAAAGTAAATCCAGACCTTGTCATTGTAGGCGGTGGGATTACTGGACAAGCTGATAAAAAAGCTGCTGCTGCCAAAATGCAACAAATGATTAAAGAACAAACGGTTACAGCAGGTTAATCCTAAGATGCAGACGACTCAATATTTAGCAGAAATCTTAAAAGAGCTTAATCATTCAGCCGACTTAATCTCAGATGAAGAAGCTGAAAAACTCGTCAACGGGATACTTGAATCGAAAAAAGTTTTTGTCGCCGGTGCAGGCAGGTCCGGATTCATGGCCAAATCCTTCGCCATGCGGATGATGCATATGGGAATTGATTCTTATGTAATCGGTGAAACTGTAACTCCCAACTTTGAAAAAGAGGATATCTTAATCATCGGATCCGGATCCGGGGAAACGAAAAGCTTAGTCTCCATGGCTGAAAAAGCAAAAAGCATTGGTGGTAAAATTGCAACTGTCACGATATTCCCTGATTCCACTATTGGACAGTTAGCAGATATCACCATTAAATTGCCTGGATCCCCCAAAGACCAATCAGAGGGCGATTATAAAACCATCCAACCAATGGGCTCACTATTTGAGCAGACCCTTTTACTTTTTTATGATGCCGTCATCTTGAGATTCATGGAGAAAAAGGGGTTAGATACCAATAAGATGTATGGCAGGCATGCCAATCTTGAATAAAACATAGTCCTAAGAATGTAATAACCAAAAGACCGCAAACATACTAAAGAAACTTTGCGGTCTTTTGGTTAGTCTTTAAAACAACATTATTTTGTTATTATTAACAATTATTCTAAATTTTTTTAAAAAGGAATGATATCATGATTTCATTAAAAGGAAAAACTGCTTTAATTACTGGGGCAGGCAGAGGAATCGGGCGTGCTACTGCGATTGCTTTAGCAAAAGAAGGAGTTCATTTAGGATTGATTGGATTAACGATGTCAAATCTTGAAAAGGTAACCACGGAACTAGAGCAATATGATGTGAACGTTTCAGCAGCAACAGCAGAGGTAGCCGATCTTGAAGCAGTTCATCAAGCTGTTGAACACATCAAATCAGACCTAGGTTCTATTGATATTTTAATCAACAATGCAGGTATAGCTAAATTTGGCGGTTTTCTTGATTTAACTCCTGAAGAATGGGAAAACATCATCCGAGTAAACTTGATGGGTGTATATAATGTAACAAGAGCCGTTTTACCTGATATGATTGAAAGAAAATCAGGAGATATTGTGAATATATCCTCAACTGCGGGCCAAAAAGGAGCACCTGTTACAAGTGCTTACAGCGCTTCTAAATTTGCTGTTTTAGGACTAACGGAATCACTCATGCTAGAGGTAAGAAAGCATAATATCCGTGTAACGGCTTTAACACCAAGTACAGTTGCAACTGATTTGGCCATTGAAAACAATCTTATTAGTGGAAATCCTGAAAATGTTATGCAATCAGAGGATTTAGCAGAGCTGCTTGTAGCCGGGTTAAAGCTTCATCCAAGAGTCCTAGTAAAGACTTCAGGATTATGGTCAACTAATCCTTAATTGAGAAGCGATCGTCTCTTCTTGTCTATATTGGTTAAGAAGTAGGCTAGTTGTAAAGTGTACCCTTTATAAAGGACATTTCTAAAAAAGGGATTAGGCAGCCTAAAGAAGATGATCTCTGTATTGTGGAGAGACCCCAGTCAAATAGACAGAAATAAAAAAGACCATTTAAGCAACCTGTGTTCTATATTGATATGGACTCAGGTTGTTTAATTTTTTCTGTAAGCGATGATGGTTATAGAATCGAATATACATACTTACAGCACCTCGAACCTCTTCAGAGGTACCGAAAGAGTTCATATAGAAACACTCCGATTTAAAGTGGCTGAAGAAATTCTCCATACAAGCGTTATCCAAGCAGTTTCCCTTTCTTGACATACTGGATTGCATTTTATATTTTTTTAAATAGGTTATTGTATTGGTGGGAAGTGTATTGGTACCCCTGGTCGCAATGCTGAAGAGTTCCTTTAACATTCCGTTTTTTCTTTGCTTTTTTTATTGTTACAATTACAAGTATTAAGTCGTTTCTCCGTCTGACTTGGTAAGAAATGATTTCATTGTTATAGAGGTCTTTTATGGCGGATAGGAAAAGTCTCTGTCTATTAAAAATCAAATATGTAATGTCAGTTACCCATTTCTCATTAGATCTGGATGCATGAAAATCCCTATTAAGAAGGTTTTTAGAAATGACATAGACATATGCTTCTTTCTTCCCGTAATAAGGTTTCCTTTTCGGAAAAGGGACTTTAACCCTAGCTCCCGCATAAGACGCTGGACACGCTTGTGGTTCAGGTTTAATCCAGCCATACCTTTTCCTCTTCGATACCCATAGATTCCTTTGAGTTTATTGTAGCATCCTATAATTTTTTTCTTAATCTCTACATCATCCAGGTGCTTTTCAGAAGGGGATATTTTACGTTTTAACCATTTGTAGTATCCGCTTCTTGATACATGTGCAATTTCGCATAATAACTGAATAGGATAGTGTTCCTTGGACATTTCCCTAATTACCTCATACTTTTTCCTTGTCGTTACTGCCTTCATTCCCCCTTTTACATCTTTAAGAGCTTTTTTAGCATTTCGTTCTCCGCCTCTAAACGTCTGATTTTTTCTTCTGGATCCTTCGGAGCTGTTCTTGGTCTGCCCTTACCAAGCCCCTTCGCGTCTTCTTAAGTATTGCCTTTTCCCCTAAATTCCAGAAATCTATTTTCATGGTAGTTCATTAAGAAATGATTCAATATTCAACTATATTTAGCCATTGACCATCAGGACCAATTGTTATGTGAGGGATATGTATCTCAATATGCATGAAGATGCCATGAATGAGGCGCAAGCCGTATTAGTGAATTTTGAATAGCATCTCTTGAATTGGTATGAATAATTTTTGTGTAATACGATGAGAACTGGTCACTGGTAAATCGATAAATTGTAGTTCCTTTTCCTGTTCCGTAATGAGGATTTGCGTCTGCGTGCAAAGATGAAACTCCAACCTGCATTCTCATTCCATCTGACGAAGAAGTTGTACCGTCACCCCTTCTAGATGGTTTATTGCATCATGAGACCGACTTAAATATAGAAGAGCAATTCACTGACACAGCAGGCTATACAGATCAAATTTTTGGATTAACGCACCTATTAGGCTTTAAATTCGCCCCAAGAATACGAGATTTGTCAGATTCAAAACTTTTTACATTAGAAAAGGCAAACGAGTATCCAAAATTAGAGTCCTTTTTACGCGGTCAAATCAATATAAAAATTATTAAAGAAAATTATGAGGATGTTTTACGATTAGCTCATTCTATAAGAGAAGGAACTGTTTCAGCATAAAAATCCTGTACCTGACTTTCTCCTTTTGATACATCCAGACCAATGACTGAATTCATACTTTATCTCCTCCTAGAAATACAATATTAGTCTGTATCCCCTAGGGCTTTTTGTAATGTCATAGGTTCGCTTGTTAAACGGGATCGTTGTCCCAACCAGCCTGAAACATGGTTATACAAGTAGGGGGTAAACAGTTTAGCTGACGGGATTAAATCCCACGGGTGCGACGTTCTACCCCGACTACCGTTATATTAAGACCATATGAAAAAAGGTCAACCAGAAAAATAAACTGTACCCTTTGTAAAGGACGTTAAAAAAAGGTTAGGCCACACAAAGAAGATGATTTCTGTATTCTACAGGGGTCATCTTCTTTAAATTCCATTGGTATCTAAACCTATTATAATACGTCATATAACTTCTTATTTCCTTTTTAAGTTCTTCTAGAGTATTACAAGGTTTAATATAGGCTTCATCTTTGAAATGACCAAAGAAGGACTCTAGAGGAGCGTTATCCCAACAGTTCCCTCTTCTTGACATGGATTGTCCAAGTCCTAGTTTTTTTACGTGTTTCTGAAATGTGGGACTAGTATAGTGTACTCCTTGATCAGAGTGAATAAAGGCCCCTTCGGCAAACTTTACTCGTTTATTCTTCATTAACTTTACTAACGTATCTGTAGCTAAATCTAATGTCAGTCGGCTAGACACATTATAGGCTAGTATTTCATTCGTTGAACTATCTTTAATCGTTGATAAATAAGCCTTCTGTCCATTGTCATAATATAAATATGTAATATCAGTAAGTAATACTTTTCCTGGAATTGCTTGTTTAAACTCTCGGTTTAATAAGTTCGGCAGAACGGTGTGTTCTTGAGTGGCTTTCAACATCTTCTGGTAAGGGTTGGTTCTTCTAATTGGACAAACAATCTTGTATTTTCTCATAATCCTTCGGATTCGCTTCAAGTTATATGTAATTTGAAACTGTCTTTCTAACGTCATCTTAATCTGTCGTGCACCTTTTTTACGGCGTTTAAATTGAAAAGCTTTTAAAATATTCACTTTTAGTATCAAGTCTTTTTTCTTCTTTCCTGAGATTCTGAAGAAAAGTAATTATAATAACCAGAGCGCGAAACTCCTGAAATCGAGCATAAGAAAAAAACCATATTTTTAAGTTCGTACTTTTCAATCACTGAACGTATTAAAAGAAACCTCTGTTCTGCAGAGACTTTTACTCGTTTCTCTCCAGCCTTCTTAGTGTTTTTTAGACATTTGATTTTTCCCCGATTCTGCCATTTTTATTCATTATAAATAAAAATACCCTATAGAGCAGACCTTTTTTAAAGTGTCTACTCTATAGGGTACAGTTTAAAATTTGGCTAACCTTATATTACGAACGGGTGCAAGAGTTACAAAAGCAACGCTGCTTGGCGTTACTTTTGTAACTAAAAATACTTTTGATAAAATTCTTGCCGGTGCTTTCCACTTAGCTGTGAACTGCACCTCCAATTGTTAGTTAAGTCTAAGAATTGGGGTGTAGTTCACAGCAGTCGGCCTTTTATTTATTTCCCATTGCTTATAATCGTATCACCGATTTATCGGGCAACGGAATTCTATTATTTTGTACTTTCCACGAACAGGTTTTTAAACAAAACCCTCTAGAACAACTTTGCCAATCGTCCTATTGCTCTCCAATAACTTGTGGGCTTTACGAAGATTCTCTGCTGAAATGGGTTCAAGCACTTCGGCGAGCGTTGTCTTCAATTTTTGATGGTCCACTGCATCAGCAATCCGATTAAGCAACAGGTGCTGCTCAATCATATCATCCGTTTCATAAAGTGAGCGCGTAAACATAAACTCCCACACGAAGGTGACGCTTTTTTGCTTGAGCAGTTTGAGGTCAAGCGGAGAGGTCGGATCATCAATTGCGCATACAACCCCTTGGGGAGAAACGGCTTCGCTGATGCCGGCCCAGTGTTTCTCCAAAGCATTCAGGCAGAAAATGTACGGTACGTTTGGAAACCCAATTGCTTGAAGCTGCGGAAGTAGCGGGTCATGGTGATCGATGGTATAGTCGGCGCCCATTGATCTAACCCAATTGACAGTTTCCGGCCGGGAAGCAGTCCCGATTACAGTAAGCCCCGCTTGTTTTGCAAGCTGAGTGGCAATGGACCCTACACCCCCGGCTGCCCCAATGATCAGCAGGGACTTTCCTTCATTGGCACGCGGATCTTGGGAAATTAACATTCGGGTAAATAACGCTTCCCAAGCTGTGATAGAGGTTAGAGGAAGGGCTGCGGCTTCCGCGAAATTCAAGGAAGCGGGCTTGCGTCCAACGATTCGTTCGTCAACCAGATGATATTCACTGTTTCCGCCTTGTCGTGCAATACTACCAGCATAAAAAACTTCATCACCTGGACGGAACAACGAGCAATCCGGTCCCGCCTCTTCAACAATTCCTGCTACATCCCAACCTAAAATTTTAGAGACTTCTTCAACTTTGTCTTTAGGCGCCCGCACCTTGGTGTCAACCGGATTGACCGATATGGCGACTACTTTAACCAAAATGTCACGACCCGTCGCTCTTGGTTTCTCTATAACTACATCTACCAGGCTTTTTGGATTTCCAATTGGAAGGTACCGGGTAAGTCCTACCGCCTTCATTGTATCCATGATAAACCACATCCTTTCCTAAACAGTATACCCTATGCAAGTAATGATTTATAATAGGGTTTGCCATTCTAATACTACCATCTTTCATACAAAATAAATGTGTTTTTTGTTCTATTTCATGAACTACTTTTTATCCTGCTCTTTCTTCAGGCGCTTTATAGACTGTCTGATGATACAGTGATAGAGAACGCCCGGGTTAATCTTGCTTATAAATGGTTTCTTAGATTAAATCCGGAGGATGTCCTCCGACCCTTCCCAATTAAGCCGGTTTAGAAATCACCGGCTTGGAGCCGATAATGTAGTAAAGGTTGTAGACGCCATAATAAATCAATGTATTGATAAAGGGCTGATTAAATCAAAGTCTATCATCCTAGATTCCACCCATTCTTATGAATGCATCCAAGCAAAAGCGAATCAAAGTATTGACGGAGCAGCGAACAGGTTAATACGAGCTGTTAAAAAGAAAAATAAAAAGGTATATCAGGAATTGCCTAATTTACCCAAGCTCGAAGAAGCTTCCGATGAAACACTTGCCAAAGAAATGCTTCATTATCTGGCTGAACTCGTCGAAATGGTCGAAGAAAAAATTCCTTACGCCAAAGGCGCCATAAACGAAAAGATGACAATTGCCAAACAAATTGTGGAAGACGAATGCCTATTAGCGAAAAAGGGAATTCAGTCTGCCATGGATCCCGATGCCCGCTTTGCCTGGAAATCCACCACCAAAAATTTCACGGGATATAAAAGCCATCTCGCTTTGACTGAAGAAGAAATGATTACGGGGTGTAACTGAACGCCTGGAAATAGCAGATGATGGGAAATAGTTCAAATCCCTGGTAGAAGCAAGCCAGAAACATTCCCTTGAAATTGAAAATGTATTCGCAGATACAGCCTATTCAGGAAAAGATAACCAAACGTATCTTCAGAAGGAAAAGATAAAAGCCTATATCCCATTGAATCTATCTGTTTATGGTAACGTGAAGAGGCCTCTTTTAGGTACGATAAGGAAAAAGACCAGGTTCAATGTCCAGCCGGACAGTGGACCACCAGAAAGGCAAGAACGGGGAAAAGCAAAACCTATTCAATTTCAATTAAATCCGAAGAACATAAAAGGCAGATGAAATTCCTTGAATCGGGTGACTACAGGAACGGAAAAAGGTGCGCTTGCTAATTGAACATAAGAATGCTGAAATGAAAAGGGTTCATGGTTTAACCAGGGCAAAGTTTATTTGGCATGCGAATACAAACTTACCTGACTGCATTCACGGTCAAGGTGAAAAAGGCCTCCCAGTAACCTGGAGGAGGCTTTGAAAGTAAAATAAGAAAAAAGAGCACCTAATAAATATAAAAACATTCATTGGGTGCTCTTTTTAATACTGCCTTTGAGAAATCGTGACTTTTTACAGGACTCTCTTATTGGGGTCATCTTTTTTTCCTATACGTGAATATCTATATTCTATTTGGGACAGAATAAGTCTGTTCCAAAATGAGCGTAAAGGAAGGATTTATTTTTTTGGAAAATAAATTAAACTTTCATGTAACTGGAAAATCTAAGGGAATGCAAACTATTGCAAAATCTGACCAACATACAATCACTATTGATGAGCCACCTGTAATGGGAGGGGAGGATACAGGTCCCGACCCATTAACTACTTTCCTATGCGCTTTGTCTGGCTGTGAAAATGTCGTTGCAAATGTAGTGGCTAAGGAACTAAAGTTTGACCTTCAAGGAATTGAATTTGATATTCGTGGCGTTGTCGATCGAAGGGGAATTATGGGGGATCCAAACGTTAAGCCTTATTTCGAAAAGGTTACTATTGATACCAAAGTACAAACAAGTGAAACTGAAGAAAGGATAGCTGAATTACAGAGAATTACCGATTCCCGCTGTCCGCTTTATACAACCTTGAAGGCTGCTGGGGTTGAACTTAAATCGAAATGGTCAAAAGCTTAATTACATAACCTCATTAGAATACAGATCCAAAAAAGCCCGGTGACTAGCCAACGGGTTTGGTTTTATCTGATGAGGTAATTATTGTGAAATTTAGGCATGACAAACAGTCAAGAATTGGTCATACTCCTATTTTATTTTTTATTGCCATATAAAAAGAGCGTTGCTTCTTTGTTTACTTTCCGAAAAGTCGAGCAAAGAAGCCTTTTTTTTTTTTGCTTTTTCCGCTTCTCTTTCTCATTTAATAGTTTCTATTTCCTCTTTAGCACTTCTTTTTAAGTTGCTTCCGTGGGCTAAAAAATTCCTGCGTTTTTTCTTTGGATGGATCGAATACCTTTATCTTTGATACTATTACTCTAAAAAAGGTGTGTGATCTGTATGTCTAAGGAAAATTTATTTAAATGGAAACAATATCAACCAGAAATTATTCTTCTCACTGTCAGATGGTACCTACGATACAACCTTAGTTTTCGTAATCTTGTAGAAATGATGGAGGAACGTGGCCTATCAATGGCTCATACAACGATTATGCGTTGGGTACATCAATATGGCCCTAATTTAGATAAGAGAATTCGTCGGCATCTCAAGCAGACCAATGACTCGTGGAGAGTAGATGAAACATACATAAAAGTAAAAGGAAAATGGATGTATTTGTATCGTGCAGTTGATTCAGAAGGGAATACGATTGATTTTTATCTAAGTGAATTAAGAGATAAACAAGCAGCCAAGCGCTTTTTTAAGAAAGCCTTGGCTACTTGCCGTTCTACAACTCCACGTGTGATTACGGTTGATAAGAACCCAGTTTATCCTGTAGCGATTCAAGAGTTAAAAGAAGAAAAAAGTATGCCAGAAGGCATACGAGTACGACAAATACGGTATCTGAACAACATTGTGGAACAAGATCATCGTTTTATAAAAAAACGGGTTCGTTCCATGTTGAGATTGAAATCGTTTCGAACAGCCACCTATATTTTGAGTGGTATCGAAGCTATACATATGGTTAAAAAAGATCAACCTCATCAACGGGCAAATTCTGCCCAAAATGAGGATGAATTCATTCATATGTTGTTCGGAGTAGCTGCTTAATCCCAAAGTTAACAGGATATTACTATTATGTTCTATTTCATTATTTTTGCACCAGAACCAAATTTCACGAGTGAAAAGTAAGGTTAAAATTTGGAGGTGGAGAAATGCTTCCACAAGATAGACAAAGTGAAATCATGAAACAACTACATGAATTTAAAACAGTCAAAATTTTGGAACTAAGCAGAGAGTTAAACGTAACGCGAGAAACAATACGAAAAGATTTACCACAAATTTTTATAAGTATACATAGTCATGAGATTAAAAGGGGGAACAAGCATCCAGACGACTTATTACATCTAGCAATGAGTAAAGTCCATCTCTATCCTTTATAGTCCCAGTAAATTTCTCTTGAACCATTTTTTCACAGCCTCACTCGGAAAGTAATATAATTTGTCGGTCTAAATTTTGGTCAACTGTCGAAACTCGAGCATAACCGATTATCATAAAGAAGCCTCCTGCACAATTTAATAATCTAATTGTACAAGAGTCATCATTTTTGCAAAGTATTTGGTAAAACTTTTGGTAATTATTTTTGGCAACCTATAAAATTAGTAAAATCAAGCATCAGTATTTCTCATAAATATTGTTACAAAACCAATCATTATTTTGATAAACGCTCCATGAGAGTAGCTTTTTCTGCTTCAAAACCAGGTTTGTCAAGTAAAGCAAACATATTCTTCTTGTATGCTTCGACTCCAGGCTGGTCAAATGGGTTAACTCCTAATAGATGGCCACTAATCCCACATGCCTTCTCAAAAAAGTAAACCATCTCACCGTAAGTGTATTCATTCATTTCATCCAGTTCAATCACGAGATTAGGTACTTCTCCATCTATATGGGCCATAAGGGTACCCTGAAATGCACTTTTGTTGACTTCATCCATCGTCTTACCTGCCAGGAAGTTTAATCCATCAATATTTTCTGGATCCTCCTGAATAGTCACTTCAATTCGAGGTTTCTTAATCTGTAAAACCGTTTCTAAAAGGTTTCGTCGACCTTCTTGTACATATTGCCCCATGGAATGCAAATCCGTTGAAAAATCAACGGAAGCAGGGAATAGCCCCTTTTGATCTTTTCCTTCACTTTCCCCAAACAGCTGCTTCCACCATTCCGATACGTAGTGAAGGGAGGGCTCATAGTTAACAAGCACTTCAATTGCTTTTCCCTTATTGTAGAGTACATTTCGGACCGCAGCATACTGATAGCTCTCATTTGTCAATAAATCAGAATTGTTGTATTTACGGGCTGCTGCTGCTGCCCCTTCCATCATATGATCAATATCAAGTCCTGCTACGGCAATTGGTAAGAGACCAACTGCTGTTAGCATAGAATACCTTCCACCTACATCATCCGGAATAACAAACGTTTCATATCCTTCTTTGTCCGCGAGCTTTTTTAATACTCCTTTTTCCTGATCTGTAGTGGCAAAAATACGTTTTCTCGCCTCTTCTTTTCCGTATTTTTTCTCCATATAGTCACGAAAAATTCGGAAAGCAAGGGCTGGCTCTGTCGTTGTTCCTGATTTGGAAATGACGTTAACAGAGATATCTTTCCCCTCTAATAGTTCAAATAAATGAGATATATAAGTAGAACTGATATTGTGACCGGCAAAATACACTTTTGTCTTATCGTTCATTTGGTTATGAAAGCTATGGGACAAAGCTTCTATAGCTGATCTTGCACCCAAATACGAACCACCAATACCAATTACAACCATTGCGTCTGAATGTTTCTTGATTCTTTCAGCAGCTTGTTTAATTCTTTCAAATTCACTCTTATCATAGTTTAGTGGCAAATGGACCCAACCAAGATAATCAGAGCCGGGGCCTGTTTTTTCATGTAGCATTTTATGAGCCACTTTTACAAATTCACTTAGATTATCTACTTCACTCTTTTTCATAAATGCTAATGCATTGGAGTAATCAAACGAAATAGTCATACATTACTTCCCCTTTCAATCAAATTTAGCTTAGCTGCTTCAATCGGAGATCCTTTTCCCTAAAAAAGGTCTCTCGGCATAGTAAAACGTTTCATGTTAGTGCATTCTCCTTTTCTACAGTATATAAGGGAAGTTTTTAAAAACACATTTAAACTCCCCTTTTCAATTTTGAAAAATCCTTAGTGGGACCGTGTAATTATCAATAGCGTACATTAAAAGATAGTTAGTATTAAGAAAACTCAATGGTCCCTCACTACATTGGCACTTAGTATGTCTTCTGTTTTGATTTCAAGTAATATTTCCAAGAATCTTATCGTTCCTAATACTTTTCGAGTGTCTCCCTCATTTTGAACATTCTCCATTTTCTTTTGTTGGATCAGTTCACTTATTACTTGCTTGAAAGCATTGGTTTTTATAAGCCATTCTCCAACCAGTAGCTTAGTTGAGTCTCTCTCGTGTTCGGTTTTGACAGCAAATAAACTTTCGGTATCTGTCTCTTTTAACGTAATTGAATTAAATTCTTCGCTCATTTGAATCCGAAAATAATTCCTTTCACTATCATAATATTTTCCGTCCCTTAGAAGAAAATACTCTATCCCTAATACTATTTCATAAAAGGGCTCATTATCTGATGGAGAATGGAGTTCTTTTACTTCGATATTCTTCACCATGTCTAAATAGGTTTCTAAACCATATTGTGTGTTAATGATTTTTGCATCAAATATGTTCATGATGTCACACCTCAATATTATTGTTTTATTTTTTTGGCTCTGTTAAACTTGTCTGTTGGCTCCAGGTGCTCGCTTTCCGCGGGCGAGCCGGGAGCCTCCTCGGCGCTGTGCGGCTGCGGGGTCTCCCTTGTCCTGTTTTTCCCGCAGGACGTTGAATCATCATCCGTGAATAAGCACCGCACGAGAAAATGTGAATGCATCTTCGAGGAGTCTCGCTCCTTCCGCTTCAATTAACATAGTTAGCACTATCAACGACTTAAGTAAATATACCAATTTTGGGGATATACCAAACTAAAAATCCAATGAATTTCCGGCTCATTTTAAACGAAAGACATATACAGCAGATGGCTTTATGATTTTTCCACAGCATGTCCACCAAATTCGTTTCGCAAAGCAGCTACCACTTTACCCGTAAAGGTATCATTGTCTAAGGAACGATAACGCATTAATAAAGACATAGCGATAACAGGGGTAGCAGCTTGAAGATCTAATGCTGTTTCAACTGTCCATTTCCCTTCACCAGATGAATGCATAATGCCTTTAATTTCATCTAATTTTGCATCTTTAGAAAACGCGTGTTCTGTCAATTCCATGAGCCAAGAACGAATAACCGAACCATTATTCCAAACTTTTGCTACTTTTTCATAATCAAAATCGAATTCACTTTTTTCTAATACTTCAAATCCTTCTCCAATCGCAGCCATCATTCCGTATTCAATTCCATTGTGAATCATTTTTAAGAAGTGACCACTACCTGCTTTTCCAGCATATAAATACCCATTTTCTACAGCTGTATCTCGAAAAATGGGCTCGACAATGCTCCATGCTTCAGGATCTCCCCCAATCATATAACAAGCTCCATCCCGAGCACCTTCCATACCCCCGGATGTGCCGGCATCCATAAAGCTCACTCCCACTTCCTTTAGCTGGTTGTATCGACGAATGGATTCCTTATAGTGAGAATTACCAGCTTCAACCACGATATCTCCCTCACTCAGAAATGGTGTTATCTCACTAATAACGGAATCAACAACGGAGTGTGGAACCATAATCCAAAAAACTCGTGGCTTTTCTATTGATTGAACAAGATCTTGTAAGCTAGATGTACCTTCAGCCCCGTATTTCATTATATCTTCAACAGCATTTGTATTTAGATCAAATGCTACTACATCATGTTTATGGTCAATTAGGTTCTTTCCTAAATTTAGCCCCATTTTTCCTAATCCAATTAATCCTACCTTCATCATTAATCCTCCTTGAGTATTTCTATATTTTTTGAGTTTTTCATCTATAGCAGAATGGATTCAAAGTATAATCATAATCTTTCTTTTACCACCATCTATAACCATCCTCTTCCAATAATTGATGAGCAGCTTCAGGTCCCATCGAGCCAGATTGATATGAATGAAGTGGAACAATATTTTCCTCAAATGTCTCTAAAATAGGCTGTACCCATTTCCAAGATAATTTCACTTCGTTCCAATGAGCAAAGAAGGTAGAATCTCCACGCAGAGCATCAAATATTAAGAGTTCATATGCTTCGGGCACGTCTTTTTTACTCGCTGAAAAATCAACAACAATAGGTTCTAACTTTCCATTAATCGGATTTTTACTATTTAACTGCAACGAAACACCTTCATTAGGACTTACATTAATAACTAATAGATTGGGTTCAGCATTTTGGATTTCATTGGTATACAAATTCTTTAATGGGTTTTTGAATTCAATCACAATCCGCGTTAATTTTTCCGTCATTCTTTTTCCTGTCCGGATATAGAATGGGACCCCGTCCCAGAAGGAATTATCAATCCAAAGACGAGCAGCAATGAATGTATCGTTTTTAGAAGAAGCATCAACGCCAGGTTCTTCTAAGTATCTGACTACTGGTGTACTGTTTATTTCACCTGATCCATATTGGCCACGAACGACGTGGATACCTACAGTATTTTTCTGTAATGGTCGCAGAGATTCCATAACTTTTCTTTTCTCATTACGGATATCTTTTGCACTAATCTGATTTGGGAGATGCATGGCTGTCATCATCAACAGCTGTAGCATATGATTTTGAACCATATCACGAATAGCGCCTGCTTGGTCATAATAACCAGCCCTCTCTTCTACACCAACTGTTTCACTAGCCGTAATTTGCACATTGGCAATAAACCGATTGTTCCAAAGTGATTGCAGAACAGGATTGGCAAATTCCAAGGCTTCAAGGTTTTGAACCATTGGTTTTCCGAGATAATGGTCAATCCGGAAAATTTCATCTTCTTCAAAAGCTTTGCTTAATTTTTCATTTAAATCTTCAGCAGATTTTAAGTCATACCCAAATGGTTTTTCGATAATCAATCGTTTCCATCCCTTTGTCGAACCTAAGCCACTCTTCTTTATGTTTAAAGCAATTACATCAAAGAATTCAGGAGCAACAGAAAGATAAAACATTCTATTCTCTTCAATAATCTGGTCTTTTTCATTTTGTTGAACGAATTCAACTAAATTCTTATACCCTTCAGTATTCATGAAATCTAACTGGCAATAACGAAATGCTCTTACAAACTCTTGTTTTTCGGATTTATCATTTATCAAGTGTCTAGAAAAAGTGTATAGCGAGTCTGTTACATGGTTTTGAAAATCAACATCAGACATTTCGTCTATTCCTACACCAATGATCAAAAAAGAATCTGGTAATTTTTGATTCAAATATAAATTAAACAAGGCAGGGTAGATTTTTCGCTTAGCTAAATCCCCAGTTGCCCCAAATAAGACAAACGTCATAGAATCCACTTTTCATTCCTCCACATTTTCAAATAGAAAAATGTCTGATTTTCTTCGTTTTTCCCTACAAAAACAACAAGGATTTTCGCTATTGCGTTATCCTACTTTTGGATGTAAGATTCGTTTATTTCTCCCAGCTTGTCCGGTAATAATGATATCTTTTAATTGAGAATGTCCACATTTTGGACAGGTTTCATTATTTATGGTGATGGTTAGACATCTTTCACAAACTTTTCGCTGCTTAGTTTTGAACTTTCCCATGCGGATCTCTCCTTTCGTCAAAAGCAACAACATGTATAAATTATTAAATGAAGTTTCACTTCATCTCACCATGCTTGTAGTAGTATTCTCTTAAGGTTTGGTAGTATTCTTTAAGCTCGCTATTACTTGAGCAAAATCAGTATATTACGTAAGTTATACTTTTGAAAGTACGTACTTTATTAACATATAGATACATTGGTATAACATAGTGTTAAAAATAACACTATAAACATGAATCCAATACCAAGTAACTGATTCCTTTATTATATGTTGTGTTTTTTCAACCTTTTAAATACGTAGAGATACAAAAAAAAACCACGGACAGCATCTTTATTAAGATAGCTAACCGTGGTTTTTTAGTATATGAATTTTTTACACTTTTTCGAACCCCTAGGAGAAACTCTTTTTTACTGAATAGACGATTTGTTTTCTGTTTCTTTTTCTAATACATTCTCAATATAATCTTTACCCCAGTCATACATAGCATCCAGAATAGGCATCAGACTTCTTCCATACTCAGTGAGTGAATATTCAACTTTTGGCGGAACGACAGGATAGACTTCACGATGAACAATCAAATGGTCTTCAAGTTCACGCAATTGATTAACAAGCATTCTTTGAGTGATACCAGGCATGAGGGTCTTTAGTTCACCAAAACGTTTGGTTCCTTCTTTTCCTAGATGCCACAATATCAACATTTTCCATTTTCCGCCAATAATCGAAAGAGTCAATTCTTTTTCACAATTAAACACTTTTTCCCCAAGATTCGGCATTTATTTCACCTCCAACTCTTATTATGTCCCATAGTATACTTTTTGTTACTATATGATAAAATAGTGCATACTTTCTATTTAGTAACATAACCAGTATACTGACTATCGTACCGTTAGTAAATAGCTATCATTTAGCTGATCTTAAAATCATGGATGCAGCTGATATGAAGTTAGCCAAGCATCTGCAGCAGGCGCTGATATCATTCTACTGTGACGTATTGCAGTATAATTTTATGTCGATTTCCCTACTTATTAGCAAGTTTAAGAAAAAACATTTTAATCATTACATAATTGTAATATAATCCTAAAATAGAAATTATTTACCCGCAAAGGAGTATTCAAAATGTGCGAAATAAAAATGTATAGAGAGTTAGAATTAAATATAAAGAGCCTAAGAAAATTACTTATAGAAACTGGTGTTAAGAAAGGTCTAAATCATCAGGAAACACTTGAATATAGTGAAAAGCTAGACAAGTTAATTCTTAAGAAATCCCTAATAAATAATTATTAAATACTTTAAAAATTTACCAAAGTCATGGATTTGAGTCAATATTTTGGACACAAACAAGTTAAATCTTAAGCTGTATTTGTCATTTGATCTTCAATGGCTTGTGGAGTTTTATATCCTAAGCTGCAAGTGAATTCTTTTTCGGTTTACCAACCTTCAATAAATTGGAATATCGCTAATTTAGCTGTTTGGTAGTCTAGATACTGTACATGGTTGACTTCTTCCTTCTTTAATATCGCATGAAAAGATTCAATACTGCATTATCGTACGGGCAACCCTTCTGGCTAAAGGATCGCTTAATATGATGTTTCTGGGTATGTTGAGTAAACTCACTGCTTGTATATTGTGAGCCAAGATTCGTATGAAGAACTAAGCCCTCCGATGGCTTTTGTGAAGAGTGAGCGTTATCGAAAGCTTTTTATGACCAGTTCTGTCGCCATAGAACATGAAAAGGAATACCCTACTATTTCCTTAGAATGAAGATCCAATACAGAAGCTAAATAACACCATCCGTCTTTTAACGTGTGGATATACGTAATATCAGCTACCCATTTCTCATTAATGGTCTGGGTATTAAAGTCTCGTTTAAGCAAATTACCTAACTGAATAATCTTTTCTTTTGATGGATAAGGATGGTATTTTTTCTTCCTGATAGAACGAATATTCGCTTTGTTCATTAGGCGTTGAACACGCTTTAGACTTAGGGAAAACCCTTTGGTTAATAAGATTTTATGTATCTTGGGAGCACCATAACGTCCCTTTCTTTCTAAGTAGATGAGATGAATTTTCTTCGTAGCTCTTGGTTTCCCTGTTCGCGATTGGATACGACAAGTCGAAGAGACTGATAATGGCTGCTTCTTGGGATTTCTAGTATTTCACACATCTTCTGTATGGGATATTGTTTCTTGTGTTCCTCTATAAATTAAGTAAGATCTGTCTCAGTTACTTTTTCGCGAATATGGCCATAGCCTTTTTTAAGATTTCAACTTCTTGCTTTAACCGAAGGTTTTCCTTCTGTATGGCTGCTAATTCCTTTGGAGTCATGGACTCTTCCCCTAAACCGAATGGAGTAAATTCTTTAACCCATTTATAAATGGTCTTCTGATACGCCATATTCGCCGCATAATTCTTTGACCGAATTACCCGAGTGATAAAGATCTACAATAGTCGTCTTGAATTCATTATTATTTTTTTACCTGTATTCTTACGTTCCAAGACGGACACATCCTCTCAAAAATCATTGTAAGGACTTAACTAAAATGTGTCCATGAAACTATACTAACTCCACATCAGTGTGACAAATCCCCGACGCAATAAGGCGAACTAAAACCTCACTTAGTTTAGGATCATCCATTGTAATTTCTGTGATTTGGAATGGTTCACCTTCCCAAATGTAACTGCTGACCTTTTCTGTTGAATCCTTACAAAACGATTTGCCCAGATTGTATTATAAGTTAATAGAAGCTTTCTATCCTACTTATTTATTTTATGCTTAATATGAATGTACAAAAAGAGAAAAGGGATATATAAATACACAAAGTAAAAAGCAATGTTTGAATACATTTCATTCAATCGCTCTATTTGACTCCTCTCTTTGAGCACATTAGCTAGAATAAAGAATAGGACCAGTACAATGAACAGACTTATACGTTGTTTCACATTTATTACTTTCTTAATAGCACGACAACCTGCCCATATTTTCACACTGATATTGGGTAATATGAGAAGTAACCAAATCGAAACAACGATAAATTCGACTCTTTCTATTAGAGGGAATTTCGCAATTTTCATTTGAACTAATGTTGGCCATATTGTATGGTTTAATTGTCCTTCACTAAAGAAAACAATTGTGATGAGTGCTACTATTAGATAAAGTAAGCTTGAGACCAAAAGTCCAAAATGGGCCCATTTTTGTGATCTGTCTGGATTTTTTATGAATGGGTAGAACATGAATAAGGTCTCAAAGCCAACATACTGAAACAACATAGCTTTAGAAGATGATACGATTTCCTTCAGAGAGTGGTTAAAGACGGGTAATAAATTGTTAAAATTGGCAAATTCCAACGAAAAAAAATTAAGAGGAAACAGGATAATAAAAGGTATAATAGTTCCCCAGAAACACATTCCAGTAATCACGCGGAATCCACCGGATACAACGTAATAAATGAGGACTAGAAGAATGAGGCTTATTTGCCAGGTCTTCATTAAGGGAAACAGCCAAACTTGAACAACTTCAATATAAACACGGAAAACAATTAACGCTAATATAAGAAAGTAGAAAATCACGAAAATGTTGAACAGTCCGCCAATCCATTTTCCAAAGCAAAATTTGTGTACATGTATGACATCATTTTTAGCAATTCCAAGAATACGATAGATCATCCAAACTAGTATATGAATGCTTATACTTGATAAAATGATGGATATCCATGCATCATAACCTGCGTCCTTCATTATATCTCGTTGAAAACTCATGATTCCTATGCCAATAATATTCGTGTAGATCAGAAAGAAAACGTAAAAGGAAGATACTAAATGTCGTTCGTCTAGTAATGATTTCACGTGGCTCCTCCTCTTATTATGCAGACTTACTCTTCAATACCTGTATTTAGGATGTCAATATTTGTGTGTACAGTGGTTTTTACTTCTGGGTATATGTCCATAAACCGTTGATAGTCCCAATTTCTTGAGTTGGCTCTAACCTTTTCTCCCAACCCAATGGGATCTACATTGTATCCTTGTGTCAGTGAAATTAAACGTTGGACCTCTTCCTTAAAATGTTCATTTAAAATTCCTTCCAATTTTACAATATCTTTATCTTTTTTCAAATCAAACCAGGATGATGCTTTTTCAATCTCTGCATGGATGGTTAAATCGATGAATATACTCGGAGTGCTTTCGCTTTTCTCAACCGTATATGTAGTTTTTGCATCCAGGTTTTTCAAGATAATAAAACCTTCCTTTTTATTTTGCGTGATTTTGGTTTTATATTGTCCATTTTGAGACCCATCAATTAATGTTTTTAGAATTAAGGACTGTCTTAAATTAATATGATTTATGTACTTCCCGTTTTTTAATAAAGCTAACCCGTCAATTTTAATTTGATTTTCCTCTAGGATAAGGTAAGGTAAAATTTGATCCCTCCCTTCTTGATGAAAATTGTTCAAAAACATGTGCAGATTCATTTTTGGCAAATTACCACTTTCAATGTTTTGATTGATTTTTTCACTTAAATGGAATGAAAGATTCACATGTTTACTGGATTGAAGTATATCTTCGGCTGTGTTTTCAGCAATGCCCAACTGCATTCGACTCGCTGTATTTGGATTTCGGGCAAAATTAGTGATAACATCTTCGATCCCTTGTGTGGCATATTCCTTGCCGAACAATACAAAATCTAATTTTCCTGTCTCAATAGGATAGGCTGATTTTGCATTCATTCTCGGGAGTATGTCTTCATATGAATCAGACACCGTTTTATAAATCTTCAATTTGACATTTCCCTGCTCTGCAAAAGTAGGATAAATAGCAATTCCTTTAACTTTGCCTTCTTCCCGATCATATCCTAGAGCTTCAATTATCTGAACTTCATCAATGATCCTCTCATGTATAACACACCCTGATAAAAAGAAAGTTAAGCTAAAAGTTAACAGAAAACATAATTTCATTTAATTCACCTTTATGATCCTTTCCTGATTATTCATCAAAATCACTTTTCTTTTTTTTGTGATTATGTGGGTGGTATCTCCAAATTGATTTAGGACGTAAATAATTTGGCCTTTTGGATGTTTTACTATAAGGGGAACGGATCAGGCTGTCCGTTAAATCCTCAGGCCTAAAAGGATAAAATGGAACGGTATAGGGTGTTCCTAAAGATTCTAACCGTGTAAGGTGAATGATTAAAAAGGCAATCCCGATAACGATACCTAGTCCCCCCCAAATGGATGCGAAGAGAATTAAAGGAAAACGTAAAAAACGTATAGTGTTCGACATTTTATAAATGGGCGTAGTAAAGGATGCTAAGGCAGATAAGGCGACTATAATGAGTAAGACATTACTTGTAAGGGACGCCTCAACTGACGCTTGGCCGATAACAATACCGCCCACTATTCCCAATGTTTGTCCTACCTTTGTAGGTAACCGGACTCCCGCTTCACGTAATAGTTCAATCGTGAATTCCAGAAAAATCACCTCTAATACCGGCGGAAATGGGACATTATAACGAGAAGTACTAAGTGAACCGAATAAATCGTTTGGAATCATCTCGTAATGGTAAGTGATAACGGCTATATAAATAGATGTTCCAAAAATGGAGAAAAGGACACTGAATACCCGTATTAAACGAAAAAAAGATGCAAGAATCCATGGGAGAAAGTAATCTTCAGGTGAAATAAAATAATCAATGATCGTAGAAGGACCTGTAATGACATATGGCGACCCACTACTTAAAACAGCTACTTGTCCGTTAATAAGAGCTTGAACCGCCCTATCCACACGTTCAGTTGGCAGAAGCAAAGGAAACGGTGTAAGGGAATTATCTTCTATAAATTGATGCAGCAGAGCAGTATCAAAAATGACATCAAAATCAATATCTTGAAGCCGTTGGGTCATGGTATTAACATGCTGCTCACTCGTAATCCCATCAATATGAGCAATAATAACTCGAGTATTTGAAGTAGAACCAATGTTTAGTTCCTTCGTAATTAGATCAGTTGTATTTATTTGTTGTCTTAATAAATGTATATTTACATCAATATTCTCAAGAAACCCAATTTGTGGCCCCACCACACTAAACTCATTTTCAACGTTATTTTGTTCACGCAATCCAGCTTTATCATTAGATAAGAGAATTAAAGCAACCCTTTGATCATTTTCCTTCATTTGAAGTATCGCATACCCTTTAAGTAACTTTGATTCAGCTTCGTTCCGATTATCCGTTATTATAATATCTTCTATTGCGATGATTTTCTTTATATCATCAATTTTCTCTAGCCTGTCTAGTTCAAAAGGGGTTTCTCGGAAAATCATTAAAATTTTCAGTTGAAGTTGTTGTTGATCGACCAGTGTATTGTAGTAAGAAATGATTAAATGTCCCGCTTCATCCGTAAGTGGAAATTGTTTAAAATCACTGGATTTTTTAACCTTAGCAAACAGCTGGCCAATATCTTGTGAATTCTCAGTCACGGCCTGTTTGTCTTTATTATTTCTAATCTTTCGTTTTTTGAAGAACATCTAATCACCTCCCTATTACAAAGGAATTTATCTCCTTCTATATTATGTAAAGGCATCCCCATATTTATGTAATCCGTTTTATAATAAGTGAAAACTTTATCCTCTCCAGTTTACATAATATAAATATGGCTGTAAGCAAAGGACCATGATCCTAATATAAATAATCCCTGTAGGGGGAGGGGAGGACTGCAAAACACAAATTTACAAATTTAAAACTTTTTCAAAATAAAAAGAGCCAAAAGGCTCTCTTAAATCATCGAATGGAGTTTAAACTCTAATGCTCCCCTCAATTTTATACCTAATTCAAAATACTCATTTAAACCGGTCCATACATTAACCCAATAGAAAGTCCTGTCCCGCAAAAATTAAAGAAATGGAAGTATACGTAAAAAAAGAGAACGTTTAGTAACATTTCCCTACCCATTTATTCTCCAACATCACACGATTTGTTTTTTGTATGATCATAAGGGATGAACATTTTTGTATACGCTTCCATTTCTAACAAGTTAGTTTCATCGTAAATGAAAAAGAATCTAGAACCTCATTTAAAGTTGTCCCTTCTGATAAGGTTCTGGATAAAAGATAAATATATTCAAAGCTTAATAGCGTAGTAATATACTTAACTATTTATAATTACAAAATAACTTAAGTTCATACTTTATACGGGAGCTGTTTAGTATGTTAACATTCCTAGCATTATTAATGATCATTGTATTCATTGTACTTCTCTCAAAAAATAAATTATCTGTTTTCGGGGCATTAACAATTATTCCATTTGTTTTTGGAGCAATTGCAACCTTTGTAACGGGTGCTTCCTTTTTGGACCTCTTTGAATGGATTAAAGAAGGTATTTTATTTAGTGTAGATGAAGAAACAGGAAAGGTTCCTAATTCTATAAGTGCGTCATCAACTTCATGCGTAGCTATCTTTTATTTCCAATGAAAAAAACACCATTTAAAAGTCGTTTGACAAAGCTGCGACTTTTAAATGGTGTTTTTCTTATTTTTATCAACTCATATTGATCTCATTTTTATCAACTCATATTGATCTCATATTTACTCTAAATAAAGATATTTGCTTTGCAATCTTACTTAAGGAATCATCCAGGATAACACCCCATTTTGCAAATATGTCATGATTCCAACAATAATCACCAGTATAATACTATGCTTTATAGTGAATCGAAACAAATCAGATTCTTTCCCTGCTAGGCCTACTGCGGCGCAAGCTACTGCAATTGATTGAGGCGAAATCATCTTTCCGGTAACTCCGCCTGAAGAGTTTGCTGCCACTGCGAGCACCGGATCCATGCCTATTGAAGTAGCTGTAACTTTTTGCATGTTACCGAATAGTAAGTTGGCTGAAGTATCAGAACCAGTAATGAACACTCCTAGCCAGCCTAGTATAGGAGAGAAGAAAGGGAATAAAAATCCTGTTTTCGCCAATACCATCCCCATAGATGTGCTCATTCCTGAAGAGTTTGTTACATAAGCGTATCCTACAACAGAAGCGATTGTGATAATGGGAAATTTAAGTTCGTTTAGTGTTTCACCGAATGTAACAATCCAACCCTTCCAAGAAATTTTTACAATATATTTCGTAATGATTGCTGCAATCAGAACCGCTGTACCAGCAGCACCTAGCAATTCCAGCTTGTAAAAGGCAGGTATCGCTTCTCCCGCAGCGTTTATAATCTTATTATTTAATAATGGAACGTTGGGTATAAACGAAAATGCATGCCCTATAGAATTAATCGTTGATAAAACAACATTTGTTCCTTCATAGTGTCCTGTTAGTGCCTGCTTTATGGTTGGAATTCCCCAAAGGGAGATTACTCCCGTTAAAACCAGGAATGGTGACCACGCTTTAAAAATTTGTCCGCCGGTATAAGTTAGCTTGTGGCCAGAAGGTTCATTTACAGCAAGTGTTGCAGCCATTTCTTGTTCGGCTGAAAAACGGAAGATGGTTTTCGGTTTCCAAAATTTAAGGAAAACTGCTAAAGCAAGTAATGAAACAAGAGCCGATAAAATATCCGGAAGTTCTGGCCCAAGGAAGTTAGAGCTTAAGAATTGTGTTACAGCAAAAGTAATACCAGTTACTAAAATTGCAGGCATGACTTCGAAGGCTTTTTTAAAGCCTGCCATAATCACGATTAAATAAAATGGTATGACTACAGATAAAAACGGTAATTGGCGACCAACCATTTTTGAAATCTCCATCGCAGAAATTCCGGTAGGCCCCTCAAGCGCAATAATTGGTGCTCCTATTGCACCAAATGCAACCGGTGCTGTATTGGCAATTAAACACAAGCCAGCTGCATATAAAGGATTGAACCCAAGACCAACAAGAAGTGCAGCAGAAATGGCAACAGGAGCACCGAAACCAGCGGCTCCTTCAAGAAATGCCCCAAATGAGAACGCTACCAATAGTGCCTGAAGACGACGGTCTTCCGTAAGTGAAACAACTGAATTACGAATAATATCAAATTGTCCTGTTTTTACGGTTAATTTATAAAGGAAAACTGAACTGATAATGATCCAACCAATAGGCAAAACCCCGTATACTGCCCCGTGTGTAGCAGACATAATCGCCATTTGTGTTGGCATTCCAAATGCAATAACCGCCAACATCAATGCAATTAATAGCGTCGTGAGCCCTGCCAGATACCCTTTCATTCTCTTCACTGCCAATGCCCAGAAGAAATAAAGTATTGGAATTACTGCCACGATAGCGGATAAAGCGAGGCTATCTCCTACCATTGTAAAGTTTTGTGTATATGTCATATTGTACCCTCCAATTTATAGTCCCTAAAAGTAACCGCTTACATATTTTTATTAAAATATGCTACCATTTCTTCTGGTCTAATTTACAAGAAAGTGAAAAAAATTTGAATCCACTGAAAATATTCAATTTTTTCGTGTTGTAAAGTCCGGATGTTTCTGATTTTATCTTGGTTGCGTAATGATAAAATCATAATAGTGCTTGTCCGGTAAAGGGACTATAAAGTACTTTAAACCTTTAGTTACTAAAGGTTTATTGCGACTAAGGTGAGATATACAAAAAGAAATTTGCCCGATTATTTTGGAAAAAAGATATATCGGGCAAATTTTCTTTGAAAAAAAATCCTAAAAATATATTGGAAAGTAATTCCACTTTAAAATCCAAGCCTTGTTGAAATTTTCTTTCCAATTCGAATCATCTGTAACTGTAGTAGATCGATTCGCTGTTCAGTCATACGCATTGTTGGACCAGATCTGATGCCAGCAGCAATGACTTTCCCCGAATGATCGAAAATAGGAACGGCAATACAAGTAATTACGTATTCATTTTCTTCTAGCATAAACAACTAGATGGATAACCTTATTTGTGGTATTCTCCAGTTCTTGCAAGTATTGCCTTGCTTCCGATCTCAAATCAATTGATTCCAGCAATTTGGAACTAACCTCTAAAAATTTTAACCGTACCTAATACGCTCTTGCCCCTTCTTTAGCCGTAACAAATGTATTTCGAAGATTTCCAATTTCCTTTATTTCACATTCTATAACGTCGCCTGCGCCGACCAACTCTGCTCCAACAGGACTACCTGTTAATATTACATCTCCCGGTTTAAGTGTCATAACTTTTGTCAGATAGGAAACCATTCTGCGAATTGGAATAATCATCAGTTCAGTTGCACTGTTTTGTTTTTCAACATCGTTCAGTTTTGCTTTGACCTTTACATTAAATGGATCAAGTACGGTTTCAATAACAGGACCTAATGGAGTGAACGTGTCAAATGATTTACCAATTGTCCAGTGGCCATCCTGGTGGAAAAACTGAGGTGCTGTTACGTCATTTCCAACTGTGTATCCAAAAACATAATCCAGTACGTCGGATTCAGGCACATTTTTTGCCTCTTTCCCAATGACAATCGCTAATTCGGATTCAAACTTTACTTCCTTGATACCCTCTGGAATGATAATTTCATCTTCAGGTCCAATCACTGATGAAGTTGGCTTAAAGAAGAATACTGGAATTTCCGGGAGCTGTTCCGGAAGATCCTCCACATTTGAAACGAAGTTTGCACCGATTCCAATGATTTGATTTGGTTCTAGGGGTGCAATAGACTTAACTTCACCCTGAGAAAATGTTTGGCCTGTATACTCCCAAGCACCAAAAATATCGCCCTTAATTACTCTTATTATACTTTTTTCTTTAACACCTGTATGAATGGAAGAATTAGCTATAAACCTAGTAAACTTCATTGTTTTATTGCTCCTCTCAGACTTCTATTTCGGTTTTTTTCTCGCAACACCAGACTGTATTGCTGCCTCTGCTACAGCATTGGCGACAGATTCTACTACTCGGTTGTCGAAAGCATTTGGTATTACATAATCATGTGTCAGTTCTTGCGGCTGAATTAAGTTTGCAATTGCATAAACCGCTGCCACTTTCATTTCCTCATTAATTTCAGAAGCGAACACCTGAAGTGCCCCTTTAAAAATCCCTGGAAATTTCTACAGCTACTTTACATTTACATTTATTTTCCCTTTAGTACTCATATGAAGGTCTAGTGCTTTTTCCCTAAGTTCTTTCATAGCTTCAACTCCCCCAATCTGTTATCACTATTTAATAATGAAAGTTAGTTGTTGAAACTGCAGTACTTCAATTAAATTAGCAATATACTCTTTACATTGTAAATCGTGACGTTGTAAAAAATAGAATGTCCCCTAGTTGTTTATTGTTTTATAGCAAACTTTGCTTTTGCTTCAATGCGGCGACGATGCAATATTGGCTCAGTGTAGCCACTTGGCTGATTATAACCTTCAAAAATCAGGTCACATGCAGCTTGAAATGCCACCGAATCGTCAAAATTCGCAGACATTGAGCGATATGCAGCGTCTCCAGCATTTTGTTCGTCTACTACTTTAGCCATACGCTGAAGCGTCTCTAGCACTTGTTCCTTTGTTATGATACCGTGGTGTAGCCAGTTCGCCATGTGTTGGCTGGATATACGTAAGGTTGCACGATCTTCCATTAGTCCCACGTCGTTGATATCAGGTACTTTCGAGCAACCAACTCCCTGGTCCACCCAGCGAACAACATAACCTAGCATAGTTTGAGCATTGTTATCAATCTCTTCCTGTATTTCCTCCGGGCTCCAATTAGAATGTTTCGCAACTGGGAATTGTAAAATGTCATCCCTCAAGTCTCTAGATTCACTGATCTTTTCATTTTGGACCTTCGTTACATCAACTTGATGGTAGTGCAGTGCATGCAATGTAGCTGCGGTAGGTGATGGAACCCACGCCGTAGTTGCACCTGTTTTTACATGTCCAATCTTTTGTTTTAACATTTCATCCATCAAGTCCGGCATAGCCCACATCCCCTTTCCAATCTGGGCACGCCCCTGGAAGCCGCTTACAAGGCCTGTATTAACATTCGATTTTTCATAGGCTTGCAACCAAGTGGATGATTTCATTTCACTTTTTCGAATCATTGCTCCCGCTTCCATAGAGGTATGGATTTCATCACCAGTACGGTCTAAAAAGCCGGTATTTATGAATACTACCCGTTCCTTAACTTCGCTTATGCAAGCTTTTAAGTTTAAAGATGTGCGGCGCTCCTCATCCATAACACCAATTTTTAGAGTATTCCGTTTTAGACCGAGCAATTCCTCTACTTGATCAAATAGATGGTTGGCAAAAGCGACCTCTTCTGATCCATGCATTTTAGGTTTAACGATGTAAATGGATCCTTCGGATGTGTTTTGGTATGGGCCGTTTCCTAAAAGAGTATGTTTTCCAAGAAGACTAGTGATGATTGCATCTAAAATTCCCTCTTGGATTTCCTCCCCATTTTGATCTAAGATTGCATTATTCGTCATTAAATGACCTACATTACGAACAAACAAAAGTGAACGACCTGACAAAGACAATTCTTCTCCCGTCGGGGTCAAATAAACGCGATTAGGATTAAGAGTTCTTGTCATTGATTTATTGCCTTTTATGAAGGTAGCAGATAAATCTCCTTTCATTAATCCTAACCAGTTACGGTAAACTAGAACTTTATCCTCGGCATCTACCGCAGTTACTGAATCTTCACAGTCCATAATCGTCGTTACTGCTGCTTCTAATAGAATATCTTTAACGCCAGCCTCGTCAGTTTTTCCGATTGGATGACTGAAATTGAATTGAATTTCAAAGTGCAGGCCATTATTTTTCAAAAGTACAGCACTTGGATTTTGTGGTTGTCCTTGATAGCCAGTTAATTTCGATTCGTCCTCAAGTCCTGTCGTTTCTCCATTCCGGAGTGCAACATTCAGCTTTCCAGACTCAATTGTGTATTTTACAGCATCTTTATGAGAAGCTTCCCTTAATGGAGCTGCTTGGTCAAGAAACTCTCTTCCAAACTCAATAACCTTAGCACCACGAACTGGGTTGTAGCCACCTTCTCGATGTGCACCTTCTTCTTCACTGATTGCATCTGTACCATAAAGTGCGTCATAAAGGCTTCCCCAGCGGGCGTTGGCGGCATTGATTGCATAACGAGCATTATTAACTGGAACAACCAGCTGCGGTCCAGCTTGGATAGCTACTTCGGCATCCACACCTTCAGTGGTAATCTTGAAGTCTTCAACCTCTGGTTCAAGATATCCAATTTCTTTTAAAAATGATTTATACTCTTCAAAATCAAAATCATTATTATTTTTTCGATACCAAGCATTTATTTGATTTTGAATCTCTTCACGGTGTGCCAATAATTCCTTATTTTTAGGAGTTAATTCATTTATCAAATTTTCTAAACCAGACCAAAACTGATCACGATCCACTTCACTACCTGGTAGAGCTTCTGAATTAATAAATTCAAATAATTCCGTTGCAACTTGAAGATTCCCTGATTTAATATATTTTGTCATTATAAGTTCCTCCTTGTAAATCAAGATTTTATTTAGATAATTCTTCTCTGGAAAAAAGTAATTTGTTCACTCTAGGTTGTACTTATCCTAATCGCCCTGTTTGTTTGTTATTACAAAACAATGTTTCTTTATCTGTGTATAAAAACGATGGCACGAGAAATGAATTGGCTTCATCCGTTTTATGGACTGCGCCTTACCAGACAAACATATTTAAGATATAGCAGCTGCTTCTTTTTCTTTTAAATCTCTTTTTATCTCAACACAGCGTCCCGGCATCGGGAATAATTTCCCGGCATTTAAAAGGTTATGAGGATTGAATACTTCTCGAATATCTGTTTGTGCAATAATCTCTTCGTCAGAAAAGACGAAACGCATTTCCTCTATTTTTTCAATCCCCACTCCGTGTTCACCTGTAATCGTCCCCCCAACATCAGCACATGCTTTTAAGCAGGCACTACCAGCTGCCAGGGCCTTTTCGCTTTCCCCAGGGATTCTGGCATCGAAAAGAACAAGTGGATGTAAATTCCCATCACCCGCGTGGAAAATATTAGCGATTCGCAAGCCATATTCTTCGCTGATTCGATTGATTTTGTTTAATACCTCGGGCAATTTGCTTCGTGGAATGACACCGTCCTGTACTAAATAGTCCGGTGAAATGGCTCCCATGGCACCAAATCCTGTTTTACGATTGGCCCACCATCTACCTCTTTCGAGTTCATCCTGTGCTACCTTCACTTCAAGTACATTCCTGTACTTACACACTTCCAAAATTTGTTCGATTTGCTCTTCAATACCTGCTGAGATTCCATCCACTTCAATGAGTAGGACAGCCTCAATATCACTTGGATGACCTACTGGAAAAGCAGCCGCCTCCACTCCCTCAATCGCTGTTTTATCCATCATTTCAAGCGCTGCCGGTACGATTCCTGCTGAAATTATATCAGACACGGCCTGACTTCCGTCCTCCACTTTATCAAAGTAAGCAAGAACAGTTTGTTTCGCTTCCGGGTTTTTCAATATACGAACAGTGATTTTCGTTACAATGCCTAATGTTCCTTCAGAACCTGTCAACAGACCGAGCAAATCATATCCAGGAGAATCAGGAATTCCATTTTCACCCATTTCTATAATTTCCCCGTTTGGCAGTACTACTTCCAGCCCTAGGATGTGATTCGTGGTTACTCCATACTTAAGACAGTGAGCCCCTCCAGCATTCTCTGCGACATTTCCGCCAATTGTACAACAATATTGACTAGAAGGATCCGGAGCATAATAATATCCTTTATCAGAGATAGAGTTCGTGAGTTTAAGATTGATAAAACCAGGCTGTACAACAGCACGCCTATTTTCGAGATCAACGCTTAATAGCTTCTTCATCCTTACCAGACTGATAATGACTTCTTCATTTAAAGGTATAGCACCGCCGCTTAATCCAGTTCCAGCGCCACGGGCTAGGAACGGCAGTTTATTTTCGGAACAATATTTAACTAGTTTGGCTACTTCCTGAGTATCTTTTGGAAACACAACCGCTTTAGGTAAGTGTCTATGAAGCGTAAATCCATCGCTATCATAGGCAAGCAGATCCTCTTTGTGAAATAGAATTGAATTGGCGTCGCCAACAATCGCCTCTAAATTTTTTATATGTCGATCATTCGATTTTATTTTTTTCGGTGCCATTTACTGTCCCCCCTTTAGATCATCCTCTTTTTGATAAGCCCAATCCAGAAGCTGAATTGTATGGACGACTTTTTGATTTCTACCATATTTCTGTACCCCCATTGCCATCTGAAGCATACATCCTGGGTTACCCATTGAAATCATCTCAACATCGCCTGGCACATTTTGCATTTTGCTTTCTAGCACGGCACCGGCCATTTCCGGATTAGTGATGTTATATATACCTGCACTTCCACAGCAGCGATCAGCGTTTGGCATATGTACCATTTCAACTCCTGGAATACTAACAAGAAGGTCTCTCGGTTCCTGGCGAATTCCTTGACCATGTGCTAAATGGCATGCGTCATGATATGTGATACGAGTGTTCAATTCAGCTTTTGGTATTTCATAGCCTGTTTCATGAATATATTTAGAGATATCCTCGACCTTAGCGGAAAATTTTTCAGCTTTATCATGCCATTCAGGCTCTTCCCGAAACAATTCAGCATATTCCTGAAGCATACAGCCGCATCCTGCTGCGTTAACGATTACTTTATCAGCATCCTTAAACGCTTCGATATTCTGTTTCGCCAGCTTTCTTCCAGTTTCACGGTCACCGGCATGAACATGTAAAGCTCCACAGCAAGTTTGGTTTTGCGGAATTGTCACATCATTTCCGTTTCGTGTTAAAACATTAATCGTGGACTGATTAATATCACTGAACATAACGTCCATCACGCAACCTGTCATAAACGCCACTTCGGCTTTCGTTTTTCCTAATGCTTTGATCACTTTTTCATTTTTGTATTTTTTGCGTACAGGCTCTTTAATTTCAGGCATAATTGCTTCCATCTCAATTAAATGCTGTGGCATAATATTCATTAACCCTATTTTGCGAACCACTTTCTGCAATCCGCTCTTCTGATAGAACTTTAATAAACTCCCCACTGTATTCAGTCTGTTTTGATGTGGGAACATTCCTTCAAGTACTAATCTACTTACTTTTCCTTTCACTCCTGTCAATGGAATCGCCTGTCGAATTTGTCCGCGAGCCTCTTCAATTAATCCTCCGACATCTACATTCGCCGGACAAGCAGTGGTACATGCACGACAGTCAAGACAAGCAAAAACAGGATCCATGAATTGTTCGTTCACCTCAAGCTTTCCTTCTGCTACTGATTTGATAAGATGAACACGCCCACGGGGAGAATGCTGTTCCTGGCCTGTTAGCTCATATGTTGGGCAGGATTCCAAACACATACCACAATGTACGCAATCTGCCCATTTGTTTTCATCAGGCTTATCACTCCATAGATAGTTGCTTAAGCTATTAGATGTACATGATGGATCTTGCTTTATATCAACTTCTCTCAGACTCACTATTAAATCCCTCCCACGAATCTTTTATTATTAAGTACTCTATTAGGATCGATCTTTGTTTTAATTCCTTCTAACAAGAAGAAATGTGATGGTTTTTCACCCCATACATCAATTTGCTGACGGAGCGTTAAAGGCAGATGCTTCACAATCACATAACCACCCAATGCTTCGACGGATTTTCTGAGCTTTAATATTACCTGTTTTAATTCTTCATCTTCAGTTCCCTTTAGGTTAACCTGGCATATTCCATGACCTAGTCCACCATGTGCTTCTACTGTAAGAGTACTAGAGTGATGTAAAATGTGGCTTTCTTTAATGACCTTCAAAACATCTAGGTTAACAACGCCTATTTTCAATGCCGCTTCTATCTGATTTCCACTAGCAAGTGTTGCCCCATTTGGAGAAATCGAATAAAATTTTTCCCAAAAAGCTTGTGCCTGATTTTGTGAAAGCACTGTCATTTTTGCGTTAGAAGGTTGGATGTTCTTTACAAAATCCTCCTGGTAATGAACAGAGCTCTCCACATCTTCAAATGAAATTGCTAAGGTATAAACGTTTTGACCCGTTAACCTTTCCGACAAAGCAGGATTTAGCAGTTCCAAAGCGATTGGTTCCATCACTGAATCCAACAACTTAACTGCTAGTGACCGAACTTCTTCGAGATTTCCATCGGGAAACACTAACAGTCCAAGGCTTTCGTACTTTGGTATTGGTCTAAGCTTCAAAGTCACTTCAGATAAAATACCAAGTGTTCCCATCGATCCTATAAAAAGTTTGTTCATATCGTACCCAGCAACATTCTTTACTACATTACCCCCAGCTCTTATGATACTGCCATCCGGGTAAACCAAGCGAAGTCCTATTACCACATCTCTGGAAGAACCATAACCCAATCTTTTGGGACCGCTTTCATTTGAAGCGATGATTCCGCCAATTGTCGCATCTTCAGGCCATACAGGGTCCAGCGAAACCTTCTGATTATGTTGTGCCAAATATTCTTGCAATTCTTTAAATGAAGTACCTGCTTTGACCGTTAATGTCATATCTCCTACAGTATGTTTGACAATTCCTTTATATTTCGATAATGAGAGTAAAATATCAGCTGTTTCAATCAATCCTCCAAAACCTCGCTTGGTTCCGCCTCCTACCACCGTTATTTTTTTCCCTTTATCGTTTGCATACTTTAAAATACTTGCTATTTCTCCCTCTGTTTTCGGGTAAACCGATACCTGACCACCATTCCCAAGTGGATGTCTTTGGTTTATCCCATCAACTAGTTGCACATCAGGTAAAAATGACTTCAAATCTGATAGAAGATCCACTACGATCAAAACCCACGCCTCCTTTTTGTTTCGTAATATCCAACATCGTTTCTATATTGTTGCAAAAAAAACATTTAAACTTCATACCTTTTGTAAAATATTGTTTTGCAAAATTTCTTCAACATAATGTAGGTGGTTAATCATCGACTGATTAGCTTTTATAGGGTTCCCCATCTTTATTGATTCATAGATTTTATCATGTTGTTCATCCATCGTTTTTACGATGTTCTCATTCTCTTGAATATACCTGTGAAAATCAATCATTGCCTTCTTCATGGTGGTTGAAATGGTTTGCACTAATTGGACCAGGCTTTTGTTTCCTGTCGCATTAGCAATCGCCATATGAAAGTGGTAGTCCCCTTCCCAGCCATTGATAGAGAGGTTTGAAAGGATTTCTTCCATACGTACCAAATCTTGTACCGACCGATTGGAAGCAGCCATTTCCGCAATGCCTGTCTCCAATATTTTCCTGACTTGAAATAAGTCTTTTATGTCTTCACAGCTGGGGATTAACATATGGTTGGTAAACAATTTTGTGGAATCAAATTCGCAAATGTATGTACCTTCCCCTTGTTTCACGTAAACAGTACCTTTTCCTTTAAGTGTTGTGATTGCATCTCGGACAGCGGAGCGTCCAACACCGAATAAATCACATAATTCCCTAACGGAAGGTAGCTTTTCACCTGACTGGAATTTGCCAGACTCAATCATCTTCTCTATTTCTTCTTCGACTGTTTCCGATACTTTCTTGGTGATTATTTTCCCCACATTTACACACCCACCCTCTATCCTTTCAGACATCACATATCCGATAAGTTATATTCTTACATTTATTAAAACACCTTCCAATATATATTTCAACAAATAATTCAGAATTTAGAAAATAATTAAAAAATATTTATTATGGATTATTGGAGACATACACGATCGCCAGGCCGAGCTTTGCTGTTTCTTAATGCACTAAACGTTGTTTCACCAGCACACATAAGTGGTGCTGCTTCTAATATATATAATTCATTCGCCCTTTAGACGGAATCTGTATAGCTTTCATCATTTTCATCACATATTAGCTCCTACAGTTTAGTAATGGAATTTTTGAAAATAAGATAAAAAATAAAATAGTTAATTGTTTAATAGAATGTTAAGTTACCTTTATTAAGGTCTGTTTTTTAGATTAGTGATTTCAAAAACTGCCTGATCAGCTGCCAGGAGTGCACCTTCAAGATGTCCCCCATATTGTGAATATTATATTGCTGATAGTGTCATTTACGATGATGAATCTTATTTTGTCGATAAAATGTATGATTTTGCATTTAACAAAGCATCCTACCTAGCAAAAATAAAACGAGATTTCTCTGCATATGTTGATTTAAATACGTTGACTAAGTAGGTTTAAAGAAAAGACTTGTCTTTAAATACATTACTAAGTTTAAGTATTATGTACATCCAAATCGGTTTCAAACATTTAATAATAGCCAAAACTAAAAACGATTTAGGCTTAAAAAGCAAAAAAATAAACAACCAATCATCCTTGGTTGTTTATTCTCTATAAGTAAGTCCAATAACCTCAGCCTTACTAACAGTATAATTTATGTATATTCTTAATCGTTACTCTTCCTTGCCTGCTGCCATATTCATATTCGCTTCGACCTCCTGGCTGATGGTGGTAAACGGTAAATTTCGCTTTCCTGAGAAATTCTTAAGCAGGTCTTTGACATCAATTCCCGAGGATGCCTTTAATGACTCCTGCAAGGATGCCATTAAATCCGTTGCATATCCAGTCACTTTATTAGCCCCGCCATTCAGGTCATTATCATGAAATGTCAAACTTTCTTCAGCTGATGAAATGGGAATCAAAACAAATACCTTCAGTAAAGTGACGATGGTAAATGAGATGATGAGGGAAATGCCGGCACACAATCCAGCATTAAGCCCTGAAAGCGATTCAAGCAAAAAACCACTTGCAAAAAACACGGTCAAAAAGCTAAAAATGAGCGTAGGGTTAAATATATCAGGTAATTCAAGGCCGGAAAATATATCATTAAACAAGATAAATAAGAATATTACCCCCCCCCGAATATAATTAATCCATATAAATAGACAGTTTCTAATGGAACCCCAAATAACTCCATCTCTTTCATCCTTTAAATTCGATTTTTCCAAGCCGCATACTGCTTTAATGGCCCAGGGTAATTATTTTACCAGCTTTATTAATATATGGTTATAATCCCCTCCATTTACTTCGCTTACCATTCATACGAATGATGCATTCAAAAAGTTTCATTTATTTTCCAAGTTTTGAATTTACACTTGGAAAACCCTGTATTCTCTAGGACCATTATTGAAATAAAATGCATAATACCATTGACAGTGTTTACTTAACATATTAAAATTCTTTATATGTCAACTCGTTATAACACAAGGTTTACATAAAGGGAGGAAGCACGATGAAGGAGCGTCATGAGAAGTTAAGAATGATGATGGTTACAGCATTATTTGCAGCACTTATAGGAATACTTGCCCAAATTACAATTCCACTGCCCTTAGTTCCAATTACAGGACAGACTCTAGCTGTTGGACTGGCAGCAACGATACTGGGTTCACGTTATGGAACCTCTTCCGTTTTATTATACTTGTTCATAGGGGCAGCGGGAGTACCGGTTTTCGCTGAAATGTCTGGGGGACTAGCTAAGATATTCGGTCCGACTGGCGGTTATTTATTATCCTATATCCCGACAGTATATATAACGGGTCTGATATTGGAAAAAACCCGTTTCTCCGTTGCAATGGCTTTCGTTGCAAATACAATCGGGATGATAATTACTTTGGTAATCGGTACGGTTTGGTTAAAATATATGAGTTCATTATCTTGGCCAGTGGCATTTGCCAGCGGTTTTGCACCATTTATAATCGTAGGCGTTTTAAAGGCATTCCTTGCATCTTGGCTTGGCATCACGATCCGTTCAAGGTTAGCGTCGGCTAATATGCTGCCTAAAAAAAATGCACCAATTTCCCAATGATGGGTAAATGAAAGAGAGGGTACCGCTTGTGGTATCCTCTCTTTTCTTCTATATTCAACTTCCAGATCACTGCAAAAAAAAAGACTCTTAAAAAAGAATCTTTTTTGCAAGTGTTTATTGCGGTCCTATCCCCATAAGTCCGAATATGAATAGCAAATGTATATTATCCCCTTTGCTAACCGTAATCATTTTACTAT
Organism: Peribacillus sp. TE19612; assembly: GCF_056279465.1. NCBI lineage: Bacteria > Bacillati > Bacillota > Bacilli > Caryophanales > Bacillaceae > Peribacillus > Peribacillus sp. TE19612. Next base: position 368,080 of record NZ_JBWCCL010000004.1, on the reverse strand, counting down.
AGGAACAGTAATTTGACAACTATTGTCGGCACATATGAATACGCGGAATATAGTAACGTATTTTAGTTACTTATTATTCACTTTATATTCTTTTTTCGTACTATCTTCGAAAACAACCTCTAAATCAAATTCTTGATAGTCATCCTTCAAATTAAAAGCTTTTGTCACTTCTTGAATGACTTCCTCATCTGTTGAATCTTTAGTGAATGTCAATTTTTCTAGAATAGGGGTCAATTCTTTCATTGCTTCATCACCGTGAACTTCGTGTTTGTTAAGTTTGTCCTCGATCGAAGCTTCTGTTTGAGCTCCCATTGTATCATATTCAGCTTCGTATTCGTTATCATTGCCGGTATAATCCACTTCTAATTGAAAATCCTTATATGTGAAAGGCAGTTTTTCATTATTATCCGTACCTGTTTCAGGATTATTTTCCGCTTGATTTTCATTTTCCTGAACCGGCGGGTTTTTCACTTCATCGTTTTCTTCGCCGCATCCAGCCAAAACAAGCATAGCGGCAAACGGCACTGATAATATTTTGATTGATCTTCTCATTAGTTTTTTCCTCCTTTAGTTTGTATACCTTAATTATTTCCTGATCGGGTCATTTAAAACCTCAACCACTCTCTCAAATACATCAAATCGGCCAAGTGATCATTGTGGAAGGATATAAAACAATACCGCAAAAAAGTGTGTGGCCGTTCCCCCAAGCACGAATACATGCCAAACCGCGTGATGGAACGGAAAACCGCGCCAAACATAAAAGATGGCTCCAAACGTATAAAGCAATCCCCCTGCAATCAGTAACTGAATACCCGCTGCAGGCATCGTAGCTGTAAGGGGTCCCCAAACGATAACGATCATCCACCCCATGGCAATATAAAGAATCGTCGAAAGGAAGAGGAATTTTTTCACATAGAAAGCTTTGAAGACGACGCCAATGATTGCAACTCCCCAAATGATCCCCAGCAGGGTCCAGCCTAGTGACCCTTTGATCACAAGAAGCATGATGGGCGTGTATGTTCCTGCAATGAATATATATATGGCTGAATGATCAAAGATTTCAAATATATCCTTTGTTTTACCTTCTGGAAAACTATGCACTAAAGTGGAAGAGACGTATAAAAGAAGCATGGAAACACCATATATGACCGAAATGACTACATTCCAAGGCGATCCTGTTTGGGCTGAGATTATGATTAAAAACACAAGTGCGGCAATACTCAACAAAACGCCGACACCGTGGGTTATCGCATTGACCACTTCTTCTTTTTTTGTATAAACATGAGTATTGGCCATGTTACAGCTCCTTAATTCCGGATTATTTTTTTTTAGTATTCCCCTAAAGTATACATCAGATCTTCCAAGCAATATAGAAAAGTGAATAGTAACTTGATTAACTGCCACTAATTAGATTATTATCTAATTAGATGATAATCTAATTAAAAAGGGGGATAAAAGTGCAATTAGAAAAATTGGTCGCTTTCCACAAGACGATTGGTGATGTGACAAGGATCAGGATAATATCCATCCTGGCAAACGGTCCAAAACACGGACAGGCACTTGCGGGAATACTAAAATTGACGGCTCCGACCATCTCACACCATTTATCGAAATTGAAAGACATTAATTTAGTGAAGGATCGGAGGGAAAAAAATACGGTCTATTATTTTTTGAATGAAGATGTCCTGAAGCATTATTCGTCAGCATTGTCTAAAATGGTTTCAACTAAGGGGGACTCCAATAAAATGGATAATCAAAAGCTGATTTTAGAACATAATAAGATTCTTGAAAACTTTTTTACGCCAGATGGTCGACTAAAAACCATACCAGCACAGAGAAAAAAGAAAATGATCGTACTTCATCATATTGGAAGCCTTCTGGAAAAGGGACGTAAATATCCAGAAAAGGAACTGAATGAATTCATCCAGTCTTTCCATGATGATTACGCAACCATAAGACGTGAACTCATTATCGGAAGCATCATGTACCGCGAAAACAGCATTTATGAACTGAATCCCCGCGAAATGTGGGCTGATATCGGTTAACCGTATTCTAAAATAAAAGAACCGGCTCCCCATTTGGAAAGCCGGTTCTTGAGATGCAGTTTATATGGCAAAATGGTGTCCGCCAATAATTTTTATTACTTCTAATTGTTTCATCCATTCGCTGTCCGAAATACTGGGATTCCAAAAATACAAGGCATCATTTGTGTAGCCATGAATAGCCAATGCTTCATTGACAGCTCTCTTTGCATCATTTCCTGCCGGTTTGTTAATACTGCCATCACCAACAGGCGAGAATTGGTTTTTTTGATAAATCACTTCCCGGACCGTATCAGGGAATTCATTGCTATCAAGGCGATTCAAAACAACTCCCGCCACCTCGACCTTTCCTCTGTATGGTTCCCCTTTGGCTTCTGCATGCACAAGCCTTGCTAATAATTCTTTATCTTTATCATTCATTACATGCGGAATAATCAATGTTTTACCAGGTTCGGCAACATTATTTACGTTATGATTGACTTCTTTTAACTTACCGATCGGAACACCGTGCTGCTTTGCGATATCCCATATCGATTCACCTTGTTTAATGACATGTTTGGTTGCCCCATCAGAAGCTTTACTTGTCGTTCCCTTAGGAAAAGCTATACCAAGTACGATGACACTTAGAGTCATTATCACGGATATTAATACTGATAATTTCATCCTGTTACCTCCTCGTTAAGCACCTTCCTAGGATAACAGACCATATGGGAGAAAACAGTGCTAAATTTTTTCCAAGGAAATGAAGGAAAAATTTTCTCAGTTCCATTTACCTTCGGAATTTTAATGATTCCCACTCTTCCCGCAGCATTCCCATTCTGATTGAATCATAATAATAACCATCATGATAGCGGCATTTTCTCATTCTTCCCTCTACTTGCATGCCCACCTTTTTTCCAACTTCAATCATACGTTCATTACCTGACCAAGTTGTAAGTCCAACCCGCTCAATCTCCAGGTTTTCGAATAAATACCCAATGAACATCATTAATGCTTCTGTTCCATGACCGCCATTCCAATACTTGGGATCGAAAATAGTAATACCGATTTCAAGCCAGCGTGAAGCTTCATGTTCCCAGTAATATACAACAGATCCAATAATTTGATCGTTTTTTTCCATTAATAGCTCGGAGTAAGCCCCGATTTTCTCATCATAAGTTTTATGCTTCGTTTCTTTATCGATAAACGTATGGAAATCAATGAGTTCAAGAGGGAGATAAGGTGCATCCCACTTTTTCCATTCCGGATCGGTTTCGCCATATTTCAGGCTCCATAAACGTTTTAAATCGGCTTGTTTAACATTCCTCAATATGACTTTGCTTCCTTCAATCCGAACATCATCCAATCCGCTTCCTCCCACTTCATCCATGCTGTACCTTCCATTTTACTGGTCGACACATAATTTAATAAAATATTGCCTTTCTCTGGGACCGTCGAATTCACAAAAATACACACCCTGCCAAGTACCAAGGACTAAGCTCCCTTTATGGATGATCACCTGTTGTGAAGAACCAACCGTACTTGATTTCAAATGGGCAGCCGTGTTTCCTTCCATATGTAAATCCAATGTATGGTTCCATGGGTATTGCTCATCCAGTCTTCTTAATATATCCTTTTTGACATCGGGGTCAGCATTTTCATTGATCGTGATCCCTGCAGTCGTATGTGGACAATATATAAGAGCTACCCCCTCTTGAATCCCCTTTTCCTTGATGAATGCCTGTACTTCTGTCGTAACATCTATCATATCATCCCTTTTCACCGTTTTTAAGGTATTTTTCTTCAGCATGTACATTCACTCCTTTTGTTCATTTTAATACTCCTATACCCATAAACATAAAAATTCATGCTTTCTTAAACCATCCACGACTAAAACATAAGGAAATCTTATCGATAGCAATTAAAAAAATAATCTATCCTTATTGATCTTTTTATTTTAAAATTGGATATATAAGGAATTGGGAGGAGTTGCAAGATGAACTTCATTTTTAAGTCAATCGACCATTACCAATTAGCATCTCCTAAAAATACCGAGGACCAATCAAGGAAGTTCTTCACTGAGATACTAATGTTCCGGGAAGTGAAAAAGCCTCCGTCATTAAGTTCCAATGGCGGGTTATGGTTCGAATCGGGATCGATCAAGATACATGTAGGAACGGAGGATCATTTCATTCCCGCAAGAAAAGCGCACCCAGCACTTGAAGTTGAAAATCTCAACGAATTTAATGACTAAGCATATTTCTTTTACAGAAGATGGAAGGTTGCCTGGTGCGAACCGTATATATTTATCCGATCCCTTCGGCAACCGGATCGAAATTTTGGAATGGAAATAATAAAAAGCGGGCCCATTTATCTCGGACCCGCTTTCGCAACATATTTATTTTTGTTTCTTTTTCCAGAATCCCAATATTAAAGCGGTAATGAGGGCTCCTATTAAAATCGCCAGCAAATAGCGGAAAGGATGGTTGACTAGGGGGATGACGAATATACCCCCATGCGGCGCTGGCAATGTTACACTAAAAGCCATTGACAGCGCTCCTGCCGTCGCTGACCCAATAACACTGCTGACGATAACCCGCAATGGATCCGCCGCCGCAAAAGGAATGGCTCCCTCTGTAATGAACGATGCACCCATGAAGTAGTTAGTGAAGCCAGATTTCCTTTCCATTTCACTGAACTTACTTTTAAAGAATGTAGTTGCAATTGCGATTCCAAGAGGAGGAACCATTCCACCAGCCATAACTGCAGCATGTGGTCCGAAACTTGATGCTTCAATGGCTGCAATTCCAAAAGTGAATGCCGCTTTATTTAAGGGGCCACCCATATCCACAGCCATCATACCCCCAAGAATCAAGCCGAGGAATATTGCGTTCGTGCCGGATAAGCCCTGCAGCCAATTGGTCAGGCCCGTGTTAATTGCAGTTACTGGTTCATTTACGAGAAATATCATGATAAACCCTGTAATTAACATCCCGAATACAGGATAGAGTAAAACCGGTTTAATGCCATCAAGTGTTTGCGGTAATTTGGAAAACAATTTTCTTAATAGTAAGACGACATAACCTGCAAGGAAACCGGCGATCAGTCCGCCAAGAAAACCGGCATTAGCCTGTGCTGCCAATAATCCCCCTACCATACCAGGGGCAAAACCTGGACGGTCGGCTATACTTGAAGCAATGAATCCAGCGAGTATTGGGACAAGTAAGAAGAAGGCACCATTTCCCCCGCCAATATCACTTAATGCTTTGGCAATGGGATTATAATCCGGATTTGCCGGATCGGCTGCCTCGATTCCAAAAAAGAAAGAAAGCGCAATCAAGATTCCGCCCCCGACGACAAATGGAAGCATATTACTTACGCCATTCATTAAGTGCTTGTAAATCCCCAAACCTCCTTTAGCTGATTCACCTTCATCATTTTTATCATTTCCAGTTCCATTGTAAACAGGTGCATCCTGATTCACAGCTCTGGTTAACAGTTCCTCGGTCTTCCGGATCCCATGGGCAACAGGGACAATAATGACATGTTTTCCATTAAAACGATTCATTTCAACCTGCTTATCGGCCGCAACGATAATGGTATCCGCCTCATCAATTTCTGCGGCGGTTAAACCATTTTTGATTCCTGTGGAACCATTTGTTTCCACTTTGAAATCGATTCCCATTTCCTTCGCTTTGGCCTTTAACGCATCGGCAGCCATATAAGTATGGGCAATTCCTGTTGGACAAGCTGTAACGGCAAGGATTTTAACTCCTTTATCGTTACCGCTGGCGCCATTACTCGATTGCTGCTCTTCACTTTCTTCTTCATAAGCTTCCATTTCTTTTTGATTGATTATCTCCAACACTTCCTCACCAGAAGAAGCAGAAATCAATCGGGCCCTGAATTTATCATCCATCAGTAACGAAGAAAGCCGGGAAAGAGTTTCCAAGTGATCTGCATTCGCTCCTTCACTGGCTGCAATCATAAAGAACAAATGGGCCGGCTGTCCATCAAGCGATTCATAATCCACACCACTGACCGATTTGCCGAAACAGATGGCAGGTATCTTTACAGCATTTGTTTTTGCATGCGGTATGGCTATCCCTTCACCAATCCCTGTTGTGCTTTGCTCTTCACGTTTTAAGATGGCAGCTTTGAAACCATCCACATCATTTAACCTATCTGTCTCGGCTAACTTTCCTGATAGTTCATCAATGACTGCTTGCTTTGTAACACTTTGCAGATTGATTATGATTGTATCCAATTTTAACAAGTCTGTAATTTTCATAGAGTCAGCCTCCTGTTAGTTGATTGATAGCAATTTGCGGTAATAACTCTTCAATTTTATCCAATGTACCGAGATCGGATGAAAAGGCTGTAGCACTTCCTGCCGCAAGACTGAAGCGGAAAGCAGATAGAATATCCCCTGTCCTTTCATATGTCCCGATGAAACCTGCGACCATGGAATCACCGGCACCCACTGAGTTGATGACATTCCCTTTTGGAACATTTGCGGAATATGATTCTCCTCCCGAGCAAAGGACGGCACCCTGTCCCGCCATTGAGACAATAACGTTTTGTGCTCCTGCTTCAACCAATTTTGCGCCATATTTCCTAGCATCATCAACCGTACTTATTTCGGTGGAAAAAAGCTCACCCAGTTCATGATGATTGGGCTTTATTAAAAATGGCCGGTGTGGAAGGACATTCAGTAATTCCTTGCCACTCGTATCCACCACCACTTTAATGCCATTATGGATACAAGACCTTGACATGGCTTCGTATACATCCGAAGGAACGCTTGGAGGGATGCTTCCTGACAAAATGAGGATATCATTATTGTTCAACTGTTCAATCTGACTAAATAATTGTTGATAATTCCCTTTTGAAATGACTGGCCCTTGGCTATTTATTTCTGTCTCAAGCCCTGTTTTCAATTTTATGTTAATTCTTGTATCTCCAGCTATTTCTGTAAAGTCCGTGAAAATCTCTTCCTGTCTTAAAAACCTTTTTACAAATTCACCTGTTTGTCCACCGATGAAACCTAACGCTGTTGTACTATTTCCCAGCCTTTTTAGCACACGGGAAACATTGATTCCTTTCCCTCCAGGGAATTTTGCATCATAACTGGTTCGATTCACCTTGCCCATTTGAAAGCTCTCCACTTCGACCAGGTAATCGATGGATGGATTAAGTGTCACTGTATAAATCATTAAATGGTCACGACCTTTACCTTTGGATTTTTTTGAAGGTAAGCAACAGCCTCTTCATCATTGCTGTCAGTAAGGATAATGGCATCGCTTACATCTGCTACCTTGGCGAAAGTAGCTTCATTAAGTTTTGAACTGTCAGCAAGCACGTAGGTCTCGTTAGAGAGGCGTAATGCCATCTTCTTCAGCAGGGCTTCCTCCGGGTCGGGTGTTGTGAAACCCAATTCTTGATGGATGCCGTTCATTCCCAAGAAACATTTATCAAAACGGTATTCATTCAAAAACTGTACAGCATTACTTCCTATAATCGCATTTGTCGAAAATTTTATGGTTCCGCCAACTAACACTGTTTTGATTTCCAATTCGATGAGTTTTGGAATATGCATAAGACCATTTGTCAGTACCGTTATATTTTTATCTTTTAAATAAGGAATCATTTCGGCAGTTGTCGTGCCTGCATCAAGATATATACAATCATTTTTCTCTATGAATGAAGCCGCCAGCTTTGCTATAAGTTGTTTTTCAGCTCTTGCTTTGTATTGCTTTTCCATAGTTGTTGGTTCAAGGCCTTTTCTTTGCAGTAAAGAGGCCCCGCCATGCACGCGTTTCAAGAGCTTCATTTCTTCGAGTTGCACTAAATCTCTCCGAATGGTCGACTCCGAGGCTTGTAACTGATCTACAAGCTCCTGCAGCTTTACCGTTCCTTGTTCTTTAAGGATCGATAAGATGAACTGGTGCCTTTCAGTTGTCAACAATTCGCCCACCTCACTTTAATATCATCATCATATATGAAAACGAAAGAATAATCAATCATAAACGTTTAAAAATAATCAAATCCATTCAAAAATACATTCAAAAACATTCATTTTTATTAGAAATGAACTTTCTTGAATTTCATTATCTTTTTTTCTATGAAAATATCCTTTCTGTTCAACAAAAAAAACCCCCATGTCAAGATGACAGGGGGGTAGTATTATTTTATTAGCCTTGAAGTAAAAGTTGTTCTGGATCTTCAAGCATATCCTTGATGGCCACTAAGAAACCAACTGCTTCTTTTCCGTCTACGATACGGTGATCATAAGATAATGCAAGGTACATCATTGGTCTGTTTTCGATTTGGTCTCCAACAGCGATTGGACGAGTCTTGATTGTATGCATGCCCAAGATCCCAACTTGAGGGGCATTCAAGATTGGTGTTGATAATAGGGAACCGAAAGTCCCTCCGTTAGTGATGGTAAAAGTACCACCTGATAGATCTGAAAGTCCCAGTTTGTTGTTACGCGCTTTAACAGCTAAATCCGAAATGTTCTTTTCGATTTCAGCAAAGCTTTTGCGGTCAGCATCCCTTACAACCGGAACGACAAGACCTTCATCAGTGGATACTGCTACACCGATATCATAAAAGTTCTTTTTCAGGATATGGTCGCCTTGGATTTCAGCATTCAATAACGGATATTTTTTCAATGCGCCAATGACCGCTTTAGTGAAGAATGACATGAAACCAAGTTTAACATCATTTGTTTTCACGAAAGAATCCTTATGGCGGTTACGCAATTCCATGACTGCAGAAAGATCGACTTCGTTAAAAGTAGTAAGCATGGCTGCTTCTGATTGTACTTGAACTAGACGTTTGGCAATGGTTTGACGACGGCGTGTCATCTTAACCACTTCAATGCGGTCATCATTCACTTCAACAGGGGCGGCTGCTTGTTTAGCTGCAGGAGCTTGTTTTGGAACTGCCGCAGGTGCTGCAGGAGCTGCAGGTGCATTACTTGCTGCTTCTACGTCTTGTACACGTACACGACCTAGTGGATCTGCTACAGGCACTTGAGTCAAGTCAATTCCTTTTTCACGAGCCAATTTCCTTGCAGCTGGTGATGCAATAACTTGTTGAGTGGATGATGCTTCTTTCGCTTCTGCTTTAGGAGCCTCTTTAGCAGGAGCCGCTTGTTCAGCCTTAACTGGTTCTGCTTTAGCTTCTTCAACCTTAGGAGCTTCCGCTTTTGGAGCTGCTGCAGCTGATCCATTTTCATCAACGATGGCGATAGCCTGTCCGACTTGGACAGTATCGCCTTCTTCTGCTAAATGTTCCGAAAGTGTACCAGTATAATCTGAAATGATTTCAACGTTCACTTTATCCGTTTCAAGCTCAAGGACATATTCTCCTTTTTCAACGTGATCACCGGGTTGTTTTAACCATTGCGCAATAGATCCTTCAGAAATTGATTCTGCTAATTCAGGTACTTTTACTTCAGCCATTTTATTTCTCCCCCTCATTATTGCGTGTAATTGCTTGAGTCATAATCCGTTGTTGTTCATTTTTATGGACAAGTGGATCTCCCTCAGCCGGGCTTGATCTGCGCTTCCTTCCTATATATGTTACTGAAAGATTGCCAGGAGCCGCTGCATTTAGGCGAGGTTCAACAAATGTCCAAGCACCCATGTTTTTAGGTTCTTCTTGAGCCCAGAAGATTTCTTTAAGATTTGTATATTTTTTCAGGGCTTCTTGAACTCCAGTGAATGGGAATGGATAGATTTCTTCGATACTGATGATTTGCAACCAATCCGTATTTTTTTCAGTTGCCGCTTTTTCACGAAGTTCAACCGCCAATTTACCAGTTGCAAAAACAATGCGTTCAACCGATTTAGGTTTTTTGCCCAATGCTTTGGTTTCAACGAATGATTCAAATGCGCCTTCACTGAATTCTTCTGTTGTAGAAGCCATCACTTGATTACGAAGCATACTCTTCGGTGTCATGATGACAAGCGGACGTACTTGTTCTTGATCCAAAATCTTAGCTTGTCTTCTAAGGATATGGAAGTATTGAGCTGCCGAACTTAAGTTAGCAACTGTCCAGTTGTTTTCAGCTGCTAATTGAAGGAAGCGTTCCAGTCGTGCACTTGAGTGCTCTGGCCCTTGTCCTTCATAACCGTGTGGAAGCAGCATGACAAGACCTGATTTTTGACCCCATTTAGCACGGCCAGCCGCGATGAATTGGTCAAAGATCACTTGTGCTGTATTAGCGAAGTCACCGAATTGGCCTTCCCATAATACAAGTGTCTCAGGAGCAAAAACATTATAACCATATTCATAAGCCAGAACTGCCGTTTCCGTAAGCGGGCTGTTATGAACAGCGAATGAAGCTTTGGCAGTTTCAAGTGTGTGAAGTGGTGAATATGTTTTTCCATTAACACTATCATGTAACATGATATTTCGTTGTGCGAATGTTCCACGCTCTGAATCTTGTCCTGTCAAACGGATTGGCGTGCCGTCACTTAAAATCGAAGCAAAAGCCAATGTCTCGGCATGTGCCCAATCGATTTTTCCTTCAGGACCAAAGGAATCCAAGCGACGTGATAAAATCTTTCCTAATTTTTTATTAGGGGTGAATCCTTCCGGCCACTTAACAAGTTCTTCGTTAATTGTAACAAGTTCTTGTTTCGGAACTGCCGTTTCAATGGCTGGAAGTCCTTTTTCAATAATCCCAGGAGGATTACATTCTTTGGAAGCTTCCGGTTTATTTCCGGAAATTTTCGCATATGCATCTGCAAGCCTTGTATCCACTTGCTCAGCAATCGCTTTAACTTCAGCTTCAGTGAACTCGCCGGATTCAATAAGTTTTTTCCCATAAAGCTCTTTTACGGTTGGATGCTTATGGATTAATGCATACATTTCAGGTTGAGTCACCAATGGCTCATCCATTTCGTTATGGCCGAAACGTCTGTAACCGATTAGGTCGATCAAGAAATCCTTGTTGTATTTTTCACGATATAGGTTAGCAAGGTTCACAGCAGCCATACATGCTTCTGGATCATCTGCATTTACATGCACGATCGGCACTTCGAAGCCTTTTGCCAAATCACTAGCATATAAGGTTGAACGTGAATCTTCACTTTCCGTTGTAAAACCGATCATGTTATTGGCGATGATATGGATTGCGCCGCCAACTTGATAACCGCGTAAACGGCTTAAGTTAAACGTTTCAGGTACAATTCCTTCACCTGGGAATGCAGCATCACCATGAATCAGGATTGCAAGAGATTTGGAAATGTCTTGCACCGGGAATCCTTTTTCTGTACGGTCTTCTTGAGCCGCACGAGAATACCCTTCCACGATTGGACCGACTACTTCCAAGTGACTTGGGTTATTGGCAAGTGTAATCCTTGCTTTTTGTATATTAGCTTTAGTAATCTGTTTATCCAGACCCAAATGATATTTAACATCACCTGTCCATCCATTGTTAATGCCTGTCGAACCTTCGGAAGGAACCAAATCTTTATTCGGTGAATGTTGGAATTCAGAGAAAATGACCTCATAAGGCTTTCCTAATACATGTGCAAGCACATTCAAACGTCCACGGTGAGCCATGGCAATATTCACATTACCCGTTCCGTTTTGGACAGTTTGTGAAATCATTTCATCTAAAATCGGAACCAAAGCATCCAGTCCTTCAATAGAGAAACGTTTTTGCCCTACATATGTGCGGTGAAGGAATTTCTCGAAACCTTCTACTTCATTCAATCTTTTAAGTAATAGTTCTCTTTTCTCTTTTCCCACTTCCGGGAACATGTTTCCAGATTCGACCATATCAGTAAGCCATTGCTTTTCATCCAAGTCATTAACATGATGAAATTCAAAGGCTATCGTTTTTGTATAGAGTTGTTTTAGGTATTGTACGGCTTCGTATCCGTCTTTAACGTCTTCAGGTGATTCCGGACAAATTAAGTCCGCCGGTATTTTCCTTAAATCATCTGCAGTCAAGCCATATTTTTCAAAGTGAATTTGTTCAGTGTCCAGAGCTTCTTCTTTTAAAGGATAAATATTTGCAGCAAGATGCCCGTATGCACGGATATTTTCAGCTAAATTAACTGCAGACATAATTTTCTTCATTGGAAGAACTTCTCCAGTTTGTACAGTTGATGCACTTACAGTCGTTGTTTCTGCCGATACATCGAATGAAGGAGGACCTGCTACTTCAAAAAAGTTTTTCAGTTCCGGATCCACTTCTTCCGGGTTGGCTAGAAATAAATCGTATTGCTCCATGACATACCCAAGGTTTGGACCCGAAAAAGCTTTCCAGTGGTCTAATACCTTAGAATCATTGATGGTCATTTTGTAAACCCCCAAATTTTTCTCATAATTTTTTTCATTACGTTTTATCCATCCCCAAATTTCTTTCTTCTAAATTTTCCCCAAATATATGATATATATAAGATATATAATAAATAACTTTGGTTATTGAATAATAAAATTTTAAAGGATAAAACGTTTTCAGATGTTATATTAACATGTTTTTGTCGAAATATCCAAAGGTTAAACCACTTTATACAACCTTTTTTCAACTATATTTCTGCTTAATTCGTCAAAAATCGCTTTTAACTGTCTTTTTTGCTCATTTAAGTCTTTTTTTCGCTAAAAAAAGATTTTTGTATTTTTGTATAATGATTATTTTTCAGGTAAATTTAACTAGTTTGAAAGCCCTTTCACCTCACTCAAACTTCCAAGCTGTTAAACTTAGATTGCCATATTGAAAGCTTCTGTGCAGAAGAGCCGCTTTTTTATTGTCATCCCCTGAGCCCATTGCGATGACCAATGGAATGAAATGCTCTTTGGAAGGCACAGACTCTGTACTGTAAGGGGCGATATCTTCATAATTGAACAAAGATTGCAAATCCCATTTCAGGATTTTTTCTTCGACCCAGTTTTCAAACTCGATTGCCCATCCCTCTGCAACATGCATATCTTTCTGAATATGAGTGAAATTATGGACAATTCCGCCGCTTCCTATGATAAGGACATTATTTTCCTTTAATTCCCTCAACGCTTTCCCAATTTCATACTGCTTGTCCAATGGCAGCGAAGGACTAATGGACATAGATACGGTCGGGATATCAGCTTCGGGGTACATGAGGTGCAAAAGCCCCCATGCTCCATGATCAAGGGGGCGCCTTTCATCAAGTTCCCCCAATACATCTATCCTGGACAATAAGGTTAAAATTCGATCTGACAGCTCCAGGCATCCCCTCGCAGGATATGTTATCTGAAATATTTCTTCAGGAAATCCAGCAAAATCGTAAATGACTTCATGCTTCCCCACTGCAGAAATCATTTGATCTTCATTTTCCCAATGTGCTGACAAAATAACGATGGCAGCAGGTTTCTTCATAGTTTGCATATACTCCTTCAAAAAAATAGTATAGCTATTCTTTTCCAAAGCTAATAGCGGTGTTCCATGTGATAAAAACAATGATGGCATCATAGAGACGTTTAATCCTTTCGCATTGTAATCTCAATATCCTATACCTTAATTTACTATAGTTAAACAATGTGTTCATCAATTAAATTGCATTTTCGGCGTAGTCTCGTCAATAGTATCAAAGGAATATCCTTCTTTTTTAAGGAATTCAATTATATCAGGCAACGCTTTCACAGTGTTTTTCATACTATTGATATCATGCAATAAGATATTAACATGCTTTTGATTTTTCATCCCTTTTTGTACAGCAGTAATGATTTGTTGTTCACTTATTGACGGACTGAAGCCATCTGTCGAGTCAATGGACCAATCAAAATAAATATACCCTTTTTCCTTTAGTTGCTGAAGGATTCCATTGATGATTGGTTTCGTTGACGCCTGATGCCGCAGACGATTATTCGAGCCGCCAGGAAGGCGCACAATACGGCTTTTTATCCCATACTCCTCTTGCAGCATGGTTTCAAGCCTATTCAAATCTTGAAAGAAACTCTCAGTCGACCGATAAACGATGGAATAATCATGAGTATAAGAATGAAGGGCGATTGAATGACCGCGGGATATCATTTCCTGATAACATCTCTTTGCGTATGGTTCTTCGTTACCTTTAACGAAAAATGTGGCCTTAACATGATAGCGGTCCAAAATATTCAATATCTCCATGGTATTCAAGGATGGTCCGTCATCGAAGGTCAAATAAGCGATTTTCTGATTCGCCTTACTTTTTAGCAGCGGTGTCATCTCTTCAGGAACCACTGCATGCACTTGAATGTTTTGCACATCCACATCAAAAAAAATAATAATGAAAGAACTCGCCATGACAAGAATTAATTTTAGCATCTTCTTCATAGGTACTGCATCCCCTTCCTTTTGACCATTAAGGTGTACCAGTTAAGGGGTTTCATGCGCAATAAGGCAGCGGTAAAAAATACCGCTGCCTTTATTAAATGAAGTTATCGATCGACATTAAAGTAACGAGCTTCAGGATGTGCAAAAACAATGGCTGAAACGGAAGCCTCTGGTTCCATCATGCATCCTTCAGTCAATTCTACGCCAATATCTTGAGGTTGCAACAGGCGGAATAGCTTCTCCTGGTCTTCCAGATTAGGACAAGCAGGATAACCAAATGAAAACCTTTGCCCTGTGTACTTAGCTGCAAATCGCTCTTTCATGGACATATCAATCGGATCGCTTATACCTAAATCATCCCGCATTAATTGATGAATTCTTTCCGCGAACCCTTCAGCTGTCTCGAGAGCAAGAGATTGAAGGGCGTGATTTTTCAAGAAATCACCTTCAAGCTTCAGTTTTTCCGCCCATTTCCTGATTCCTTTTCCGGCAGTGACCAGGAAGAAACCAACATAATCCATTTGCCCGGAGGAGATCGGTTTTGCGAAGTCCGCTAAACAAAGATGCGGATTCGTATCTTGCCGGGGGAAGTCGAAAGTTTCCAAAACCTCATGATGATTGTCCGGGTTGTATATAAATAGCTTATCTCCTTCGCTTTGAGCAGGGAAAAATTGATAAACTGCATGCAAACCATAATCCGGTTCCGTCTTTAGGAATTCGATCAATTCGTCAACGAGATCATTGAGCTGCACTGCTTTTTCATTCCCTTGCTTAAGCAACTCGGCAACTTTTCCTTTTAACCCCAAATGATGACCAATCAGCATTTGCCTATTTATATATGGCTGGACGACATCCAATGGATAGTTTTTCAGGACGTGACGTTTGATATCACGCGGTGTTTGAACAGGAACATCGCTTAAAGGAGCCGCTGTGGACTGCTTACGAACAGGTTTTTCCAACGTGGCAGCAATGGCGGCATTCGCTTTCGACCTTTCTCGTTTCTCGACCAACTCTTCCAAGTACACCACTTTTTTGTCGGCGTCATGTAAAATATTCGTTACCGCCAAACCATCCATCGCATCTTTGGAATATAAAACCGGCCCTTCATATTCAGGTGAAATTTTAAAATCGGTGAATTTACGGGATAATGCTGCCCCTCCAACTAAAATGGGGGTATCTATTCCCGCTTGCCTTAAATCCTGCGCAGTTAAAACCATTTGCTGTGCAGATTTGACAAGTAACCCAGATAGGCCAATGATGGTTGGCTCATGTTTTCGAACCTCTTCAATGATTTGTTGCGGTGCGACCTTTATTCCCAAATCAATGACTTCATAGCCGTTATTGGATAGGATGATATCCACTAGGTTTTTCCCGATATCATGCACATCTCCCTTGACGGTCGCCAACAGGATTTTCCCTTTCTTAGCACTATCTTCAGAGTTTTCCATAAGTGGTTCAAGGTGAGCTACAGCCGCCTTCATCGCTTCAGCACTCTGAAGCACCTCTGCGACAATAAGTTGGTTGTCATTGAACAGCCGCCCCACTTCACTCATCCCATCCATCAATGGTCCATTGATGATTTCCAATGGGGTATCACCGCGCTCTATCGCTTCATTTAAATCATCAATCAATCCTTCTTTCGTTCCTTCGATAATATAGTAACCAAGACGTTCGTCCAATGGCAGGATCACACCATCATCCTTCTTCTCCGCTTTTTTCCCACGATAAAATTCGGTAAAAATCGCTAAAGTTTCAGTTGAAGTCTCAAACAGGAGTGCCTCCGCCAATTTCACTTCCTCTTCCGGTATCAAGGCGAAACGTTCAAGTTTTTCTGTATTCACGATAGCATAATCGAGACCCGCTTTTGTACAATGGTAAAGGAAAACGGCATTTAATATTTCCCTTCCCCTCTCCGGCAGACCGAAAGAAACGTTGGAAATCCCAAGTATCGTTAGGCATTCCGGAAACTTTTCTTTAATCGCCTTTATTCCATTCACCGTCTCCAATGCAGATCCAATATATTGTTCATCCCCGGTGCCTACAGGAAATACCAGCGGATCAAAAATGATGTCATTTTTGTTTAGACCGTACTTATTGACGAGCAAATCCACAGATCGCGTAGCCACTTCCAATTTCCGTTCAGCATCAACGGCCATCCCAATTTCATCAATGGTTCCTACGACAACGGCAGCACCATATTGATGGACTAAGGGTACTATTTTTTCAAAGCGCTCTTCACCATCTTCAAGGTTTATGGAATTAATGATCGATTTTCCTTGTGAATGTTTTAATGCTTGTTCAAGTACGACTTCATCCGTAGTGTCGATGACCAATGGGACTTTCACTTTTTTGACGACCTCTTCTACAAACTCCTTCATGTCGCCAAGCTCATCCCCATCAGGATCAGCAAGACAGATATCAATGACATGGGCGCCTTTCTTTACCTGGTTACGTGCAATTTCGGCAGCTGGCTCGTAATGCTTTCCACGTATCAGCTCCTTGAATTTTCGGGAACCGATAACATTCGTTCTCTCCCCTACGAATAAAGGACGCATTGAATCATCATAAATAAGCGGCTCTATCCCTGATACGGCATGACCATGGGCAGTTTCCGTAATTGTACGGGGCTTCATGCCTTCGAGTACCCTGGAAAGTTCTTTAATATGTTCTGGTGTCGTACCACAACATCCGCCTATGATATTGACCCATCCCTTTTCGGCAAATTGCTTCATTTTCTCTGCCAGGGATGTAGGTGATTCATGATAATGGCCTTCTTCATCAGGGAGCCCGGCATTCGGATAACAGCTGATGGCACTATTTGATATATCTGCAAGTGTCCTGATATGGTCTATCATGAATTCCGGCCCTGTTGCACAATTTAGGCCGACAGCTACGGGCTTCATATGTTCAACCGATAAATAAAAAGCTTCTATGGACTGGCCGGCAAGTGTCGTGCCCATCGGTTCGATTGTTCCTGATATGATGACAGGCACATCTTTTCCCGTTTTAGCGAATGCTGCTTTGATTCCAGAAAAGGCAGCCTTGACATTAAGCATATCCTGACAGGTTTCCACCAACAGCAAGTCTACCCCGCCATCCAAGAGACCCAGTGCCTGCTCTTCATAAGAATCTGTTAAAACATCAAAAGTCGTTCCGCCCGTTACGGAAAGCGTTTTTGTAGTGGGGCCCATCGAGCCAGCTACATATCTTGGCCATTCATCATTGGAATACTTTTCACAAGCTTTAACGGCAAGCTCAGCTGAAATTTTATTTAGCTTGTAGGCAATCGTACTTATTTGGTATTCCTCAAGGACGATACTGGTCGCTCCAAAGGTATTTGTTTCTATGATATCTGCGCCCGCTGCTAAATATTTTTCATGAATGGATTGGATGATTTCCGGTTGCGTCAGTGATAAATATTCATTGCAGCCCTCGAATTGTTCCCCGCCAAAATCGTCTGCTGTCAAATTCTCCGCTTGAAGCATCGTTCCCATCGCCCCATCAAGTAGGAGAATCTTAGAATTTAACTGATCTTGAATCGCTTTTTTATTCATGTACTGCCACCTCTGATGTCTGTTTACTATCGACTTTTCTAATATATTTCGTAAGTTCCGCCGTCATTTCATAGCGAAGGAATGGAGTGATTAAATATATGCCCTTGAATTTTTCCCTAGCCGCGTCCACCAGTTCCCGCGCGATATTCACCCCTTCAATCCTTGACTTTACAGGGTCATCCCCCGCTAGAGCCATGGCCCTTCTAACATTATCAGGCAATTTGATGCCTGGGATCTCATTATGGATGAATTCGGCGTTCCGGGTGCTTGTTAAGGGCATGATACCGATGAAAATCGGGGTTTCTAGATGTTTTGTCGCTTCATATACTTCTTCGATTTGCTCCACGGAATAAATTGGCTGTGTCAAAAAGGATTGAGCACCGCAGGCAATCTTCTTTTCCATTCTCAGTACGGCTTTATCCAGATATTTCACATTGGGATTAAAAGCTGCCGCAATTTTAAAATTTGCCCGTTGACCCAAACTTTGACCAGAATAGGAAAGACCTTCATTAAATTGTTTGACCATACTTATCAGGTCAAAGGAAGATAAATCATAAACCGAAGTGGCACCCGGGAAGTCCCCAATTTTTGAAGGGTCTCCGGTGATGATCAATATTTCGTTCAGCCCTACCGTCTGCAGACCCATTAAATGTGACTGCAGGCCAATCAAATTTCGATCACGGCATGTTATATGCACCATCGGATTTATATTCAATTGGTTCTTCAGTAAATTAGCCAGTGCATCATTCGATATCCTTGGTGAGGCAAGTGAATTATCCGCTAATGTAATGGAATCGACCCCTGCTTTTTTCAAAACCTCAGCACCAGTCATGAAGCTCTCTATCCCTAGCTTTTTCGGTGGATCAAACTCAACAAGAATCGTCCGTTCCGTTTTGGCTTTTTCGTAAAGGGGAAGTTCCAATTCCCTATCGTTCACTTCAATTACTTCTATTTCACGGGATTTCGTAAATTTCTCTTTCACGGGAGCCAAACTTCCAATTGCATGCTTTACAGCTTGAATATGCAGTGGAGTCGTTCCACAGCACCCTCCTATGATCGCGGCGCCTTGCTCACGAAGTTCCAGGGCACTAGAACCGAAATATTCCGGCACAGCTTTATAAACGAGCCTCCCATCGACATAATCCGGCAGGCTGGCGTTAGGGTAAATGGCAATCGATGCTTGCTTTGGCAAACTCACTTCTTCCAAGGCCCGAATCATATGATGTGGTCCGAGGCGGCAATTCACACCAACCACATCGGCACCCAATTGCTCGAGTTTTTGAAAGGCTTCATTTAAATGGATTCCATTTTGAAGATTACCCAGTTCATGCATCGAGACATTTGCGATAATCGGCAGTCCCGTTTCATTTTTAACGATTTGCAGGACGGTTTCCAGTTCTTCCAGGTCATAAAATGTTTCCAGGAGAATCCCATCAGGATTTTCCATCAACAGACTGTATAGCTGTTCACGAAAACCCCGTTTTATCTCTTCCATGCTTAAATCCGATTTCCTGATACTCCGCTGAGCCCCTATGGTACCGAAGACGTATGCTTTTCCTTTTGCCGCTCTTTTAGCAAGAATGACTCCCTGGCGATTGATTCTACTCACTTCATCTTCAAGTCCATACCGCTTCAATTTATTGAAATTGGCTCCGTATGTATTCGATTGAAGGATATCTGCACCAGCTTCCAGATAGGCTCGATGGATGGACTCTATTTGATCTGGGTTCGTGCAGTTTAATTCCTCATAACATTGATCAATGCCATTAGAGTAAAGCAAGGTCCCCATTGCCCCTTCTCCAACCAGCATTCTTTCTTTTAATTCTTTACGAAAATTCATCATTACACCCTCTCTCAAAAACAATCCTGTTTTTGCCGTATTCTATGAGTATGAGAGAAAAGGAAAAAAAACCTTCTCAAAGAAGAAGGTTTTTGAAACATTCTCCTCATCTATCAAGCTCTGCTTGCTGGATTTAGCACCTTTGCCTAAGCTGGTTGCTGAGGTTTCTTCGGGCCAGTCCCTCCACCTCTCTCGATAAGATCCATTTATATAATTTTCATAAGATTTCAAAATTTGATTATATTTAATTTACATTAATAATCTGTCAATTTCAATACCTGATCGACATTTTTTTCACTTTTGCAAAAATCATTCAATTTTTTTCTGCTTGAACCCTCTTCAAGATCCTTTGTTTCCAGTCTTCCGCTAACGAGTCTAGTGAAAGTAAAGCCTTAGCTCCTTCCAGCCCATCTCGTTTATGAAGGATGACCTCTGCTGCGTAATGGACAGAAATTTTTTCTTGTAGACGATCTATTAACACAATCTCGTTTTGTTTATTTATCGTTCCTTCTTGAAGTACTCTAGCAAAATAACCAGTGAAACTCGTTTTCAGTACGAGTTCCAAAAACTTAGGTTCTTGATTGAAGAAGGAAATGGTCGAACAAGGTATCCTCCCTTGGTTAATTTGAACAATCACATCGCCTATTTGATAAATATCGCCGATATACGTTGTTTCTTCCCTCATCCCCGCTATAGTTAAATTTTCACCGAATGCAGGGATATCCAGCTTTTTAGAGAATTTTTCATTCCATAATGAATAATGCTCAAATGGGTAAAAGCACAAAGCCCGATCAGGACCTCCATGGAACTTTACATTACCGACACCATCACCGATTATGCCAGATTTAGTCACTGTCAAATTATCCTGTGCTTGTTTATCCATGGCTGAAAAGATATCGATATTCGAAAAAATTTCATGTTTCGGCTTCCCTGCATGTAGTGATTTAATTTTTCCATTTTCCATTTTGCATCTTCCATTCATATTAAATTTATATCATCCTATATGTATAAATTATACTAAAAATCCATTTTATTCAGTACCTTTTTATATGTATATGAAATGAAAAAGCCATATGAGCAGTTAATGGGCGAAATATCATTGATTTCCAGAAAAATTCATAGGTTAGTTTCAGTAATTTAGTTGCTATTTCAGAATTAAATATGGTAGAATATGAACACAATATATAGTCGAAAACTACAACCGTTCGCCTATATGTTGATTTTCACGATTGAATTCCTCATTGTCGCTCTTTAGGGAGCGAATTTTTTTTGCTTTCATTAATATCCACTAATTTCCTGTAATTCCATTCAGTTTCTTGCATCGTGATCGACTCACCTATTTGTACTTTCCTCCCCTCCTTATCAAGTCCCTTTCAATTTTTTATTAGAAGCCTGATCCTTGCAAAAACAAGCAGAAAGCCGAGCGACATCATCCGTCTTCCGCTCAGCTTCCTGTTTACGCTTGTTTCTTTTTTTTCGGTGCCGCTTTCTTTCGGGTCGTCTTTTTCTTTTCCGGTTCATCATGTTTTGTACGGTCTATGGATGCCTGTAATGCCTCCATTAAATCAGTTACATTGTTGGAAACTGGTTCTTTTGTTTTCGCTGTAATCGTCGTCTGTCCCGTTTTCTTTGATTCAATCAATTCTAGTAACGCGGTTCGATAGTCATCGGTGTATTTTGTCGGATCGAAAGTAGTCGTTAATTGATCTATCAATAATACGGCAGTATCGATTTCTTTTTTTACTATGGTATCATTGGCAGGGATATTCGGAACATCCGCTGTGGAGCGGACTTCATCCGGATAATGAATCGTTTCCATAACCAAGGTATTATCAACGACTCGGATTACCGCCATTTGTTCTTTGGAGCGAATGATGATTTTTGCCAACCCCACCTTATTCGATTCCTTGAGGGCCTGCCTCAAAAGGGAATAAGCTTTTATCCCCCCGTCATTTGGGGACATGTAATAACTCCGGTTAAAATAAATGGGATCTATTTCTTCAATTTTAACGAAATCCACGATTTCCACGGCTTTTTCTTCGTTTTGTTTTTTCAGTTGTTCTAGTTCATTGTCTTCCAATACAACAAACTTTCCCTTTGTATACTCAAAAGCGCGGACTATATCATCCTTCCCCACTTCTTTCTCGCATACTGGACAAACCTTTTCGTATTTAATCGGTGTATGACATTCCTTATGCAACGTCCTTAAAGATATATCCTTATCCTCCGTTGCAGCATGAAGTTTGATCGGAATGTTCACCAAACCGAATGATATGCTCCCCTTCCACATCGTATGCATATTCGTCACCTCATAACTTATTTTTGATAAGAAGAACAATTTTATTATTCCCCTTTGTTCAAAAAAAAACGAAAAAACAATTGCCAACTCTAACACTTCGTTTTTTTGGCAAAATAATGTTATCAATTATTTGCGGAGGTAAATACAAAAATGAAACCGATGCTGCCTACCTATTACCCTGAAGCCCCCAACTCCAAGGATTGGCGTTATGAAGTCAAATATGACGGCTTTAGGGCTATTTTAACGATAGACTCCGATACCATAAGCATTTCGAGTCGGAATGAAAAGGAATTATCACCTCAATTCCCAGAAATCATTTCTTTCATCAAAGACCTGGACCTGGAAGATTATCTCCCGCTTCAGTTAGATGGAGAATTGGTCTGGCTTACGAATCAGGCGAAGGCGGACTTTTTTCAAATACAGTGGCGAGGACGCCTTGGGAAACAATCCTTAATTTCAGAAAATGCCCGTTTTTCCCCATGTCGGTTTATAGCGTTTGACCTGCTTCGCATCAGCGGAAAAGAGGTAGCAGATAAACCTATGGTGGAACGAAGGGAATTGATGTTGAATATGGGGGAAAAACTCGGTCTTCCTATGCCTCCTGATCCCACCGATAAGGCTTTGATACAATTAATAGAGAGTTTTGACGTTTTGGATATTGCCTTGAATAAGGTCACCTTGTTAGATGGCGAAGGGATTGTCGCCAAGGAAACTCGGGGTGCTTGGCAAGAAGGAAGACGTACAACATCTTGGATTAAGGTGAAAAATTGGAAGACCGTTTCTTGTTTCATCACAGCATTGCACAAAGAAAATGGCTACGTTTCCCTTGCAGTATTCAAAGAAGGTGCCGTAACGAAAATCGGAAGTGTCAAAAATGGACTGAGTGCTAGAGATAAAAGTATATTGCATCAATTGATCAAGCAAAATGCATCAGACGAAGACGCACAATTTTTTTATATCCATCCATCCATTTGCATTGAAGTTCAATTCTTACACGTTTATGAGGAAAATGAATTGCGTGAACCTCAGTTTTCGCAGTGGCTTTTACAAACTTCTCCCGACGAATGTACCTGGGAGAAATTCGTGCTAGGGCAATATACATTTCCAGATACTGTACAAATAACTTCAAGGGATAAACCGCTTTGGAAAACAGAAGGTAAACAGGTGGTAAAAGTAGAATACCTTCATTATTTACGGGAGGTTTCAGCTTTCTTCTTACCCTTCTTGAAGGATAAGCTTCTTACCACGATCCGCTATCCTCATGGAACTTTGGATAAAGAAAGATTTTTCCAAAAAAACAAACCTGATTATGCGCCTGACTTTATTAAAACGTTCATGGATGAGGATATCGAGTATATGCTGTGTAACGACATTGAAACTCTCCTTTGGTTTGGTAATCAACTTGCATTGGAATTTCATGCCCCATTTCAGAAAGCCGGTAAAACAAGACCCGACGAAATCGTCCTGGACTTGGATCCTCCTTCCATCGAATATTTCTCCTTTGCGGTAAAGGCTGCACAGGAAATAAAAAAGGTGATGGAATCATTAAGGATTAAAGCTTTTGTAAAAACTTCAGGTAACAAAGGACTGCAAATTCACATCCCTCTGCCTGAAGACAGATTTACTTATCAGGAGACACGCATATTCACTGACTTTCTGGGTGATTATTTAACAAGTTCCAATCCGAATGATTTTACAACGGAAAGAATGAAAATAAATCGGCATAATCGACTTTACTTGGACTTTGTGCAGCATAGTGAAGGAAAAACCATCATTCTTCCTTATTCCCCACGGGGAAATTCTTTCGCTGGTGTGGCTACACCTTTGTTTTGGGAGGAAGTGAACGAAAGTCTCCAGTTAAAGGACTTTACGATTGAAACCATACCAAACAGAATAAAAAGAGACGGGTGTGCGTTTATGGATTACCGACTGGTAGATAATGGACCAGCCTTTTTGGAAGTATTGTCGTTCCTAAAACAAAAAAAGACCAATAACTAATTGGTAAGATGGAAAGTTGCTCTAGAAAATCGCTTTCCGCGGGCGGTCCGCCCTCGGCGCTGGCCTGCGGGGTTTCCCTTGGCCACGCTTTTCCCGCAGGAGTCTCGTACCTTACGTTCCAATCAACTGGGACGTTTCTTTAAAGAAAAACTCTAGGCTAGTCTCATCCCGAATAATGTTTAAGACTAGGTTACCTTCATGTTTTTTTACTATAATCTTTAATGGATTGAAGAAATTTGCGACACTCCTGCCGAATAACTGGCTAGCCGAGACCCCACAGGCTCTTGAGCCGAGGAGGCTTGGCAGACAGTCGGCAGACAGTCGGCGGAAAGCGAGCGGATCTCTGAAATCAACTGCAACTTTAAATAAGAAAACTGCAGGAAAACTCGCTTTTTTCGAGTTCGCCTGCAGTTTGAAAATTTCATTATAATTTTGTTTTCAAATACCTTTGCACTTCATCCTGCAGCTTGGCATATAAGCTTGTTTCCAATTCAAAATCCTCTTTTCCAAGCATTTCAAATTTTTCAGGCTGATCTAAGTCTATTTCAATCGATACCTTGAATTCATAGGTTGCATTCCCGATTAAATCAATTGAATATGTTTGGCTTTCTTCATCATGGTGGACCACGCATTTAACTTTTCCACCGTTATTGTAGACAGATATTTCACTTTCCAACGCGTTTAACCCAACAGAGCATGTTACTAGGCTAGAAGCCGACATCGCCGTTCCACATGCATTCGTGAATCCTACTCCACGTTCGAATGTCCGCACATAAATGCTCCCTGGTTCCAAATCTTTCACAAAGCTGACATTGACACCATCAGGGAAAAGCTCATTCGGTTGATTGACCTTTGTTGAAAGTTTTTCCTGCAAATCACTTTGTAAAACATCACTATCGACAAGTGAGATCAAATGTGGATTAGGAACCGCTAATGCCGAAAATAAAAGGGTATCATGCAGTTCCGGTAATGTTTCGTTTTGCAGCTGTTCTTTATCCAATACAAGAGGTAGATCCCTCACATTAAAACTTACCGGGGAAATTTCCACCTTGAAAGTCGGAATCCCCTCATAAATATCTTCCGTTTTTTCGACGAGTAAATTAGCCTTCATGGTTTCCACGATCATTTTATCGAGCCCAAGAACGTCATACGCGTAACGTGCCACACAGCGAAGTCCATTACCGCACATTGAGGCTTCCGATCCATCTGCATTAAAGACACGCATCCGGCAATCAGCATGTTCACTTTTCATTACGAACAAAATACCATCCGCTCCAAGCCTCTCCCTATTGCATAGGGCCTTCGCGAAATTTTTCCGCTCTTCTTCAGTAAACGTCAGGGTAGTAGTCAATTCATCAATGATCAAGAAATCATTTCCTGAACCATGGCTTTTTAAACCTTCAATAATCATCCTGTCACATCCTCTAATATGCTGCTTGTCATTTATCATTTTTTTAATATTCTATATCATAGCATTTTCAAGATGGATGTGTCATCGCGTAAATCATAATAAATCCATTTTTTTTCGACGAAAAGTCCAATAAGAAAAGCGGTTGGAATATGAATTAACTCATACCAACCGCTCTTTTATGATTATTAACCGATCATACCGATGATGAAATAGACGATAAACATTCCGGCACTCACATACATCGGGGCTGACACTTCTCTTCCTTTTCCGGTTACAAGCTTCAAGAACGGGTACAGGATGAAACCGAATGCCATTCCATCGGCAATACTGTAAGTGAAAGGAATGATCGTAATGATCATGATTGCAGGTATGCTCTCGGTTAAATCGCTGAAATCCAGCTTTTTTATATTTCCGAGCATCAAAATGCCAATGATAATTAATATGGGGGCAATGGCGCTATCAGGGATTACTTTAATCACCGGTATAAATAGCAGTGATAGAATGAATAGCACGCCCGTCACCACTGAAGTAAAACCAGTCCTGCCTCCTGATGCGATTCCTGCTGCCGTTTCAACTGTAGCAACAGTAGGACTCGAACCGAATAAACCTGAAAACAGAACGGATACACTAGTCGCCTGCAGCGACTTTTTATAGGCACCCTGGCGGTTTATGCTGTCTACATGCCCGTGCACAAGACCAATATTTTCAAAAACAAGAACCATCGTCATCGCAAATACACTTATCCAGAATTCAATCCGGTTTGCTTCCAAGAACGATAATGAAAAGAAGAGATCGCCGTAGGAAGCAGTGTTTATGCCTGAAAAATGGATTTCCGATAGTTGAACCGTCCCGAACCAATAGGCAATGAGGCTGCCTGCCAGGATGGTAATCATGAAATTACCGGGGACATTCTTGATGAACAGCGTGATTGCCAGTAAAAAGGTCAACACCGTTGCACACACAGCTGGATCGCTTAAATCTCCCAGTGCGACGATTGATGATGAACCTCTTGTGATTATCCCGCCCTTTTCAAGTCCGATCAGCATCAAGAATAAGCCAAGACCAACAGATATGGCTTCTTTTATCGAAATTGGAATCGAATCACTGATTATCTTGGAGTATTTTGTAAAAGCGATGATTACAAAAATTACCCCCGAGATAAACACAGCACCAAGAGCCGATTGCCAAGATAGACCCATTCCTTGAACCATGGTATAAGCAAATAGGGCATTGACGCCCATTCCTGGAACGAGAAGGATTGGGACGTTCGCCCAAAGTCCTATCATGACACAGCTAAAAGCAGATAAAAGAATCGTGGCAATCACTGCAGCATTAATCGGTATGCCCGCTTCCGATAAAATCAGGGAATTCACGATGAGAATATAGACTATCGTAAAATAGCTGACCACTCCAGCAAGGATTTCACGTTTTCCATTCGTTCCATAGTCGGAAAAATGAAAAAACGTTTCCAAGTTTAATTTCTTCATGTTGTATCCTTATTAAATTTATCCCTCGCCCACCCGTTTGTATTAGTGACAAACTACACTTGGCGATTTTAACAAAAAAAAGGATAAAAATAAATAGCAATGATAAAAATTTGAAAAAAACTGTCGGAAATGAGCCCGACAGCCTCGATGAATATATTATTTTTGTTCTTGCGAATACCCATCGACTACCAATTCCAGCTTCCCTGTATCAGGCGAAATGATTAGACCATGTACAGGAATATTTTTAGGAATCAAAGGATGTCCTTTAATCACTTCGACACTGTTCTTACAACTTTCATAAACATCATCAAATCCACGGAGCCAACTGCGGATATCGATTCCTGCAGCTCCCAGTGTATCGATGGTACTCTTTGGTATATCACGTTCGATCATCTTGTCCATTACAGAGTCGGCATCGACTGATGCCATCCCGCAGTCATGGTGAGGTATGACCAATACTTCATCTGCCTTTAGCTCATAAATAGCAACAAGGATACTCCGCATGACACTTCCGAATGGGTGGGAGACGATTGCCCCTGCAGTCTTCAGGATTTTGATATCGCCATTTTTGACATTCATGGATTTTGGCAAAAGTTCAACGAGCCGAGTGTCCATACAGCTTATGATGACCATACGTTTCTCAGGAAACTTGTCCGTTCTATACTTAACATATTCACCTTTTTCTACAAACTGTTCATTGTAATCAAGAATCTCATTAAGTAAACTCATAATTTACCACCTTTTTATTTTGTATTGAATCTATGTATCTCCTATTATTATATCAAATTTTTAAAAGATTTGCTAAAGGGGAACCATAGTCAATTTGAACGATGATTCAAAGTGGCTGCACAGAACCCAAAGACAATGATTTTAGGAATTTCAGCAACATTTGATGAAAAAGAAAGTATGGGTGTATTAGTCTTGAATCGTTTTCCCCACTCCAAAGGCATCCAGCCTTCTTGGTATGAAGCGATCTTTTCCCCGTCTTTTGTGGCAATCTCGAAAGAATTCACAGTTCCCGGCGTTTCAATTGGCATCCATTCCGTACCATCTTCCTTATAGATCATTCCATTGACGTTTACGAATGACCGATTTTCTTGATACAATCCAATAATGCCGCCCTGATCATCCAGGATCGTCATTTTATTGAAAAGCCCCCTTTTGATATGGTACTTAGCCAGCAAACGCCCCTCATGGTCCACCAGTTCATATCGCTTGGCCAATAGCATCGACAAGAAATTGGGAATCATCCACATGAACCACTTCATATTCAAATCACGTACCTCGCCCATTAGTGACCCATTCGGCGCAAAGAGAAGCAGTCGCAAAGTCGGTGCTGGCATAAACGTCAATAAAACATGTTCATTTTCTAATAACCCGGCATTCGTCCCGATGTGTTCATCAGGCAATTCCTTCATTCTGTTTTCATATATGCGATGACTGACAAATTGAGCAATGCTAAAGAAAATAAAAGGAGATGTTATCAATAATATATTGCCCGGAATCATCGCAAAAATATGGCAAATGAAAAAGACAACGGCCAAAAGAAGAGATACCCAAGATGCATGAAAATTTGAATTGCTCGTTTTCTGATAATATTCACGTATATTCATATCCCGCTTTGCTCCTCACTCCTTACAAGAAAGATTACCGCCTTTAGGACGGCCATTGATTAGCAGTACCACAACCCGCCCGGCATCCGCTTCCTAAACGTGCATAGAAGCAGTTATCATAATACTTTATTCGCTTTAGTGTGATCTATTCCCTCTTTAATGTAAGGGAATTCCCAACACGGACCAAATAAAAAAGGACTCCGAATTGAACGGAATCTTATTGTAGACAGAATGGGGTCCTACCCAATTTTAAAACAAGACTAGATTTTTCTTAATGTTACTGTATTCCTTATTGGATTGAAGTAATTTGCGACTCTCCTGCCGAATTACTGGCTCGCCGAGACACCGCAGCCGCTAGGCGAGGAGGCTTGGCAGGCAGTCGGCGGAAAGGGAACGGATTTCTGAAATCCACTGGAACGTTTTCAAATAAAAAACTGCAGACAAACTCGCATTTCTTCCAGTTTGTCTGCAGTCTTAAAAGACTCCGAATGAACGGAATCCTTTTACATCATTCTATAATATCCTGAAAATCAACGGGAATCGATAATCCGTTCCTTCATAAGCCCTAACAGCAGCAATGATGGTGAATACGACTAATGCTATCCCGATTACCGGCAATAGCAAGAATCCAACCAATACTATAGTGAGTATCCCTGCGACTATTGAATATACGGTGTAGGAAATGAAAAAATTCAAGTATTCCCTTCCGTGATAATCCACAAATTGTGACGAGTCCTTCTTCAATAACCAAATCACCAAAGGACCGATAAATGCTGTAAAAAAGCTGATCACATAAATAAGGGCAGCAAACACTCTTTCATCTTTAGTAGGCATAGTGTCTTCTCCTCCTTTCTCATATAAATAATTACGAATCAAACGAAAAATAGTTTCATTTTTCCTCTCATTATATTCGAAAGAAGGTATATCTGGACTGCCTTTTCTTGATATGAACAATAAAATCCGGACATGTTCATCGGTCTTGAGCATACAGTTTAAATAATGGATTGTCCTATACCTTCTAGAATGGAGTGATGTTTTTTTGCTGAATGAATTTCAAGCCTTCATCCTTGGGATCATTCAAGGCTTGACTGAGTTTTTACCTATTTCAAGCACTGGACATTTATATTTAGGACGGCATATTTTCCACCTTGACGAGGCCGGCATTTTTCTGGATACCATGCTCCACATCGGAACCTTGCTGGCGTTATTGGTCGTCTATAAGAGTGACATAATTGCCATTTTGAAAAATCCTTTCTCCAAAATGACTCTGCTTCTCATTGCTGGGACGATTCCTGCCGTGATTGCCGGCATTTTACTTGGTGATTGGTTTGATGGCCTTTCAAAAACAGGCGTGACCATAGGCTGGGAATTTTTAGCAACCGGACTGATTTTATGGGTAGCCGACGGAGTAAGAAAAGGCGGCAAATCCCTTCATGAAATTTCGATTAAAGACGCGCTGATCATCGGTACTTTCCAAGCTGCTGCCATCATGCCAGCTCTTTCGCGCTCCGGCTTAACTATAGCTGCTGGCCTCTTCTGCAGACTGGATAGGGCCACTGCAGCCTATTTTTCCTTTTTGCTTTCCATTCCTGCCATTACGGGTGGCATCGTATTTCAGATGAAACCGATTTTTACAGGAGAAGTTGAACGGCTTCCACTCACTGCGCTTTTCGTCGGAACCCTTTCAGCAGCAATCTTTGGTTATATAGCCGTAGTATGGATGATCGATTTCTTAAAAAAGCGTTCACTCAAAATATTCTCCATTTATGTATGGGCCCTTGGCGTAATCATTTTATTCATGCAATTCACAGGTAAATTTTAAAGAAAAAAGCGGGCGAAAAAAGCAGTTTTTCATGGAAGAATGCAGACGGTTGCCTAAAGATTTCACCCTTCGAGAAAAAGTTGAAATTTGACGAAAAAAAAAGGCAAAAAACCTATTCCCAAACCGTTTTTTTTTTAGTATTATACCTTCGTAAGGTTCTTTAGATTTGCATACTTTCTGACAATAAAAATAGGGAAGGCAAATGGTGCGCCACCGGTTTCCGGTTCTAGTGGGTTCGATTCCCACCCCGAAATTTTTTGATGAACGACTTAAAAAATTTCGAGGGTGGGCAGCGACTACGCATAAGAACTGCCCTCAAACGGAGGGACGGAAATGTTAAAAAAGAGAGATTTCACAGATTGTTTTTCTCTTTATGAACAAATGACGCATCCAGATGTCTTCCCTTTCGTGCGCCATAAGGTAGATTCATATGAAGAATATGTTTTCATTACTAAGCAAACGATTGAAGCCGAAGATGCTGGGCAACTCATTTCACGAACAATCTTGGATGAATGGGAAAATCCCATCGGTTGTATTTCTTTATACGATATTGAAAATGGTGCAGGTTTCTTAGGCACATGGCTTGGCAAGCCTTATCATGGAAAAGGGTATAATGCCATCGCAAAAGACGCTTTCTTCAAAGAGCTTTTTTTCGAGCTCGGTTTGGAAACGGTCTTCATGCGAATTCGAAAAAAAAATATCCGCTCCATAAAAGCCGCAGAAAAGCTTCCCTATGCCGTCAATGCCAACGAAACAAGAAAATCCCTTTATGATCAAATCAATCATGAAGGAGATATCTACGATTTGTATGAAATCCCTAAAGATTTATACACCTTTCATATCCTTAGACAGCATGATGATGACGAACAGCAGTTACTTGAAGCATAGAGCGAAGAACATTTTCAATATGGCTTTGTTTATCCTTTCATATAATGGCCGGAGCTTCCATACCTGGAAAGCTCTTTTTTCCAGTTTCACGGGATGTTTAACATAGATTGCTGCAAATCCCTATTCTTTTTAGGGATATTTTTTTATAATGAATACAATTGACCAATTCAACAATATATTCAAAGCGTCATTGAAAGGACTTAATCATGAAAAAAACATTTGCTTTTATCGTGCAGCTTATCTTCCTGCTCATCATTTGCAAGCTTGGCTATTATTTAGCCAATTTACTTCACTTACCTATACCAGGTAACGTCATCGGCATGATTCTGTTATTCGGTTTATTACAGACGAAGGTCATAAAAGTCGAATGGATTGAACTTACTTCAGGATTTTTGGTAAAGCACCTAGCCTTTTTCTTCATTCCCATTTCAATCAGTTTAATGACGATGGGATGGCTTTTCATTGAATTCGGTTTGCCTTTGGCACTTACATTGGGAGTCAGCCTGATATTTGGATTCATCGTTTCAGCATGGACCGTTCAGAAGCTATCCCATAGAGGAGAGGTTAAACAGCATGACAGCGCTCATCACAATATATAGCATCTTGATAACCATCCTTGCCTATTTCATTGGAAGGAAAATCTATGCTAAACATCCATCACCTTTTACGACGCCCGTATTTTTCAGTACGGTTACAATTATTCTCGTACTGCTGATCAGCGGTTTGGACTTCAAGGATTATTCACCAGGAAAAGACATCATCACCTATTTCCTGGGACCAGCTACCGTTGCTTTGGCCGTCCCACTTTATAAAAATAGAAAAATAATCGTTAAATATGCAATGCCGGCAATTAGCGGCATGATTTTTGGTCTCCTTGCCACATTGATCATTGCCTTCGCCATCGCTAAAGCATTTTCACTTCCGCCATTCATATTCCAAGGATTGGCAGTTAAATCCATTACAGTGCCCATCGCGGTTGAAATCACGGAACTTTATGGCGGAAATTCCAATATATCAGCTGCCTTCGTCGTTTTGACAGGGGTGCTGGGTACGATGATTGCTCCAAAAATGATGGATAAACTAAACATTACGATGCCCTTCGCACGTGGTATCGCATATGGTACGATCGCTCATGGTCTCGGAACGGCTCAAGCTGCCCAGGAAAGTGAGTTTACCGGGGCTGTCGCAGGTGCGGCAATGGCTATCGCAGGTATCCTTATATCCTGTTTCTTTCCTTTTATAAGTAAATTCCTATAAAAATAACCGCAACGTCAACGACGTTGCGGTTATTTTTATGATTATCTTTTTTGCAGATCCTCGTATAAACGCCTTAGGATATAAGTTTTATACAGCTCCAGCTTTCTTTTTTCAATTGGATGGTAGCTAATCCCTGCGGCTTTTAGCTGCTGAATGAACCATCCTTTGGAATATTCATAAGCCATTCTACCCCCTCCTCTTTTCGAAAAAGATATGCTGAATAGAGGGGAATGATACTTATTTTTTTGCAGCTATTACTTTAAGCAGTAATTCATACATTTCAGCTGCCGTTTTGAATGGGCGTTTTTGACGCATTTTCTCTTGATATTCATCCGATTTTTTCAATAAATCCGCTAATGTAGCATTAAAAATCCGATCATTCAGCTCTTCTTCTTGGATTACTTTACAAAAACCCTGTTTTTCAAAACTTGACGCATTCAGGATTTGATCTCCACGGGATGCATTGGCACTTAGAGGGATAAGCAGCATCGGCTTTTGCAAACCAAGGAATTCAAAGATAGAATTTGAACCAGCCCTTGACACAACGACATCTGCAGCCGCCAAAAGATCGAATAATTCTTCGTGCACGAATTCAAAAGGAGCATATCCCCTTTGTTTCAATTCGCTTTTCACATTTCCCTTCCCGCAAATGTGAATAATCTGATAATCCTTTAATAAGGCATCAAGGTTATCTGTAATTAAATTATTGATTTTAACGGCCCCAAGGCTTCCGCCCATAACGAGTAGCACCGGTTTGTTATTCGTGAATCCACAAAATGCTTTACCAGCAGAAGCGTTTCCCGTAAAAATGCCATCGCGTAATACAGCGCCAAGATACATGGCCTTCTCTTTTGGAAGTTCTTTTTCCGTTTCTTGGAAGGTAGTGAAAATTTTCGATGCAAGTGGCATCGCGATCTTATTAGCCAGACCAGGCGTATAATCCGATTCATGTATCGCAATCGGAATCCTCAGCATCCTGC
Source organism: Peribacillus sp. TE19612 (assembly GCF_056279465.1). NCBI lineage: Bacteria > Bacillati > Bacillota > Bacilli > Caryophanales > Bacillaceae > Peribacillus > Peribacillus sp. TE19612. The sequence continues at coordinate 334,594 of NZ_JBWCCL010000004.1, read as the reverse complement.
CTGCCAAAACGACTGGAACCGAAACGAAACCACCTTTAGAAAAAATGAAATCAGGCTTGGTCTTTTTTAATATTTTTCGTGCATCAAAAATCCCTTTTATGACCCGGAAAGGGTCTTTCATATTTTCAACAGAAAGGTAACGTCGGAATTTCCCAACGGAAATCGTTTCATAACGGACCTCGGGAAATTCCGTTTCGATGATATTTTTTTCAATGCCTTTTTTTGAACCAATATAAGTAACATCCCAATCATTCTTTAAAAATTCCGGGATGATTGCTGCATTAACAGATACATGACCGGCAGAACCGCCTCCGGTAAATACTATTTTCTTAGTCAATATTTCCACCTTCCAAACTTAAAAAATCACTTTGCATACATATTACCATATATCCTTGCCATTAATAACTTGAAAAAGTATTCAGTGAACCGAAATCCCCCATTATGTATGTAATTATCGATTATTTTTCCTTTTTCAGCGTGAATATATTATAATCTTAGTATTCTACAATACTACAAGATACAATGGAGGAGTAATACATTGCAAGAAGTTTCTGAATCACTCAATCAATTTGATGGAATCGAAGCCTGGACCAAATTAGGAATTTCCATAGGCATTTTTCTAATCTTCCTTTTGCTTCGAAAAGTATTTACTACATATATATTCAAGTTCTTTCTACGGATTGCAGAAAAACGTAAAGTTGAATTTGCCGCCAACTTAATGCTCGCAATAGAACAGCCAGTAAGATGGCTTATCGTTTTGATTGGGGTTATCATTTCACTGCACTACTTTCCGATCGACTCACCTTCGGCTGAATTCAGATCGAAAATATACAGATCGTTTTTTGTCTTCTTATTCTTTTGGACGATTTTTAATATCAGTTCGATCTTAACCATTTTATTTCCGAAATTGGTAAGTAAATTCGGACTAGAAGTCGATCAAATCGTCATGCCGTTCTTTACGAAAATCATAAACATAATCATCATTGCTTTTGGGGCTTCCATCATTGCGGAAGAATGGGGATTTAATGTCGATGGATTTGTTGCAGGGCTTGGTTTGGGTGGATTGGCTTTCGCACTTGCCGCTAAAGATACCGTCAGCAATTTCTTCGGGGGTATCGTCATCGTTACCGAAAAACCTTTTACCATAGGAGATTGGGTCAAAACTCCAAGTGTGGAGGGAACCATTGAAGACATCACATTCCGAAGCACTAAAGTTCGGACTTTTGCCCAAGCTTTAGTTACAGTCCCGAATGCGACCCTTTCGAATGAACCGATCATCAACTGGTCCAAGATGGGTAAAAGACAGATTGCCTTCCATTTGGGTGTTAATGTCACGACACCAAAAGAAAAATTGGAAAATGTCATTAAAGACATTGAAAGAATGCTTATTGATCATCCTGAAGTACATCCGGAAACGATTTTGGTTAAATTTGATGAGTTCAGTCATTCCGGTTTCAACCTTTACCTATATTTCTTCACGAAAGCCACGGACTTTGGAGGATATTTATCAATCAAAGAAGATGTGAACTTTAAAATAATGGAGATATTGGAACAGGAAGGTGTACAAATTGCCATTCCTTCACAGGCATTCATTCTTCAAAAAGACTCAGATATGGAAGCCATGAATGATTTTGAATCCATGCGCGACTGACAAAAAAGACTTGCCCCAAACGGCAAGTCTTTTTTGTTTCAAATAAAAACTCTTAAAACATCACATGCTTATGTGATATAATTCTTTCATTGTGTTGAAAATTCCAAATATTGATATTGAGGTACTTTGATGAATCAGACTTATACTAAATCACAAAAGATCCGCCTGTTATTTTATATATTGATACCTATCCTGATCACCCAAATCAGCATGTATGCCATGACTTTTTTTGATGTGATGATGTCGGGGCAATACAGCACTCAGGACGTTGCTGGCGTCTCCATCGGCAGTTCGCTATGGACACCCGTGTATACGGGGCTGAGCGGGATATTGATTGCCTTAACACCCGTGGTTTCACAGCTGGTGGGTTCCAGGCAGTCCAAATCCGTTTCCTATTCCGTGATGCAGGCCATTTATTTAGCTGTAGCTTTAGCCTTGATCATTTTAATCATTGGAGCATTTTCTCTGAACCCCGTATTGAATGCCATGGACCTTGAAGATAGTGTCCACATGGTGGCTCATGATTATTTGATCGCCCTTTCACTCGGTATCATTCCTTTATTCATTTATAATGCGTTGAGGGCTTTCATCGATGCTCTGGGGCAAACTAGGATTTCCATGATCATTACCTTATGTGCGCTCCCGGTAAACGTCCTTTTTAATTACCTGTTAATATACGGGAAGTTTGGATTCCCTGAACTTGGCGGTGTCGGTTCCGGGTATGCCACTGCCATTACCTATTGGTTAATTGCCCTGGTGGCCATACTGGTCGTGATAAAAATAAACCCATTTTCGACATATCAGGTTTTCACTGAATTTTTCCGGGTTTCCTGGAAAGAATGGAGGGCCTTATTATTGATTGGGGTACCCATCGGGCTCGCTATTTTCTTTGAAACAAGCATTTTTTCGGCTGTCACCCTTTTGATGAGTAAGTATGATACCGTTACGATTGCGTCACATCAGATTGCCATGAATTTTGCGTCACTGCTTTATATGATACCGTTAAGTATATCCATGGCATTGACGATTGTCATTGGATTTGAAATTGGGGCAGCCCGTTATAAAGATGCCAAAGAGTATAGCTGGATTGGCATTTCGATGGCCTTGACGATGTCACTCGTTTTGTCGACCATCCTCTTCCTCTTCCGTGAACCTGTGGCCTCTTTATACACTAAAGATCACGAAGTAATGATGCTGACATCACATTTTTTAATATATGCCATCTTCTTTCAGATATCGGACGCCCTGCAGGCACCTATTCAGGGCATTTTGCGTGGATATAAGGATGTAAATGTCACATTTGCCATGTCACTGGTCTCCTACTGGATTCTCGGGCTTCCAATTGGCTATTTCTTTGCAAAGTTTACGGATATGGGAGCCTTTGGGTATTGGATCGGTTTAATTTCCGGTTTGGCTCTTGGGGCTATAGGCTTGGCTGCTCGCTTACGGTACATTCAGCAAGTAAAATATAAAAAAATGGCATAAAAAAAGTGGGGCTGGATTACACCGGCCTCACTTTTTTTATACCGAATTCAAATTCTAAATCATTAGGCTTTATATATTTTCCCAAGAACATCCTTACCACCTGTTACCGGTATGATGCTCCCGGTAATGAAATCTGATTTTTCATCACAAAGGAACGTGATCACCCTCGCTATATCTTCCCCCGTACCCGGTCTGCCGACTGGAACCGTATCATCCTTTTCTGCTCTCGCGACCCTTATTTCCTTCTCTTTCCAATCCCCTATGATATCACCAGGACAAACCATATTCACGGTGATTCCATGAGTAGCTTCTTCCGCAGCCAAAGTTCTTGTCAAGGAGGTCAAGCCGCTCTTTGCAGCGGCAAAAGCAGAACGATAAATCCAACCTGGTGCAGTTTCACACCGTTCAAACCCTAAGGTAATGACTCTGCCCCAGTTTCTGCTGCGCATTTGTGGAATAAGTTCCTTCGCAAAATAGAAAAAACCATTTAAATTTCCGTCCATGATGTACTTCCATTCATCGCTTCCATAATCAGTCATCGGTTTACGATCATGCATATATGGCCCTGCGTTATGAATGAAGATATCAACATGGCCAAATGTCTCCGAAATCTTTTGCAATATATTCCGGCAATCTTCCTCACTTGACGAGTCACCTTGAATCGCAATTGCCTTAACATGGTACATTTCCTGTAATTCATCCACTAATGCTAAAGCTGCCTTTTTACTTTTTCGATAAGTAATGATAATGGACATTCCATTATCCGCGAGTGAAAATGCCATCCTTTTGCCGATACCCGTTGCTCCACCAGTAATAAAAGCTACTTTTTCATCCACAGGCTTACCCTCTTTATCAATGGATTTTACTTAATTATACATAAGTTTATTCCATTTTCTATAATTTAGTAATTATAAAAAAGAACCTCTGGGCTTTAGCTGCATAAAATATAACAAATAAACCTGTCAGACCATAAGCAGGAGAGAGGAATTCAATATGTTTCCCTGGAATTCACTTTTTTCTTTTAAGAATAACCCGAACCAAAAGGAATTCATGAAAAATATGCAGCAAAGTGATGTTCAATCGTTCATTGAAAAGGTATTTTCACAAGTGATCCCTGACAATATGCAAGGTATGATGAACCAAAATGATGGCGGCTCACAAAAAGTAAATGCCAGATCTGAACATCCTTTACATGCCGAAGTATTTGAAACCCACTTATATGTCTTCGTAAGAATTCCAATACAAGATGAATCTTGGCTAAAGAAAATGAAACTTTACCATACATCTAACCAATCCATCATCGAGGGGATTCCTGAAGAGTCAGATCGGCATGTCATAACACTCCCCGCACCTGTAAAGAAAAAAGGGGCATCAGCCCAATATAAAGAATCAACATTGGAAATACGGCTTCAAAAAAGTTTCAATACACAGTATTCAGAAATCGATGTATCGGAATTTTAAGTGGCTTCACCGGGACCTCACTTATGTTAAGGTGCGGTTCCAGTTATTTCTTGGTTCAATTTTTTTTAGATTTGGGTACATTATAGAGAACCAATCGATGTCACAATTGATTTTTTTCACATGGAATGGAATGATCCATTCTCGCAAAAAAAAAAAAGCGCACCCCAATTTAATGGGATGCACTATTCTATTAATCTATTATTTACCGATGAATTGTTGAGTCCAGTAGTTACCAGATTCTACGTAACCTACTCCAATATGAGTAAAGCTAGAATTCATGATGTTTTCACGGTGTCCTTGGCTATTCATCCAAGCTTGTACCACTTCTTCAGGTGTTTGTTGACCTTGTGCGATGTTTTCGCCAGCTGTTTTATAGCTGATTCCGAATTGTTTCATCATATCGAAAGGTGAGCCGTAAGTCGGGCTATTGTGGTCAAAGTAGTTTTTATCTTTCATGTCTTGAGACTTGATACGTGCAACTTTGCTCAACTCAGTGTCGATTTTAAGAGCTGCCAAACCTTGTTTTTCACGTTCTGCATTCGTTAATTTAACAACTTCTTGTTCAAAAGCACTTAATTCAGAGCTTGTCTCTGGTTTTTTATCAGTTGATTTTTCAGGTGTTACTTCTGGTGCTGCAGGTTTTGCTGCTGGTTTTGATTGGTTCGTTGTTCCAGCTTCTTGTTGAGCTGGTTTTTGAGCTGGTTTTTGAGCTGGTTTTTGAGCTGGTTGTTGAACTGGTTGTTGAACTGGTTTTTGTTGTGCCTGCGCTGCAGGTATAGTGATATTGTATTTAGCTAGGTATTGGTTAAGGACTTTTTGCATATCCTCTTTATTCGTAGTTTTATAAGTTACTTGTTTCACTGTATCACAGTTGGCTGCTTCAGCTTGGTTAGCTCCTACTCCTGTGAATATAATAGCTGCAGCCGCTGCTGCTGACATAATCATTTTCTTTTTCATTCGTATTTCCTCCTGTGATGTTCATTTTTTGTTGTGCTTTGCTTCTGGAATTATCATAACATGCACTTTTTGTAATAAAGGCACCATCAATTTCCATCAAATTCACAGGATGAGAATGAAAATATATTTATGATCCAAGTTTCAGTGAAAACAAGCATAAACGCTTTAACTATCTATGTTTCTGCCATCAGTATAAATACTCATATTTTTCCAGTAATTATTTGTCAATGGTAGTTACATAGAACCATTTCCATGGAATACTAATAACTTTTAGTTGACATATCGTTACTAACCGAATTATTATGACTTTCTTTACTTTTATGTTACAAATTTTTCGGTTTCACTTCAACATTTCGTCATTTTCCCCCTATCGTCTTGAACATTTTTCCAAATAAAAAAACAATCCGGATTTAAGCCCGAATTGTTTGTATTTGATGGTACATTCATCATTTCATTTCTTCATCATTCATCTCGTCCATTTCTTTTTTTCCGCCATTTTGTTCGGGAGTACTTGGTTTACCTATGACGAATTCTTTCTTTGGCATGTTGTGCATGTCCCTTGCCGTTACGTGGGCATATACATAATAGGTTCCTTCTTCATCAAAAGCCTTTTCCAGTTCATATATACCGTTCCCTTTATGTTTTACTGCTATCTTGTCATGGTCCTCGCTATTCGCAAGCCAAATTTCAAAACTGACATCATCCGCATCTGTCACGACTTCGTCCCCATATGTTACTTTTGCCTGAAATTTCACAGGCTCATTCACTTTACCCTGAATTGGATCGACAGCTAAATCGACGTTTAACATTTTTGGAATTTCCTCTTTCTTGCCGCATCCAGCCAAAAAAATTAACGCCATGCAAAATAACATGATTTTTTTCATATTTGAACGTATCCCCTTTTTATGAATTCCATTCTTCTTTTATATTCGGCAGGATGACCCTGACTGATGTTCCCCTTTTTTCCTTGCTTTCTATTTCGATTTTACCATTTTGTAATTCCACCAATTTTTTGACAATGGACAGTCCAAGCCCTGAACCGCCATCAAAACGGCTGCGTGCTTTGTTCACACGGTAAAAACGATTCATGATATACGGCAGATCCGCTTCCGGAATCCCGTTGCCCGTGTCAGTTACCAGCAGTTCGCAATCATCTTTATGCTGAATTAGGGTAATATGAATCGCCCCTCCGGAATCCGTATACTGAATGGCGTTATCAAAAATGTTATGTAAAATCTGTTCCATCCTTCCTTCATCCCCAAAAATAATCGGGTCTGGATCCAGGTCTAGCTTCAAGCCCAATTGTTTTTCCTTTATTATCGGTTCATATTTCACAAGTACGTCTTCAATGAATTGCGCATAGGCAATCGGGGTTTTATTTAACAAGAATGGAGCACTTTCCATTTTTGATAAGTCCATAAGATCTCCCACAAGCCGCTGCAGCCTAAGAGCCTCCCTTGAAATGAGTTGAAGGTATTTCCGTTGCTCTTCATCATTTTTCACGACACCATCCAATATGGCCTGCGTATATCCCTTTACGTAACTAAGGGGGGTTCTGAGCTCATGTGCAACATTTTCTAGAAATTCTTTTTTTCTTTCTTCTTCCAAATGGATGGAATTGGCCATATCATTAAAGGCTATTGCCAGTTTACCTATCTCATCATGACTCCTTACCTCGACCTGTATGTCATAATCCCCCTGTGAGACACGATGGGCCGCAGTCTCGATTTCCTTAATCGGACTGACTAGCTTTTTCAACCATTTAGTAGTAAACAAAATCGCGACAATCAAAAATAATAGAACCGCCGCCAACCATTTTGCAGCAAATTCCTTAAATAAGACCGTAATGGAATCTACAGGAATATATGTATAGATGATACCTTCGAGGCGATTTTCGTCAATCAGGGGTATGATCGCCGCTACGATGTTCTTTTCAAACCTTTTCTCATATCCTTCTTTTTCAACGGCTTTTCCATCTAAAAGCATTTGCCGTTCTTCTTCAGAAATAAGGGTATCGTAATTGATTTCAAAAGGCAGACAAGCACTCAATTCCCTGGGATTATTGACGACAAAGACTTCGCTGTCGTTCTTACTGTTAAACCATTCGACTTTTTGCTTAAAGTCTTCGCTGATTTCACCGCCGGAATAATCCGCCCCTAGCAATGATGCTTCATTGACTAAATCCGTTTTAAGCTTCTCCACATATAGATTTTTATAATAATATTGAGAAAGGGAGTAAGCGAACAGCACGGATAGGATGATTGCGGAGATAATGGTGAGCCATAATTTAAAAGAAAGGGTTCGCCATTTATCGATCATTTCTTTTCCTCTATCTTATAACCGATTCCCCAGACGGTTTGAATGTAATCGGCCGCTCTTAATTTCATTCGTAACGTTTTAATATGGGTATCCACAGTACGTAAAGATCCTCCATACTCACCGCTCCATACATTTTCAAGCAGTTGTTCACGGCTGAGTGCCTGGCTTTTATGACGCATGAGGAATAACAGCAATTCGAATTCTTTCAAGGTTAAATTGATTGGCTTCCCTTCCACTAAAACCGTTCTGGATTGTAAGTTCAAGCTAATTTTACCGAATCGGACATGGTTTTGATTCTCTTCATTCAATGATAATTTCCCTGTCCTTCGCAATACCGCTTCGACCCTTGCGACCAATTCTCCTGGATTGAACGGTTTAACGATATAATCGTCGCCGCCAAGCTTCAGCCCTTTCACCTTATCCCATTCTTCACCTTTCGCACTGACAAATATCACAGGGATCTCCCCAATTTCACGAATTTCTTCACAAACGGAGAAACCGTCCTTACCTGGCATCATGATATCCAATAGGATTAAATCCACTTCCTCTGTTTCAACCATACTTATAGCTTCTTTTCCATTCGCAGCTTGAAGGCATCGATAACCTGAGTTCAGCAAATACATTTCAACTAGATTACGCATATCTTCTTCATCATCCACGACTAAAATGGTGTAAACATGCATGTCATCTACTCCCTCAACATCAATTGGAATGGACCTTCGCCGACTTTGATCGTTTTTTTAACATCGACTGTTTCAGCATCCATTACATACACTTCATCACTATCATATCCCGCCACGACCACATCTTCATTAAAGTTCGCCATTTCAAAGGGGTTTACGCCGACCACTTTGCTTTTGACTTCCTCATATTGATCATTCAATTTATATAAGGAGCTAGTCCCATGACTAAGGACAAATATTCCTTCATCATTTTCCAGGAACTTTATCGGCATGGTCGGGGCCTTAAGCTTTTTCTTCAACTCTCCCGTTTTTGCCGAATAAATATATAGATCTTCTTCCACTTGATCCCCATCACCGTGTCCTCCGATCCATATTTCATCCTTTTCTTCCCTTAATAATGTGCCTGTGCTGGAACTATGTACGGGAAATTCGAAATCGACCTTTTTCGTTTCAAGATTTATCACTGAACATTTGGTATCACCAAAATTAATAACATACAATCGATTCGCTTGCTCTCCTTGAAGAACGGTCAAGGGGCTTTTACCAACCTTGACAATATCCTGTTCCTCCCCATCAGCATTTAAAAAATAAATGGAGTGATTCGATTGATTGACCGCCACGATGCTTTTACCATCACGTAACAACTGCATATTGACGATCCCTTTCCCAATTTCCCAACTGTTTATCAGTTTTCCTGCAGATAAAGAGTACACTTGGACTTTCTCCATCTCTTTTCCATAAAGCAGGATAGTATCTTTGTCTGCCAGGAGCAGGGCTCCGGTAAATGGTTCTGAAATATCCCATTTTGCAAAAGCATGATAGTTTTCGTCTATGAAAGTCAGTGATGTATCCTTGATATTGACAGTTGCCAGGAAAGATTGACTTTTATTGATTTTAGTAAATGCATTACCGCTATTACACCCCGTAAGCAGTACGATGGCAAGAAAAAGCCCAATGCCCCACTTCATAATTTTAAGCTCCTTATTCATTAAATATCTATTTTTTAAAGATTTTAACAATGATTTGTGAAAAAAGTATGAAGCATAAAAGAATATTTGCTAACAAGCATCCGTACACACTCAAAAAATCATAATCTTTCCAATTCAGTGATATAGGCCATTACAATCGCATTTTTCATTTCTTCCGAAAGCGAAGATTCCATCACGCGTTTAATAGAAAGGTAAAATTTCTCCAAAACTGGTTTTCGGGCGCGGGGATGGGCGTTTTCATCCAAAAGCTCTCGTCGGATGAGTTCCGGCAACACTTCCCTTCCCCCTCCATCGTTCACCTTACGATTGTTCCAAATGCTTAAATAAGCCACCAGTAATTCTTCTTGCCTGACATTTTCTTTCATAGTATCCCTTCCATCCATTACTAATTTATACATATTAATGTTCAAGTTTGTAAAGACTATCTTAATAATAAGATATCATGCTTTTTAAAATCCAAAAAAGGAGTGAGTACAATGTCTCAAGTATACCGCTGTCCGAATTGCCGGACAAATAAATCTCGCTTCAATCTCATTCAGCAAGTAGCAACACCCATTAAAAAGGATCCCCAATCCGGTGAGATTGTTGAACAATATTCGAACGACTCCCTTCTGCCATTCCATCTAGCATATAATGGTCCTGAAGTTCGGGTTCAGTGTGCTGCATGCGGATTGATAGAAGACGAAAAGACATTTGCCGCCTTTGGAATGCAACAATAAAAATGGTCAGACCCCTATGTGGGTCTGACCATTTTCTCAATCATTTCCTACTGACATCTTAGCCCGGTCTATGGCAATTGGAATGGCTTTTCCATCCTCATATCCTTCATCCAATAAAGCATTCGCGATTTCTATAGCCTTTTCCCTAACATCTTTATCTAGATTCTTCATCGAGTTTGGGTAATCGTTCTTATTCCATGGCACTAATACCGCCTCCTTAATAAGAAAGTCTTCTTTTCATGTTTCCCTTCTTTAATGGGCGGTAAACGTTTATCGGGCCGCTTTCGCTTCCAAAGCTTTTAACTGACCAATCAACATTTCCTTATCCAACTTTTCCCCTATCATGACGATATTCAATGGCATTTTCATCATTTCATTCATATACATCGGCATTCCGTAGGAGTATTGAAATAAATGCGGGTATTGTGAATGTGTGAAGGAAATATATCCTTTCATTCGATAGACCGTTTCCGGCAGAGCCCTAAGCCACTCTTCAAAGTCGGTTTGTGCCACAGCACCTTCAAATGTATGAACGATTGCAGTTAAGTGCAAATGGTCATGTACATCAAGCTTTTGATGTCCATTATGCCTTTTTCTTTGTATTTGCTGCAATGATGCCAAGGAAACGGCTGCATACTCCGTCAATAAACATACAGCATCCGTATTCAGCGCCTGTATCGTATATATTAGCTGTGCGGCCTCCATCTCACTTACCATATCCGCTTTATTCAATAAAATGAAATCGGCATGATGGATTTGCTCTGCAAGCAACTGTCGAAGCTGCGGAGACAGTTCCTCCCGATCGCGCCACCTTAATAAATCGACGACCGTGATGATCCCTTTATACTCCAGCTTTTTGGCGAAAATCGGCGACATGATGCCATCCAATACTTCAACTGGATGAGCTGCACCCGTCGTTTCAATATAAACCGCATCCAGTTCATTTTCGGTTAGTAACTCATGAAGCTGAACCTCCAGTTTATCTTGAATTGTGCAGCAAATGCACCCGTCAAACAACTCCTTCAGAGGCACTCCATCACCAATGAGTCCGCTGTCAACCGATACACTGCCGAGCTCATTTAAAAGCACTGCCACTTTTCTGCCCGCTTCACTTTCCTGTTTTAAAATATTTCGAAGAAGCGTCGTTTTCCCGCTGCCGAGAAAGCCGCCCAATATGTACACTTCGGTCGTTTTCATTCTTATCTGCTCCTAAATCCGGTTAAATTCGATTCCGTTAAATTTTATCATAATTAGCTTACTAAAGCACTTGCCGGATTCACATAAAAAAACCAGCCCGTAAGCTGGTTTCAGACTAGGCATATTCGAAGAAAAGCGAGTTCGACTGCAGTTTTTTATTTAAAAACGTCCAGTCGATTTCAGAAATCCGCTCCCTTTCCGCCGACTGTCTCCCGAGCCTCCTAGACGCAAGCGCCTGTGGATTCTCGGCTAGCCAGTTTTTCGGCAGGAGTGTCCCAAATTTCTTCAATCTTGCGAGATTTCTTTCCTATAAAATAGAAAAAACACAAAGGGATTAATCATGTTTTTTTAAAAAAATCAAGGTTAGGTGAGACCATTCCGACTTCCCTTTTTTCTACAAATAGAAACCAATCCGTAAGCTGGTTTTTCAACATTGATTCATGCTTGAACTTCGTCTTTTTCGTAAATCGGCACCCATCCCGCAGCTGTTACGAAAATCCGGACAGCAACAGTTTTCCTATCTTCCGCGAGCGTGAAATAATGTCTTGTTGATTCTGGTACACTAATAAGATCTCCTGGATTAAGCCGTACATCAAACCACTGTTTATTATTGCCTTCAATGGCAAAGATACTCGTTCCGCCTGCTATGAAACGCACTTCATCATCTTCGTGATGGTGTTCCTGCTTAAAGTTTTCAAGCATTTGATCCAAGTTCGGGTTTGCATCGGATAATGTGATGATATCATGGGCTTTATAGCCTCTTCTTTCAGAGATTTCCGCTATCTCTGATTGGAATGTTACAAGGATTTCCTCCTTGTCAGCATCTGTTAAATCGTATTTTTCCACAAGATGGGCAGGTAATTTAGCAATGTCCCATTGCTCATAAATAACCCCTTGTGTTTCTAAAAAACCTTTTACCTGTTCACCGTTTTCAATAACCTCGTTTGTTTCATGGAATCTGATCGTCGCCATCATTCATTCCTCCTCTATGAGTATTTATCTTATAGAACCTGTAAACGCCTTTTGTTGATTAAGCAACAGTTGATATTGAAATAAAAATTCGCAAGCTTCAAGTATTCTTTTTGCTTCGAATCCGCTTTTGCCCCAAACCGTAATGCCATGATTGCGTATCAGCACAGCGCCAGAGTCTCCTTCGACATGCGGCTTGAACTTATCGGATAGCAGCGGAATGTCAGCGTGATTATATATGATTGGAATCCGAAGCTCCGAATCTTCATCCCACCGACCGGTCGCTTTAATGATTTCATGATTACGAAAGGAAACTTGGCCTTCATCTCCGTACAATTCCGATATCACATTATTTTCAACTGTATGGACATGGAGTACACAGTTCGCATTGGTTTTTCGGTAAATGTCTGTATGAAGTAAAGTTTCGGCCGATGGTCTTAGGTTCGTTTCTTCAACTGGTTTTCCTTTTAAATCCACCAGTAAAAAGTCCGAATCCGATTGCTTCCTTTTATCCTTACCGCTTGCAGTAATATAAAAGAAAGGGCTTTTGGGTTCGCGGATGGACAAATTCCCGCTAGTTCCCATAAACCAATCCCTTTCGGCCAGTTCAGCTTTAATATCTGCCAACTCCTGCCATTCTTTAGAATGAGTGCTCACGCTTTAACCACCTCCTGCTGCTTTATAATGTCAATTACATCAAAAAATGTTTCGAATCCTTGATGTGGCATTCCTTCCCTATCGCATTTTTCAAGCAGTATGTCACGGGCTATGACAAAATCGGCCTGTTTTGCCGCTTCAAAATCCGTCACTGAATCTCCAATAACGAGTTTAAAATCTTCCGGACCCGTAATTTTCCTCATAATGGATGGCTTGCAGCAACCGCAATCATTATTACATTGCTCATCACAAGCATGTGGCCACTCAATATAAATCTTTTCCTTATCAAAAAATGCATGGTTGCAATAAACGGACTCTGTTGGCAAGATATCATTCAAAAGGGGTGCAATGAAAAAATCCATGCCCCCGCTTACAATATATAAAGGGATATTGGCTTGTTTCGTATACTCAACGAATTCATAAAACCCCGGACGAATGCCGGCCGTTTTTCTTACATATTGGATGATGTCATCCTTCAAGCCACTATCAAGCAGGGAAAACATATCCCCAACTCCTGAAGATATACTGATTTTTTGCTGAAGGACACCGTCTTTCAACGCTTCCCATTCCGGAGGCGCAAATTTCTTCATAATTGAAATGATATTATCTGTGTTGGTGATCGTTCCGTCAAAATCACAAAAGATGATCGGTTTCATTATTTCTTATAGGCCTCCCCACAACACAAGAGCTTTTTTTAGGGTTTCTTCCTCAGCCGCCGCTTCAGAAAGTTCCTTTCCTGCTAGAACGGCTTCCACAGCAAAACGGAATGCCTTGGCACCGCCCTCTGCTCCGTCAGGGTGCCCGTGAATTCCGCCTCCGGCATTAATCACACTATCAAGCCCGAAATCCTTGATCAGGTCCGGAACCATGCCCGGATGAATGCCTGCCGAAGGAACAGGGAAGGCTTTTTTCCATGAAAGATCATCTTTTGTCAGAGCTTCAGCAATCGCTAAGGTCTCCGTTTTTTCAAGTGCGACATTTCCATAAGGAGAAGGGAACAAGGATAAATCCGCACCTGATATTCTTACTAATTTACCAAGCAATAATGGATAGCCGATACCATAAAATGATGAAGATGCCAATGCCCCGCTATATGCGGGGTGCGCCATGATCGGCAGCTTGATACGATCATGTTCACTCAAGGCCTGTAATACATCCAAACCATATGTATGAACGTTGAACAATAAAGCATCTGCCCCTGCTTCAGCCGCTTGCTCTGCCTTATCCAATAATTCAAATGTTTTCCCTGATAGATTGACAGCATATAAAGTCCGGTGGCCAGTGGTTTCATAGACTTCATTCAATATTCTTTTTCCCGTTTTTATTCTATCGAAAAATGGAGTCAGTTCCTGGTCAAAGAGGATCTCATCATCCTTAACTAGGTCAACACCTCCCAATGCTTGTTGTCTCAGTTGCTCATTATGAAATGTTAGGTCTCTTCCCAATACGCCTTTAAAGATGCTCATCACCAAGGGCCGGTTAAATACGCCAACCTTTTCCCTTATGCCTTCAATGCCAAATTGCGGCCCGGGAAAAGCTTTTTGAATATCACCGACAAAATCCAAGTCAATAAGTTTTATTTCACCGTCCAATGAAAGTTTACCGAAGACCGTTGTAAGGATTGCGGGTAAATCATTGGAAAAATTCCTTGCCGGATAGGCAATTTTAATCAGCGAACGGTATACTTTCCGATTAAAGTAGCTGTTTGCCCTCTCCTCTTCAGATAGGGGTGTCACCGATACGACGCGTCCCTTATGTTTTTCCAGTTGTTTCTGTACCAAATGTGGCAATTCCGTCCATGTCCCCACAGTCAGACCCAAGGCAATGCTCTCTGCTTTTTTCTCATGATTTCCATTAAAGTCATGAATTAAATAAGTAGCGACTATATCGCTCATTTGATCACTCCTATAACACGTTAGTAAACTCTCGATGTCATTAATAACCTGAGATGGTCTCAAAATGGCAAAAGCCCCTTCATAAAGAAGAGGCTTTAAAAAGCCATCTTCTTATCTCCCAGCCCTCGGCTGCAAGAATTAGCACCGTGCCTTGTGGATTTCAAAAAAATCCGGCGGAAGGATTCCGCCCCATTTTACAATGGAATTACGGTCGGTTGCTGGGCTTCATCGGGCTAGTCCCTCCACCTGCTCAAAATAAGAAAACGCTGATATATAAGTTGCATCCAAGTATCGAAAGATTAAGAATTTATTTTGTATTCTGACAGGTAATTCCTACTTTGTCAATAAGTTTTAACTATTTAAAGGTGAACCTTATTGCATTAAAATAAGTTTAATGTACGTATTCGTTCCACAGCCTCTTGCAGCCGTTCTTCCGAAGTCAGTAGCCCTACCCTGACATAACCTTCGCCAAATTCACCGAACCCATTCCCTGCGGCAACAGCTACATGGGCATGCGTTAATAAATAGTCCGCAAAACTCTCGGACGTAAAACCTTCAGGTACTTTGAGCCAGGCAAAAAACGATGCCGCTGGAGCTTTGACATCCCAGCCGATGGCCCTCAATCCCTCAATGAAAACATTCCTTCGCCCCTCGTACATCTGCACTAACTGCTCTACACAGGTCTGTGAGTCAAGCAAAGCGCTTGCCGCAGCTTCTTGTATCCCCGGGAAAAGACTCACATAAAGATGGTCTTGTAATAGTTCAAGAGCTTCTATTACACTCTTATTGCCCACTGCGAAGCCGACTCTCCACCCTGCCATATTGTATGTTTTCGATAGGGTGTATATTTCAACTCCTACATCCTTCGCTCCCTCCGCCTGGAGAAAGCTTATCGGTTTTTTTCCGGCGAATCCTATCGCCCCATAGGCGAAATCATGGACCACACATATTGAATGTTCTTTTGCAAAGGAGACGGTTTCATCAAAGAAACTTTCAGTTGCAGAAGCGCCTGTGGGATTATTCGGATAATTCAAGAACATCATTTTGGCTTTATCAAGAACTTCTTTATGTATGTCATCGTATTTCGGAAGAAAATCATTTTCTTCTGTCAAGGGCATCAGTTCGGTCTTTGCCTGGGCTAAAACAACACCGGAAAGATAATCCGGATAGCCGGGATCTGGAACAAGAATCGTATCACCTGGATTCAATAAACACTGCGGAAGTTCGACAAGACCTGCCTTTCCCCCGAAGAGAATCGCCACTTCAGTATTCGGATCCAGCTTGACACCGTATTCTCGTTCATAAAAGACGGCAGCAGCATCTTTTAAATATTGATGTCCCCGGAATGGCGAATATTTATGATTAATCGTTTTTTCAGCGGCAGACTGCAAACTTTTGACGATATGTTCCGGAGTCGGCTGATCAGGGTTTCCCTGGCCTAAATTAATGACATCATGTCCTTGCTCCGTGATTGCATTGACTTTTGCTACTAGTGAAGCAAAAAACTGCTTGGGCAGGTCCTGAAGCAGCCCGGATTTTTCGAATTGCACCATTTATACACCTTCTCTGAAATTTCTTGAAATTCTAGTCACAAATGATATATGTTTATCGTAGTCTTGTAAAGCATTTTTTACATGTGGGGGTTTTAACGATGAAGTGGAAAATAGCTTGTATTCAAATGGATATAGCCTTCGGGCAACCAGATATCAATTTTCAGGTTGCAGAACGATGGATGGAAAAAGCAGCTCGGTCCGAGCCCGATATCGTCATATTACCAGAGCTTTGGACAACCGGATACGACTTGACCAGGCTGAATGAGATTGCTGATCAAGAGGCAGAAAAAACGATTGAATTTCTTAAAACACAGGCACAGAAACACCAGATTCACATCATCGGCGGTTCCATTGCAAAAAAAACAAGCAAGGGAATCTATAACACCATGATCATCATCGATAAACACGGAAAGCTCATTAAAGAATATGATAAGCTTCACTTATTTCAATTAATGGATGAACATCATTTCCTGCAGCCAGGTGAAAAAGATGGTTTATTTACTCTTGATGAAAAAATATGTGCCGGGTTCGTTTGTTATGACATTCGTTTCCCTGAATGGCAGCGGGCCCATACCGTTCAAGGCGCGGAAGTTCTATTCGTTACGGCTGAATGGCCAAAGCCGAGACTCGATCACTGGAGAGCCTTATTGATAAGCCGTGCCATCGAGAACCAAGCCTATGTTGTAGCCGTTAATCGTACAGGTTCGGATGTCAATAATATATTTGCGGGCCATTCCTTGATTATTGATCCATGGGGGAATATCATAAGTGAAGCCGGAGAAGGAAACGAACTATTGACAGGCACCTTGGACTTCAACAAAGTTACGGAAGCACGTAACAAAATACCTGTATTCGAAGATCGCCGTCCTGATTTTTATTAATTTACCCATTGACAAACTATTTAAAAAGTTGATATTATTTTCCCGAAGATTAAAATTTCAGAAAACATTTACTCTTATCAAGAGCAGGCTGAGGGATAAAGGCCCTATGAAGCCCAGCAACCGACTGTAATACCATTGTGAAATGGGGCGGATTCTCCGCCGGATTATTAAATCCACAGAGCACGGTGCTAATTCCACCAGAATTCATTTTCTGGAAGATAAGAGGTCCGAAGCCAAAACTTCTGCCTCTTTCTATATGAAAGAGGCTTTTTTATTCTTATTTTGAATCTGGAGGGGAAAAGAATGACTCAAAACCATTCAAATTTTAAGAGATTGACAAACGAAACAGCTATAACCCTTGCAAAAAAACTTGGGTTGGTCAATGCGGATGCAAGTTTGAAATGTAATGAAATCGGCGATGGAAACTTAAATTATGTTTTTCATATTACAGACACGGTCACAAACAAAGGTATAATAATCAAACAAGCGGTCCCTTATGCCAAGGTACTTGGTGAAAGCTGGCCGCTGACATTGAAAAGGGCAGCCATTGAAGCGAATGCGCTGATTCATTTCAGAAGTTATTGCCCCGAATTCGTACCGCAAGTCTACTATTCGGATGAACAGCTGGCCATCACAGTCATGGAGGATTTATCGCACTTGAAAATCGTTAGAACAGGATTGATTGATGGCGATTCATATCCATTGCTTTCACAGCATATTGGTGAGTATGTTGCGAAGACGGCATTTTATACATCCGATTATCATTTAGAACCCTCCTCGAAAAAGGAGGTGGCCCGACATTTCACGAATCCCGAACTCTGCAAAATCACTGAGGTCTTTATTTTCACGGATCCATTTTTTGAGGAACTCCCGGGAGATTTCGAGGTGGAATTGACTGATGCCGCCAAAAATATATGGAATGATCAAGAAGTGATACTTGAGGTCGCCAAGCTGAAACAAAGCTTTGAAACCGAGCAGGAAGCCTTACTTCATGGAGATTTACATACTGGAAGTATATTTGCAAGTGAAACTGAAACAAAGGTTATTGATCCTGAATTCGCTTTTTATGGGCCCGTTGGTTTTGACCTTGGTCAATACACCGCCAACCTTCTTTTTCAGGCAATTACACGAAATGACGCTGGTAAGGAAGAGATTTTCTCACACCTTCATGAATTTTGGAATGCCTTTGAAGAAACTTATACCGAATTATGGGAAGCCCAAAATAAAAGCCCATTCCGCCATGTGAAAGGGTATCTGCCTTATTTGCTGACAAAATTCAAAAAAGATGCATTCGGTTTTGCAGGCTGTGAACTGATTCGGCGAACCATTGGCCTTTCCCATGTTGCCGATTTAAACGTCATTGAAAATAAAGAAACAAGGATCGCAGCCAAAACGGCAACATTGGAAATCGGTACTTTATTAATTAAAAAACGGGAGGAATTGGATGTTCCAGCCGTCATTGAAGCGTTGAAGCAACGGACACTGCCATCTTACTCAACCATTTAAAAGGAGACCTGAACATGACTACAATAGCACCCTTACCATATTCGGTACATTGGGATGATACCCATATTACATTATTAAATCAACAAGCCCTTCCTTCCATAACTGAATTTATAGAACTTCATTCTGTTGATGATGTATATGACAGCATTTTGACTTTAAAAGTTCGCGGTGCCCCTGCAATTGGACTGACGGCAGCATTTGGTGTTGCACTTGGTGCCAAGCAGGAAACAACCGCTGATTTAGGGGAATTCAAGAAAAATGTAACGAGGCATATTGAAAAACTCGCCTCTTCACGGCCTACTGCAGTCAACCTTTTTTGGGCTTTAAAGAGGATGGAGAACACCTTGCAGGCTGCGCAAAGCATTTCAACTGCCAAGGAAGCACTTGTAGCGGAGGCTAAAGCCATCTTTGCTGAAGATGAAGAAATGTGCAGGAAAATCGGGGAACATGGTTTATCCCTATTCACTAGAGGTGATTCCATTCTAACGCATTGCAACGCTGGGGGAATTGCCACGGCTCGGTATGGCACAGCCTTGGCTCCCTTCCATCTGGCTAAAGAAAAGGACTTTCCGCTAAAAGTGTATGCATGTGAAACCAGGCCTGTCCTGCAAGGGGCGCGTTTGACTGCTTGGGAATTGATGCAAGCGGGGGTGGATGTCACATTAATTTCTGATAATATGGCTGCCCATACGATTCACCAGAAAGGAATAAATGGAATTATCGTCGGGGCCGACAGGATTGCGGCCAATGGAGATACAGCCAATAAAATCGGGACATTGGGATTGGCCATATTAGCCAAGCACTTTGGTATCCCCTTTTATGTGGCCGCACCATCAAGCACATTCGACCTGTCTATCGAATCCGGCACATCCATCCCGATCGAAGAACGGAATGAAGCGGAAATCACCTTCATTCAAGGTGTAAGGATCGCTCCGGAAAACGTGAAGACTTTCAATCCAGCCTTTGACGTTACACCGAATCATCTAATTACAAGCATCATTACCGAAAACGGCATCATAACACCGGATTTCTTCAAAAACATTCCGCATTTTGTTAATTGATCCAGGTTCCTTTATTGGTGATAAAAAACGAGAAGGATTTCTTATCCCTCTCGTTTTTTAAAGGTGATCGAATTAAGATTATTCTTGCGAGGTCTATAATACAATATTAAATTTCGAACATCTTCAGTTAATATAAGGATGTCTTCGATAATAAAAGATAATTGGACATTCTTATTATTTTGAAAAGAACTCCTGAAGTGCCTTTTTATTTTCAGTGCAGTCCATTTCCAAAACGGCTCCGGACTGGGGATATATTTCATCTTTAAAGCTTCCTTCCACTGGAACTCTTAAGGTTTCGACGGTGTCCGGTGTATGGAAAACGGCTTTTGGTCCCATTTCCATTATTGTGCTCAGACCAATATCTGTATCCAAGTACGATAGTCCTTGTTCTATGATACTAGGAAGGGCTGCCATCCCTTCGAAGGATGAGATTTGATTTATAAACGCTGTTTTTAATTGAACCATTACTTCTTGTTGACGCTCAATCCTTCCAAAATCACTTTCATCGTCATGTCTAAAACGGACAAATTTCAATATTTCCTCCCCATGTAAAACATTTTTACCGACGCTTGCTTGAATGCTCATATCATCAATGATTTCCTGGTCCACATTCACCGCCACCCCCTCAGGGGCAAGTAAATCGACCATCTTCACGAATCCCTGAAAGTCAATTACCGCTACATGGTCGACCTTGACACCGAAGTTTTCCTGTATGGTTTTCTTCAGCAATTCCCTGCCACCATAATAATAAGCTGCATTTATTTTGTTATATCCTGATTTATTCCCGGGGATTTTCACATAACTATCACGCATAATCGAAGCCAGCTTCAGTTTTTCCTGCTCAGGAAAGTATTTTGCCAGGATAATCGCATCTGATCGTGATTTTTCCTCTCCCCTTGTATCAACACCAATTAACAGAAATGTTTTCACGCTTTCCTGGTTCTCTTCTTTGGTTAGTTTTTTTTCCGTACCTGCATTTCCATTTTGTTTGGGTAAAGGGGCATAAGTGCAGGCTGCCAGAATCAAGATCAATAGATATATGAACAATACCTTTTCTTTCATTACCTCACCTCATCGGAAAATTACCCCTATTCTCTGCCTAATATTGGAATCCTATGCATGAAACGACAAAAAAAGCCTGCCAACGATAATCGCTGACAGGCTTTTAGGGCTAAATCATTTATTGATTTCTTTCTTTAATACTTCTACCGCCTTTTTCACTTGTGTGTCATTCTTAAGGATTTTCTCCTGGATGACCTGCATCAATTTCACGGTAGTATCATCCTTAATGGTGCCAGTTTCTTTAATTTTTTGTTCCCTTTGGAATGCTATGACCGCATTCGTGGTTGCTTCATCAAAGAATCCATCTATCTTACCTGGATCATGGCCCGCTTCCTTCAGCATCTCTTCAGCTGCTTTCACTTCACTCGAAGAATCGGATGCTTTCAATTCCTTTTCAGGGGAAATGTACGGAAGGCTGGCATAATCAGGAAGCTTCACATTAATATCCGGCTTGATCCCTTTTTTATGAATCCAATTGCCTTCAGGAGTCAACCATTTAGCTGCCGTATATTTGAAGTTAGATCCATCTTTAAAGGGTTTTTCGGCAGTCTGCACTGTCCCTTTCCCAAATGACTTGACACCAATCAATGGAATGTCCGCAGATTCACTGACAGCAGCTGCAACGATTTCAGAAGCACTGGCACTTCCGTCATCAATCAGCACGACTACCGGGATTTTCAGTTCTCCATCATTCACCGATTTTTCGACTTGTTTTTTCCCGCTGCGATCCTCAACCTGAAGGACCACTTCCCCATTAGGTATGAACAGGCTTGCCATTTCTATTGCTTGTTCAAGCAGTCCCCCCGGGTTTCCCCGCAAATCCAATACGAGACCCTTCATATCCTTCTTGGACATTTCTTCAAGCGCCGTTTTCAGCTCTTGGACTGTATGTTCGGAAAAACTGGTCACTTGAATTTTTGCAACTCCATCATCAAGCATTTCCGCATAAACCGTCTCAATCGGAATTGTGTCCCGTTTAATGGTGAGCTCAATCGGTTCCGACTCACCAGCTCTTGAGATGGATAGATCCACTTTCGTACCCTTCTCGCCCCTGATTTTCAGGACAGCTTCAGAAGAGCTTAGCCCTTCAACGCTTTTACCGTCCACACTTAAAATGATATCATTCGGCTTTACCCCTGCTTTTTCTGCTGGGGACCCTTTTATCGGTGAGACGACCATGATTTGTCCATCCTGCTCCTGAATCTCGGCACCGATTCCTTCAAAAGATGAAGAGATGCTTTCCTGGAAAGTCGATGCTTCCTTTTTATCCATATAAGCGGAGTACGGATCATCCAATGATTTGATCATTCCATTAATTGCCCCGTCAACAAGTTTTTCTTCATCAATCTCTTCATAATAGTTATCTTTTATCGTATCGTATGTAGAATACAGCTTTTCAAATTCCGAATGCTTATCCGGTGCTAATGACTCTACTTTTTCATCTCCAAAGGTCAAGGCTATTGTAGTAATCCCTGCAGTTAGAAATATGACCAAGAAAATCCCCATAATGAACGTAAACTTCTTTATTTTAATGAATTTCCCTGCCTCTTTTGGCTGTTTTTGATTTTCTTCTTCCACTGAAGCCTCACCACTTTCATTCTTCATGACGATATAAACGATTTCATTCCTATTTTATCAGCTTTCATGCCAATCGAAAAATAATAGTTATCAAAAATAACAACTTATAGCCATATGTATTTTTTAAAAAAACTTCAAATCATGGAGAATGCTCCAAGGACAACAGGCATCTCCTGATATTACAAAAATGCGGATACCTGGAACAAATGAGCCTGTATCCAACCTGCCATTATACAGCATCACTTATTCCTGGTCACCCGCCTGTCATTTACATCCAATTATCAGTCCTGGATAGCTGCTTCCAATGCCACTTCAACCATTTCGTTAAAGGTTGACTGGCGCTCATCCGCCGACGTTTCTTCACCAGTTAAAATGTGATCGGAAATGGTCAATACAGATAAAGCTTGGCGTCCAAATTTAGCAGCAAGCGTGTAAAGGGCCGCTGATTCCATTTCTATCGCAAGTATTTGGTATTTTGCCCATTTTTCCAATTCACTATTATCGTTATAAAACTGATCGGCCGTAAATACATTACCGACCTTCAATTGCAAGCCCTTTGCCGTGCCGGCGTCATAAGCTTTTCTAAGTAATTCGAAATCCGCGGTCGGGGCAAAGTCCACCCCGCCGAAAGTCATACGGTTCATTTGGGAATCGGTGGAAGCACTCATTGCAAGGATCACATCCCTGACTTTTACATCTTTTTGAATCGCTCCTGCAGTTCCCACACGAATCAACTTCTGGACATTATAGCTATTCATCAATTCATTCACGTAAATCGAAATGGATGGGACACCCATGCCTGTACCTTGTACAGAAATTCGTTTTCCTTTATATGTCCCTGTATATCCAAACATGTTACGAACTTCATTATAAAGTTTAGCATCCTCTAAAAATGTTTCAGCAATATATTTTGCACGCAACGGGTCCCCAGGAAGTAAGACCGTTTCCGCAATTTCATTCTCTTTTGCACCAATATGTACGCTCATACGACTATGTCCTCCTTAACTTGTGGTTGAAATGATATTCAAAAACTACTATACCATATCAACCACAAGTTAGGAAAATCGAACCTTATCTGGAACTTGAAAAATGGAAATCACGAAACGACTTTTGGCACCCTTCCTAAATCGCAAACAAAACGGCGGAGGTCCGCCGTCTTTTTTTAATGGTTAATAAAATTAAGGGAAAGGAAGCTGCTAACCGTCTAATGACAGCTACTCATCGACTTCTTCATCAATTATGCATTTTTCAAGAAGATATTCGAATGTGATGTCAGCAAGATCTTCAACTTCAGCTTCTGTTGGAAGATAGCCCCGTCTTATCAATTCTTGAAAAAAGAATTCCGCTATCTCTTCTGTATCGATAAAAACCTCAATTTCTCGCAAATCATCGCCCCCTTATTTAAAGGTCTATGAATGTGTAGAGACAAATATACCAGTAAGGCATCCCTTAATGGAAAAACATATGAAGGGTCTATCGTTATCAAGTTCCATTCGTGTTCAATTTGAATGGATACTTCTATAGGGAATCTGGAATTTGCCCTTTATAGATGCCTTTCACTTCGTTTGCTTCTTTTTATGATCTGGATAAATTTCCTCTGCCGCCTTTTCTATTTTAGCGAGGGCGATCTTCATGATGTGACGATATTCATCATCGCCAAAATGTTCGTAGAGCTTACAATAATCATTATATAAATCCAACAGGCCATCAATCATTTCCTTTTTTTCATCTTTTGTCATTGTCATTTCTCGCTCACCTTTACCAGGGTTGTTTTGTTTAGCAATGATAGCAAGCTCATTTTTCTTTTGAGGAAGGAGCAGACCCAACTTTTTAATGATTCCATCTGCTCGTTTAGCATCGGCAATCAAAGTCAGTTCTTCTTCATGCGCTTCAAGCCATTCACCATCAGAGATTCTTGATAACTCATAGATTACATCCTCCCAGGCATTTTCCTTATAGCGCCAAATTTCCGTTCGATAGCCGATAATCTTGAAATAATCCTGTTCATATCCATCCACTTGGACCAAGTCACCTAATAAAAATTTATATTCAATATCGATTTGTTCTTTCGGATAAAGGATTTCTCCTTCATATTCATTTATCGATTGCAATGTTTTTTCGATATAAAGACCTTCACTATAGTTCACTTCATACACATAAGCACCATCGAGAAATTTCACATCGGTTATATTCCCGACTGTCCCATACATTGTTATTACGACTGTATCGCCTAATTTAAATTTCGGCTGTTTTTTTTTGCCCATAAGAGACATCCCCCAATATGGTCCTTATCGTTTGATTAGTAAATTATATGCACAAACAAACATGGAGGTTAATGGAAATAAGCGGGCATTTTGCTCATTTAGCTAATTAACCGGCCCATTTATTTAAGGGCACTACAACCAAAAAAACCGCCTCATTTAATGAGACGGTTCGTAGTGGGGATTGTGAGCGTCACTTTCGTTCCTTCGTCGCGGACGCTCTCAATTTGGAATTTCCCTTTTAATTCCTCCATTATCTGAATGCATGTCGCCACACCTAATCCGTTTCCATCCGGTTTGGTGGTATAAAAGGGCATACCGATATTTTTTAAATTCTCGGGACTGATGCCTTTTCCATCATCGCTGATCACTAATCTTATATATTGGGAGGTGGAATTGTGATGCAGTTCAATCTGCCCCCTTGCTTCGATGGCTTCACATGCATTATTCAAGACATTCAAGAGAACCTGCCTTAACCGGTTCCTGTCTGAATAAACAATGACGGATTGTGTCACACCATTAATTATTCTTACATGAGAACTCGGAATTGAGGAAGTATAGGTATCTATAATTTCATCAAGGAAATCCTTTAAATCGATTTTCTCCCATTCCAGTTGATGCGGTTTTGCCAAATCAAGAAGTTGTGTCACAAATACATTGACCCGATCCACTTCATGAAGCATGACATCGCTATATTTTTCTATCAATGATTTATCATGATCCTGGCTCTTCAATAGTTGAAAAAAACCCTTTATTGTCGTCAATGGGTTCCTGATTTCATGGGCGACACCGGCAGCTAGCTGGCCTACATATTTCAATTTTTCCGTACGGACGATTTCCTTCTCACGATCTTCTATCGTTTCCATCATTCTTAGAAAGGCAAGGTTCAATTTTTCCATTTCCTCGAAGCTTCTTTTATCGGAAATGATGAATTCCTTTCCTCCTATGAAATCCTCTGTCGCTTCGACAAGTTCTTGAACTGGCCGAACGAGGGTCTTTGTTAGTAAATAGACAGCCAGAATGATAGAAACAAAAACGATGCTGTAGATGGTCAGGTACCGTGTCAATAGGTCATTCAAAGGCTGAAACACCTGCTTCTTATCAGCACCCACAACAACAAACCATTTATTCTCTGTTTGTGCTACCGTATGGACAGGCTGGATGGAATATATTTTTTCCCCATTCTCTTCACTGTATAATTCATCCGTTAACGATGCTCCCATCAGCTTATCTTTCGTTAATCCCATTTCTCTCAAGGCAGAATCCTGCATCATGCCATGTGGGTCTTTTTTCGAAATCATGATGCCTTCTTGGTTGATCATGTAAAAGTTGACTGGGTATTTATCGCTAATTTCATTAGCCTTTTTCTCCATCATCTCCCAAAGCCCTTCCAATCGGAAAGCTGTGGATACGACTCCGATCATTTCCCCTGAATTATCATATACCGGAGCACTCAGAGCTATAATCGGTTCTGAGAAAGCCCGGGTTTTATATACGTCTGAAAGGAATTCATGACCTTCTATTGCCTCTTTGAACCATATTCTCTTCGCGAGGTTATCCCCGATCATTTTATTGGATGTATCTGCAATGACATTGCCTTCCATATCCAAATGCAAAACTCCGTAATAATTTCCTTTTGCATCGATAAACTTTTTTAGTTCATCTGACTTCTCTTCTTTTGAGTGGCCAGGATTGATGATTGCAGAATTTGCACTCATTAACTTCACATCACTGATCCGTTCGTTCAAATAGCTGTATGTTTCATTTACAATATTCAGTGAACCTGCATTCAGGGCATTTTTTGCTTCCTTCTCCAGAAGGGAGCGTTGTGATCCATAGGATATGATTCCCAAAATCAGAAGAGGAACACTTGCAATAAGTAAAGAATAAAGCAAAATTCGGGTTTGAAGGCTTTTTAACATCCTTCCGATCCTCCCTATTCCTGATCTCCCAATATGAGTCCTTCTTCTATTTGGACATACTGTTCCCACGCTTGATCGAATACCGACATACTTTCGAGATAGTCTGCATTCAATTCTAAATAACTGCTCAGTTCATTATAATCAGTCGATTGTTTTGGGAAGCCATGATCCTCATAGGCATAATTGGCAAATTTAGTGATTGCATCAATTTCCTTTGGTTGTCTAAATTTCATTAAATATAAATAAAATGGTCTCATGATGTCGAGCCCCCCCTAAAATAACTATGATTTCTGCTTTAATATATCGGAAACTTTCGCTTCCGTCCACTTTTTTAAAAAACAATTTGGTTTTTTCTTCCTCATTTTATGAAAACCGCGATTTTTCAACACAAAATGCATACGTTAAATTACGAAGCTATACTAACATATCGTACTCATTCCATATTGATTACATCCTTTTAAGATTTTTTTATATGATTCGATAAAGGAAAGCGAAGTGCTTAAATATTATTTATCCTACTCTTCAACCAATAAACCCCATTCCCATAATAAAACACGCGGCGCATGTCCTAACATGCTGCTTGAAGGCTGGCGGAATTTCTTCAAAAACTTATTAGCCAATTTAAACGCTGGCGATCATTTTCTGAAATGGAAAATCCCCTTCACCTAGGATAGAAATAGTGGTTTACACTATTCTGTCTAAAATGAGGGGATTAATTCATTTATGGAAATGTAATACACCTGCCGCTAAAAGTCAAAGTAATTACGTTTCAACAGCCTTTTCATGTTCATTAGCTCACTGTACTTCGTTTGTTTTTCAAGCTTTTTCGAATCAATTAAAAATAATTGATCTTCAATTTCCTTCACTATTTCATCACTTTGAAAAAAGGCATCGCAACTTTCACAATGAGATGAAGGGGTTTCCGTAATTTCAACCGCCCTCGAACCATCCGGCAGTTCCCAATACACAGTCCCCTTTACTGATGCAAGCTTCCCTTTCTCACACCATGGACACATCTCCATGCTATTCATCCCCCTTAGGAGTGCTCTTTTTTTGCTGTGCCTGGAATTTCTTTTCTTTTAACAAATCACGCTTTTCACGTTTGTTTTTCAATGAAGCATGCTCTGGGTTGGTCACGTAATTTTCCCGTCGGTTCATTCGCTTCAGCCCTTCAGGCACTAAATTGAATTGCTTGTCGTTCATTAAACCAGATACACCTATATCTGACTGTTTTTCTTCCATATCAGGATATACCCCTTTGAAATAATCATCTGCAAGTCCTGGTGTATATTGCTCAGGTTCAGGATATGTGGTTATCACACCTTCAAAATTGCGCAGTACCGTTTTTGTTGGAGATTGTGAAAGGATATAATTCGGCTGCAGGGTGATTTTCCCTCCCCCTCCTGGAGCATCGACGACGAAGGCAGGTACAGCATACCCGGATGTATGGCCCCGGAGCCCTTCGATGATTTCAATTCCTTTTGAAATGGGTGCCCTGAAATGACCGATCCCTTCCGAGAGGTCGCACTGATAGATATAGTAAGGGCGGACACGGATCTTAACAAGATCATGCATCAGCTTTTTCATGATTGCGACACTGTCATTTATCCCCGCTAAAATAACTGCCTGGTTGCCTACAGGTACACCCGCATCGGCAAGCATCTCACATGCTTTCTTTGACTCTTCGGTAATTTCTATCGAGGTATTGAAATGAGTATTCAGCCAAACCGGGTGATATTTTTTTAAAATGGCACATAAATTTTCAGTGATTCTTTGAGGAAAAACAACCGGTGCCCGTGTACCTATCCTGATTATTTCAACATGAGGAATTTCCCTTAAGTTTTTGAGGATATATTCAAGGATCGTGTCATTGATCAATAATCCGTCCCCGCCGGAAATAAGGACATCCCGAACTGCCGGTGTGTCACGTATATAACCGATTGCAGCGTCCAATTGTTTTTTGGGCACGCCCATGCCAATTTGGCCTGAAAAACGTCTTCGCGTACAATAACGGCAGTACATGGAACATTGATTCGTCACCAAAAAAAGAACGCGATCCGGATATCTATGGGTCAATCCCGGTACAGGGGAGTCCTCATCCTCATGCAGGGGGTCTTCCATGTCATATTTGGTTTTATGCATTTCTTCCGAGATTGGGACCGATTGCATCCTGATTGGACACCTTGGGTCATCTTTATTCATTAACGAAGCATAGTATGGGGTGATATTCAATGGAATGGTTTTTGTGGAAATCCTCACACCTTCCTCTTCATCCGGAGTCAGGTTTATCACTTTTTTCAAATCATCAACTGTTCGGATCGTATTTGTAAGCTGCCACAGCCAGTTGTTCCATTGTTCTTCGGTTACATCTTTCCATAGCTCTATATCTTTCCAATTGCGATCTGGCTTATATAAGTCAAATAACATGGTTATACCTCCTGAGTTATGATAGTAGTATTAAATGCAAGAAGGGTGCCAAAATGACCCAAAAATTCGAATGCCCATAAAAAAAACCGGACTGCAGGCTACATCCGGATTTTTTCCATCAAACATGTTTTTTTATTTTATATTGCAAGGTCTGTCTTGGAATTTGCAATAGCTTCGATGCTTGGAAAACGTTACCGTTCGTTTGAAGAAGGGCCTCGGTAATCAATTTTGTTTCCATCTCAATCATGGCCTCACGAAGCGGAAGTATTTTTTCGGATGGGTTGCGCTTCTTTAAAAACTGGGGCAAATCTTCAAGATTCATAACATCATTTTCCGTATGGTTCATCATGAATTCTATCGTATGTTTAAGTTCCCTTACATTTCCAGGCCAGTGATATTTCCGAAAAAAATCCTTTGTCTTCTCATCCATGCCTTTTATGGACAGCCCTAATTTACTGTTAAATATTGATATGAAATGTTCAGAAAGAAGCTCTATATCATCAATCCGTTCCCTTAGCGGAGGCAGCTCGTAGCTCAATACGTTCAATCGGTAAAATAAATCCGGCCTTAGCCTGTTTTCCGATACGGCCTTTTTCGGATCAATATTCATCGCTGCCATGATCCTGACATTCACCTGTACACTTTTTGTGCCACCTATCCTCCTGATGAACCCATCTTCAAGCACGCGCAGGAGCTTTGCCTGCAAGTCAATCGGCATCGATTGCAATTCATCCAAAAACAAGGTTCCGCCGTTGGCCAATTCAAACAATCCCTGTCGCTCCACAGCACCAGTGTAGCTTCCTTTTGCCGTACCGAATAGAAGCGATTCCAATAAACTTTCTGGTAGGGCCGCACAATTTTGCGCGATGAAAGGTTCTTTACTGCGGCTCGATTCCTGGTGGATGCTTTGAACAAAAAGCTCTTTTCCTACACCGCTTTCCCCATAAACCAATACCGATGAGGTGGAGCGGGCAGCCTTTTTACCTTGGGATATCAAACCTTTAAACCCCTTATCACTTGTCAGGATTTCAGTGAAAGAATACAATCCGCCGTTCCCAGTCGTTTTCCTTTCAGGACTTTTGATTGTCTTGAGCGAGCTTTCCAGATCAGCTAACCTTTCCGATAATTGCTTCAAGCTTGAATAATCCTTTGCAATTTCTATTGCACCTATCATAAACCCATCTACATATATGGGTAGAGTAGTATTTAGCGTCTCAATGATACGCCCATGAGCATTTACATACGATTGACTATAGTTATAGATTGGTTTTTCAGATTTAATGACCCGGAGTAACGTCGATGATTTGTGATTCAAAGAAGGGAACGCTTCAAGCAACGGTTTCCCGAGCACTTCACTTCTTTTCATCCCATCAAGATTGGCGGCCACTCCGTTATAAAAGATGGTCTGTCCTTTTGGATCTATCACATGAATGCCTTCATCAATGGTTTCTAATATCGCTTCCAACACTTCACTTGTATTAAAAAATTCACTAGGCAAGCTATCCCTCCTCAATACCTTCTTGCTAGATGTATATGAGGAAATGCCAAAAACTTGTCATAAACCGCCTAAAAATGAGCATTCAACTAAAGTTTTTCACCCAAAGATTCATATCTTCCAGTTTATCAAAGATATAACAATTATTGGCCAAACGTCCGCGGTACGAGTATCCATGCTGATGCAATGCAGCATTCATGCCGAACGAGAGCGACCGGGCAATCGAATAGATACAATAAATGCCGTGTGAAATAAGATAGTCTTCAAGCGCGGAAATCAAGTGTTTCATCAAGCCGTACTGCCGATGTTCCGGCAATGTCGCACAATCAGTGATTTCTGCATTATGGTAAAAGGAATTAATTTCTGCGGAAGCAGCACTGACGATCCTCTCTTCATGGACATAAATATAAAAAACCGTTCCCATTTCCATGCACTTTTTCACATATACCGGATCATTCATCGGTGTGGGATACACCTCGAAAACTTTCCCATACAGTTGGGCCAGCTGAAGTGCATCTGCCACTTCAGCTTTACGGCCTTGATAGGCTGACGGCGGTTCATCCAGTCCGGATTTAATCGGCAGCCTCTGAACATCGGTAAGGATTTGATCTTCCCTTTCCCATTCAGCACTGTTGCGCCTTTCAATCGTGTTATATTTAACAAGGAAGAAACAATCGCTTCCCAAAAAGAATTTATCGATGCTTCCTTCATATAGAAAGCCCTGAGCAAGCAATGCCATAACGTTTTCCTTGCGGGACTTGAAGATGATTTTTTCTGCTGATATGCTTTTAGCCACCTTCAAAGATTCCTCCACGCATTCTTGAAAGTGCCCTAGATAATCATCAACCCTGATTCGCTTATTAAAATGGTCGATCGTAATATGTATGGTGCACATTGGCTTTTGAATTCTTTTTTCGATGATTCCAGCCTCCATTTGTCCCGCTCCTTTCACATCTTCGAAAATTGTTGCGAAAGGCCTGACCCTTCCTGGGATCAGACCTTGGGAAAAATGATTATTCCTGGTCCACCCCACACCATTCAATAATGGTCAATGCGATGATTTCCGCAACTTCCATCATTTTATCCACCTCTATATATTCGTTCGAATCATGGGCCATCTTCGTTTCCCCTGGTCCAAACACAACGACGGGGGTAGAACCAACCGATGAAAGATACCCTCCATCCGTCGCCCATGGTGAAGCTTCGACAAGCGGTTCTTCCCCGACCACTTTTTCATAGTATGTGCCAATTGTCTTCATGAGCGGGTGATTGATTTCAAGATTGCCAGGCAGCCATCTGGCCCCAAACCATTCTAATTCAATAGGTCTTTCTTTGAACCATGCATCACTCTCGTTTAAAGCATCTATTCGCTCCTTCAGCGATTTTTGTGCCTCTTCCATGGTTTCTGTAGGGGCGATGCCGAATCTTCCTTCCAGGACGGCTGTATCCGGCACGGAGGAAGGCCAATTCCCGCTTTGGATGCTACCAATATTGATTGGAATGGGGATAGGGACATTTTTATAGAGTGAATGACGGAGTGACTCATTCCGTTCTTGTTCAAGCATCTTGATTTCTTTCATTACAACAACCGCTTTATCAATTGCACTGACTCCTTCATACCTAGTGCCTCCATGTGCAGACTTGCCTTTTATTCTCAGACGAAACCACATCGAACCTTGCTGTAATGGGAATAGTTTCATATTTGTAGGTTCCGGAATGATTGCACCATCAGCTTTATACCCGCGTATGACTGCCGCAAGTGTGCCGGCACCACCGCTTTCCTCTTCAATCACACTCTGAAATATCAAATCCCCCTTCAATTGGATTCCAGATTCGACGATCGCTTCAATGGCCAGCAATAAAGATACATTGCCGCCTTTCATATCCGTCGTTCCCCGCCCGAAAACTTTCCCGTCCATCAACTTGCCGCTATAGGGTTCATCGTGCCATGCTGCATGATCACCTTCCGGAACTACATCAATATGTCCGTTTAAAATAAGGGATTTCCCCTTGCCTGTTCCTCTTCTAATGGCCACAAGGTTCGGATTTCCTTTAAAATCCCTGCGGTCGCAATAAAAATGGGGATGTTTTCTTAATTGTTCATCCCCGATTTCCCAAAGATCTATTTCCAGACCAAGTTGTCTGCACTTCTCGACCACTATTGCTTGTGCACTTCCTTCTTGGCCCCTTTTGCTCGGTTCCTGAACCAGTTTTTGCAAAAGCTGAACCCCATTCATCCGATGTTCATTCAGCCATGTTCTTATTTTTTCCTCATACATATCCATTCTCCTCTCTCATTCTTTTAATTTGTGGATGTTTTCAGAGACAGTAAACGAGGCTTCGGTCCGATTCCTGATTTCCTCAATGCTGGACGTATCAAATACATCAGTTAATAGGAGGCCCTCCGAAGTTACGGAAAACACGCCTAATTCGGTGATGATCATATGTACGCATTTCTGGGCTGTTAACGGCAACGTACATGTTTTGACTAATTTAGACATGCCCGCTTTATCGTTATGTTCCATCAAGACAATGACCTTTTTTGCCTTTGCAGCCAGTTCCATTGCACCGCCCATGCCTGGCACCCGCTTTCCCGGAACAATCCAATTAGCGAGATCCCCCGCTTGACTTACTTGAAGGGCTCCTAGAATCGTGATATCCACCATGCCGCGACGTATCATTCCAAATGCAACAGTACTGTCGCAGTAAGAAGCCCCGGCTCTAATGGTGATCGGCAATCCCCCAGCATTGCAAAGATGCGCATCTTCCTTCCCCGTTTCAGGAGTACTGCCCATTCCCACAAGGCCATTTTCTGCATGAAACATAACTTTATGATCATCCCAAAGATGATTCGGTACAAGTGATGGAATGCCAATTCCCAAATTGACCAGCATCCCATCGCTTATTTCTGCTGCTGCCCGTTTCGCTATTCTGTTTCTATCCCCTGTTCCCAAACCCATTTCCAATCGACTCCTTTTGATGGAATGATATAATCCACAAAGGCACCCGGTACAATGATGTTCTCTGGATCCAAAGTGCCCAGCGGAACGATTTGCCTGACTTCGACTATAGTGATCTGTCCGGCCGCAGCAACGATTGGATTCGTATTCCTGGCACTTTTATCGAATAGAAGATTTCCATAAGGATCTGCCATTTCTGCGTAAACAATGGCGATATCTGCAGTTAATGCCGATTCCACCAGATAATTTTTCTTACCTAGCTTTACGGTTTGCTTGCCTTCCCTGACGATATCGGCTTCCATTCCAATATCGGTCAATATTCCGCCGAGTCCCATCCCTCCGGCCCGGATGCGTTCGACAAGAGTCCCTTGCGGACAGAACTCCACTTCGAGTTCACCATTGTTCATTAATAGTCCTGCATTGGGATTGGAACCGATATGGGAAACGATGACTTTTTTCGCTCGGCGCTGGGTGACCAGTTTTCCGATTCCGATATCTGGGAAACCTGTATCGTTCCCAATCAAGGTTAAATCCTTAATACCTGATTCCAAAATCATATTGATCAATCCCGGAGGCGTCCCTATGCCACCGAATCCCCCAAATAGGATGGACTGTTTATCTTTAAAGTGATGGCGGACATCTTCCAAACGACAAATCTTCTGGAATGTATTTTCCACCACTATGACTCACTTCCTTGTTGTGATGATCGTTTACCTATCGAATCATTAAATTGTCCAAACGTTATATCGACCCTCATTAACAATTCAGCACACTCCTCTTCCGATATCGTTAGCGGCGGGGAGATGATGAGCGCTGCCCCTGTTACACCGTCAAGGCCTGCAGCTGCGGGATAAAGAAGGATTCCGTTCCTCATTCCCAATTCAATGATTTGATTGGTCACATCTGCGTCCTTCGGAAATGGGGCCTTCGTTGCTTTATCCAGGACAAATTCGATGCCAATCAATAAACCTCTCCCGCGTATATCACCGATAAAGGAATACTTCCCTGCCAACTTTTTCAGACCCCTAATCAGATAATTTCCCCTGTCGGCTGATTTTTCGACAAGTTCATTCCTTTCGACATATTCTAAAACCGCCAAAGATACCGCACACGATAACGGATTTGCACTTAAAGTATGACCTCCTATAATTGACTTCGAGCCTTTCATTATGGGTTCCATCACGTTTTTGGTCATTACTGCTGCCGCTATTGGGGTATACCCCCCACTCATACCTTTACCTAATGTCACGATATCAGGTTCCACATCCCAATATTCGGAAGCAAGCATCTTACCGGTACGTCCAAATCCGGTCATTACTTCATCCGCAATGAATAAAATATCATTCTCTTCGCAGATTTTCTTGAGTTTTTGAAAATAACCGTCAGGAGGAACAATGGCCCCTCCGGCTGCGCCGATAACAGGTTCTGCAATGAACGCCGCTATATTTTCACTGCCAATGCGTCGGATTGATGCTTCCAATTCCGAAGCACAGGCCATTCCGCAAGTATGTTGGTCAAGTTGAAGTGGACATCGGTAACAATATGGAGGAGATACAGAAGGATATGATTCAAGCAAAGGAGTAAAGCGTTCCCGGCGAATCGGATGTCCAGACATTGAAAGAGCTCCCATCGTGATGCCATGGTAGCTCATCCACCTCGATATGATTTTCTGTTTCTTTGGCTTCCCTTTTTCCTGCCAATGC
Source organism: Peribacillus sp. TE19612 (assembly GCF_056279465.1). Classification (NCBI taxonomy): domain Bacteria; kingdom Bacillati; phylum Bacillota; class Bacilli; order Caryophanales; family Bacillaceae; genus Peribacillus; species Peribacillus sp. TE19612. The sequence continues at coordinate 299,203 of NZ_JBWCCL010000004.1, read as the reverse complement.
TGAATGGCAATTTTCAATGCCGTTTCAGTCGCCTCGGAACCGCTGTTTACAAAAAAGCTGTATGTCAGTTCCCCTTTGGTCAATTCTGCAATTTTCCCGGCGAGTTTCTCTGCAGCATCGCTGGTAAATTGGGAACGATACACAAATGAAACCTGTTTAGCCTGTTTTACCATCGCCTCAATGATTTCCTGGACTCCATGGCCAATATTGGCTGTAACAGCACCGGATGAAGCATCGAGGTAATCCTTTCCATTTTTATCGTATAAAAACACTCCCTGACCATGACTGATAGTCGGGTAGTCTCCTCCCAGGACCGGTTTGATCAATGAAGACTGCTCCATAAGCCCACACACTCCTTCTCTATAAAAACAAATGCCATATAGTAAAGTGTATGTCCAGATGAAGGCAATCTTGCTAAGGAAATTGGCCTAAGCATGTATACGGATAATTTCTTGGTTTCATGGGTGATTGTCCAAAAATGGCGACAAAAAAAGTGTATCCGCGAGAGATACACTTTTTTCTTACAATACGCTATTTAGTTTTTCTTCACGAATGGATTCCAAAAAACTTTCATCCTTTAAAACAGCCAACACATTTTTATAAAAAGCAGTTTTATCGATAATTGAAGTATGTACATATTCATACTCTTTTAAAGACGGATGACGCAAAACATTTTTCATGCAGGAATGACAAACTTTTTTAGTTCCTAACTTATAGTAGTTCAAGTTACTTGCATCCCCGTTAGAAGTGTCTTCGTTACATACGGAACATGTATGGCTCACACGGCCTTTTTTATTATACTCGGCCAAAGCCCCTTCTAAACGAATGGATGCTGGAATTGTTAATAACACATAATCACCTTTTCTATTTTAAATCTCTTAGTATTATATCAGAAAAATAAAGAATTTGAACTATTAGACTCATATTCCCTAATAATGCTTGTAAAATAGGACAATTTCCAGGGCTGACAAGAGGAAAGACTCCTAATATACACCATAATGCAAACCATATTCATACATACCCCCAACAGATTAAAACACCGTCCATTTTTTGAACGGCGTCTTCAAACTGTTCATGGAAGGATCTGGATCGTCGCTTTTCCGTTCTTCACCTTCATTACTGCTTTTGAACCAACCGGCACAGTTACAAAAGGATGAACATGACCAAAGTTGGCATTAGCAATCACGGGTATGCCATTTATCTCCTTTTTGGCGGCGATGATTTCCTGCAAAGCATATTCAGTCATTCCTGAATCCTTTTGGAAACGGCCGATGACGATTCCTTTAATCCCACTTGCACCTGGCTGATGGAGCAAGGATTGTAAATCCCGGTCAAAACTGAATGGATGGCTTTCTTCGTCATCTTCTATGAAAAGGATACTGTCCTTTAAAGATGGCATGTACTCTGTACCTTGTAATAGATTGAGTGTACAAAGATTCCCCCCCATGATTGTCCCGGCAGCTTCACCTTCCTGAATGACCATGTATCCAGCATTCGGGTGGAAAGTTCGGTCATCCTGTTCCAAATGCCAAGAATCGTCACTCCACGTTTCACTTGGTTCAAGATAAAAGTCTTCACTTTCAATTACGGCCTTTTTAAAATATTCCATCGTATATTCCAGACCAGCCTTCATCCCGAACGTCGAAAAATGAGGACCTGAATATGTAGTTAAGCCTGTTTTATTATAAATGGCCAATAAAATTGCGGTTATATCACTATACCCCATCAACACTTTTGGATTTTCCTTAATCAAATCATAGTCGATATACCGTAACAATTGGTTAGCGTTATACCCCCCGATGGCTGTAAAAATTCCCTTAACATTCGGATCCCTGAACGCATCATGCAAATCCTCGATCCGGTCTTCGATCGAATTCGAGAAAAAGTCATCATGGAACAAAACCGTTTTACCATATGTCACTTTAAAACCAAGCTCAGTCAATCTTTCTTCTGCCAATCTGCGTTGTTCCCCTTTAACAATCGCCAAGCTTCTTGAAGGAGCAATTACGCGAATTTCATCCCCTGCTTGTAAACGGGAAGGTTTCATATCTTTATCCCCCTAAATTAATTACATTCTGTCGTTATTTTAGCAGAAATGGTTTACAAAGAAAACTAAGTCCCTTATCGTATGTCATTCACCGAGCTAGTTTCTTTGAAATCTTACGTCATTCCCGATGCACAGAAATCAGGAATAAAAAAAGGAATGGCTGTGTATCGCCTGTCCCATGATCACCTGGATTTATCCAATACGATTCAGTCAACAACCATGGAATCAGAAAGGTCCACCGTCAAACCACCAATTTCCTTACATAAAGAAAAGACCAGCTTTATCAACTGGTCTTTGGGTTATTGAATTAGCAGCAGAATGAAGCACCGATGATAATCAATAGAATGAACAAGACAACGATTAAAGCGAAGCCTGATCCAAATCCGCAGCAACCGCCGCCGCCGTATCCACCGCCACCATATCCGTATCCTGGTCCTGCAACATTTCCACCATATCCGTACATTAAGTTTCACTCCTTTTAGAATTCTGTTTTCTCTTTACACCTTACCATATGTCGAGACGCCCGCCTTGGTCTGTGCATTTGCCTATTTTTCTGGATTTAAGAAAAAACTTCAATCAACACCATCTTAAGCTTTATTCATTCAATGGGCTGAAATCCCACGAGTAACCATGAAAATTGTCACAAATTTATTGTGTTACTTTAAAATTGGGATATAATAAGGAAAAAACAATTCTTAGCCTCTTTAAGCTATCTCATACCTACATGGATACATAAAAGGCAATACGGGGGAACATAATTGAAAACGAACGCAAAATCCTTCATCCCTTTCGCTGCAATCGCCACGATCCTTCTAGTCAGCTATATCCTTCAAAAAGTTCCTAAAACATATGGATCAGATGATTCGATAAATGTTTATCAAAAATTCCAATCAGGCCAGCCCATTCAGTATCTCGTCATTGGTGACAGTATCGGAAGAGGCTCGGGAGCTGAAGAGCCTAATCTAACATGGTTCAAACAGCTAGAAAATAAGATGAATGATGCCAATGATATTCCTTTACACGGTGACTACGTGGTCCAAAGCGGATCAACTGCTTTTGAGGGCCTATTCAAGCTTTCCCAAAGAAGGAAGCATGATCATAAAGATCTGATTTTCTTCGTTTTTGGTGAAAATGACCGCAAATATATGAATGCCGATGATTTTACCATGACATATGAAGCGTTAATGAGAAAGGCAAAACGGCTCCACCCTAACGCTGAGTTATTCACAATAACTGAGAGTTCCTTGAAATATGAGGAATTTGCGACAGCCATCGGACTTTTATCCAAACATTATGGTGCTACAAATGTGGATATGCGGCCAATATTCAAAAATTCAGGATATACGGAAAAACAGCTGACCAAAGATTTGGTACATCCAAATGGGCTGGGGTATAAATTATATGCCGATGCCATTTATGAACGGTTCCTGGATAACATCAAACAAGAGAAAGCTGTAGCGGGTCTTCCATCTAAGCTGCATGCCCGTTCTGGTTTTGAATTATCGGAAATTGACCACTATGAAAAAATGAGCGGTTTCCGGCCAATGGGCGGTTATTTCACTAGTAGTGAAAAGGGCAGTGTGATTCAATATACCTTCAAAGGGAGTATGCTTGGTGTGAAACTGCTTAGAAGTCCTGATGGCGGGGAAGTGAATGTATGGATCGACGGAAATGAAATCACGACTTTGAATACATGGTGGCCATTTGCCCGTGAAAGATATTTATTTGTCACTAATGGGCTTCGCCCCGGTTCACATACTGTCCGTTTTGAGGTGACTGGCAGGACTAAAGCAATGGACCTGACCGACATTCCATATGTCCGGATCGCGTCAATCATCACAGATTGAATATTACTCAATAAATAACCCCCTATCATAATCTGATAGGGGGTTTTCCAATCAATCAAAAAGCTTTTTATATTCCCCGTATCCCTCTTTTTCAAGATCTTGGAGCGGGATGAACCTTAATGATGCAGAATTGATGCAATAGCGTAATCCTGACGGTCCCGGCCCGTCATTGAAAACATGTCCCAGATGAGAATCGGCAGTTTTTGAGCGGACCTCGATCCTTCTCATACCATAACTCGTATCGAGGTTTTCCACCACTTCCTCTTCTTTAAGCGGTTTAGTGAAGCTTGGCCAACCGCAGCTTGAATCGAACTTTTCCTTTGAAGTGAAAAGAGGATTACCTGAAACGATATCCACATATAATCCTTCCTCCTTCAAATTCCAATATTCATTATTAAAGGCTGGTTCCGTTCCATTATTTTGCGTGACTTCATATTGTATCGGAGTGAGTTTCTTTTTTAATTCTTCTTTACTTTTCATTTTTTTCCCCCCAGTGATGTTGTATAAATGCTTTGCGTCCTGAGCCAATCGAATATCTTTCATAATGTTCAGGTTGCTTTTTATAGTAATGCTGGTGGTATGTCTCGGCTGGATAAAACGTTTTGGCCTGTATAATCGGGGTTACGATCGGTCCGGAAAATTTCCCGCTCGCCTGCAGCTTAGCTTTGGATGCTTCTGCAATTTCACGTTGGTTTTCGTCATGATAAAAAATGGCCGTTTGATAAGAACTCCCCCGGTCATAAAATTGCCCGCCAGGATCTGTCGGATCAATTTGCTGCCAAAATAACTCAATTATCTTCTCATATGAATATACGTTTGGATCAAAGGTGATCTGAACAGCTTCATAATGTCCCGTGGTTTCAGAACAAACCTCTTTGTATGTGGGATTTTCCGTAGTCCCGCCTGTATAGCCGGAGATCACGGATTCGATGCCAGGCTGATCATCGAACGGTTTCACCATGCACCAGAAACATCCACCTGCGAATGTTGCTTTCTCTAATTGCTTTGTCAAATGAAAAACCTCCTTTTTTACAAACCACCATTGAATGCATTTTAACGCTTTTATATATCCCTGTAAAATAATATGCCGAGAGCCTTTCACGAAAATGTTCAATTCCATTTTAGAAAGGAGACACACGCCCAAGCATGATTACATATGTTAAAAACATGATGGAAAAATGAGAGGTGTTGGAAATGAGCGATAAACAATCATATCCACAAAAATCGGAAACATATGATTTACTATCGTCTTATAAAAACAGCGATCCGCAATTGCATGATTATTATTACCATAAACATTTGAAAAGTATCGAAAATTCAACATACAGAAATGAACAAATAACTGTCCTACTGTCTGCACAAGTCCGCTTCTTACATGCTGTCCCAACAGCTCACCCATTTGATGTTCATGTAAATGAAATGCGTATCCTCAAAAATTTCTCATATAAAGAGAGCAATGGTTATTTACCACTGCCCCCTGGCAAGTACAAATTGGATATATACCGCAGCGGGCAAAACACCTCACCTCTATTAAGCTGTAAAGTGGCTCTCGAAATCGGAGCTTCCTATACCATTGCTCTAACACCTACCGTGGCTAACGAATCGTTGAAAATGTTACCTTTCGAGGATAACCCATCTGTTCCTCCAAATGAAGCAAAGGTCCGATTCATCCAGCTTTCACATGATTTACTCTCGGTGGACATTGCGGTCAAAGGCGGAGATGTCGTCTTTGATCAAATCCATTTCAGGAAAGCAAGCGAATATCTCACTATTCATCCCATGATAGTTGACTTCGAAGTGAGGAAAGCTGGAACAAAAGAAATCGCACTCCCTTTGCCAAACAAGGCATTTCAAGAAAATACTTCCTCAACCATTTATATAATCGGATCGAATCGGGAATCATCCTCACTAGAAACCCTAACGCTCTCCCCATAAATGGATAAAAAACCAGGATGCATCGATCCTGGTTTTTTATCCATTTATTCACGATCACTGTAATGATGATGGGATGGTCAATAAAAATGAAATGTCATCATTTTTCAGATCGAATTCATTCGCCTTCACCCTTATATCGCTTTTCAGTTCCATATCCTGTAATGACACATAAATACTTTCGTCATTGGGACTTATGCTAACCCATTCAGGCATATTATATCGCTCATTAATTAAATTCATTACATATGAAACAGGAAGGTTCATTTTACCGACTGCAATTGATTTTTGCTTAAGAATCAAATCCCCATTCTTTTGGGCAATTGGTTCAAAAGTCAATTTCATTTCCACTTCACGGTTGAAAAATGGCATTGTTCCGTATAGCTCAACCTCATCCGTTAAATACACTTCATAGTGAATGGATCCCGTCAACCCCTCTTTATCCAGATACTGGTTGATTAATCTTGTCAAATCTTCCCGATTCGTGTGAATTTGAAATTGGATATCTTCTTCGTGGCTTACTTTGGGTATCAGCTCTTTATCTTTAGTCGGCAGATTAACTAAAATCGTTACAAACAGGATGACCAGGATGTTTAAGGCTAATAGGGAAATAAACAAAGTCTTCCATTTGACATTTGTCATTCTTGGTCATCATCTCCTTTGGCACTCGCTTCCAATGTTTCCTTTCCGATAGTGGTAATATCCATATCATTATAGATTCTTGTCGCAATTAATTCATATCCGCGGTCATTTGGGTGAAAATAATCCTCGGCATAAAGCAAATCTTCTTCGGAATTCTCGAAAATGTCTGCTATTTCAATAAAATAGGCTGAATCATATTCTTCAATGATCTCTTTTCCACTTTCATTCCAATCATTCATGATCATATCAAGTTCATAAAAATCTCCGAACCATTTGGAAAATGGATTATAGACGCCTACAAGGTATATTTGCGCAGAATCATTTTCGGAACGAACCTTATCAAGTATCTGCCTTAATCTTTTTTCATACCCTATTTTTGCCGAATCAAACTGATTCAGTTCCAGATTGGAGAAATTCTGTTTAAAGACCTTCATGATATCATTTCCACCGATTGTGACGACAATCGAGTCAGCTTGCTTTATGTCTTCTTTAATCCTAGTATTATCCAGTCTCTTCAATAGTTGGTCGGTCCTATTTCCACGTATGCCATGATTAATCATCTCAACGGAAGTAATCGATGGTTCTTTTTCCAGCTTATTTTGTAAATAAGGCAGATACCCGCCATTATCTTTACTATCACCGACACCTTGAGTCAAGGAGTCGCCAATTGACACGATTTTCACAGGGTCCGGAAAAAAGCTAGCAGGAATGGTTTCCTTTTTACTCAGCTCAACTATGCTTTTCTGCTGAACAGATGGCTGATTTGAGGCTGTTTCATTTTGACTGCAGCCTGAAATCCAAACTAGGCATATGAAAAGACAGGTGATTTTGTACCTCATGACCCTCACCTTCCTACCCATATATTATATCATGCAGAAAACGAAAGATTGCAAACAATATACCTTCATTGTACTTCCAGAATTGAGCATTCCTTACTATACAATATGAAAAATGCTGTGAATTAAAGCTAGTCCTATAAAAATTAGCATGTACTGAGCATGTAAAATCATTCTTCACTACCGCTGTTTCTTCAAAAACTTATTGCTCATTTTCACCATCGATAAAGCTCGATAATAAAGATGGATGAAAACAGAAAGAACAGGTCATTTAACCTGTTCAATAATTCTGTAAAATTTTAATATGCTTAATGATTTCATCAATCGGAATATCCTGCAGACCTGTATAATCCATGATGATCTTTCCTTCTTGATCAATCAGAAAAAAACTGGTCCCATGAATCACCTGATCTTCTGCTTCTGGTTTTTTGACGATCGTTTTAAAGTTATCCAATGCGAACTGCTCGATTTCTTCCTGTCCATAACCGGTCAGAAAGTGCCAGTTGCCGTAATCCACATTGAATTGGTCACCAAACTTTTTTAAAACATCAGGTTTGTCAATTTCCGGATCCACGGAAAATGAAACGAACTCTACATCCTTAATCCCTTCATCCTTCAATTGCTGCTGCAGCTTCGTCATATTCGAAGTCATGGGGAGACAGACCGTCTCACAGCTCGTGAATATAAAATCCGCTACCCAAACCTTTCCTTTAAGATCGCTTTTTGAGAAAGGCTTCCCCTCCTGATCGATATAACTGAAATCCTCAAGGTCCCAATTTTTGGCATCAGGTACACCATTGGAACCGCATGCTGTCAACAGCAATAAAATTGATGCTCCCATAGCTGCCATAAGCAATTGCAGCTTTCTCATCCCTACCCCGTCCTTTATGTATAAAATATTCTGTTACTTCATTTATTCTAACAGACCAACCGGAATGAGGACAGCAACTATTTCTACGAATTAAAGACAATTGTAAAAGTGACAAAACCGCCGCCAAACGCTGTTTCATATGGTATATCATTATCAGTCCCAATAATACATGATCGCCATGGCGCCTTCACCTGTATGGGTACTGACAACGGCAGTCGTTGCTTCTATCTTTATGTCTTGATATCCTGTTAAGTCTGTAATGGCCTGGCGGACCTTATCCGCTATTTCAAGGCCATTCGCATGTACAAAACCGATGCCTCTAATCTTTTTGCCTTGAGTATCTTCTTTGAATTTCTTGATGATGAACTTCACGACCTGTGACTGGCTCCTGGCTTTGGATACAGGGTTCAGTACACCATCATCAAGAAGTGCAATCGGCTTTATGTGCAGCAATGAACCGATAAAAGCAGAGACTTTGCCAATCCTTCCACCCTTAACGAGGTTATCAAGTGTTTCTATGACAATGATTAAACTTGACTGCCTTTTAATATGTTCCATTCGTTCAATTATCTCAACTACGGATTTCCCTTCCTTCGCCATCTTCGCTGCCTCGATCACCTGAAATGACATCGCTTTTGAAATGAATTTCGAGTCAAGAACGGTAACCTTCGTTTCAGACATGCTAGCTGCGCTTTCCGCTGAGCGAACTGTACCGCTCATGCCACCTGTCATATGTATGGAAATAATCTCGCTGCCGTCTTTTCCGAGTTCATCATATACCTCCACAAAGGTACCTACGGCCGGTTGTGAGCTTTTTGGCAGTTCTTTTGACTGGTTCATCCTTTTCAGGAATTCTTCTTGTTCGATTTCAACCTTATCCAAAAAAGTCTCCCCATCTATAAAGATCGATAAAGGGACCATTGTAATATCATAAAATTCCAGTTCCTCTGGTGTCATATCTACTGTCGAGTCTGTTACTATCTTTACTTTATTCATCATTACACATCCCTAAATTAACATATCTATTGTATTATACCTATTCAAGGTAAGCATTCAAACCAAAGGTTTCTTTTTTCGACTGAAGTGATACTTATCTTTTGAAATGATTACACAAAAAAAGACCGTTCCATGAGCCAACTAAAACACATGCCGATACATTCGATATTGCCTGGCATTCGTGTCATCTCTTTTAACGGAGAAGTTAGCTATGGAACAATCCGCATTAAGCATTATTGAGTAAACTTCCAAAAAAAAGCTTGTTATAAACGGGCCATTTGAGTACGGATGCTAAATAATGCTTAAATGAGTAATTTTCTTTATGATCTTTATTGGCAAAAACTTTCTTAACAAATACTTCCAAACGCAGGGTCAACATAAAAAAATTCGGATCACTAGGCAGTAAGACAGGTATTTCTGAAATGGTGACCTTATGTCCAAAACAATCTTTGAATTCCAAGCATTTGAACATCAAAATATCAATCCTCATTTTTAACCGATTGCTTACATTATACACAATAAATCCAAAAGTATAAATATTCAAATGTGTAAAAAAACAGAGAAATCAGATTGACAATCATAAAAAAAAGACCCATAAGGGCAAAATGCCATTACGGGCTTCTTCTTATAAACCTTCCTCGTAGGTGTCTTCCCGCAAGCTTTCACGTCTCACCCTTCGTTTATAGACGACTTTAGATAAAGAAATACTGATTTCGTATAATAACAGCAATGGAACCATCACCATAAAGTCCGACATAAAGTCAGGCGGCGTAATCGATATCGCTATGACAACCAGTACAAAGTATGCATACTTCCTTAATTTTTGAAGCACATAAGGATTTATTATGCCAAGGGAGGTCAAAAACATGGTAACGACAGGAAGCTCGAATAAAACAGCAAAAGGTATCGTCATATTAAATACAAATGAAAAGTACTTATCAGCTGTAAAACTGGTTATGAACATCCCATCACCCAATTCAATCAAAAATTGAAGAATGGTCGGGAAGATGACAAAATAACCGAAAGCAAGCCCTCCGATAAAAAGCAGGAAAAGTGCTGGAATATAGGCAAGGGTCGCCCTCACTTCATTTGGCATCAAAGCGGGTTTAACGAATAACCAGATTTGCAGGGCAATTACCGGTATCGTTGCCGCAATGGCTACGACACCTGCAAGCATGAAGTAAATCCAGATAATATCACTTGGTCCCAATACCATCAGGTCAAAATCGAGATCTTTCACGAACCAATTATAAATCTCCTCAACATAAATAAAGCTGGCGATAAAAAAAATGACAAAAGCAACAGCTGTAATGATGAGCCGTTTTCTCAATTCATCGAGATGATCGATGATATTTAATTCCTTATCTTCCAAAGTTGATCACGCCTTCATCTGAAAATCCGTATCTTTGTTACAGCGTAAAGGCGCAAGACGATTCCATCTTACGCCCAGCATTCAATCATTCATGATTTTTTTGTTGTAGCTTCTTATCTTCTTCATAATCACCTTTTGTTAAATCACTTGTGGATTTTTTAAACTCACGAAGCGTTTGTCCAAATGCACGGCCAATTTCTGGAAGTTTCTTCGGACCAAAGATAATTAATGCCAAAATTAAGATGAGAATTAGACCAGGTACTCCAATGTTCGACATGGATACATCCCCTTTGGTGTTGTAATTAGACCTACTCCGATTATAATACCATTTCCAACCAATTGAAAGGGAACTGGCAATTCGTCATAGAATGGTAACAATTATCGACAGTATGCCCATATACGACTGGGCCGGCAGAATAAAATGTAAAAACATAGGTATTATTCTATCCTAATTTAACATTTTGTCCATGTTTAAATCAACAAGTGAAATAAATTACTGTCTTTATTGACCTCTACGAAAGAGAATCCTTTCTTGTTCATCCTTTGAATGAGCCCTTCATAATCATTTTTATCTTTTAGCTCAATACCAACCAGGGCCGGCCCGCTTTCTTTATTATTTTTCTTCGTATATTCAAAACGGCTTATATCATCATTCGGTCCCAACACCTCATCAAGGAATTCCCTTAAAGCGCCAGCACGTTGTGGAAAATTCACGATAAAATAATAAAGCAGCCCTTCATATAATAAGGATTTCTCTTTAATTTCCTGCATGCGCCCAATGTCGTTATTGCCTCCGCTGACCATGCAAACAACCGTTTTTCCTTTGATTTGTTCTTTATATGAATCCAACGCGGCTACAGATATAGCACCTGCAGGTTCAGCGACAATCGCATGCTGATTATACAAATCGAGAATCGTCGTACAGATTTGGCCTGAAGGTACGACAACGATATCTTCCAGGTTTTCCTTACAAATCTGATATGTCAACTGTCCCACACACTTGACGGCTGCTCCGTCAACGAATGTATCTATTTTTTCGAGTTCAGAAACTTTCCCTTCCTTGAAGGAGTATTCCATCGAAGCAGCACCTTGCGGCTCAACTCCAATGCATTTCGTATTTGGGGAAACCGATTTGAAATAACTCGATACTCCGGCCATTAACCCGCCGCCGCCCATAGCGGCAAATACATAGTCGATTCCATCTTCACAATCGTTCAAGATTTCTACAGCCGTTGTACCTTGCCCGGCGATTACCTTTTCATCGTCAAATGGATGGATAAAGGAACGCTCTTCTTTTTCACAGCATTCCATCGCCATGGCAAATGCATCATCGAATGTATCCCCAATTAGGATGATCTCCACATTATCCCTGCCGAATAGCTGAACTTGATCGACTTTTTGCCTTGGAGTTGTAGCAGGCATATAAATTTTCCCGTGAATGCCCAATTGGCTGCAGGAAAAAGCAACACCCTGTGCATGGTTTCCTGCACTGGCACAAACGACCCCGTTCTTCGTCTCTTCCTCGGTCAGGCTTTTCATTTTATAGTAAGCCCCTCTTAATTTAAAGGAACGTACGTGTTGTAAGTCCTCGCGTTTTAAATAAACATTACAATCATATTTTTCAGAGAGCCTCTGATTTTTTTGTAAAGGAGTATGTAAAACGATTTCTTTCAGTTCTCTATAGGCAATTAGAATATCTTCCAATTGAATCCCCCTATTCTTAGATGCAGTCTGATTCATAACAATCCCTCATTTCCTTTCTGATGAATTCAATCATTATAGCACTTTACTGTTATTAATGTAATTGATTTTTCTAAAAATTCTTTCTTTTGTTTGTTCCATACCAAAAAAATCCGATTATGGTCATTTCCCCATAATCGGATTAGCACTTTATTTTTTTTGTAGAATAATAAAATCATGTGCAAATCGATTTTTTTCATCGATGCTGCCTGGGTTTGAGGAGATTTCATCCCATTCATTTTCATCAATCTCGGGAAAGAAAGTATCCCCTTCGAAAATTTCATGAATTTCCGTAATATACAGGCGGTCGGTAAAAGGAAGGATTTCCTTGAAGATTTCGGCTCCGCCAATTACGAAGACTTCCTCTTCATGGTTATCTGCGAACCTTTTGATTTGTGCAATATCATGTAATACTACGCAGCCTTCCGCTTTAAATTCCTGATTGCGGGTGACGATGACATTTTTGCGGCCAGGCAGGACCCTGCCGATCGATTCAAATGTTTTTCGCCCCATGACGATTGGATGGCCCATCGTCACTTTTTTAAAGTACTGCAGATCTGCTGGTAAATGCCATGGCAGTTTATTGTTTTTACCTATCACACGATTTTGATCCATTGCCACTATCAACGATATCATATGCTAACCTCACCTTTTATATGGGGATGGGCTTCGTAATTTTCCAAAACGAAGTCCTCGAAGCTAAAATCAAAGATATTTTTCACATCTGGATTGATTTTCATGATTGGCAATGGTTTCGGGTCACGAGTCAACTGCAGTTCCACTTGTTCAAGGTGATTAGAGTAGATGTGGACATCCCCGAAAGTATGTACAAATTCGCCAACTTCCAAATCACACACCTGGGCGATCATCATCGTTAAAAGCGCATACGAAGCTATATTAAAAGGAACACCTAAGAAGACGTCCGCTGAACGTTGGTATAGCTGACATGAAAGCTTGCCATCAGCAACATAGAATTGAAAGAAAGCATGACAAGGCGGCAAGGCCATTTCATCCAGTTCCCCAACATTCCAAGCACTGACTATCAATCTTCTTGAATTTGGGTTGGTCTTGATTTGTTCGATCAATTCACTGATTTGATCGATTTGCCTTCCATCGGCCGTTCCCCAGGAACGCCATTGATGACCATAAATCGGGCCTAATTCCCCCTTTTCATCCGCCCATTCATTCCAGATGCGCACACTGTTTTCCTGAAGGTACCCAACGTTTGTATCACCCTTCAAAAACCATAATAGTTCATGGATAATCGCTTTTAAACTAACCTTTTTCGTTGTAAGTACAGGGAATCCATCATTTAAATTGAATCTCATTTGATATCCAAAGGTACTGATCGTTCCTGTTCCCGTACGATCACCTTTTTGCGTTCCATTTTCGAGTACATGCTTACATAAATCTAAATATTGCTTCATGATAAACCACCTTTTCTACTTTCATTCTCCTTATTTTAACGTATTATTGCCTAATGTTTAATCTAATTGTTTAATAAAATTATAAGTCTCGGGTGCTTTTTGTCTAAGCAATTGATTTTGTTCATTGTTCACATAAAACATGGCAAACGTTTCTGCAAAGTATTCCTCAGGGTAGTTGGAAAAATACGTAATCCCAGGAAACAGCCCACCCACTTCCTTACCCCAAATCTTCAAATAATCCATGTCTTCACGGATTCCATTAAACACTATATTATCAATGGAGTGCCCCAGCTCATGCAGTTCCAAATTAACCGAGCCATGCCCGTTGCCTTTGTCACTCGCTCCGATTTTAACCAATACCGTATGTGATCCGCCCATACCAGGTACATCATCCCAAGTTGTTTCTTTATTCAAATAACCACGCGGAGTTTTCCCCTTTAATTTGGCCGCGGATTGATTTTCTGTTATATCGCCATCGAATAGTTTGATCCTCACACCACTTTCCGCTGTTTTCACCAAAAGTGAATGAGGCAGTTTATTAATGGTTTCAGCAATTTTCAGTGCTTCCCCTTCATCGTACTCCTCTTCTGGAAATAAAAATATTCTTTGCAATTCTTTATTTCCCTTAAAAAGTTCAGCCTGTCTTAAAAGATTATCTTTGGGTAAATTCCGCCATTTTACCCCATCATCTTTCGCTAATGAATAGGAGAGCATTGAGAGTAAAAAGACAAACAATGCAAATATAGATAACCACCATTTCTTCCTTTTCACACTCTTCTCCCCTTTCTTCATTCTTCATGTATCGTTAAGGAAATATATGTATTTAAAATCTCTAAATCTTTCATACTATTATATTAGTATAACATATTGCCTGGTTGTAAAAGTTCTATGTTTTTTTGGTAATTTTGGTTGCGTATTCATCCTGAGAAGAACCATTGATCCGCGGTTTTCATATATCAACAATATATAATCGTAAAAGGTTTAAGGTGATCGCATGGAAACCAATAATAAAAAAGCCATCTTGAATGAGCAACATGAACTTGCTGAAGAAGTCCTTGATATTTACAGTTTAAAAGTGTTTATCATTCTCGACCTTTTTCTGTTCTCCATTTTCTTTGGCATACTGCTGCATCCGCTACTGTCTTCTCTATGGCTTAACTTTTTATTGCCTTTGCTTTTTTTCACTACATTTACCGCCCTTCTTCAAATACTTGATATTTTCCATAAAAAAAGCTGACATCATTTTTGATGTCAGCTTTAGACTGCAGGTGAATACGAAGAAAAAGCCTTTCACCTTCAATTTTTTCTTTGTATTAACATTTCAGAAATCCACTCCCTTTCCACTGACTTCCTGCCGAGCCACCTCGACGCAAGCGCCTGTGGGGTCTCAGCTACCCAGTTATTCGGCAGGAGTGTCGCAAATCTCTTCCATCCTTTAAGGAATACTGTAAAAAACTATGAAGATTAATCTAGTTTACTTTTAAAATTTTGGTTCGGGGCGAGAGCAATTTGGAACTCCTTTTGCCGGAAAATTGATGGAACCGCAAGACTGAAGACGAATTGGAAGAAGAGCCAGTTGCCCTACAATATTTCTAAAAAAAAGTTCCAGTGATTGGAACGTAAGGTACGAGACTCCTGCGGGAAATGCGTGTCTAGGGGAGACCCCGCAGGCGCAAGCCGAGGAGGCTCCCCGACCGCCCGCGGAAAGCGAGTGCCTGGAGTGGAAATCAACGCTCAAATTTTACAACCCTTCAAGAAAAAAGTTCCAGCTGATTTCAGAAATCCGCTCCCTTTCCACTGACTTCCTGCCAAGCCGCCTCGACGCAAGCGCCTGTGGGGTCTCAGCTACCCAGTTATTCGGCAGGAGTGTCGCAAATCTCTTCCATCCTTTAAGGAATACTGTAAATAACTATGGAGATTAATCTAGTTTACTTTTAAAATTTTGGTTCGGGGCGAGAGCAATTTGGAACTCCTTTTGCCGGAAAATTGATGGAATTGCAAGACTGAAGACGAATTGGAAGAAGAGCCAGTTGCCCTACAATATTTCTAAAAAAAAGTTCCAGTGATTGGAACGTAAGGTACGAGACTCCTGCGGGAAAAGCGTGGCCAAGGGAGACCCCCGCAGGCGAGCGCCGAGGAGACTCCCGGACCGCCCGCGGAAAGCGAGTGCCTGGAGTGGAAATCAACGCTCAGATTTACTAAACCCTCAAAAAAACGTTCCAGTTGATCGGAAGAGGTGTACGAGACTCCTGCGGGCGAAGAGCGTGATTATTTTTTAATATAATGAAGCATAGCAAGTTGACCTAATTTTTGTACTTTGGTTAATTTGAAATTCACAGTAATATCATCTCCGATATAAAGGGAGATTCCTTTCCCTAAAATAATAGGTGCAATGGCTAGTTGGAATTCATCAATCAAATTTTCTTTGAAAAATTCAAGAGCTAAGTTTCCTCCGCCAATTAACCATATATCTTTACCAGGCTTTTGTTTTATATTTTTGATGAAGGTTTTGACATCTTCATCAATAAATGAGGCATATTCATCTGATCCACTAACAGATTTAGAAAATACATAATTTTTATAATCACTATAAGTATAATTCATATCAAATCCACGAATGACATCATAAGTTCCTTTTCCCATAACAACAGTGTCAATTCTTTCGAGGAGTGAATTGTATCCAGAATCTCCTTCTACTTCTGTTGATTCTAACCACTCTAATGTACCATCATCATTTGCAATATAGCCATCAATCGAAGTACCAATGTATAAAATATTGTTACGCTGTTTTTTATTCAACTTACAGATCCCCCTCGGAACATAAACTTGATATTTTTTCATATAAACCATCTTGTAATCCCATTGATACTTCCTCCAGGGAAGATACTCACTTAATTTGATTCTCCTTCTTTCACTAACCTGTGGCGTTAGTTGAAGAAGAACAAGGAATTCCCATTGATAAAAACAATGAACTTTTTTATGAAAAATCGGGAAAGGGTTCGGGATGAGACCATTCCGAAACTTTGGTGACAAAAAGCTGACATCATTTTGATGACAGCTTTTTAAATGGTACTCAGCCATGTTCCTTGACCTTTTTCCCTTTCTTCAAATGATACACGATTGTAGTGCCGAAAATCAGTAAAATAAAGGCAAAAAAGATCGCAGGCGGGATTTCGATCCCTGCAACTGCCATTAACATTTTTATAGCAATGAATCCGATAAGGACATAAGCGGCAGTTTCCAATTCCGGAACCTTATCTATCAATTTTAGAAATACTCCGGCCACTCCCCTCATCATCAAGACACCAATCATTCCGCCTGTCAAAAGGACCCAGACTTTTTCACTCACCCCGAAAGCGGCCAAGACACTATCGACGGAAAACGCTATATCCATCAATTCCACTGACGCAACCGTTCCCCAAAAAGTACCAAACATACGGATCAGTATGCTGTTTTTACTCATTCCCTGGATATCTTCGTCGATCCCAGCTTGTTTTTTTCTTTTATCCCTAAAGTATTTAAACGAGAGCCAACCAAGGTAGGCGGCTCCAATCACCTTCACCCACCAAAGCTTTATGAGGAAAACACCGATTCCAATCGCTATAAATCTAAAAGCATAAGCACCTAACAAACCGTAAAATAATGCTTTTTTCCGTTGTTTTTCCGGAAGGTGCCTCACCATTACAGCTAATACAAGTGCGTTATCCGCTGATAGCAATCCTTCCATTAAGACGAGCGTCCCGATCAACCCCCAGCTCACAGGGTCGGATAAAACCTCCATCCACATATGCCAGTCAAAAAATTGAGCATACGTTTGCACGATGTTATTTAACAACTCTGACATGATAAAGACTCCTCTGTTCCTATAACAGCAAAATTAGAAAACCTTTTAAAATAACATTGTTCCCAGTTATGATAAAAAATTTACTTTAAGTTTAAACACAAAATAAATACGTTGCAGGACAACGTATCATTCGATGCTTATTATAGTTTCATTTCATCATACTCTTCCACTTAAATAAAATCAACGAAACCAACCACTATGAGAGCTTTTGTTTACTCGTCCACTCTGGCGGCGTATTTTTATCCCAATATATTTTCCCTATATTATAATGGGTGGCAAATGAATCATGATAGGTATGATAGTGAAAATCGAACCAATGTCCCTCCAGTGGTGGATTTTCCTGCCTGACATGGAATCTGATGATATCCTTGCCGCTGTTTGAATCATAAATATGGAATATTTTCTCGGCCCTGCCGGCACTCGGCTGCTCAGTGATGGTCAATTGCTGTAATTTTTCATCTGGAAATTGTGCAGCCATTTCTGTAATGGCTTCTTCCATTTTTGGTAATATGACCATTTTGAATTCATCGCCAATTTTTGGATTGATCTTATCGCCAAATTTCATAAATGCGTTTTCCTCTGCCTTATTCAGGATGTCCGATAAAAACTCCTCCCGGTTGAATTCCTCTTCAAGTTCAGTCGAATTCTGCGAAGGAAGATAAGCTAATCCCTCTTCCTCCACTAAGCCTTTTTTAGTATCCTTTAACGAATCGGCTTCCGCTAACCACGCCAGATCTGAAGGAGTAACAAGACCAAACGTCAAAACGGATACTAAAATGACGAGACTTTTCCTGAACCATACCGCTGCTTTCAACTCACACTCCCCCTCCTTTTTTGTATTGTCTTTATATTTAGTATACTTTTATTTTTTGGTAATTACGAATATATAGTTAACCATGTTTTAAAAATCAAAAAAAAGGATAAATACCTATATAAAGTTTATGAACTCGAACTTTTTAATAAATATCAATAAATTTACATTTAAATGAAGGATTTTGACGATTTTTGGAGAAATTAATTAGATTCAAGTCTTTTTAAGGAGGGGTCTTATATGGCTTCGACTGCCATGGTGGCTTTATGTCTTGTAACATTAGCATTTTTCGTATATTTATCATTTGCTGATTAAGAATAAATGAATACCTACGAAAAATCTCCTTGTCATTTTTCTACAATGACAAGGTTTTCTTTTCACTCAAACATAAGTTTACCTTTTTGGCAGATAAAAGGACTGAATAATGGAGGAATCATTTTGAAAAATAACAATGAAAAGATAAAAGATAAGGATTACAAAAGGGAAACTGCGAAAGGGAGCGCCGGAATGGTCGTTACAGCTCATCCTGTAGCAACTTCCATAGGGGAAAAAATATTACGTGAAGGTGGAAATGCTGTCGATGCGGCCGTCGCCATCCAATTTGCCCTAAATGTTGTTGAACCAATGATGACTGGTATCGGCGGAAGTGGTTTTCTTATGGTATATAATGCAAAAGATAAGGAAACGAAAATATACGACGGCCATGTAAGGGCACCTAAAGCCGCACATAAAGACATGTTTCTTGATGAAAAAGGGGAAGTCATCCCTTTTAAAGAGAGATCTATCAAAGCAACAGCGGTTGGCATTCCTGGAATACTGAAAGCTATGGATGAAGCACTCGCCGAAAATGGCAGCAAGCCGTTGGCAGAACTTATCGAGCCTTCCATTGAATTTGCAGAAAAAGGAGTTCCAGTCAATTGGGTTCTATGCGATGCTCTTAAAAACTTTGAATATCGATTGGGCGATGAAGCGCGTAAGTTCTTCATACCAAACGGAAAACCCTATCAGGATGGCGATTTGCTGATTAAAGAAAAATTGGCGAATACCTATCGGATATTACAACGTGAAGGAATTTCCGCTTTTTATGAAGGTGAAATCGGGGAGGGCATCATTTCCTGCATACAAGAACTTGGAGGGTTCATGGAGCTTTCTGATCTAAAGGACTATAAAGCTACTATCGATGTACCAATGTATGGGACTTATAAGGATTATTTAATTGCTTCATCATATGCGCCAAGTGCCGGCGGATTCACGGTCATCCAAATCCTGAAAATTTTGGAAAGCTTCCAAATCGAACAATATGACGCCCGTTCTTGGGAAAAATATTATTTAATCGCAGAAGCGATGCGTCTGGCATTTACAGATAAAAAAGCATTTCTCGCTGATCCCGAATTTGCCGAATTGCCATTGGCGGGTCTCATGAATGATGAGTATATAGCTAAACGCCGCTCATTCATTAATTTCAAGTCGAGAAATAATGCCATTGACTTCGGAAACCCTTGGATTTATGATTCCGTGAAGCAAAGGGAGGTCATTCCTCAGCCTAATGAAGAAGAGATCAGTGAAACGACGCACTTCACTGTCCGTGACAGATGGGGTAATATCGCAGCATGCACTTCTACAGTGGAACATCCATTCGGATCAGGCATCATGGTTTCCGACTATGGTTTCATGCTGAATAACGAACTGACTGATTTTGATTCCATTCCAGGCGGCATGAATGAAGTGCAGCCCAATAAACGCCCAGTCAGCTGTAAAAGCCCGACCATCATCTTTAAAGACGGCGAGCCGATCTTGACGTTAGGGTCACCAGGAGGACCAACCATCATCAGTTCAGTCGTACAAACGATCATTAATGTACTCGATTTAAAAATGGATTTGAAAGCAGCCATCGAAGAACCTAGAATTTTCACTCCGATGGGGCCTCATATTGAATGGGAGCCTGGAATGGATATGACTAGCAAAGGCCACTTGGAAGCAATGGGCTTCGCCTTTAATGAAGTTCCCCACTCAATAGGGAATGTACAAGCGATTCAAATCAACCCTGATGGCTCGAACTATGGTGCTGCCGATTCAAGCCGGGAAGGCTGTGCCATGGGTCTGGACGAAACAGATTATAAATCGTGATCACTGGATGGAAATGAAGCCAAAATGGAATTTGGATGTTTTTCTTTTTATTACCTCAAATCCAAATTCCTCAAAGCGGGAGCTGCGGTAATGGTCTTTCAACACGACTCTCTTGCGCGCAACCCGCTTGGCTTCTTTCATTATTTCCACCGATAGATCCTTACCATCCGCAAAATGAGTCAGTCCCCTGATACCATTCGATTCCTGAATCGTTTCTTCAAACATGGGATCGAAATATACGACATCAAAATGATTATCCGGCAATGTTTTCAATATTTCGTAATGATCACCCTGCCTGACCTCTATTCTTCTCATCGCAGAAATCATTTTTTCTTCTGCATCCTCCCATGTTTTCATTCCACGGTCCACGAGCAAGGCCAAATATTGATTTCCTTCCAATCCGACAACCTGTCCATGTTCACCCACTGCGAAACTTGCGACAATCGCATCAGAGCCCAATCCCAAGGTACAATCAAGCACAGCGTTCCCTTCATTTATATCTCCGGCAATGAGAAATGGATCACTCTCTCCGCGCATTATTCTTTTTATACGGATTATCGCCAGGTTCGGATGAAAAAAGAATGGTTCATTTTCCTGGTATCGAAATAACTCCATCCGCTTTTTACCAAAAACAAGGCAATCATCTTCATTATGTTCCGCTTGGATATCTCTCACCGATCGTTTTCTTCTTGCTATAAAGGGGATTTGCAATTCTTCAGCTAACCTTTTGGCTAATATCATCGTTTCTTTATCGGCTCTTCCTACTGTTGTGACAAACATGAACCCTACCCCTTCATACTCTCTTAAAATTTGAAAAGAATGCCCTGTTTCCAGGACATTCCGCTTCATCACTTATTTACTTACTGAACGCTGCCAATAAATTTTCCATGATGGCTTCCATTGGCTGTCCTTCTATATCATGGCGCGGAATGAAATGTACGACCTCTTTGCCCTTTAAAAGAGCCATGGATGGTGAAGAAGGTTCTATTCCATCGAAGTATTCGCGCATTTTAGCTGTCGCTTCCTTATCTTGGCCTGCGAATACAGTTACCAAATGATCTGGCTTATTGTCCGCTTGGAGTACGGCTTGAGTAGCAGCTGGACGGGCTAAACCGGCAGCACAGCCGCAAACCGAATTCACGACAACAAGTGTCGTACCTTCTACCGATTCCATAAAGTTTTCAACCGCTTCAGCGGATTCCAGCTCATTAAAACCTGCCTGCACCAGTTCCGCGCGCATTGGCTTCACCATTTGTTTCATATATTCATCATATGCCATCGACATAAAAAAACCTCCTTGGTTACAATTCTTCAATTAGTTTAATAATACTATATTCTTGAGTGTATATGCAAAAATGACGCTTAAAGCTTTGTAAAATTTCATTGTTCTTCACAAAGAAACATGGTGACAGAATCCAGTTTCATTCTGCCACCATGTTTTAGTCTTCCTCTTAACTTAAACTTTCATCACTCCGCCTGAGCTGGCATTCGTCACAAGTTTGGAATAACGTGCTAAATAGCCTGTCCTGACCTTTGACTCGAAGCCTTTCCAATTGGCTTTGCGTTTTTCGAATTCTTCATCGGAAATTTCCAATTGGATTTTACGATTATTCAAATCCAATTCGATGATATCTCCATCTTCAACAAAGGCGATCGGGCCTCCCTCAGCTGCTTCGGGGGATATATGACCAATGCTGATGCCTCGGGATGCTCCTGAAAAGCGGCCATCAGTGATCAAACCGACTTTCGCTCCAAGTCCCCTCCCAACGATTTGGGAAGTGGGTGCCAACATTTCCGGCATTCCCGGCCCACCTTTAGGCCCTTCGTAACGAATGACCACTACATCCCCTTCTTTAACCTTTCCGGTAATGATTCCGGAAAGTGCATCTTCCTGGGAATCGAAACAAATGGCTGGACCCCTGTGATAGCCACCAACTGATGCGTCAACTGCGCCCACTTTTACGATGGAGCCTTGAGGAGCAAGGTTACCGAACAATACCGCAAGCCCGCCACGCTCAGAATGCGGATTATCCAATGGATGGATTACATCCTTGTCCAATATTTCACAACCGGCAACATTTTCGCGGAGCGTCTTACCTGAGACAGAAAGGCAATCTCCATTAAACGCACCTGGTTTTTTGAGTAACTCATTAATGACGGCACTTACACCACCGGCATTATGTACATCTTCAATATGGTAATCGGATGCCGGTGCAATTTTCGCTAGATGCGGTACGCGGTTAGCTATTTCATTTATGCGTTCCATCGGATATTCAAAACCTGCTTCATGTGCCAATGCAAGCGTATGAAGCACGGTGTTCGTCGAACCGCCCATCGCCATATCCAAGGCAAATGCGTTATCAATTGCATCAATCGTCACGATATCACGAGGCTTGATATCCTGTTTGATTATCTCCATCAACTGTTTAGCGGATTTCTTAACGAATTCCTTACGTTCTTCGGCTACCGCCAAAATCGTTCCATTTCCCGGTAGCGCAAGTCCCAATCCTTCAGCCAGGCAGTTCATGGAGTTTGCTGTGAACATTCCTGAACAAGAACCGCAAGTAGGGCATGCAACTTGCTCGATCTCCTGCAAATCCTCTTCATTGATATTACCTGCTTGATAAGCACCCACCCCTTCAAAAACGGATGTTAATGAAAGAGATTTACCATTTTTATCTTTACCTGCTTTCATGGGTCCGCCGCTTACGAAAATTGTAGGAATATTGACACGAAGTGCTCCCATCATCATTCCCGGCGTTATCTTGTCACAGTTTGGAATGCACACCATACCGTCAAACCAATGTGCCGATACAACAGTTTCCACGGAATCTGCGATGATTTCACGGCTTGGCAAGGAATAGCGCATACCAATATGACCCATTGCAATTCCATCGTCTACCCCGATCGTATTAAATTCGAAAGGAACACCGCCCGCTTCGCGAATCGCTTCCTTCACTATTTTTCCGAATTCCTGAAGGTGGACATGACCTGGAACGATATCGATGTATGAATTACAAACCGCGATGAACGGTTTACCGAAATCTTC
Source organism: Peribacillus sp. TE19612 (assembly GCF_056279465.1). Taxonomy (NCBI): domain Bacteria; kingdom Bacillati; phylum Bacillota; class Bacilli; order Caryophanales; family Bacillaceae; genus Peribacillus; species Peribacillus sp. TE19612. The sequence goes on along the minus strand of NZ_JBWCCL010000004.1, from coordinate 275,662 downwards.
TTCTTTAACCCCTGCTGCCCGCAACAGACTTCTATGTGGAGCTCGATCGACCCCTTTTGTAATCATGTCACTTCTCATATTTGATGTAGACATTTGTTGTACCCCCAATTTCCGCTAAATGTTTAATGATTCAGAATAATATAATTTTTAGTATACTCTAAAAATTCTAACATATTTATAGACAAATGCAACCATTCTTCACTAAATATCTACAAAAATCATTTTACTAAAATAATAGAGTTCCAATTTATAGATTCGACCTCAGGGGAACCCCTTTCAAACGATTGGAAATGATCCTAAAAAAATAAAAAGGCATGCGGATTATATCAGCCGCATGCCTTTTTCCTGGGTCATTTCAAATCACTTGTCATTCGCTTGTCTTGATTCTGTCATTTGCTTCCAAACCGAACCTTTTGCTTCTTCACCATTTTCTATACGGTCTATGGCCATCTTGACCTGCAGGGCCACCTCGAATTCAGGATCCTGTTCCGCTTGTTTAAGATAAGGGAGGGTCGTTTCATTTCCCACTTCGTATAAAAACATCGCGGCCCGCCATCTAACCAATTTATTTTTATCCGAAAGTGATTGTGACATTTCTCCCATCGCTTCTTCAAAGCCAAGATCTGATAAACAATCACCAGCAGTACGTCTTACGGCCGCACTTTTATCTTTCAAGGCTTTATACAAGCTCGGAAGCACTTTTCTATCTTCAATCATGCCCAAGTATACTACCGCGAGCCTTCGAATGGAGACTTTACTATCGGAGAGTGCCATATCCAATACTGGAATATCATCAACCGTAGGATCTTCCATTTGTTCTAAAGCCTGATAACGCTTTTCCCAGCTTTCATCATTCAGCATTTCTGCAGTCAGTTTAATTTTTGGACGTTTCAAAATTGCTTCCTTCGTATCGACCATTTCTTTTGCGGCTGCAACTAGCCGATTAATTCGATCTTCCGGATAAGCTGCGATCAGTTCATCCGATACTTCCTTCACGATATCTTCCATATCACCATATCTTACGCCATAATCCTTCCATTTTCGAAGCAGGACTACATTATCATCTTCTTTTTGGGCAGCGGCAATGCCCTTTATGAAATATTCCGGTAAGGCAAAACGTTTTTCGTGTTGACTATCACTTGCTTTAATTTGCATCGGAATGCCCTTGAATTGTTGAATGGCAACAGTTACTTCACCGTAATGTTCATTTAATGCCGCTTGTTGATTTTGTTCCTCGGTTTTTTCACCAAAGACCTGACGGATTTGGACCAAGATATCTTTCCAATCATATTTCGCGTTTCGCTCAACGGCTAAGAAGTCCGCAACATGATATACCCCTTTCACTCCCTCGATCGTAAATAAATCCCTTATCAGCTTGGGTGCTTGGTCAGCTTGATCTTTCTTATAATTATTGCTTTTACCAGCTAATAGCTCTTCTGTTAAATTGATTTTCATTGTATTCGGACTTGGTGTAGGTTCTATCGACTTAATTTTCAATGCATTTCTCTCCTTTTACAAGACGTTTCCATGTACTAGATATTATCACATCGGCAACAGATTCTCATGCAATTGAGATTGGCAAAAAAAAGACTGATCCAAGTTTACTTCCTTGGACCAGTCACCACGCTCATTCTTCTTCCAATTTTTCCGCTAAATACGCCCATCTTTCCATCAAATGGTCTAATTTATCCGTTAGTTCCTTTTCTTCTTCAAGAAGCAGGCGGACTTTTTCAAAATCGCTTCCCGCTGCTGACATTTCTGATGTAATGTCTTTCAAGCGCTGCTCGGCCCGCTCCATGTTCCCTTCTATCTCTTCCCATTCCTTACTTTCCGCATAGGTTAGTTTTTTCTTTTTCTTTTCGGTCCGGTTCATCTGTGGCTCTGGTGCTTTTACTGGCACAGCCTCTTCCGTCTTGTCTTCCAAGAACTCTGAATAAGAGCCGTAATAGAAGTCAATGTCACCTTTATTCTTGAAAACAAGAAGCTGGTGGCACGTTTTATCCAAGAAATACCTATCATGTGATACAGTAATGACTACCCCTGAAAATGTTTCTAAATAATCCTCAAGAACGGTCAAGGTTTGCGTGTCCAAATCATTCGTCGGTTCATCCAAAAGCAGGACATTAGGTGCCGACATCAATATGTTAAGGAGATATAATCGCCTTTTCTCCCCACCGGACAGCTTACGAATTGGCGTCCCATGCGATCCCATTGGAAATAAGAACCTTTCAAGCATCTGCGCAGCCGATATGAAACTACCATCTTTAAGGGCGATTGAATCCGCCGTTTCCCGAATATACTCTATCATGCGCAAATTCTCATCCATATCGACGCTTTCTTGCGTATAGTATCCTATTTTCACGGTTTGCCCTTTTTCCAGGTTTCCTTCATCTATGGATTCCCTACCTGCCAGGATATTCAACAAGGTTGACTTTCCGCTGCCATTATTACCGACGATCCCAATTCGATCACCTGGTTTGAAGAGGAAGGAAAAATGGTTGATGATGGTTCGATCACCGAAGGATTTAGATACATCCTGCATCTCAAGTACTTTTTTCCCAAGACGGGCACCGCTTAATTCCATTTCCAGGTTCTCGGTTTTCTGCTTATCCTTTACACCTGATTCCAATGTTTCGAAGCGTTGGATCCTGGCCTTTTGTTTCGTTGTCCGAGCCTTTGCACCTTTACGGATCCAGGCCAGTTCTTTTTTGAATAGACTTTCCTTTTTCGTTCTTTCAGCCGATTCATTCTCTTCACGAATGGCCTTTGATTCTAAATAATCCGCATAGTTTCCTTTGTATTCGAAAAGCTGGGTCTGGGCAATTTCCCAAATCTTATTGGAAACACGATCAAGGAAATATCGATCATGGGTTACAAATAAAACGGATTTTTGATATTTACCTAAATATTCTTCAAGCCAAGTGATGCTTTCAAAATCGAGATGGTTCGTAGGCTCATCCAAAATCAATAAATCAGGGGTCTCAATCAAGGTTTTTGCAAGGGCCGCACGTTTTTTTTGGCCGCCTGACAGTTCCCCCAGTCTCCTTGAATGATCAGGAAGACCAAGCTTGGTCAGTATCGTTCTGGCATTGGCACTTGTATCCCAGGCGCCTAGCGTGTCCATATCCTGCTGCTGTTTTAACAAACGGTCCTGTATTGCGCTATTCTGCGGGTCTACTTGAAGTTGAATGAGCGTCTTTTCATACTCTTTAATCAACGAAAATACAGGAGTTGAACTTTCATACATATATTCCATGATCGTCAATTTCTCATCAAAATGCGGATCTTGGGACAGATAGGAAATCGTATAATCATTCGGATGATCCTTCGTTCCTAAATCACTGTCTTCCAGCCCTGCGATGATATTCAATAATGTCGATTTACCGGTACCGTTTATCCCAACGATCCCGATTTTTTCCCCTTCGGTAATGGAAAAAGAGACATCTTTAAAAAGCAGCTTTTCCCCTTGGGTTTTCATTACATGTTCCATGCTAAAAACTTTCATAATCGTACATCCCATTCCTTATTAAATTCCTCTAAAAATCCTACCATATATTCATGCCTTTCACTAGCAATCTTCTTGGCTGTACAAGTATTAAGCATATCTTGCAAGCGCAATAATTTTTCATGAAAGTGATGAATGGAAGAGCTTTTGCCATTCCTGTATTCCTTCTTGGTCATGTTTTCCCTAATGGGCAATGAAGGATCATACATAAGCTGTCCCTTCTTTCCGCCAAATGCAAATGTCCTGGCTATGCCTATGGCACCGATAGCATCCAAGCGGTCCGCATCCTGAACAATTTCAGCCTCTATCGAAGGTAGCCTCAACTGCCCTGCACTAAATGAAATTGTATTGATGATCTGTTTAATGGCATCAACACTATCAATATCCAACTTTATTTCATCAAACCAAGCATCAAGCTTTTTCCAGCCCCCATCGGCTTCCTGGTTTAGTTTATCATCAGGGATATCATGAAGCAGAGCCGCCATTTCAATGATGAACTCATTTCCTTCTCGTTCTTCTTTTGCAATATGTAAAGCCAGCTTACGAACCCGATCGATATGGAACCAATCATGGCCGCTGGCATCAGAATTCAATTGGTCATATACATACTTCTCCGTTAACTCAATCATCGTTTGTTTCATTTCACCACTCCATGTCCTTTCTATTTTACCATGGTTCTCAATAATGGTGTGCTTTAATCTTCATTGAACCAACTGAGCCCAATCGTCTGTTCACCGGTATGCACCCCGATGGCGCTCCCCAGTGGGGATACATGGGTCAACACATGAGGGAATTCTTCGGAAATCCTCTTTTTCCATTTTTGTGCCTGCTCCGACACTCCACCATATAATATGGTGCATTCTTTTACTTTTCCCGCTTCGACTGATCTGTGAAAATCAGTGAAGATCTGTTTTTCCGCTTTTTTAAGGTTCCGAGGTTTAGATTTAGTATGGAGCACACCATTTTCGATTGAAATGATGGGTTTAAAGCTCAATAGGCTTCCTAGAATATACTGTGCGTTTGTTAACCTGCCGCTGCGATGCAGCTGATCTAAAGAGCCTATCATTACATAGGTCTCATGGTTATCCGCATACATTCTCGTTTTGACGAATGCTTCATTGATGGAATCGCCATTCTCAATATAATGCATGAGCCGTTTCAAGATTAATAGCATTGGAAAGGAAATAAGTAAAGTATCAAAAACGTCAACAGGGATCGTAACCATTTGTGCAGCTTGCCTGCTCGCAGAAACCGTCCCGCTCAATTCACTGGAAAGATGTACGGCTATGATTCGATCATAGCGTTTTTCAAGCTCCTTATATAATTCCTGGAATCGGCCGACCGAGGGCTGTGACGTTGTGGCTGTGATTTTTTCCTCACCCATCCGCCGGTATAATTCCTCAGGTAATAGGTCGACGCCATCTTCATATTCCTTCCCATCGATGATGACGACCATCGGAACGACGTATACATGTTCATTCAATGATAATTCTTCATCTAAAGTTCCCGTACTATCTGTTACCCATGCAATTCGTTCCATGGTTTCCCCCCTCATTTGTGTCTTCTATTATATTCAATATCCCAACCATCTGTCCCCTTTTAACGGATGCATGCAATAAATATCTTCCCTCAAAAAAAAGCCCAACTGAAACTTTCCGTTGGACTCGATTTCATAATTCATATTAATTTTTTTATATCTTCTTCCATTTCCAGAGGTTTTGTTTTAGGTGCAAACCGGCTGACGATATTTCCATTACGATCAATCAAGAACTTTGTAAAATTCCATTTTATCGATTTGGACCCCATCACTCCAGGAGCATTTTCAGTCAGATAGCTGAATAAGGGGTGGGCTTCCTTTCCTTTGACATTCACTTTTGCGAACATCGGGAATGTTACACCATGATTCAATTTGCAGTATGAATCGATTTCCAGATCATCACCAGGCTCCTGATTCAAAAACTGATTACACGGAAAACCAAGCACGACTACCCCATCCTCTTTATATTGCACATACAGACTTTGCAAATCATCATACTGTGGCGAAAAACCGCATTTGCTTGCGGTATTCACTATAATCATCACTTTCCCTTTATATTCCTCAAGCGAGATGGTTTCGCCATTGATTTTATTGACTTCAAATTCGTAAATGGACATGTATGATCTCTCCCTTTAGTATGATGATTCATTTTACCGTATTTAAAGGTAGGTTTACCAACTTTAATCCTTATCCTATCATCCCGGAATCTTCACTGCTTGTATGGATTGAATCAAATACTCTACCATGTCTTCCAAATCATCCATTTGCTCTTCTCTTACAAGCCTTCCAAATGAAATTTTATATATAGAAGAAGTAATGGTTTGCTTTTTTTTACTGACCGTTTCGCTGGTCGTCACTGAAATGATTCTCTGATCTCCCCAAATTTTTTCCAGATCATTCAACAATTGTTCAGCATTCACTTCATCAAGCTTTTTAGGAAAAGAAATGAATATATTGACCGTGCATCCTGAATGCGTATCATCAATAGCTGCATCGAGTAACTCCGAACTTAGGTTATGTAGGGAAGCGTGCAGCTCAATGGCACCGCTAATCGAAATGGGCGCGATTGGGTTTTTCAATTCCATCTCGATCTTATATGATCTGGACATGGTTGAGAGATTCACTATATCATCTCGGTTTATGACCAATATATCCCCAATGAAATCACGATCGTAAACCGCTCCTTCCAATACCACTTTCATGTTTTCAAATGCTGTAGGATCAAACAATCTCCAAACACCTCTCCAACTTCATAGTTAATGTTTTCCGATCTTCCCATTTTAGCATTCCCAGGCCATTTCCTTCGGGTTTTACAAGAAATTATTAAAATAGCTTTTCTATTCAATAATTTTCTATATAATTAAAATATTATGATTTTTGAAGAAGGAGGCTAATCATGCCAATCAGAATTCCGGAACAACTGCCAGCAAGGGAAATTTTAGAACAGGAAAATATCTTCGTAATGGATGAGGAAAGAGCTACCAATCAGGAAATCCGTCCATTGAATATATTAATTTTAAACCTAATGCCAGAGAAAGAAAAAACGGAGGCCCAGTTACTGCGCTTTCTTGGCAATACTCCCATTCAAGTAAATATATCATTCCTGCGCTTAAGCACACATGAATCAAAGAACACAAGTAAATTTCATTTAGATCAATTTTACAAATCATTCAATGATATTCGCACGAAGAAATATGACGGCTTGATCATTACAGGCGCTCCAGTGGAAAAGCTGGAATTTTCAGACGTTAATTATTGGGAAGAACTCCAGAGCATCATGAACTGGTCAAGTGAAAATGTCACATCCACCCTACATATCTGTTGGGGGGCACAAGCTGCCCTGTACCATCATTATGGAATAGGCAAATACGAACTTCCAGAGAAATGCTTCGGGGTATACACTCATGAGGTCCTTGAACCGAATGAAAATCTAGTCCGCGGATTCGATGATTATTTTATGGCCCCTCATTCACGCTATACGGATATTGACTATCAAAAATTAGTTAACCATCCTGAATTGAAGGTTCTCGCACAGTCCGATCAAGCTGGTGTATTGATGGCTGCTTCAGTTGATGGAAAAAGAATTATGGTTACCGGCCATTTCGAGTATGATGCCGATACCCTTGGTGAAGAATACAAGCGCGATAGGGAACGCGGGATCAATACGCAACTCCCTGAAAATTACTTTCCTGATAACGATCCGACCAGGATACCTCTTCACCGCTGGAAGAGCCATTGCAGCCTGATGTTCTCGAATTGGCTGAATTATTATGTCTACCAATCAACCCCTTATGAGTGGGATTGAAAGGGTAAGAAAAAAGAAGCTTTCACTTTGAAATGAATCGCTTTTTTATGGCAGACACATCCGATCATCATGGGAAACAACCTGAGTAGCTGACTCAGGTTGTTTGTTTCATAATTCCTTATTGCCGAAATATACCTCTTCAAAAGGTTGGACGACCACAAATCCTTGTCCTTCGAATTTCATTTGAACGGATTCGCCGCTTCCCCTTCCAAAAAACGACTTCAATGAAACATCCGTTACGAATTCAGGCTGCAATTCCCCTGACCAAGCTACTGTGGCATTCGGGTCCGTATAAACCGGATTCCCAGGTTCCACCATTAAAGTAAGAGGCTCATAATGGGAAGTGAATGCGACCATGCCTCTCCCCTCGAGCCTTACGTTGAACAATCCGCCTGCCAATAACCCGGCAATGCGCCGCATCATTTTTATATCCCATTGAATCCCCGGCTCAAATGCGAGTAAATCATTTCCGTTAACACAGATCGATTCACCATTTAACTGTAAAATGGAAATCTTCTTCCCTTGATCCGCAACGTATAGCTTGCCTCTTCCGGTCGCTTTCATCAAGGATGCACCCTCACCGGTTAAGGCTTTTTTAAAGAGTTTACCAAGACCATGCTCCAAAATACCTTCCCGCTCGAATTTAATGTTGCCGCGATAAGAAACCATCGTTCCCATTTTTGCCCAAATCTGCTTTTCCAAATTAATCTCCAGAATTCGTTCCGTTTCAAGTTCAAATAAACCTTGCCCTTTATCCTGCTGTTTCGTCTTTTCAACGAATTGATCGATTTGATACTTCTCCATCACTGCCCTACCTCTTTTTGAAGGAGGAAAAGCCACATGAACGATACAGCTTGCTTTAATTCCTTTGAAAAATGTCCGAGTTTTGTATAGTCCACCCCTCTCTTTGCTACGCCGGTATCAGCCACTGCCTTCCATCCCGTTTCTAAAGCCATTTTTTCAAATTCCCACGGCTGCATGGTATTCATGATGACTTTATCTCCTAATAACCGGTGGAAGCTGAATTTTTTTCGTGGCTCAGCTGTTGGACCAAGTATTCCAAAACAGACATAACCTCCAGGCTTTATTACCCGTTGAATTTCCTTCATCACCGTTAAGGGTTCACCCGTATATTCCAAAGAATTAATGACCATTGCCGCATCCATTTCTTCATCTTCAAAGGGAAGGTTATAAAAATCCCCTTGCAGGAAAGAAAGTCCTGGTTGTTGAGCGGTTTTCCCCTTTGCAAATTCAATCATCACATTGGATAAATCAACTCCAGTTACTTTAAATCCCGCTTCGGCCAATTTCATGGAACCAACTCCATCTCCACAGCCTATGTCAGCCACCTTCACTCCCGAAGGTACATATTCAGAAAAGAAGGGAATGATGTTTTTCCTACTCCCCGTTTCCCACATTTCTTGCGAATTCTTTACCCACATAGGTGCAAAAACATCCCATTCCTTTTCCGACTCTTTATGCCATGTATGTATATTCATAAGAAATTCACCCTCCCATTTAACCCCTAATCAATAAGTTACTGAAAAACACAAAAACACTTCGTTTTCCCGAATCAAAATACCGGGGCCTCTTTATAGCTATTCTGTTCATAATCAAAAAATCCTCTTTTAAAACGTCACCCCCCTTTACACCTTATTTGTAAAATGAACCATGCCCGGTTCAAGAAGACAGATGATATTAAAACATAAAAAAAACTGCCAGCGGCAGCTTATTTTGAATTTTCTTCATTTCTTTTTTGTATCTTTCGTAAATCTTCGACACGGTCAGGAGATTCTTCAAAGAATTCAACCAGGTCTCCAATCCTATCGATGGCATTCCAACTAAGGTGGTGTTCAATCCCCTCTACATCCTGATAAATATTTTCTTCCTTGACCCCAATCAACCTTAGCATCTGTTCTAAAAGTTCATGGCGGTAAACGAGCCTTTTACCAACTTTTTTCCCATTTGCAGTTAATACGAGACCCCGGTACTTTTCATATATCAAGTATTTTTCCTGATCAAGTTTTTGAACCATTTTTGTAACAGAAGATGGGTGGACGGAAAGATTTTCAGCAATATCGGAAACTCTTGCATATCCTTTTTCTTCAATAAGTAAATAAATTTGTTCTATGTAATCCTCCATGCTCGGTGTAGGCATTAGGAATCCTCCCATTCAAACGCATATCTAAAAATTTTACTATATATACGACCCCGAAACAAGAAGTTATAAGTCTCAGGGCGCCTTTAATGAAGTCTTTCCTCAAGTTTGCTTGACGTTTTGTTCTGTCGGGAATGTAAAACTGATCTTCTTTTCAGAGTCGGACCAAGATAAAATGGCATCAAAGGTCTTTTCCCCTTTCTTAAAACCGCTTATCAAATCCGTTTCACCGCTCGCCAACAGCTTTTTTATATTTGCTTGACTAATTTTCTTATTAAGGATTTTTTTGGATATTGTGAAGTTACACTTTGTTTTTTGATAACTTACACATCCATAGAATTCCCCTTTATCGACAATCTTTGAACCGCATAGTTTACAGCTGCCTACAGATGCGGAACTTCTCTTTTTAGGGCCGCTCCGTTGAATCGACTCGGTATCCAGCCCTTGAAAATCCCAGCTTTCGGATGATTCCACGGCATCACTGATAATTTTTGCTGACATCTTTTTAACAGCTTCCATAAAGCCTCCAGCTGAAGCCTTCCCTTCACCAATTTCCCTTAATCGCTGTTCCCATTTGGCTGTCATTTCGGGTGAAGCCAGGATTTTCTCCCCGATTGCAGTAATCAGCACTTTCCCTTTATCTGTCGCAAACACCTGGTTTTTTTTCACATTGATGTATTTACGGTCTTTGAGCATGGTAATGATGCCAGCCCGAGTTGCTTCGGTTCCGAGACCCTCGGTTTTCATCAGTACTTTTTCCAACTCTTCATTATCCAGATGCTTTCCGGCAGTTTTCATCAAAGTGATCAGCTGACCCTCTGTATAACGCTTAGGGGGCTGGGTTTTTCCTTCTTTCACCTTTATATTGGCGACCTTTCCAGAATCCCCTTTTGAAACGGACGGCAAAATGATATCATCATCATCCTTGTCATTATTTTGGAAAATCACTTTGCGCCATCCCTCTTGAATCTGCTGCTTGCCTTTAGAAATGAATTCGGCCCGCTTATCGACGAGCGTTTTAATGGTGGTGTAATCGAAAATGGCCTTCTCATAATGGGCCGCAATCAACCTGCGAACAACCAAGTCATATATATTCCGTTCTTCAGCGGAAAGCCGCTTTGGGTCGGTTACCTGCTCCGTCGGAATAATGGCATAGTGATCAGTCACCTTCTTTTCATTTACAAACCGTTTATTATTCATGATGTTCGGTTGTGGCAAAGGAAACAGGGATTCATATTCTGAAAATCCGCTTAGTTTTTGCAAAATATCGGGAAATGTTTCGGCTTCCCCCTCCGTCACATAATTGGAATCTGAACGTGGATAAGAAACGATCCCTTTTTGATATAAACTTTGCACGATATCAAGCGTCTGTTTCGGTGAATATTTATAAATCTTGTTCACTGTCGCTTGCAATGACGATAGATTAAATAACAAAGGCGGCTGAAATTCTTTCCTTTCAGTATCCATTTCCGTTATTTCAACTTCCTTACCCTTACAAAAGGCGGCAATTTTATCAGCCATTTCTTTTGTCTTGATTCTCGGGTCATTGTTCAGCTGCCATTTCCCCTGATATTTCTTACCGTCCATCTTGAAATCTGCGAACACCTCCCAGAACGGTTCAGACTTGAATTGCTCAATTTCCATTTCCCGCTTCACTATCAAAGCAAGAGTCGGTGTCTGAACCCTTCCAGCTGAAAACACATCCGAAACGCCCCTTTGTTTCAACAAAATACTATACGCTCTCGACGCATTCATTCCCACAACCCAGTCCGCGCAAGCTCTCGTATACGCTTCATAATAAAGCGGCCTGGTTTTTTCTTCGCTCTTCAAATTTTGAAATCCCTCATAAATCGCTTTCGGGGTCAAAGAGGAAATCCATAAACGTTTCATCGGTTTATTGACATTGCATAAGTTAACGATGTTGCGTACAATCAATTCTCCTTCACGCCCGGCATCACCTGCATGAATGATTTCATCGACTTCTGGTTTCCTAAGCAAAGTCTTCACAACATTGAATTGCTTTGCCTTTTGTCGGGTCACTTCATATTGAAATTTCTCAGGAATCATCGGCAACGTTTCCATCGACCATTTTTTCCATTTTGAATGATAGGTTTCCGGCGAAACAAGTTGACATAAATGTCCGACGGCCCAAGTTACATAAGCTCCATCGGGGAAAAGTTCATTCGGCATGATTTCTATATAGCCTTGCTGTTTTTTCGTTTTAAATTGAGCCGCTAGCGTTGAACCTTGATCTGGTTTCTCCGCAATGATTAGCTTCATGATCATCTTCACCTAATCCGTTACAAAATATCTTTCCCCTATCATTATACCTTAATTATCACAATCGGCTAGATATGACTTCGTTTTTAACGGACTGTTCTAAAGTATTGTTTTTTTCTATGATTTATAAAAGCTAAAGGAATTGGTTCAACATTAAGTAATCAACGATAGTCTTGGTTTGATTGCGACCCGGCCCTTCTATGGAACGTTAATTGGCAAAAGAACTAAAGTCACTTTAAAAAATGTTATTAATAAAGAATACAAAGATAGTTGAGTTGCCTATTGAAAAATACTTAATACCTGTTGAATGGAGTGATTACAAGCAATATGGACTAACTCATATAGTCTGTTTAAATGCTTTTGCTATAGCCGGCAATAAAATTATTCCTTCTAACCAGTCAAACATTAAAGAAGTATAAAAGATCTAGCAGTATATAGATATTTGATTGGTCTAGTGAAGGATCACTGAAATATCTAAATGGTGTTAGTGGTTTCAAAACTCTTAGCTAAAAAACATCATTGAACCTGTAGAAAGAGATTCTTGAATTCCCCATTTTCAAATATTAAAATGGCCGAAAAATCAAATTGATTTTCGGCCATTCTTATTCCTTATTCCACCAAGTATTGATAAGGGAAGGACACATTATCCCCCTCATTCCTTAATAAATAAGAGAGACTTTTTAAGCGATGAATCTATAAAATCCTCTCTAATAAGTCCCCTACTTTCTCTGCCATTTCCTGCGGTGGATAAGGCATGCCATTTTTTAACCACCATTCCACTACACCTACATAAGCATTTGCCACAAATTCGACAACTACATCTTCACTCTGACCAAAATTTTTTCCTTTTGTTATATCCACGTCTTTTTTGAACTCTTCGATATTATGCTGAACAAACCGGCTGCGAAAGTACGGAGCTCCCTCACTTGCCAACATCGTCGAAAAAAATAAATAATTACGTTCAAGATATTCCATGCAGTGTACAGTCGATTCAATCCACTCCATTTCAGCTTCCGACTCACAAAGGTTAACCATGTTATTGATATGTTCTTCTATGATTTTATCTAACAGATCAAATTTATCCAAGTAATGAAGATAAACAGTTGCACGGTTAATATTTGCCCTATCAGAAATATCCTGAATGGTCATGCTATCAAAATTTTTTTCTGACATCAATTCAAGAAATGCTTTCTTAATTGCCTCTTGAGTTCTTACAATTCTTCTATCCACTTTTGCCATATTGACACCATACTTTCCTTGAGATAGTCAACAATTTTTATTGACTTGTTGTTTAAACAACAAAACTGATTAAATTAACGATTTATATGCCTTGTTTTGTTTAATTTTGTATTTTAAATTATAGACAGATGTCGAGAAAACATCAATTGTAGTTTTATTTTACATGAAAGGATGAAACGAAATGACAATTGAAAACAAAGTGGTTGTAATTACAGGCGCAAGTTCAGGTATTGGGGAAGCAACAGCTAAGCTGTTAGCTGAAAAAGGGGCAAAAGTTGTACTTGGCGCAAGACGTGAAGAGCGTTTAGCAAAATTAGCTGAAGAAATTGGATCGAACGGTGGTCAAGTGGCTTATCGCGTCACAGATGTTGTTAACCCAGATGATAGTCAGCAGCTTGTTCAACTAGCTAAAGACACTTTTGGAGGTGTCGATGTAATCTTCTTGAACGCTGGACTAATGCCTAATTCACCACTTTCCGAATTAAAAACTGACGAGTGGAACAGCATGGTTGACGTTAATATTAAAGGTGTATTGAATGGTATCGCAGCAGTATTGCCAACATTTACTTCGCAAAAGTCTGGACATATCATCACTACGTCATCAGTAGCTGGGCTTAAAGCTTACCCAGGCGGTGCTGTTTATGGCGCAACAAAGTGGGCTGTTCGTGATTTAATGGAAGTTTTGCGTATGGAATCTGCCCAAGAAGGTACTAACATCCGCACAGCTACTATTTATCCAGCAGCGATCAACACGGAATTGCTGGATACGATTACTGATAAGAATATTTCAGAAGGTATGACTGCGTTGTACGAACAATATGGGATTGCACCTGATCGAGTTGCCAATATTGTGGCATTCGCTATTGATCAGCCAGAAGATACGAACATTAATGAGTTTACAATTGGACCAACAAGTCAACCTTGGTAATAATATAAGATAAAACTAAGAGATTCATTTTCTTCTCGGAATATTATACAGGTTTTAATTGGAGTAATCTCCTCTGCTCAAAATTATTATCCGAAAAATGGAGGAATTAACATGTCAAAGGATATCAAAGTTGCTCTTGTCACTGGCGGAAATAGAGGAATTGGATATGAATTGGTCAAACAATTAGCTTTGATAGGTTTTAAGGTTATTTTGGCAAGTCGGGATCCAGAGATGGGTCATAAAGCGATACAACAACTTAGGGAGTCAAATCTGGACGTTTCGTTTGTGTCGATAGATGTCAATAATCAAGAAAGCATCCGTCAAGCTGCGGTAGCAATAAATGAGAAGTATGGAAGATTAGACGTATTGATCAATAATGCTGGCGTGTATCTGGATGAGAATAAACAATTATTGAATATGGATCCATCAATTTTAGAGAAAACAATGGCAACCAATTTCTTTGGAGTTTACCATATGATCCGTTCCTTTATTCCCCTCATGGAAAAACAAGGCTATGGGAGAATCATAAATGTTTCCTCAGAATATGGGGCAATGAGCGAAATGTCATATCCAGGAGTAGGCGCATATAAAATGTCTAAATTTGCCCTGAATGGATTGACACAATTGATAGCTGCAGAAATCAAATTTGATATCAAAATAAATGCGGTCGACCCGGGATGGGTAAGTACAGATATGGGGGGACCATCTGCTCCAAGAACTCCCGAACAAGCTGCTGAATCTATCCTTTGGTTAGCTACTACTGGAGCTGAAGGACCTAACGGGGGATTCTTCAAAGATGGAAAACGAATCGATTGGTAGCAATACTTCATAAGCAAATTATTTGGTGTTACAGCTTTGCAATTGTTATTGCTTTAGAACCAATTAAAGAAAAAATCCGGTTTTCCTTTGCCTAACTAGGATAACCGGATTTTTCTATAACTTGGTGAAGAAATATACCTAAACTAAAATGCACCGTCAGTCAGTTCCATAAGAAAAAAGGCTGCCTCAGCAACCTGCCTTATTGAAGTAAAGCACCTTAGTTGAAGTATTTTGCGAGTATTAATTCAAAGACTGTAGATATGCTGGTTTATGAACTTTCAATGGAGATTTCATTAATCGTTTTTAATTTATCTTCCGTAGCTGTTCCCTCTACTGGTGTATAGATACTGCATCTTAAGTCCATGTCCCCCTGGACTTGGAGAGAAGTTAAATTAAACAGCATCTTTCCGGCTTTGGCATGTCTAAATTCAATCATCATTTCTGGAGCTTTACTCACTTGACTTTCTTGCCATAAAGATTGAAATTCCGGGTGAGAATCACTCATTTCTTTAATAAATAGGTTATACCACTCATCACCTAAGTAGTGACCATAATAGGCACGAAAAATGGAAAGAAATCCTTTAACAAAATGCTCCCAATTCACAGCTAATGTTTTTAGTTCTTTTCTTGTAAATAATAGATGGATCAAATTTCGTTGGTCATCAGGGAGTTGTTCAAAATCTAGAAATACGTGAGCGGCAGCATTGTTCCAGCCTACAATTTGACAATGTCGATCTGTAATGATAGTAGGGCAATACGTTAACTCCGCTAAAATTCTTTCCAAAGAAGGACTAAGTTTTGGCTGATCCTTCTTTCGATGAATAATGGATGATTTCATTTCTAAAGCTAAATCATATAGATACTCTCGTTCATCATTATTTAATTGCAGAGCTGTAGATATGCAATCCAATACGCTTGTAGAGACCTTTATATCCCGACCTTGCTCTAGCCACGTATACCAAGTAGTACTAACTCCCGCCAAATGTGCAACTTCTTCTCTTCGTAAGCCAGGTGTTCTTCTCCGTGTACCAGCAGGTATACCTATAGATTCAGGCGTAATTTGGGATCGCTTCGTTTTCAAAAATGTAGACAAAGCTTCAAGTCTGGTTTTATCATTCATTTCTAAATCCTCCATCATAACAATTTAACTGGGTAGTTATTATACCAGGATAAACGCTCACTTGTAATAGGATAATCCCGAAGTATAATACAAGTATACTATTCATTTGGGGTGAAGAAAAATGGAAAGAGTCGTTATTACCGGAATGGGAGTAGTCTCTCCTATTGGAAACAACGTAGAAAAATTTTGGAGAAATCTGACTGAAGGTAAATCAGGCATTTCCTATATTGATACATTTGACGTAAGCAACCATAAAGCAAAAATTGCAGGAATTATTCGTGATTTTAATGCAGATGATACTTTAGGAAAAAATGAAGCCCGACGTCTAGATCGCTTTTCTCAATTTGCTTTGGCTGCGGCTGAACAAGCTTGGACTGATTCTAAATTAGAAATTGATGATATCAATCTAGAAAGACTTGGCGTATATGTTGGTTCGGGGATAGGAGGAATTGAAACATTGATTGAAAATGTGGATACTCTTCGAGAGAAAGGTCCAAGAAGAGTCAGTCCAACCCTGGTACCAGCCATGATTTCTAATGCTGCCGCAGCCCAAATTAGTATCAAATGGAACGCAATGGGACCTACTATGTCACCTGTTTCTGCTTGTGCAATCGGAAATACCGCTATTGGTGAAGCATTCAGGCTTATTCGCTTTGGAGAAGCTGATGCCGTTTTTGCTGGAGGAGCAGAGGCAGCTATTACAGATTTATCTTTAGCTAGTTTTGGTAATGCTACAGCATTATCAACGAGAAACGATAATCCAGCTAAAGCTAGCCGTCCTTTTGATGTAAATCGAGATGGATTTGTCATGTCAGAAGGAGCAGGAATTTTAATCTTGGAATCTTTATCTCACGCTTTACGCAGAGATGCAAAGATTTATGCTGAAGTCATTGGGTATGGTGCAAGTTCTGATGCCTATCATATGGTAGCTACACACCCAGAAGGCAAAGGAGCCTACCTTGCAATGAAAATGGCTTTGAAAAACGCAAATATATCTCCAGAAGAGATTGATGTTATTAGCGCTCATGCAACAAGTACAGAAGTGGGAGATCGATCTGAGACACTGGCGATTAAAAAGCTATTTGAATCAAAAGCTTATCAAATCCCAATAACAGCTAATAAATCTATGCTAGGTCACATGTTAGGAGCAGCTGGAGGCGTGGAAGCAATCGCTTTGGCAAAAAGTTTAAAGGAAGGAATTATTCCTCCAACCATCAACTTAGAAAAGCCTGATTCATTATGTGATTTAGATTATGTACCAGGTGTTGCTCGTAAAGTGGAAATAAGTACTGGGCTATCCAATTCATTTGGTTTTGGAGGTCATAATGCAGCTATCGTTTTAAAAAAATACGAGTGAATTAACTTTCACTCGTATTCTTTTCAATTATAATTAAAGTCCTCAATAGTACCTTTAGTTATTGATCGTATTGGGTCTTATTGGAAATTAACTACGAAAAAGCCCTTTTTCTTCGATTAAGGGCTTTTTCTTGTTCATAAAGCCATATTTTTCAAATACCTATTAGCTACATCGACTAATTTAGTTAACAAAACAGTTAAGATTCCTTGTCCACGATAGTTTACTGAAGTAAACATATTAGTTATGTAAGCCTTATTCCACTCTTATTGGTATTGCACCATAAGCAATAATTCTTCATTATCTTTTTATCATCAATATAATCAAGGTCTAAATTTTTCTCGATTAAGAAAATGACCAAAAAAAAGATCTAGTACAAATGACTAGATTCTCTTTTTAATATCTTCCCTTATCGATTCAATGATAGTACCTGATAAATTTGCTGGAAGAGATGAACCATCCTCAAAAACCCATGCATTAATTATTTCAAGATCTTCTTTTTTAAAAGTAATGCTATAATCTTTTTCATTGTGAGTAATATCGGCTGTAACCGATTCTTCACCATCAAACTCGTCATCAATAATCATATTTTTTATTTCATATGGCTCCACGATGTAATCTCCTTTTTATCATTCTTGTATATAGAATTGGCTTTAAATGATTGTTTATTCATTTTTTTATGCCAACTCAAAAAACAAAGGGCTACTTTCAGAAGATGAAAGCATGTCAATTCCATTAAATTTGTGGTTATCATAGTGCAGCATTCATATTTTCTCTCCTTCCCTACTTCATTTTTCAGATAATAATAATTTCCCCAAAAGGATATAACCAGAAAACCCTTATGTTTTGATTGAATTTATATAGTAAAAATCAATCATTAATTTAGGAGGAATTAGTTTACCTACATGTTTTTTCTTTTCTTGATTCATATTATCCACATAAAATGATTAGCTTCTAGATCAACTTCACCTAATCCAATTAACAACAGATAGAGATATTTCGTTTTTAGTTGTTCTGGGAAAGAGAATGGAGATTTCAGACTGATGATAAAACTTGTCTAAATATAGGAGGATTAGGGGAAAATCAGAGCATATGCAAAAAGAAGTAAGTTGCACTGTTAAATGTCCTCTACCAGGCTTCTTATAAAATAAAACAAGCGTTACTTACTGATCAAAGTAAGTAACGCTTGTCTACCAATTCTTACCCACGCACTGATTAGTGGCACTTTTTTATTCTCTAATTATTTTTAGGATTCCCCATCCCCATTATCAAAAAATGAATCAAATCCGCCATCAAAATCCTCTGTTGCTTCTTCAAACATTTCCTCTATATCAAAACCTTCCATCATCTCAGTGAATAACATAGTCCCTAAAACACCCACTGCTAACCCACCAACCATTCCAGGTATAACGTTTCCCATTTGGGAAGAGCGACCATGAGGATGGTTTGTGGAATAGGAGAACGGCTGTGTAAAAGCATAAGGCTGTTCAATTGCCTCCGATATATACTTTCCAAGTAGCTTATGAAGATCGTCTTCTTGCTCAAGAACTTTTTGATTTAAATGAAACTCACGTTTTGCTTCAATTTCCTTGTAGCCGCTTTTACAGTCAACTTCCATCCAGACCCTGATACCTGATTCTTCATTGGCAAACCGCATTTCAACTTCATTTACTTGTCCCATGAATTGTTGAGTGGGAAAGAACGCAAATTCCTGTCCATATTGATCGAGTTTACCTGAGTCTGCTGTCTCGCGAAAACCTAATTGAGCCATCGCATTAAAAATGGATGTGATCGATTTCTCCGATTGGATGACTAGCCGGTCTACATCTTTGCGGTCGACCCCTCCCTCAATATCAAGATGTGTATCCAGATAGTATGAGACAGTTCCCCTTGAAATAGGTATATTCGTAGGTAGGACGTAATGAAAAGGAATCACCTTACGTTCTTTGGGCTGAATACAATCTCGATTAACTAATGGTATATGTGCGACTTCCTTAGTAACGCTTCCTTGTTTTAATACCACATTCATCATCAACCGGACAGTCACTTGATTGATTTTCTGTTCCACCTCACCGCCTTGAATGACTAGCTGCCCTTGAATGCTTTCTCCCGCTTGATAATTATGATTGTCACATTGTAAATCTACAGTTGCAGCTCCTTTTCCTAAGCTTGCTAAGAGTTTTTTTAACATACGTCCTCTTCCCTTCGTCAAACCTCTATTAGAATTTATATGTAAAATGGGGCGTATTTAGAAAGAACAAGAAATCCATTTGTATTTTATGAGATCTCTAATCCCTGATAGTATTACGTCAAAAAATGAAAATAGTTTCAAATAATTTGCCGCAGTTAGTGATCTTCCTTTGATAATGGAGTTCGTCATCTTTAATGTTGCTATTGATGGATTATTAACATTAATTATTGTTAATTCAGGGGGAAATCCAGTGATAATATAAAAAAGAGAGTTCAATTTTCGCTCAAAAAAAAGAATGCCAGGAGCTAACAATTCTTCGTCCTGACATTTTTGAAAGTACTCTAAAAATAAGAAGATATCTTTTTTATGATATATCCATTTCCCGTAACATTTTTAGCCATTCATCTAATTTATCCTCGATGGTAAAACAAACCTATTCTACCCCTCTTAAATGCATGCGCTTACATTCAACTTCGGATAAACACTTCTCTCTTTCTCAACACATACGGTCATAATTACCTTACTGGGCTAAAGGTATATTCCTATCTAAAATATATAGAAATAACCGACTTCACGTTACTTAAGGGATATAAGAACCATATTATAATTTCTCGATTAAGGATTGCAATTCCTCTTGAAGGTTTCCTTTTGAAAAAGCTGATTTCAGAATTTCATGAACAGTATTTAAAGAAATTTGTAGTTTTTCTTCACCTAATGTAGTTAAACGTGTGTAAATACCTCTTCGATCATCTTCGCATATTTGCCTTTGTAATACGCCGCAGCTTTTTGCTTCAAGCCTGACTACCAGCCTGGATATAGCACTTTGACTTAATCCTACCATCTCTTGTAATTGTTGTAGCCTCAATTGTTTTTCGCTTGTTTTGGATAAAAAGTAAAGAACGTAAAACTCTTTCAATGAAAGGTTATGATTTTTTTGCAAAGCACTTTCCAGCTCATTCGTAATGCTCATTTGAATATTTGTAATCGAGAGCCAATTATCTAAATACTTCTTTTCTTGGTTGTTTTTCATGCACATACCACCCTGTTCTATCCTATATAATAAAATTTGACACTTTAATTGATTATCTTAAGGCATATAAATTGTTCTAAAATACTCCATAAAAAATAACTTTACCAAAGCCAGAATTTAATGGTAAAACTTATTTAAAAAAGTGCGTGCCATATTGGCCGTTTCCATGTAAGTTATATGGTTCTTCTCATTTTAGACGAGTTTCTTCTTTTTGTCTAAAATTGAGCTAATCCATAAAAAAAGCAGTCAAAATGACTGCTTTTTTCTTTAACGCATTGTAACTGAACAGGACCCTTTTTCATTTCCACCCCAGTTAAGTGAAAGCTGGTCTCGATCTGAAAGAGGACCGACGCCACTTGGAGTACCGGTAAATATTATATCCCCTTTTCCAAGCCCAAAATGCTCTGCTGTAAATTCTATAATGGTTTGCAAATCAAAAAGTAAGTCTTTAATATTCCCGACTTGTACACGCTCTCCATTTTTTAAAAGGGAAAAATCCAATTGTTCACATGCTTCAACACCTGGAAATGGAATAAAATCACTAACAACTGCCGAATTTTTGAATCCTTTAGCCAAAAGCCAAGGATGCTGTTTTTGTTTTAACTGTGATTGAACATCTCTAAGTGTCAGATCCAACCCAATGGCCATGGAATCTACTATTTCATCTACTTTCATTCCTGATTCGAACTGTTTTGCGATATGTATGACAAGTTCAGTTTCAAAGTGAACGGACCCCTGATTACTCGGCAACGTAATTGACTGACCGTTTGCTTCCACGAGCGAATGAGTCGGTTTTGAAAATAAAAAAGGGGAAGTTGGTATTTCATTATTCAATTCTTTTGCATGCAAGACATAGTTTCGACCAACACAATAGATATTTTTAATGTCTTTCATCATAAAACCCACTCTTTTCTTTTAAGAAATAAATATTTAAATGATAGTAAAACAATTTGGAAATTCCCTACTCATGACAATTGTAAATAGGATCAAAATTATAATTACGGGATTGTTCCAAGAAATAAGAAAAAGCCATCCGATTTAAGTATATTTTATATTTTTCTGACTTTTTATACAATGATTAATATAATTCCATGTTGGAACAACGTTAGGTCGGTCTGGATTTTAACTTGCGGATAAAATACGAAGTCTTAATGCGCTATGATTGGTGAAGAAGAATACATCCACATAATTATTTTTTATTTTGAAAAAAAAGAGCCAACATAAATTGTTGGCTCAAACTATAGACAAACTCGATGAAAATCGAGTTTGTCTATTTTTATGGCTTGTACAAATACGGACGTTGATTTCCACTGCAGGCACTCGCTTTCCGCGGGCGGTCGGGGAGCCTCCTCGGCTTTCGCCTGCGGGGTCTCCCCTAGACGCGCTTTTCCCGCAGGAGTCTCGTACCTTCCGTTCCATCAACTTTGTCTTACCTTTTAGATAGAACACTTTTACCTAGAGTCATTTTTGTTTTAAATATAGAAGTATTAAAACCTGAGGTGATGAGGATGCTTTCTAAACATGATTCTATTCAGCGAGATCAACTTGAAATGATTTCTTTAGATCAACTGGTGCCACCGAACCATTTGGTTCGTAAAATGGAGGCTACCATTGACTTCCCTTTCATTTATGACTTGGTGAAAGATATGTATTCAGAGGTAGGAGGCCCAAGTATTGATCCAGTTATTTTAATTAAACTGACTTTCTAATGGAAACCATAGTTGAAACAAATATGGCTTACTTTCGCTGCCATTAATTTAAAGAAGAAGGCCAATTGGACATGGCGAGGACCAAAAATGGCCTAACATAGTGGGTTCGTAGAGCCCCAATCTCTTTAACTTTAGGAGAAATTCAGAGGGAATTTCAAAAGGGGTTCAGAATTTTTTAATTCCGAACCCCTTTTGTCGACAAACTGAGCCAACATAAATTGTTGGCTCTTTGATTTAAAAAGTAGAAGCTAAATCTTTTGAACGTGCTATAGCATTTTCTTTAATTTCTTGTGCTTTATCAGGCATTGCTGCATGTCCTTCAACGAATAAACCTTCAAAGGAAGGCACTCCGAAGAATTGCATAATGATATTTAGATATCGGTGACCCATTTCCAGTTCAGCTGCCGGTCCTTCTGAATAAATACCACCACGAGCTTGAATATGCAAGGCTTTCTTATCAGTTAAAAGACCAACTGGGCCTTGTTCGGTGTATTTAAATGATTTACCTGCAACAGCAACGGAATCAATATATGCCTTCATTACTGGCGGAAACGAGAAATTCCATAAAGGCGTTACAAATATATATTTATCGGCCGCTATAAATTGCTCACATAACTCTGAAAGTCGACTAACTTTTGCTTTCTCTTCCGACGAGAGTTCTTCAAAACCCTTTCCAGATTGAAGTTTCCCCCAACCACTGAAAACATCCACATCAATTTCAGGAATATTTTCTTTATAAAGGTCAATATTCACAATTTCATGGCTAGGATTTACTTCTTTATAAGTGTCAAGAAATGCTTTTCCAACGGCCATACTGTAAGATTGTTTGTCATCATGAGGATGAGCCGTGATATACAATACCTTTGTCATTCAGTATCTTCCCTTTCTTTATACATATTTGAACATTCTAGTTTGTCTAGGGAATTCAACTTTTATACACTTACTCGAACTAAAATATTTTTAATTGATAGGTATAAAATCCGTAAGATAGAAATTCGTTTTCGAGGGTAGTAAGGTATAAATCTTCTTTCAATTTGTGAGAAAGGATATGAATTTTGGATATGATAAAATAAGACAATCTGGTTCACTTTAGGAGGACTAAGAAAATGACGAATTCAATAAAATTTGATCTCCACACTCACCATGAACGCTGTGGACATGCTATCGGCACAATTGAGGATTATGTAAAGCAAGCCATCGAATACGGATTGCATTATATTGGGATTTCTGATCATTCTCCATATTTTTATAGTGAGGACGACCATCTCTACCCAACTATTGCAATGGCAAAAAGTGAACTTGTCCCTTATATTGAGGAGATACTTCGCTTAAAAGAGAAATATGCAGGCAAAATTCACGTATTATTAGGAATGGAAAGTGATTTCTACCCTGATCACATTGAAGTCTACCGTGATCAATATCTTTTACACCCTTTTGACTACATAATTGGATCTGTTCATTATGTTCAGGATATTAGCATTTTTAAAAGAGGGCGTTGGAATGGCTTAACCTCTAAAGAACAGTCAAAAGTAAAGGATGAATATTATGAATTAATACAGAAATCGGCTAAAAGCGGAGTGTTCCAAATCTTAGGCCATATTGATGCAATGAAAGGTTTTTATCCAGCCTTTTCTTCCATTGAGACAGACAGTATTGAAAAAACGCTAAAAATCATTAGTTCAGAAGATATCGCCATTGAGATTAATACCTCTGGTAAAACGAAAGATTGTGGTGGGTGGTATCCAGCAGATGACATTTTAGAACGAGCTCTTTTCTATGATGTGAAGGTAACCTTTGGATCAGATTCGCATACACCTGAACGTATTGGCGATGAATTTGAACTAGTTAAAAAAAGACTAAAGGAGATCGGCTTTTCTGAGTGGGCTTACTTTGTTAAAAAGGAAAGGATTCTCACTCCACTTTGATCTTTCAGTCATTAGAACAGGTCCGATCATTAGAGCTTCCTGTAACCATGTGGAATGAACTTTTTCAATCCTTTTGCTACTAAGAAGGCCGAAGTCCAAAAATTAATTCGTGTACAGGGGTCGCTACTGAATCCTGTTACATCCCTCAACTGATCAATAAATCGGTACCATTTTTTTTTATGGGCATAAAATAATCATTATGCATTCTGTCATAAAAATTATCACGATTGCTTACAAGTTTTTCCCCGTTCATTTCAATGAATTCCAGTCATCGACCTATTTTTT
The DNA here is from genome assembly GCF_056279465.1 of Peribacillus sp. TE19612. Classification (NCBI taxonomy): domain Bacteria; kingdom Bacillati; phylum Bacillota; class Bacilli; order Caryophanales; family Bacillaceae; genus Peribacillus; species Peribacillus sp. TE19612. The sequence continues at coordinate 251,277 of NZ_JBWCCL010000004.1, read as the reverse complement.
GCATAAAATAAAAGTATTTAGGGAATTAATAACTAACCATTCGTTTATCTTATAAAAAGGAGTTGATTTTGGGATGATTGATAACCCATTGCATAAAGAGAATGACGAAACCATTGTAGGGTCAGTTGAAGGTGGTATCAATTCTTCAACAGGGCGATCCGAAGCCCCTCCAAAAACCCAGTCAAAAGATCCTGAATTCGATCTTTTTGGCACAGTATTAAATGGGTATCTTTAATTTATACTTCCTTATTGAATAAATTTTAAAAAAGAAGAGCACATATTGGTCACGTATAATATGTGCTTTCCTTTTATTAAATTCAAGCTCCCTTTCCGTTCATGATAATTCCTGTTAATGATATTCCTTTTGCTCTTCAGGTTAGTCTATCTCACCTGGTTCTACTCCTGGAATTAACACTTCTCCAATTTTATCAATGGAGTCAAAAGCTGTATTAACCAGCAAGGACCTTGTTATTGGCATATCAAAATCAATATCTTTTTTAGCCTTGAGCCTTATGGTGGCTAATGTATTTTTACCCTCTAATGTTTGTTGAGATCCTTTATGGGAAAATGCCGCCATAATCCGCTGCTCTGTATTTCCTATACCTGCAAGTATAGAGTAATTTAACATATCCTTAGTTACATTGGTTGGTTGAACAATACTTGAATCACATGTACCTTCTGGTGGACATTCTTTAACCAATTCATACTTATTCGGATCTAACTTCAGCTCTAAATTAAAGGCATTGATATCCTTCAATTCCTTTCCAATTATTTCCACTAAAAATTCTTCTCCTGCCTTTAACTGTTGTTTATTAGGTCTAATATCCAGTAAACCAGCAATTGGCCTACCAGTTGGTATAAGTGGTGTTTTTCCTAGCTGTCCTGCTACATACATTAAATCATAAGCATCAATTACCCCATTGTAATTAATATCAACCTTCGATACCTGATTCCATGCTGTATCTGTTGTATCAACACCCATGTAGCTAGCAAAGAATAGTAGATCTTCATCATCAATTGCACCATTTGGTATATTTTCACCCACAACCGTTCCAACTGTTTTATCTTTTTTATATGGTCTAAATTCTTGAGCAGAACCAAATTTTCCTACAGCATCAGTAATTGTCAACTTGATGTATCTAGCTGTCACATTATCGTTAAAGGAAATGGTTTTAACATCTTTATTTCTTTCGAACGTTCCATTAGTGATAATATTTTTGTACGTTTTACCATCTAAACTGACATCTAAATTATATTTTAAGATGGTTCCATTTCCAGCATCAGGTCTTGGAAGATACTCTAGCTTATCTAATTGGTAAGCTAACTTCATATCAATTTCATAGGTATGAGGCAATACATTTCCATCAGACCATTCAGTATGCCATAAAGTATTATCGTCACCATCCACAGCTTTTGACCCTTCACTGCCCGGTTGTTCACTACTTACTTTTGCTGTCATATTCTTAGGTACGTTTCGATATCGATCAAGCTTTGTTCTAGCTTTAACTTCATCACTCCAATTTGATACTCCCTTTGAATTTGCTGCTCTAACTCTGTAAGAATATTCTGTATCAGCTGTTAAACCTGAATGAACATAGAAAGGTACTTGTTCACTATCGGTTGCCTTAAATACATTTGTATAGATTACACCATTAATCAATAAATCATAAGTATTGTTACCATCAACTTCATCCCAATTTAATTTGATACTTTTATCCGTAATATTTTCATCTTTTGCTCCCAGGTCTGTTGGAACATTTGGTACTGCTTCATCCACTACATCCTTAACTTCGGTATTATTGAAACCATCTACTATTAATTTAATGGTATTTGCTGAAACATTAGTTTTCCCAACCTTAACATAGAGTTTAGGTGATGTAGTAATCTCCGTTTTTTCAAATTCTGAACCCTTTGTAGAATATTTGTTAAAGGATGGATTTTCATTAAAGAAATATACATTATCAGAACTTTTGTATTCTTCTTCAGTTGTGACTTTTCTTAATACAACATCTTTACCTCCAACTTTAACAGATATTTTCTTTGGATTTTTACGTGTATTTACAATGAATTCTGTACCTTTATTCCTGACTATGCCAGTATATCCTTTTCCTTTTGCCTTCCCAACAGTTATAACAACTCTTTCACCTTTAACATCTGAAGTGATATTGGTTCTAGTGTTTTTATCCTTTTTATATTCATTGGTTTTCCCATCATCTTCATATAATGTAAATTTTGATTTACCAGATGGGTACACGTCAAATATTCTATTATCAGAGCCATCCAATTGATTAATAGAATTGTTTTCAGGTGACATGGGAATAATAGCACCAGTCTTAACAAACACAGGGGTCTTCCATAATGGAGCACTAAAATTATTGATGACTGACCCACCCTTATACTGATCACCTGTAAAATAATCGATCCAAATTTGATTTTCATCTGGAAGGTAAATTCCGTTTCTTACACCAGCTCTATGATCATTTTCATTATATACTGGTGCCACTAATAAATTAGGTCCCCACATATATTGATATTGTGTTTCTGTACCATACGTATATGGATCATCAGGGTATTCTAACATCATCCCTCTAATCATGGGCATTGATTTTGATGTTGATTCTTCTGCAATCGTATAGATATACGGCATCATTTGAGCTTTCAATTTTAGATACATTCTATTAATGGATGCATATGGTTCTCCATAATTCCAAGGATTTTTCCATTTGCTATAATCGTCACCTGATGATGCCCATCCATCCATATCTATTTGAATAGGAGTGAATGCCTTCCATTGGTAATCTCGTGTCTGAATGACTTTATCTCCGCCAAATATACCATCCATATCTGAACCGACATTCGGATTACCTGATAAGCCTGCTCCAATGTAAGTTGGGATATGCATCCTAATATATTCCCAATCTCCTCCATATTGGTCACCAGACCATAATGATGCATAACGTTGCGTACCTGCCCATCCATCAAGTGAAATGACGAAAGGACGTGCTCCTTGAGAGTTTTCTGCTTTTTGTATTCCTTCCGCTGCTTGACGAGTTGCATTTAAAGCCATTGAATAACCTTGTCCAACCCATGCAACATCAGTCTTTATTGCTCTTACACCAGCTTGGACTTCTCCGTCAAGGTCTCTGCGTAAAGGGCTATCTTCTGGTAATCCGGGATCTGGATATAGATTACTTTGTGTCCATAAACCTACTTCAACATCTTTCGCATTAGCCTCTTTGACAAAACTCTTTAAATTATCTAATCCTCCATAACCGCAACCATACCCATCATTTGGTAAAAACCAACCTAAAGGCATATCATTACTGCCATATTCATTTAAATTATTTAGTCCATTATTTAATAGTGTTCTTTGGTCCTTATGACCATTATGAGTTCCGTTAAAGCAATCTGCCTTCCCTAAATAAAACCCATATTTCGGCATTAGAGCAGCTTTACCGGTTAATTCAGTATATTCACCAATGATCTCTGGAATTGAATCTTCGACAAAATAATAAGCATCAAATCTTTTTTCATTATGAGAAAAGGTGGCCGTCTTAGAAAAATTATAAGCTCCTGGCTTAAACGTATTACGCATTACACCATATCCTTCAGTACTTAAATAAAATGGAACCGGACTAGAAGCAGCACCTGCATCCCAACCGCCACCAATCGCAATATTTATTGAAGTATTTTTATGGGAATAGTATCCATTCTGTTGTCCGCCACCATAAAAATATTCATTCTCTTTTGTATCAAGAGTTTGCAATGTTTTTTCATCATTATATTTAAGCGGCTCTTTTTCACTCCAAAGAACTTGGGATTTTGTTTTATCATATAAGCTCATCTTTGAAGTAGCAATTTCAATTCTTAACTCTACAGATTTTGTAGAAATCTTATAAAAATTGGCATCGCTTTTATTAACCTTTACATTTATTTTTCCGTATTCTTTATTGTAATCGCTCACACTTTTTTCAATTATTTTTGTGACGTGATCAGGTTTATTTGGAGTCGGATATTCTGGAAAATCTCCTGCTGGGTCCAAGTGCAATCTAAATAGGTTGTCCTTAAGGAAACTAATTTTTATATTTTCACCTGTTGAAAAATCAAGATAAACATCATTTCCGTCTTTTAGGATTTTCGTTACCAGGCCAATTTTCTTATACGTTTCATTAGCAACAGCCGAATTATTTAAGATTTTATCGTCCGAGGCTTTACCAGTTAAAGGAACTATTATTAAACATAAGAAGACTAATAAAAACAAGCTTGCAAATTTTTCAAGATTAGCAATCTTCATTTTTCTTTTCAACAAAATATACCTCCCTTACAAATTAATGATTCTCTTATTTTTTTGTCTTCTTCATTTCAACCTCTTCTATACTTGACTACACCATCAACAGCAGTGGCTAGAACATCTAACTGCTCATTCAGGACTACGTAATCAGCTATTTTCCCACTTGATATGCTACCGAATTCCATATCTTTTCCTATGCTTGCTGCTGGTGATAATGAAGCACTGTGCCATATTTTATATAGCTGCTCACTGCTCCAACTTTTTAAATTTTTCACTCCATCTATTAGTTTCAAAGTGCTGCCAGCTAAGGATCCTGTTTCTGTTCGAGCCATGCCATCTTTCATTACAACAGTGAATTCACCTAGTTGATATTCTCCATCAGGCATTAACCCTGCGCGCATACAGTCCGTAATTAGTACCAGCTTGTCCCCTTTAACACGTAACGCCAATGTAGCAATGTCTGGATGTACATGAAAACCATCACAAATTAATTCAGCAAAAGTGTTAGGATTCGTTAATGCAGCACCTACCACACCTGGGTCACGATGATGTAACCCTGACATCCCGTTAAATAAATGGACAAAGTTTTGGGCACCCGCATTAATGGCCCTCTTACAGCAATCATGACTTGCGTCCGTATGTGCTATGCATACAAATACACCGTCTTTACTTACATTATTAATAAACTCCAACGTGTTTTCTCGTTCAGGTGCCAGGGCAATTTTTACAATGGTTCCTTCTGAAAGTCTCTTTATTTCTTGAAATTCCTCATAATCTGGATTCCGAAAATAAATAGAATTTTGGGCTCCTTTATGTTGTTCAGAAAAGTAGGGGCCTTCCAGAAAAATCCCTTCTGATTGTGCGCCAGCTAGTCCTTGTCTGACCGCTTCTGTAATCGCTACAATAGCTTGATTCAAATCTGTTTTAGACGATGTCAATGTTGTTGGTAAAAAACGCGTAACACCAAGTTGTAAAATCGCTTTCGAAATTTCATGAACTGCTTCCGCAGTTCCGTCCATTATGTCATACCCCTTAATCCCATGAATATGGGTGTCAAATAAACCCGGGGCAATTATATGTCCACTCCAATCGATAACATCGGAACCTAAGGGAACCGTCTCTGAAAATCCACCAAATAATCCATTACTCACTAGTAAATATCCACCTTGTTTTTCTTCATTCTCCATTAAATATCTCTCTGCTTTAATATAATATTCCACCTTGAATCCGCTTCCTTTTTTACGCTTATATTCCAGCTACATCTTCTTCTGTTTGTTGCTGTATTTTTTTAAATTCCTTAATATTTTCTTTACCATCTTTTATCATCTTATCGATAAATGCATCAAGACTGAGTTCCCGATGAAATATTCCGCTCAACAACATAGGTAAGTTTGTTCCGGCTACCACTCGAATATTATCTTTACCTGAAGCTATCCTAGAGCACACATTAAATGGAGTTCCACCCGCCAAATCTGTAAAACATGCCACTCCTGCTCCTGTTTCCACCTTATCAATAGCTTTTTTGACAACCTGCTCAAATATCGTTACATCTACTTCAAATGGAATAACCTCTACTTGCTTTATTTCTCCAGCAATTAACTGAACCGATTCAAATATTCCATTTGGAAAAGAACCATGTCCTGTCAGCACAATTCCAATCATTTATCTCATCCTCTCTTATCAGTTTTTAGTGTTAAGATATTAAGATTATAAAATATTAAAGTAAGATCCTATTAAACCGACTACAACGGTTAGGCCAATCAACATTAAAGGAGAACGCCCCTTTTTAAGTAACCAGTACATTAGTATCGTATATACTAACGGCAGCATTGCTGGCATGATCATATCTAATACATCTGTTTGGATATTTAATTTTGCGTCTCCAGATTTCCAAACATATTCAACTTTAAATGCGACATAAGTGGCAATTAAACCACCAACTACTGTCAAACCAACAATTGATGCAGCGCGGGAAACGAATTTTGTACCATTTTTTAGTTTCACAATTGCTTTAACACCTGTTTTATATCCATAGTTCATTAATCCGAACCGGACACCAAAGTGAATAATATTAAATGATATTAAGAATACGATTGGTCCAAGGGGGTTCCCCTCTACCGCTAATGAAGCACCAATTCCAGCTGTAATCGGTAATAAAGTAAGATAAAACAATGCATCCCCTATACCACCAAGAGGACCCATCATAGCAACACGAATACCACGAATAGCCTCTCTATCTTCTTTCTTTTGTTCCATTGCTAAAATCACACCCATAATAAATGTTACTAAAAACGGATGCGTATTAAAGAATTCCATATGGTCTTTCATTGATTTACTTAAATCTTTTTTATTTTTATGGATATGCCTTAGACCTGGTAAAATGGAGTAAAGCCATCCGGCCGATTGCATACGTTCATAGTTAAAAGATGCTTGTAATAGTAAAGAGCGCCATACTAAGATTCGTAATTGCTTCTGTTGTAAATCCGGAGCTTCAGTTACATCTTCATAGTGATTAGATGCCATCGGTGATTTCCTCCTCACTAGGCTGATATTTATCTGGACCTTGTTTTTCTTTGTTTTGGTAAAAATCATACAAGGCGATTGCCAAACCAATTAATGCGATTGCCAAAATTGGCATTTCTAAATAAGCTGCTGCGACAAATCCTATAATAAAGAACATGATATATTCGACTTTCATCATAATTTTCAATAACATCGCAAATCCAATGGCTGGCATAATCCCTCCGGCTATGGACAATCCGCCAATAATCCATTGTGGTACTGTTTCAACAAATCCTGATGCTTTTTCCGCTCCAAAGAAAATGGGTAAAAACGCTATAACTGCATAAAATGTAAACAGAATGAACAAGCCTAAATAATTTATTCGTTCAATCCCTTTATAATTTGCTTCTAGTGCATATTGATCGGCTTTGTGCATCATTGGTGCAAATACTGTGAAAAACAAGGTAATTAACCCTTGTACTGCTACAGCAAACGGTATTGCCACCCCAACTGCAACTTTTGGGTCCTGACCAGCAATAATACCAAATGCTGTTCCAATCACTCCCCCAATAACAACGTTCGGTGGTTGTGCACCAGCAAGCGGCACCATACCCATCCATATTAACTCCAAAGTTCCTCCAACTATTAAACCAGTCTGAACGTCCCCTAAAATTAGACCTACTACAAGTCCCGTAACTACCGGACGGTGAATATGGGTTAATCCATTAAATAGATCGACACCGATAATCCCAGCCCATAAAGCAATTAATAATGCTTCGACTAACATAAGTTATCCCCCCCTAAAATTCACTTTAATCCGCTATTCTTTTAAAATAAATCTAATATATTTAGTCCCTTTTCGCTTGGTACTCTTCTTAAATCTAACTTCACGCCTAGTTCTCCCAGACGTTTAAATGCAGCGATATCTTTTTCATCAACAGATACAGTAGATGAAATCTGTTTTTTCCCTTCTTCATAATGCATATTTCCAATATTCAACTGCTCAATTTGCACTCCGCCTTCCTTTAGCGCCAATGCATCATGCACATCTTTTACAACTAAGAATATTTTTTGACGAGAAGACGCTTTATGAATGACGTCAATCGTTTTTTGTAAGGAAAAATAGCGTGATTGAATAACATCAGGCAATACCATATCCATTAAATTTTGTTGAATTTCATCTGTGGATACCTTGTCATTTGCAACGACAATTAAGTTTGCCCCCAAATGGTTGACCCATGTAACCCCCACTTGACCATGTATTAAACGATTATCGATTCTGGTTAATAAAATATTTGGAGCTGACATAAAAATTCTTCCTTTCATAAATGAGATTTTACGACATTTTAAGATTTGAATTCCAATTGGCTTCAAAGTACGAATTTTAAGAGTTAAAGGAGAAAATTGCCTCAATACTTCCTGTTATAGAATCGACTAAACGCTCATCATTACCAATAATATTCCTTAACAATTGAAAGCGTTTGCAATGCAAATGAAAGAAAGGCAGTCAATGAACTCATGGAAATACTGGGTTGCAGACCCCGGATTCTGTAGATATATTTAGTAAAAGGACGAGTGGCCATATACTTCACAATTTACATTAATAAATTTCTTCACATCAAAATTATCTTTCATGATCCCTGAGCACACGCATGTTCAATCATTTTTCCTCGAGTAACTCAGGGATTTCAGGGTAAGCCCCCTGGCTGCTTCAACTTCGTTAAACTATAGCAGGAGCGACAGGATTTGATTGAAGGCATTGAATCTTTCCTTCAATTAATTGAGTGACAACCGCTTTATTCATTAATTATTGACTCAGTTGATGAATCACTTTTTTACCTCTAGTTCCTGTTTTCATTAAAAGACACGGCGCTTATATTGAATCCTTATTTTACTTTCTCAAACCAGGAACTGGCTGTCTCTTTCAATACTACATTCAGTTCTTCAATATTTCTTTTACCTGTATCTTGTAACCAGGCACGGCCTGCTTGTTCTCCACTAATAGCAAATGATGCCACACCATCTTTCCATGTTGCCCGGCCACATAACACACCGTTAAAGGTAGAACCGGATTCTCTGGCAAACTTCAATGTTTCTTGGAATAGTTTTGCACTTACACCTGCACTCAAGAAGATAAACGGCAGTTCTGTTGCTTCACTCTGTTCTTTGAAAAGAAAGGCAGCTTGTTCTTTACTATAAACAGCTTCGCCTTCTGCATAACCTTCCACAAAGTTCATATCTATCGGAACTTCAACTTTCAACACATCAACTTGATATTGAGGTTTGGAGAACTCCTTCATGGCCCTGATCACTTTATTCGGTTTCACTTTTGCGTACTCTTTACTTTTTACATCATTATTTTCCGCATCATAAGTGACAATTTCCAAGAAAAATGGAAGATCCTCAGCCGCACACTCGGATCCAACACGTTCCATATAGACATGCTTATAGTTATTAATTTTCTCTTCTTCATCTACATCATAATAAAGTAAGAATTTGATAGCATCAGCACCGGCTTCCTTCAAACGTTTTACTGAACATTCCGGTAATAAATCAGGCAACCTGCCCACTTCTGAGGCATCGTAACCGGTTTTTTCATAGGCCACTAATAAACCTGCGTTCTTGTCGCGGACCTTTGCTGCCGGCAGCCCATATTCTGGGTCCAAAAGTATAGCAGTTGCAAACGGTGTTAATTCCTCAGAAACCAATTCTTTGAAACGGATGATACCATCATCTCCCACTAGATTTGCATCGCCAGACGCAATCATTTTTTTCAAAGAGCCACGTTGATCGATGGCTAATGCTCCAATCACGCCATTTTCATCCGATAAACGTTTAAGAGCTTCTAATTTATTTTTGGTGAGATCTAACATTGGCATTCTCCTATCAATCTATTTTTTTAACTTTTACGCAATCATAGTACTTTTTTAATTTTCTTATATTTACAAAACCAGTTACGGCTTCCATTGCATTCAACATTCCTGTGGTCATAGCCGTTTTCAGTACAGACTCCACCGTTTGATTTCGGTTCAGTGCCACAGCTAACCCAGCAACGGTCGCATCTCCGGATCCTACAGGATTGACCACATCTATTTTTGGAATCGTAACCTGATAATAATCATCCCCATGCCTGACAAAGGCACCTTTATCACCCATGGACACGACAATCCACTCAATCCCCTTAAAAATCTCATGGTTTAACGTTTGTTTCATATCGATGTTTCCAGCTTCAGCTTCGAAGCCCAACAGCTGAGACAATTCCGCAATATTCGGCTTGATGGCAAACGGTTTTTTCTCATGTTTCAAGACTTGTTTTAACTCTTCCCCTGACGAATCAACAATTACGGGCTTTTCCTTATTACAACTGATTTCAACCATTTTACGATAAAAGTGAGTTGGTAACCCTTTCGGTAAACTACCTGAAATCGTAACAAGGGAAGCTGTTGTAAGCAGGCATTCGAATTTCTCTAAAAAAGCTGTCCCTTCTTCTTTGGATAACGTCGGTCCAGATTCTAAAATCTCTGTTTGCATTCCCTCATGAAGAATGGCTATACAATTTCTTGATTCTTTTTCGATTCTCAAAAAGTCATTGGGAATATTACTTTCATTTAATTCCTGAACAATGTAATCACCAATCGTTCCGCCTAACACACCTGTCGCCAAGACCTCGTCTTCCATTTGTGAAATCACTCGGGCAACATTCAAGCCTTTTCCACCAGCCGTTTTTCGTACCGTTTCCACCCGGTTGACATCATCAAACTTGAATCGATCAACCGGATAAGAAATATCGACAGATGGATTCATTGTTACGGCTAAGATCATCGTAATCACTCTTTCTGGTTATTGTTTAGGCTTGACCATCCATGTAAGCCATGATTAAATCAAGCTCAGGATTAAACTCGATAAAGTCAGCCTAAGCAATTTTCCACAATCGTTATCGAACTGAAAACTCCTAGCAAGTGCAGTACATGCCATATAAAAGGTTTTGCCGCAGTGGCATTACCTCATTGCCGACATTGGGTCTTTTCTCTTAATAAATATCGGCTTAAAACAGGAGCTACCACCTTATCCTCAAGAAAAAACCAAATCTGCAAAATACATATTGATATGCTTGTTTCCCCTTCATTACAAAGCGTTCAAATACCTTCCTTTACTTATATTCGTAAAGGGTTACGCCCTTCACCACACGGTTAACCGTTCCTGTCGGTGAAGGTGTGTCAGGTGTATTACCGACTTTTACGGAAGCTAGCAGTGAGACAGTTTGCCCAACCATGACAAAGGGTAATGCCAGGTAAACATCCGGTACGGATTGAGCATCCCTGCCAAATAAAAACGTGTTCCCAATAAATCTGGATTTGCCATCGACTTCAATGGCACAAATGTAGTTGGCAATGTTATCACGCTGCAATTCACTTAACATATCCAAATCATATTGACGTGTATAAGGGTGATTGGAAACAAAAACAAAAACCAACGTTTTTTCATTGACAAATGATTTAGGCCCGTGTCGGAATCCCAATGGCGAATCAAATGCTGTAACAATTTTACCCGCTGTTAGCTCTAATACCTTTAACTGCGATTCTCTCGCTAAGCCTTCTAAACTTCCTGAGCCCAGATAAATGATCCGGTCAAAATCACGGTCGATAATTTTTTGGATATCCTCTTCTCTACGAATAACACTTTCACCCATTTGGTGAATCGCCTGGACAATTGACCCTTTTTCCTCCAGTGGCAGCGGATCAAAAATGAGTAATGTTGTTAGTGTCATGCATGAGTAGCTGCCAGTCATGGCAAAGCCTTGATCATTAGCTTTTTCGGGCATCAATAACAAAAGATTGTGTTCATCACCTTTGGCCCTTTTCGCTAACTCGCCATCATTAGCACAAGTAATCGTTAACTGGTAGAAGTTCGTTACGATTTGTTCTGCTAATTCAACGGCAGCTACACTTTCGGGACTATTGCCGCTTCGAGCAAATGATACCAACAAGGTTGGGAAATCTGCTTTTAAAAATTCATAGGGGTTTGACACCAAATTGGTAGTCGGAACACTCAGCAATTCCCATTTTTTTTCATCCACTTTTCCTTTTAAATAAGGTGTGACAGTATCACCGACATAGGCAGAAGTTCCGGCACCTGTAAAAATGACACGTATTCGTTCATGTTGCTCAGCCAGTTTTTGCAAAAATGCTTGAATCTCTACGTGTTTCTTTCTATATAATGAATAGGTTTCATCCCATAAAACAGGTTGTTGCTTGATTTCCTCTGTTGTAATCGATGCACCTAACGATACTAATTTTTCTTTATCAAGTGTAAACATCTTCAACACTCCTCCTTTTTTATAATCTTTCGAAAACTCGCAACCCTGCACCAACGACACCATTATCTTGCTTTAATGTGCTGATGCTCATTTGCCCTAAAATATGTTGTTGTTCAGGTAATTGGTAGCTTTTTAGCTTTTCTTTCATTAACTTAAGCAGAAAAGGATTATTTACGATGACACTGCCTCCGAAAACCATTTTATGTGGATCCAATAAACAGGAAATCGAATAAAGTCCTTGAGCTAAGTTGTCAGTCACATCTTCAATGATGCGATATTCACAAGTCCCATTTGCATAGCCTGCAAAAACTTCTTTAGTGGAAATATTTTCAACTTGCAATTCCTTTTCCGCCAACTTTTCGATGGCAGGCCCAGCAGCCACTTTTTCCAATCGCTTAATTCCCTTATTGTCTGCCTTCGAAAGTACCGGTATCAACCCAAGTTCCCCGGCGAATCCTGCCCCCCTGAAAAATGAACCATTTTGAATGATGGAACATGAGATTCCGGTACTAATAGTCACATAGACAAATGTCTCGTTCCGCTTTACCTGAGCTGCCTTCCACTCGGCAAATGCCGCCATATAAACATCATTGTCAATACTTATTTGTTCGAGTCCGAATTGCTCCCGTAAACGGGCAGTGATGGGGAACTGTTTCCAAGGTAAATTATTTTGAAAAATAGCTACGCCATTTTCACAATCAACTTTACCTGGTACACCCACACCGATGCCCTCTATGTCATCTAGGGAATAAGATGATTTTTCAAGAACTTGTTCCACTGCTTCTAAAACTCTGGCAAACATTTTTTCCCGATCTGAAGGATCACTTTTTACATCCACGCGCTTTAGCAATTCTCCCGATTCCGTAATGATACCCGCTGCAATTTTTGTCCCTCCAATGTCAATGCCGATTGCATTTTTCATTTTCCTGCACCTCTTATTCCTCTCCATCGTTTACTTTTTGAACAAACGATTCCGAACACTTTAGTCTTTCCCCACTTCCAAAAATAGTAAACTAATTCAGACTTTTTGTACCACCTTATATGGTTGGGTTGTTGGTACAAGTTTATTTTAATAAAAACTCATAGCCAAAATACTATGAGTTTTTTTAAAACGTAAGTTCAGGATTAGAGTGTCTAAATAAGCCTGCCTTCCAAAAACCATACTTACAAACTATACTTATTTATTTTACACCATCACAACTTGTTGGGTCAACCCATCAAGTTGTGATGTCCTAGAATTAATCTTAGGTTTAAGTCCCCGATTGAATCGTGTACATTTTTCTATTTATTTTCCGCCTGTTACTGCAATTCCTTCAATAAATTGTTTTTGCAAGAAGATAAATAAAATCAGCATTGGCAGTATCGCTAAAAAGGAGCCTGCCATAAGTATAGGATAGTTAGTTAAATATTGACCTTGAAGCGATGACAATCCGACAGAAAGTGTCATTGCTTCAGGAGAACTATTTACGATCATTGGCCACATCAATTCATTCCAGCTCCAAAGAGTAGTGAAAATGCCCAAAGCAATCAACCCAGGTTTCGCGAGGGGAAGCATTACTTTCCAGTAAATTTGAAAATGATTACAGCCATCAAGTCTGGCCGCCTCTTCTAGTTCTTTTGGAAGTCCCATAAAGAATTGCCTTAACAGGAACGTACCAAATGCACTAAACAGACCTGGTACTATCACCGCCTGTAATGTATTTAACCAGCCAAGATCCACCATAATCATATATTGCGGGAGTAAAAACACTTGTCCTGGTACCATTAATACCGATAAAGCTAACATGAACAGAATGTTCCTACCTGGAAATTCAATCCGAGCGAATGCATAGGCGGCTAACGAACACAAAAATAGCTGCCCTGCCGTCCGGACGACCGTAATTATAAAGGTATTAAACATAAATTTGAAAAAAGGCAGAAGTCCAAAAACCTCTATATAGTTCCCCCATTGGAAATCCTTAGGGATTATAACAGGCGGAACGTGAATTGACTCAGCATAAGTTTTTAATGAGGTTAAGATCATCCAAAAAAAAGGCATGACCATTGCCACGGATCCTACAATAAGGACGAAATGGATAAGGAATGTCTTACTTGTTACAAACTGCCTCGTTCTTTCCAATGGTTCTCCCTCCTTTAGTCATAATGAACCCATTTTTTCTGTAAGACCATTTGGATTGCAGTGATGATCAGGATTACTATTAATAATAGAACAGCGATTGCTGCTGCATATCCCTTATCGTTTAAAACGAAAGCGTGCTGATAGAATAAATAAACTACCGATTGTGTGCTTTCCAAGGCTGTACTGCTTTTTCCAATCATCATGAAAATTAGATCAAACACCTGAAAAGCTCCAATTAGAGAAGTGATGCTAACAAAGAAAATAACAGGAGAGAGCAGTGGCAGTGTAATTTTAAAGAACACACTGATCGGCCCTGCTCCATCCATTTCCGCCGCTTCATAATAGGACTTTGGAATTCCTTGAAGACCGGAAAGGAAAATGACCATATTATAACCAATTCCACTCCAGATTGCTACCACAATAATCGAATATAAGGCAATTTTCGGATCACTTACCCACTGTGGACCCTTGATCCCAAATAAAGACAAAAGATAGTTTAGCAGTCCGTAATCAGAATTATAAAGCCATTTCCAAACCATTGCGATGGCTGCAGGCATTGTAATTACGGGTAAGAAATATAATGTGCGATAAACGGATTTCCCTTTAATTTTCTGGTTTAGGAGTACCGCTATTATAATAGAGAAGAAAATCCCGATTGGGACAGTGATAATAATATAAATCCCCGTATTCTTAAATGATTTCAAAAGGTTAGTATCCTCAAGCATCCGCTTATAGTTATCTAACCCCGTCCACTCATATTGACCAAATGCTCCCCATTCGGTGAAACTAAAATATAAGGTCTGAAAGATAGGCCACAGGTAAAAAATGAACAAACCGAGCATGGTAGGGGCAATCATGAGATAAGCCCAAAAGAAGTCTGAACTTTTCCTTGTCTTCGTTAAGTTGGAAACCTTAAGTTTTGCATTCGTATTCACTTCAACCTGTAGAGGATGTTCCTTCACTGCATTCACTCCTTTTAAGGAACGAAGAGAAGAATCATCTTCTCTTCTTCATTTTTTCTACTTCTTGGATAGTGCCTCATTTGCCTTTTCTGTTAACTCTCTTACAGCGTCGTCCACACTTTCTTCTTCACTCCAAACCTTTTTAAGAACGTCCGTTTCATACTGCCAAATTTCTCCTGTCCTTATAACACTAGGCAGTGGAACAGAATAATCGACACCATCAATAAAGGCCTGAAGATTTATATTTGGAACGGCTTGTATCCAAGCATCCTGTGTATCATTATAAGCTGGAATAACCGTCCCTGTTTTCGCAAATATATCTGCGGCTTCTTTAGAGCCTAGAAACTGGACAAACTTCCATGAAGCGTCTTTATGCTTTGTGTTAGCCGCAATAACATTGGCTAGCCCATGAATGGCAACCGCGCGCTGTTTTCCTTTTGGTACTACAGCAACATTTATATCAGGATTATTCTTATACTCTTGTACCATCCAAGGACCATCAAACATCATCGCTACTTTTCCTGAAGAGAATAATTCAGAAGCGGCTGTTTCTGTCATTTGAGCCTGTGTTGGAGATAATCCCTCCTTTATGAAACTAATGTTATAGTTAAGTGCATCAATGGCCTCCGGTTGATCAAATCCTACGGACTTGCCATCGTCAGAAATAATATACCCGCCATTTTGCCAAATAAAATCATAATAACCACCTTGGTTGCCCATTGTTGCAGCAAAGCCCCAAATATCTTTGTCATTATTTGTCAGTTTTTTAGCGACTTCCTTTAACTTATTCCAATCCCAAGTGTCATCTGGATATGGCACACCTGCTTCATCAAAGATTTTTTTGTTATACCATAAGCCTGTTGTATCAAAGTCTTTTGGAATACCAAATATTTCTCCTTTAACAGTATAAAGATCAATTAAAGACTTTGGATAATTATCTAAGCCATAACTTTCTTTTTTTGCAAGGTCAGTAAGTGGGAGGATTACCTTACCTTCTGCATATTTCTCAACATGTGCACCGTTCATCCACATAACATCTGGCAACGCCGCGCCAGTTGCAGCAGTCTCAAGTTTTTGAAAATACTGGCCATAAGGAGTTATCTCCGTTTTCACTTTAATGTCCGGATATTTTTCATTAAATAATTTGATAACTTCATCAATGGCAGTCACTTGCTTCTTATCCCAAAATCCATAAGTAATTTCCACTTTTCCGTCGCCTGATGCAGTGTCATCATTACTACATCCAGCTAATCCTATTAATCCTAAAATTGCGGTTAAAAGCATTATTAGCCATTTTTTCATCATGTTACCTTCTTTCAAATAAAGTTTTATAGATTGCTAACAAATTACTTCTTGAACACGAATGGTTTTGTGACAATTTCCACCATGATAACCCTTACATTATTTATTCCATTAAAAATTTTACTACAGCTTTAATTAGAAATACGTACGAATGCGATTTGTATAGGGCTTACCACCTCCACTAATAAAATAGACTCGGAAAATAAAACCAGGATATGAACAAATCTTCTTTGTTGAATTTACACTCCAAAGAAAATGGTAGATGGTACCTTTCTCTTAATATATGGAAAGTTACTTACCTCTTGGTTTTTCTTTTAAACTATTATAATAATGGTCAATATTAATAGATTGACCCTGTTTTAGCCTTGACTCTTCAGCAGCAAATGCCATTAGGTGACTTCTTACTGAAGCAAGTGCGGAAGAAACGCTATCTTGTTTATTCCCATATTGAATTTCTCTCAAGAAAGTCCTAATGATGCTGTTATCTCCACCACCATGTCCACCAACTGGATTGTCAAATCTTATTATCGTTTCATGCTTCGTGAGAAAATTAAAAATCGAAATACTATTTTTCTCCATATTCCCACGTATTTCTCCTTTTGTTCCCATTATTTGAACAATACGTGTTTGCTCCCTTGTGAACCCGCACATACTAAACGTCGCTGTTGCTCCACCCTCGAATTCCATATTTACAACTTGATGATCCACCACATTATTATCTGAGCGATATACGCATTTTCCAAATGGAGTTTCATTTAATGCTTTAATTATTCCTTCATTTGTATAGTCCTCTGTAAATTTCCTTGCCCATCCTTTTCCTTCACCTAGATAATACCTTCCAGCATGAAATGGGCATTCATGTTCAACAGGACAGCCATCTAAACATCTTTTCGGTGCTCCAACTGGTGCATTTTCTTCCTTAAAGTGCATAAGCGAACCATATGAACTAATGCGTTTACACTCCTTGTCTATTACGAAAGAAATAATATCCATATCATGACATGATTTTTGCAGAATCATCGGACTTGTTCGTTCTTTATTATTCCAATTGCCACGTACAAAGCTATGCGACATATGCATCACTTCTACATTTTCATTTAATTGCAGCGAAACTACCTCACCAATTTCTCCTGATGAAATAATCTTTTTAATTGTTGCCCAAAATTCTGTATACCTCAATACATGGCATATTGTAAGATGTCGATTATACTTTTGGGCTGCTTGTTCCATCGCTATGCATTCCATTGGATCTGGGGACATAGGCTTTTCCAACAAAACATGATAACCCAGTTCCAATGCTTTCATGGTCGGTTTAAAGTGATTGCGATCAAGTGTACAAATAATAGCTACATCTGCAATTTTTCTTCCTGAATTGAATGCATCTTCCCAAGACTCATAACTATTTTCGTTGGAAATATTATGTTCTTGTTGAAATTTAGTTCTTCTTTCTTTATTCGGCTCAGCTACACCTGTGATCTTTAATTCATTAGGGTATTCTAAGGCATAAGGTGCATAAGCTCTTACCCCTCTGTCACCTGCCCCGATTATTATTGCTGTCATTTGTTTCATGGTTTACTCTCCTATCTTCCATTTTTCCGATAGTTTTCCTGATTTACTCCAAACGTTTTCCAACAAATTTCAAAAAAAGAACCGCTTAGGTTCGTTTTATGTTAGATGATTCCCGAAGGACTAATTCAAATGGCAATATGATTTTTATCGGAAGCTTAATCTTCCCTTCTACCATTTCCATAATAGTTTTAGCTGCAATTCTTCCCATTTCATATTTAGGGATTTCTACCGTCGAAAGCTGTGGAGACGAATATTTCCCCATTTCAATATTATCAACCCCAAAGAAAGCGATATCCTCTGGAATTCTAAGTTTATTTTCTCTGACAGCTCTCATGGCAGGGATGGCCATCAAGTCACTCGCACAAACCATTGCTGTTGGCAAATGCAATGGATCTCTTTTAATCAAAGTTTTCATTTTTTCATAGCTGTTTTCCATTTTCCACTGTGTATTCATTACCCAATCAGATTGGATGGTTAGCCCGGCTTCTTCCATGGCATGTTGAAAACCTTTAAAACGATGTTCTGCATACAAATTTTCAAAAGTTTCATTAACACCTCCACCAATAAAACCTATGTCCTGGTGACCTTGCTTAACTAAATACTGAACCACCATTTTAATAGATTCCTCACGATCGTAGTCTACGATTGCTATATTTTTATTTGTATAAAAAAAGTCCAATCCTACTAGAGGTATATTTTGTTGAATATATTCAATAGTACTGTCATTAATCTTATCGATAAGAAGCAGTCCTTCAATCCCCGAATCATGTATAGTCTTAAGAAGTAGCGTCTCGTTTTCAAGTTCATCCCTGGTAATACTAATCAGGTTGTAATCATGATCTGTTAATACATCACGAATACCTGTATAAATATTTGCAAAGTAAGGGTTAATTTCCGCTTGTTTTGGATTGGCTACCCACCCAATTTTCATTGTTCTTATGTTATTCTTTCCTTGCTTGTTTGCAACTAAATTCCGAGCATTCTGATTTGGTATATACCCTAACTCCTTAACAGCCTCCCAAATTTTTGCTTTTGTTTCCTGGTTAACATTTCGTGTCTGATCATTTTGAATTACTCTAGAAACAGTAGAAATGGAAACACCTACATGTTCAGCAATATCCTTTAATCTTATCACTAATAAAACACCTCTTAATTATGTACTTAAGCGCTTTCTTATAAAGGATAACAAATATTTTTATCCTTTATAAGGAAAACATTTTGAATGTTTATAATGTTTTTAAGAGTAGTTTTATTTCGTTCACATTTCCGCTTAACACCCAATGGGTTGTAGGTACAAGTTGTATTAAAAAAAGGTTCCAATAAACTGTTTTTGCCGACAAAACCCTGTAGTTAACTGAAAATTATGACTAAATTAAATATATACTCCATCCGTTAACCTGTCAACCCAACAACTTAAATAAATAAAAAAATTCGATTCCTTGATATTGAAATGTAATTATCTCTTACATTTCATGTTAGCGGGTTTTTGGAACATAAAAAACTCATAGACATAATGCTATGAGTGATTCAACCTTCATGTTAATTCCGTGTAAAAGCGGCAGCGATCGCCTCGAACAATGGATATACAAAACTCAACAGGCATTCCATTAATATCATAGGCTGTCCGTTCAAGCAACAGTGCCGGACGGCCTTCTTCCGTTTGAAGGTACTCACTTTCTTCAGCACGAATGAGTACGGGTTCAAATGCTTCTTTTGCTCTGGTTACTACTATATTAAATTGTTGTGAAAATAAATCATATAATGAAATTTCGCCAACTTTTTTAAGTTGCTCCGTATCTGAAACCACGTATTTCGGTATGAAAGATGATTCCATAATATACGGCTCATCGTCGGCACAACGAAGGCGTTTCATTTCAATGACATTCTCATCTTCTCCAAGCAGCAGCGCTTCCCTGATTTTTGCCGTTGATTTAACTTCCTCTATTTTTAGAATGATATCTTTAGGGTTCATTCCTTTTTCTTTCAATACTTTGCTAAAGCTGTAAAACCCCATCAATGACTGTTGTAATTTGGGTTTTGCCACGAAGGTACCTTTTCCTTGAATTCGGTAAAGGATGCCTTCCTGTACTAGCTCCTCAATTGCTTTTTTAGCTGTGTTCCGGCTCACACTGAATTGGTCCATTAATTGATTTTCAGATGGGATTTTGTCACCCTGTGTCCAATTCCCCTTTTCAATAGCACCCTTCAGCCTCTCCATCAATTGGTGATAAAGTGGAATTACACTTTCGTGCTCCAGTGGTTTCATTATAATAAGCCTACCTTCCATCCATACTATCCATACTTACATTCTTTTAACAAATTATATCACTTATAGTGTCAACCCAACAAGTACAGTTGGGTTAGGAATATAAAGCGTTACAAATATTTTTTATGAATTGCTCACATAATTCTGAGAGCCGACTATCTTTTGCTCTCACTTCCGACGAGAGTTCTTCAAAACCCTTTCCAGCTTGAAGTTTCCCTTAACCACTGAAAACATCTACATCAATTTCAGGAATATTTTCTTATAAAGGTCAATATTCACAATTCCATGGCTAGGATTTACTTCTTTATATGTGTCAAATTCTTCAATAGTTCGTTTAGGAGAAATGAATCAACCTATACATGAATAATATCAAAATTTAAATAAAAAATATAAAAAGGTTAAAGGTTTAGCCTTTAGTAAAAATAATGAAGGAGACTATTAAAATGACACAAAAACAACAATATCAGCAAGCTATCATTGTTGCGCAACAAGCCAAACAGGCTATACAATCTGCCCAAGAGAATGATAATCCACAACTATTCCAACAAGCACAGCAACAGCTTGAAGAAGCTCAACAACAACTTCAAGATGTTCAACAGTCTTGGTTCTAATTTCATAAGTAATGAAACGTTCTGGATCAAAATGAATAAAATCAAGGTGAAGAGAGAGTGAAAAAATAAGCATTATCATAGACTTCCTGGAGCCATTCACGATATACATGTCGGGGATTTTTTTCGTTTTGTCTTCCTTAATATTTGACTTTAAAAAAGCCTTGCTTTTGGTCTATGCAGGCAAAAGCAAATTTTGGTTTCTTTCCGTCATTTTTTCCTCTATTCGTATAAGAACCATATAATATTCCTCATCTTTTTCACTGATTTCTTCTGACGGACGGCCTAGCTCTGTTTTTCCTTCTTTACCTAACTAAAAAAGGAATCCTTCTTTTTGGATTCCCTTTAGAAAAAATATGCATTTTTTTGGCTTTGGTAAGGCAGCTCGTGTTTCAAACTCTCATGGCATTAATTGATAGGAGTAACTCATTTGCTCGCTGAAGCTCTGTCCGTTTTAGTTTCCCGAGTTCGCCTCGTTAACCGGCTGCTGTAATTGTACCTTGTCCCCTATTTCAATGGACAATAAATCCTCACCTATTAAAACGGTTCCTCCATATGTTTTTTTAGTTCTTTCGAGCAAATCAGCTTTTTCTTCAGTTAATCCTCCCAATAATACTATATGTGAGTACACAGCAAGTTTTGGTTGTATCTGGCTAAAGACTTTACCTGCTTCTTCCGGTGTAGTGTGAAGATCAAGTATATTGGCGATTGATTCTGATTCATTATCAGGTTTTGCCGCTGCAACCTCATGAATTACCACATCAGCACCTTTGGCAAATTTTATAAGATTGTCATTATAGCGGGTGTCACCTGAGATAACTACTGAATGTCCTTTGTAATTAACCCGATAACCGAAAGCCGGCTCTATTGATTTATGGTCAACCTTGAAGGCTATTACTTCAATTCCCTTTTTGTTATAGATAATACCCTCCTTGATATCATTTGCGACAATACTTGCTCCTTCAACGTTCCCATTTCCAGAGTCATCCCTTGCATCCAAATCGGCTTTAAATGCTTTATTCATATGAACCATCATTTTCTCGGTTCCCTTAGGTCCCCAAATCTTAAATGGTTGCTCTCTTTTCCCTCCTGTTGGTAAGGAACCTGTAAGCCATACGTCCGATATGCCGATTGTATGATCCGAATGCAAATGCGTAAGGAATAACTTATCAACACTGCCTGGTAACATATTCGCTTTATATAATTGTAAAGCGGTTCCGCGTCCAGCATCAAAGAGGAGTTTTTCATTACCAACTTCTACAAGAGTAGCTGGACCGGAGCGGGATGTACTTAAAAGTGGAGAACCTGTTCCTAATAGGGTTACTTTAAAGTCGGTTTGCTGGTCCACTGTTTGGCCAAATGAAGGAAGAAATAATGATAATGATAGAATTATGGTCACTACCAACAAAAAACCAAATGAATTATTCCTTATTCTTTTCTTCATAACAAAAACCTCCTGTCAGATTTTTTGACTTTACACAAGGAAAACCCATTTGTTTCTAATATAAAACTTTGTTTCAAAATCAAATGTGCAAGCTAAATATTACAATTTTTATAACATTCAGTCAATAATAACCAAAAGAAAACATGTATGTTGTTTCAAGTTTCCATCCAGACAACAGTACTCAATTTGGGAAAGAAGCGGAAATAATCTAAGTGAATATTGGATGAATCGTTCATACTAAATAAAAAATACTGTTCAAGAAGGAGTTTATATGCCAAAAGAAAAAAATAATCCAGCTCAGCCAAAAAGTCAGGTTAGTCGATTAAACGACGTGATGGAAGTGGATACAGATGTCAATGAAGATCCTAATCGGGAAAAATTATTGGACGAATCCGTTGATGCATTTCTAAAATCGAAAGAAGGACAGGAATATTAGAGGCGGAATTGTGGTCGCTATTGTCTTGTTTTAAAACGTTTTTATATTTTTTCTACTTTAAATGGGCCTCTCATGAAGCTTTTGAGCGGCCCGTTTTGTTTATTTATCATTTCTTCTTGGGGTACCGCCACATCGCCATCAAGCTACGCGCGCAAGAGATAATATACAAGGATGTTCTCTTTAATTTGCTATGGTAACACTAAAAATACCGCATGACAAAAATAACCATCCAGGTTGAAATTGATTCATAAGCTCTTCCGTTCTAACTGAATAAAGAGAGTACCTTTCTTTACAGTCCCATTCCGAAAAAACTCTGGTTCACCATTCTTATGATATATACGAGAATTCAACTTCAAACGTGAGGCATAGTAAGAACCTTCATTATTCATTTTCTGTAAGCGTGTAAGGCGAAATACCCTAAATCCCTTATCTATAAGCCTTTCGGCTAAATGGTTAGTAGACCTGTGGAACCGAAGGTGGTTTTATCATTTTCTCTCCCTTTTCCTACTAAACGTGGAGGAACTCCCCACCCGGCTCATGAGGACACCTGTAGATGCTGCGAGGCGGCTACACAATTGTGTGAGTGGTGTACTCGCGACTGTTGACTAAGCCATACACATAAAGCAATTAATTCTTGTGCTTGATATTTAGTTGTACGTTGAACAAAACCAACTTCTTTAGCTAATTGTTGAAGAGAAGATGGAGATAAGTAGTTTTGAAGCTCTTGAGAAAAGAGATTCATTTCGTCTGAAACAGAAAAACTCATAGAAAACGCCATCCTTCCTGTATATTTCTACAAAAAGAATAACGTTTTTTTATGATGATACAAGTTCACCTTAGCTTGATGGCGATGGGGTCCCGCCAACATTTTAACAAAAAATATACGCTAAGCCTTCGGATGTGACCGGACCCAGCCGTCTCTCTTCTATAAAGTCTGTTTTTATGAAGTAAATCTTTTTGTTCTTGATAACCAAATGGAAATATTTGTTTTTGTGTGAATGCGTCGAAAATATATAAAGGTGAACTAAACATTGTATATTTTCGACTTGTTGCTAAAGTACCAGTGTTTCATTCACATCTGTACTTGAACTGAGGCTCTGTCTGTATATAAAAAGCATTTCTTACTTGTGCGCTCCAATTTGCAAAGGCTGATCTCCATTCAGGAGTGTTAAAGAATTGATCTACAGTTTGAGTTTCAGAATGCCAAACTATAAATAGGTTGAGTGGGGCAATTCCTCCTGCCCAAATTCCATTATTTGCGTCAGTATCTTCTTCCCTTACTAATAATAAGGGTAGACCAAATTGAAAAGCCATTGAAGGTTCTACTTGTGAATAAACTGATCCTATCCAAAATGGAGTGGATGGTGGAAGGGGTCCTGCATTGACATCAACTGTTTGAATTTTAAAACGACGAAGGTTTACTGCCAACATTCCATAGCTTGATGAAACTAACCGACGAATATCAGTTAAAATGGATTCAGGATAACTTTCGCTTAATGGTAATGTACGCGGAAAAAGCAAAGCATTCTCAATCTCTAAAATTAGACGGTTTAGAAACCGTTGTTGGTTGTCATTTAAATGAGTTGTCGTACTTAAAAATATAGGAATACGATAAGCACGGTCAATACACTCTTGGTGTGCCGATTCTATTTTCGCTTTATCTTTACGTAAAGAGCTATGCTCATTATTACTCACTTTCTCTTCATCCTTGCGTGAAGAGCTATTCTTATTTTTACTCACTTTCTCACCTCCTTTTTTTATTAGTATATGAAAAAGGAATAAGTGAGTTTGGACATAACAGGATTTCATAATAGAAAGGCTTTATAAAACAAAAATTAGTAATTTTAATAAAAAATTTTTTTAATTTATCTGAAGCAGGAAATAGGTAATCTACCATTAAGCTATCCACAATAAGCTTTTGAATGAAGTCAATGTTGAGGAAAAAATATAACCCACAACAAGATTGTGGGAAAATGCTATATAGATATGAATACTTTGTGTTCAAAATTAACCATATTATTATGTTTTATTCGGGGAACCGTATTAAAAAAATGGTAAAGCAGAGAACCAAGCTGATTATATGTTTAAAGGATGCAAACATGTCGAGCTGCGAGAACGTGCGTTATAAGATCAACTCCACCGGGCAACTGCATTAAACATTATCATCAATGCGATTAGTTTGGATCACGCTGAGCAAGCAACAAAACACCGTAAAAAGCATGGTAAACTTCAGGAAGAACTACTAAACCATATTTGATGGGAACATATCAATTTCTTGGGCGAATACAAATTCATTTTCAGGCAAAATTCGTCTCTCGATTAATTACGACCGCTGAAACAACTAGAGGTTGAGTGACTGGCGTTCGGGTTATACCGCTCGGACTATTGGGCTTAGAGTAAGAAAAAACGCTAAGCCGGTCATATCCGAAGGCTTAGCGTATATTTTCGTTAAAATGTGGCGGGACCCCATCGCCCACAAGCTAACAATAACGAGTTACCCCAAAACGATAAAAACGAGTAAGATGCACAAAATTTTCGTTCTTGGGGTATTATGGTATCATACCTTGAGGGGTACCGCCAGCAAACGCTGAATTATGATGTCGTATTGCACTAAAGCTCCAATTAGTCGAAAATGACGATACAATGTTATTGGAATGATTGTATTCGAAAAAAGGAGGTCGTTTCCATGAATATTTTAATTTTGGGTGCAACTGGACGAGTTGGGGGTCAATTAGTTATTTATGGTTTGCAAGACAATCATCATGTTACCGTTTTAGTTCGCACTCCAGAGAAGATTGCTATAAACAATGCCAATTTAACCATTATTCAAGGTAATGTTTTAAATAAAGATGATATCGTACGTGCCATGCATGGAATTGATGTAGTTATTAGTGCACTTAATACTGATGGGACAACAACTTTATCAGCAAGTATGCCACTAATTATCGAAGCTATGGAAAACGAAGGTATACAACGAATTATAACCATTGGAACGGCAGGTATCCTCCAAAGTAGAACAACCCCAAATTCTCTGCGTTATCAGACAAGTGAATCAAAGCAGAAGTCTACCCGTGCAGCGAAAGAACATCATGAAGTTTTCGATTTGCTTAAACAATCAACACTTCAATGGACAATTGTCTGTCCTACGTATTTGCCGGATGGAAAGAGAGTTGGTATATATCGTATAGAAGGCGACTTTTTGCCGGAGGATGGTATTGAAATATCCGTTCCGGATACAGCAGAATTTGCATTTAACCAAATAAAAAGTAACGATTTTTTAAAAGCACGTGTAGGTATCGCCTACTAAAAATTCCAATATGCATGAATCCCCTTCGATTAAATCGTATAGACAGCCGGTCAATATTCTTCGTCAATGAACACTGTCAGGTGAACCATTGCCAGGAATATTTTCCGGTCTTTTGGGCGAAGATTTTGCCTGTACCATTGTGCTATATTTTCTCTCCGAAAATAGCCACATTCTGCCGGTCAGGAGCAAATGCTTTCCCGTTCCATTTCAATACGGTCTGTACAAATCCCAGTGAGTCGGCATTGTACCTCCCTGCGATCCTCTGATACGCTTCGAGCTCATATATGCCATCCCTATTGAAATCAACCGGATATAAACCAGATAAAGGATTGACCCATCCTTCAATCGGCGCCTTCAATATACCATCCTTGTTATAAATTTCAGATAAATATTCCTGATCCTTATAAGTCAGGTCAATAATGTACCTTTCTTTTAGGTAATGACTGGTCACCTTTACTTTGTATTGGTTTTCATAATGAACATCGTATTGAAAGGATTCATTGAATGAATCTGAATTAAAAATGGTCATGAGTTGACCGTTAAGGTAGGAAAAAACATACGCATAAATGGAACCCCCGCTTCCTCCTGTATCAATGACCACTAATATGTCATCCCCCTCATTACCTGTAAAATCACCAAGAAAAAGGGTCGGATTATATCCTGCGTCATTTTTCATGGGAACTTGTTCATATTGATTAGTCCTCCCATTTTGGATAACCAAAGTTATATTCCTCCAAAAGGGACTATCAGGGGTTTTGTTTGCGGTAAGAATAACATTGTCCTTTGTCCCGTCCCCATCAATATCTCCCTGTCTTGAGGTCACTATGACTGTTCTGTTGGAGTTCATTTGTCTTGATAGAACGGTTTGGAGGTTCAATTGCATGTCTACCAGTTCCTGTTTGGAAGGATAAGGATTCTGAAACGACAAGGCGTTATCTATCGTTTGCAGTGCTTCATTTGTTAATCCGGCCCTACTTTGGGTCTCAGCCAAACAGTACCAATAATAAGGATGATTCGTTTCTTGTATTTTTGTGTAATAGTAATGAATCGCATTTCTGATGTCATACATATCCAACTTCATCCCACCTGCCTCTTTATTATCCATATAGAATTATATGCAGGAATTTTGTGAATAGCCTTGAGTGCATATCTATGTCCTTTTCAAATATAGCGCCATAATTATCAATGATTTCGGGCATAATACCTTTTTATTAACATATTCGCTTGCATATATTTATGTAATTTGCTATTATAACTGACGAACGTTCGTTAAATAATGAGGTGATATTATTGAAAAGTAATGAAATTAAGGAAGCCGCTCTAAAATATTTCACGATTCATGGTTATGAAGGAGCTTCGCTTTCTCAAATAGCTGAAGAAGTCGGCATGAAAAAGCAATCCATTTACGCTCATTTTAAAGGCAAGGATGATCTTTTTCTGCAAGTTTTACGTGATGCGAAAGAGACGGAGCTATCGTCGAAACTCCAATATTTCAGTAAAGTTGATTCAAAAAATCCTGAAAAAGATTTATACGGATTCCTTCAATTGGTCATCGACCTTTTCCAAAAAAATGAGCATATAAAGTTTTGGCTGCGTATGTCCTTTTTTCCGCCAGCGCATCTTGAAAAAGAAATCGGGCAGGAAGTGATAGATATCGAGGAAAAGGTGCAGGCGATCCTGGAATGTAAATTCCATGATTGGATCAATGCCAAATTAATCGTCGAAGATGAAGCCATAACGCCGACCTATGCATTCTTGGGAGTCGTGGATTCCATTTTGCTTGAGCTTGTATACGGCAATGATGAGAAACGGCTGAAGGATAAATTAACAGCCTCCTGGAAAGTGTTTTGGAGGGGTATTTCACAAAAGTGATTTACAAAGAAAGTGGTGTTAAAACATGAATAAACCAATTAAAGATCAAAAGGCGGTATTAATTATTCTTCTAAGCAATATATTCATTGCTTTTCTGGGAATAGGACTCATCATCCCCGTTATGCCGTCATTTATGAATATCATGCATTTATCCGGAAGCACGATGGGCTATCTGGTTGCCGTATTTGCGGTTTCACAGCTTGTTATGTCTCCATTCGCAGGTCGTTGGGTTGACCGTTACGGCAGAAAGAAAATCATCATCATCGGCTTATTCCTTTTTGGTGTTTCGGAACTAATCTTCGGTGTAGGGACAAACGTGTCGGTGTTTTATTTATCAAGGATCCTTGGCGGAATCAGTGCCGCCTTTATCATGCCAGGTGTTACTGCATATGTTGCGGACATTACATCCGTTCAAGAACGGCCTAAAGCAATGGGCTATATTTCAGCCGCCATTAGCTTGGGCTTTATAATAGGACCAGGAATCGGTGGCTTTGTTGCAGAATATGGTATACGCTTGCCCTTCTTCCTTGCGGCGGGCATTGCTTTTATAGCTTGCCTTTCATCAATGTTCATTTTAAAAGAACCGATGACAAAGGAACAGCTTGCAAAAGTTTCTGCTAATACAAAGCAAACGAACTTTATCGGCGATTTAAAAAAATCTCTGAATCCGCTTTACTTTATTGCGTTCATTATTGTATTTGTACTCGCTTTTGGTTTGTCAGCCTATGAAACGGTTTTTAGCCTATTTTCTGATCATAAATTCGGCTTCACGCCGAAGGATATTGCCATTATCATTACAATAAGCTCTATTTTCGGAGTTGTTGTGCAAGTATTCATGTTTGGAAAGCTGGTAGATATTCTCGGCGAAAAGAAGCTTATCCAATTATGTTTAATCGTCGGGGCCATTTTTGCGGTAGCATCCACTATGATTTCCAGTTTTTTGGCAGTACTAGTGGTAACTTGTTTCATATTCCTTGCATTTGATCTGCTTCGTCCGGCATTGACGACATTTTTATCAAAAGCTGCCGGGAAAGAACAAGGATTCGTTGCTGGAATGAACTCCACCTATACGAGCTTAGGGAATATCGCCGGGCCATCCATGGGAGGATTGCTTTTTGACGTAAACATCCACTACCCTTATCTTTTCGCTGCTGTCATTATCGTCATTGGTCTTGGCATTACAGTCATTTGGAAAGAAAACCGATTGACAGAAAGCTTAGCGAAATAATGAAAGTCCCGGATTGTTAATCGTATCTTTCCTTTCTATCTGGCAAATTCTCAAACTTGAAAAATGATATTCTACTAAAAAAACCCCCTTGTCCATTTTTGGGCAAGGGGGGTTTTTAGTAATCTTTTGAGAACGGGATTATTACTACCATTTTGCTCAAGATAACCGCTCCAAATTGATTTTGAATGTATATCGATCAGCCCGGTAGACAGATCTGACAACCGCAAGTGGTTGATTGGTTTCAAGGGTACTTCTTCGTTCTATCAGCAATACAGGGGAACCTTCAGCTACCCCGAGCATTTCCGCCTCTTTTTTTTGAGCGATGGCGGCTTCAATTACCTGTCTGCCATGCTGGATTTTTAAGCCGAACTTTTTTTCAACATAATCATGAATGGCACTTACAGCTATTTCTTCCGTAAGGTCCAGGGCATGATCTTTAGCGATGTATAGCTTTTCATATGCCATCGGCAACCGATCAGCAAGCCTTACACGATCCAGTTCGAAAATAGCAGTTCCTGCTTCAACCTCAAGCTTTGCAGCAAGTTCATGATCTGCCTTGACCTCCGTAAAACTGATAACTCGCGTACATGGTTTAAGTCCTCTTGAAATCATATCCTCTGTAAAGTTAGTCAGACCTTGCAAGGGCGGCTCCGATTTTTGTTCGGCAACGAAGGTTCCTTTTCCGCGCTGCCTGTATAAATAACCGCCATTCACGAGGTTAGAAATGGCCTGTCTCACCGTCATCCTGCTTATACTATATTTTTCAGTGTATTCTTTTTCTGAAGGAATCATCTCTCCTGGCACCAATTCAAGACTTTGAATCGCTCCTTTAATCTCCTCTTCAAGTTGATGATAAATGGGACTCGGAGAATTCTTTTGGATCATTCAGCTTACATCTACCTTTCATCGTGATGTATATTTTTACAAGGCATCCTGATCAGAAACATCTCAAGCTAAAATTTAAGTTCGTTGATTTTATCCGTTTTATAGGGCGTCATTTAGGTATCCAAATTCCTTTTAGTGAATTTCAATACCGATTCCCTTGAACGTTCAATTTCATTTTTATTTTCATTATAGTATTTAGAAACATACGCATAGAAAATAATGCTGACCGTTAGAAATTGAGCAAAAAGCGAACTTGTTGCAGCACTTCGGAATTTAGCCTCCGGTGCACGTACATGATTTAGTGACATATCAACTTTTTTAGTTAGTCCATTGTTCCCCAATCGCGATAAACCAATTGTTTTAATGCCATATGCTTTAGCAATATCAACGAGTTCCAGAATTTCTTCAGTTTCGCCACTATTGGATATACAGAAAAAAACGGTATTCTTTGATGATGCCGCAAGTGCAGTGGCCGTAATATGCGGGTCTTGATTGGCACTTACAATCTTTCCTAACCGTAACCATTTCTGTGTAATATCTTCAGCAACGAGCCATGATGCCCCTAAACCATAGACATAAATCACATCTGCACTCCTCATGGTTTCAATGATATTGTCAAGAACGGCCTCATCCAAATAATGTGCCGTTTCTTGTATGGCCTGGACAGAGTTGGACACTATTTTATTTTTAATCGATGCTATTGTTTCATTAGGCTCAATGTCATGGAAACCTTTTTTCTCCGGCTGGGAAATCAGGGATGATAGGGATACCTTCAGTTCTGAAAAACTATTAACTTTTATGGAATGACAGAACCTCGTAACTGCCGAACTGCTGGCATTGGCATGGTCAGCCAATTCATGTATCGTCATTCTTACTATATCTTTTGGATTTTCTAAAATATATTGTGCAATTTTCTTTTCTGATTTGGGCAATTGGTTCAATAAACTTTCAATTCTTAATATAATATTTTCGCCGTGCATATGATTTAGTCTCCTTGATCTTTACTTACTTTAAATGCTTCATTGCTATGTAGTAACAACCCAAGGTAGCTGATACGTCTTCTAAAACAAATTTCACATTTGGGTTTTCAAGTTTAATATGATTGATGAATGAGTTTTGCACCAATGGTATATTTGTCAATATGCTACCTTTTAATGCAATTGTAACATTCTCACACAACTTTAACTTCTTGATAACCTCAAGCGTTTGTTTTGCAAGGTGGTACCCGGCCTGATTCAAAATATTTTGGGAGAAGCCATCACCCTTCTCCGCATGTTGGACAATTAGGGGAACAAACGCGGCAATCTCGGATTTCGTGGCAGAATAAATGAATTTCTTCAGTTCCATTACACTAAGATAGCCAAGTTTTTTCAGTATCGACTCGGTTAAATGGCTATATTCATACCCCTCATCCTCTTCTTTCGTCATTCTTATAAAAGCCTGCATGGCGATCCAATAGCCACTTCCTTCATCCCCAAGAATGTGTCCCCATCCACCAGCCGATTTCTCGATTCCTTCATGGATTCCGATACTTACAGATCCAGTTCCGGATATGGTCAAAATGCCATCATTTCCTTTTAGCAAAGCAGCATGAGCGATAATTGCATCATTTACAATGGTGAACGGGGCCTTAAATGCCTTGCTTAATGCACTTTTTATGCCCTGCGGATTTTCAACTCCTCCATAACCGGCTAATCCTAAACAAATGTATTGGCAGCTGCCATCATCAATAGGAGTCATGCTTTGTTCAATTGCCTGTATAATGTTAGCGGTGGCTTGTTTTTCATTAATAAGCAGGTTTCCAAACCCCGCTCTGCCTTCACTAATTTTATTACCATCCATATCATAAGCCACTGCTTCAGTTTTGGTCCCTCCGCCGTCAACACCGATAATATAATTCATGTCATTCTCCTATTCAGTAAAAAAGGAAGGAATATCACCGTTCCTTCCCTGATCCATTAATATTGAATTGGAATTTCTCCCATGGTTCCAAATAATCGAGGAGAAAAATTTCCTCTTCTGCTATTCGGCCAACTACATTCGTTTTCCCCGAATTCTTCATTTCCTTCAATGCAATCTGCAATTCCCCTTTATATTGTCCATAGAGCTCGTTTTCAATTAAAATATCACCGCGTCTAATATCAGGCGTATATGTTGGTTTAAATTCTTCGCTCTTATATTTCACGCGTGATTGAGTCGAGCGAATCAGATAATCGGAAACATCTCCACGGTAAAAATGGAATTCTTCCAATACTATTTTTTTCTCCAAAGCTGTTATGGTTTCGTGAAGGTTCACATTAAATGTTAACAGACCGCTGTTTACCGAGCTAAGCTGTTTCAATTCATCTTCAGATGCGTAAGCATTTGCTATGATTACATCATCAATCAATCCTGTAGCATACAAATGTTTCGCTTGTGTTGTAATCGGTAATTCCCGGTGCATTTCCAATGTACATAATCCTTCCATTATAGGCCAAGGTCCGTACGTTGCTGCATGTGAGCTGATGAAAGCTGCCGTGCGGATATTATGCTTTTTGAATGACTCACAGCATTTAATGAAATGCGGATAGCTCAATCCTGCATAGCGATGGGGATAGAAGTTGTGCGATCCAACTAAATTTTCTATATTTGGTTTGTAATCCATGATATTTTCTAGATACTTCGTTGCATTACTCATGTTTATTTCAATTTTTAGACCATATGGATTATGTGTCATGATCGACTCTTCGTTGCCTGTAAAACCCATGTCCAGCCTGATTCCATACGCACCTAATTCTGCAAAAAATGATAAATCATTATACGAAATGCCTAGTGAACCGAATACTCGGGGAGCAATATCGACCATCACTTCCATATTCAATTGATTGGCATAATCAATCGTTTCTTTAAATTCTTTTAAAATCTTCTCTTTGTCTCCTTCGACAGAAAGCAAGCAAGTAAAGATCTTTTTGAAGCCATATTTGTGTGCAAGTGCGATGTATTCCATGTCTTTTTCAACGGTTGAATGCTCTGGATAGATAGATATACCGAGTTTACCCATTTTTAATCACCTCTTTACTGTTGTGGGGCTAGCTTTTTTACTATGCGAATCATGTGTTCTATTAGTTTTTGTTCGCTCATTGCAGTCATCAAGTGATCTTGAGCATGAATCATCAATAAAGTTTTCTCACTTGGAACTCCATTCAATTCTGCTTGAATGAGCTTGGTTTGTGTCTTATGGGCCATGTTCAATTCTTCCTGGCCTTGTTTAATTAGTTCCTCTGCCTTTTCAAAATTAAATTCTTCCGCTTCTTTCAGTGCTTCGAATGCTAATCCTCTTGCATTTCCACTATGTGATATTATTTCAAAAATTTCCATTTCGTTATTGTTCAGTTCAGTTGACATATCATTACACTCCCATTTTATGTTAGATTATGAAGGTTCATTGGATTACTGTAATCCAGATTCACTGCTTAAAACACCATTCACTTGATGTTCGGAACAGCACTTTCACTGAAGAATCGCGGTAAGTATTCTTCATGCGCTTTTAAAAGTTTTTGTAAAACCATTTCCGCCAGGTCATCACTTGGGATGAGTGGGTTGATGGTTAAAGCCAATAACGCTTTATCATAAGAACCTGTAACGGCTGCCTCAGCACCAATTCTCTCAAATGATTTGATTTGTTGAATCAAGCCATGCACTTGTACGGGTAATTTACCCATAGCCAAAGGAATTGGTCCATTCTTGGTGACGATACAGCTTACTTCGACTGCTGAATCATAATCAATATCAGTAAGTGATCCTTTGTTTTGTACATTTAGCACTTGAATGTCTTTTTTATCATTATAAATAGAAGAAATGACGTTACATGCTGCATCACTATAGTAAGCTCCACCGCGCTGCTCTAGTTGTGGAGGCTTGATGTCAAGGGTTTCATCCTTGTATAGGTCAAATAAACCTTCTTCTAATTTTTTCACAACTTCAGCTCGAGTTTTCCCTGATTTGAATGCTTCCAACTCTTCTTCTAAAATCGTTTTTGTTTTGTAATAATACCGATGGTACGGGCAAGGCACCACTCCTAAAGATTTCAAAAACCTTCTGTTCCAAGCCAATGGGGCAATATTCTTCATTGTCAGCTGAATTTCAGGATTGCCAAGCATTTCAAGCACTTTATCTGTTACTTCTTGATCATCAACGAACACATGCATCCCGAATACCATGTGGTTTAAACCGGCGAAATCTATGTGCACTCTCTTCATATCGACACCAAGCATGCTAGAAATAGACATATGCATATTAAATGGAACATTGCATACTCCAATGACTTTTTTATGCTTGCTGTAGCGAAGCAGGGCTTCCGTTACCATCCCCGCCGGGTTTGTGAAGTTAATTAACCATGCATCAGGGCAGAGCTCCTCCATTTCTTCTGCAATTTCCAGAAGTATAGGTATCGTTCGTAATGCCTTGGACAATCCTCCTGCTCCATTTGTTTCTTGACCAATTAATCCTAATTCCAACGGGATCCTCTCGTCCTTGATTCGTGCATCAAGTAAACCCACTCTCATTTGAGTTGTGACAAAATCAGCATCTTGCAAGGCTTGACGGCGGTCTAACGTTAGATGTATTTCCATTGGAAGTCCTGCTTTTTCAACCATCCGTTTTGCCAAAGTTCCTACAATCTCCAGTTTTTCTTTTCCTGCCTCAATATCCACTAACCACAGTTCCCTAATAGGCAACTCATCATATCGTTTTATAAATCCTTCTATTAATTCTGGCGTATAACTCGAGCCTCCACCGATTGTGGCAATCTTCAGCCCTTTTTTCATTTCCATTTCCCCAACACCTCATCGTAAGCTAATCTGGATTCTTCATTCATTTATAGATTATTGCATAACAAACCAGTGCACTTACCGCTAATAAAGACAAGAATAATAGTGTTGCTTGTTTCTTGTTTTTAAACTTACCTTCAACAAAACAAACAACCATCGTCAATCCTGCGCTTATGGCAAAGGTATTTCCTAAGTACAGTGATAATTGTTTATTTATCTCAAAGGCATCCATTAATCTGTTAAAGATAAAATTAAAAACAAGAATGAAGCCAAAAAATAGAAAGGCACTTTTGTAACTAAAAAAGTGAATTCTGGATGTTGAATTCATGTCCTTTCCCCCTCTCAATTTATAAAAGGAGTTTGGAGCATTAGTCCCAAACTCCCTTTTAGGTATTCCTTATAAAGCGATATTTTTATTATCCGTTGTTTCTACTACGTTTTCCTGCGCTAAAAGCTTTTTATCGTACATCTTAAAGAATGGCAGATAAATAAGGACCGAAATGGTTAAGTTCACCATCACGAGAACAATGGCTCTCCAATCACCGCCAGTTGAAAGGTAGGCACCTATTGGAGCGGGCAATGTCCAGGGAACCATTACATATGTCGGATTCACAAGTCCGATGGACGTTGCTATATATGCAAGTGTTGCTCCAATCAGCGGTGTAATGATGAATGGAATAATCAGTACCGGGTTTAGTACAATCGGCATCCCAAAGATAACAGGTTCATTGATGTTAAAAATGCTCGGCACAATTGTTGCTTTCCCCATTGCTTTACTATAGCTGGACTTCGCCGTTAAGAGCATGGCTATGACTAATCCCAATGTTGCACCAGATCCACCAATCCAAATAAACCATTGGAAGAATGTTTCAGGAGCTATGTGGGGAATTGCCTTTCCAGCTGCAACTGCTGCCGAGTTATTCCCCAAGTATACTTCCCATACCGGACGAGCTACGGCACCTACTACCGATACGCCATGAATACCAAATGACCAAAAGAATGTAATCAAAAATACTGGAATTAATACACCTGGCAATGTATCGCCAGCACTGATGAGTGGTGCAACCGCTTTATCAACAAGTGAATGTAAATCAACAGCAAAAACGACTGTAATTAGAGTCATGACAAGCAGGACAATTGAAACTGGAATTAAAGCTTCAAATGAACGGGCTACTGAAGTTGGTACAGAATCCGGCATTTTAATCGTGATATTTTTTGTTTTACAAAGACGTAAAATTTCGACAGCAAAAATGGATACAAGCATTCCTACAAAAAGGCCATGGCCTCCGAGATTTGTCATTGGCAAAACAAACCCCACATCATCCATCATCTTTACACCAATTGTGAACAAGAAGGCTGCCAATGATAGTAAACCTCCAGATAGCGGATCAAGTTTATAGCTTTGAGATAAACTGTAGCCTATACCAAAAGTAATATATAGCGTCATGATAAACATCGTTAATCGATATGGTATTAAAATTTCAGCTATATGTTTTGCAGACCATTCACCTAATGCAGTATCTGCTGCAACGGGCGGAAATGCAATGATCAAGAATAAACTGCCAAAGATGATGAATGGTAACGCGGAAACCACACCATCCCGAATTGCGCGTAAATGCTTTTGCTCAGACAATTTAGCCATAGGTGTTGAAAGATTATTTTCTAAAAAAGCTACAAACTTGTCCATTCGTGTTTTCCCCTTTTACGTTTAGTGATAAGAATAGTGGTCCGTTTATTATTTTGCTAGTTCCGTTACAAGTTTTAGTAGCTTAGGTCCGCCAAGAGGGCTGTAGGCTTGAGCTGGAATGGCTTCACATGGGACGCCCGCTTCATCTGCAGAAGCCTTAAAGCCATCGAAACGATGTTTGACTTGCGGAGCTACCATCGCAACATCCCAGCCATTTCGTACTTCTGCATCGAATTCTTGAGTGCCGACCGCCAATACTTCTATGTTTATACCCTGTTTTTCCCCTTCCTTTTTTAAAGCGCTTACAACGATTGCACTGGACATTCCACCTGAACATACGAATAATACCTTCATTATTTGTTCCTCCAATTTTTTATTTTTTTATAAAAAGCGTTAAATCGTTTTTCTTATGAATCCTTGTGCCTTCACTAAACGATTTGAGGCTTCTTCATATGATACATTCGTTAATATCATGACAATTGCAATTTTAGGCTGGGCATGTGCCTTTTCTAAAAATTCATCTGCAATTTCATAGCTACAGTCAGTAGCATCCATGATAATACGTTTTGCACGTTCAACCAGCTTTTCATTAGTTAACTGTAAATCTACCATTAAATTTCCATAAACTTTTCCAACTCCAACCATTGAGGCGGTGGAAAGCATATTGCATACTAACTTTTGCGATGTTCCAGCTTTTAAACGTGTAGAACCCGTCAGGACTTCAGGCCCGTTTACAACTTCAATCGCAACTTTTGCAATCTTACCTATTTCGGAACCTTTGTTACAGCTTATCGACACAGTTCCTGCACCAACTTGATTGGCATATTCCAATCCAGCAATAACATATGGAGTGCGTCCACTAGCTGCAATGCCCACTACGACGTCCCTGTTTGTCAATTCGATTTTCTTCAAATCTTCAGGACCTAATTCAAAACTGTCTTCAGCACCTTCAACCGCCTTAATGAAAGCCTTTTCCCCACCAGCTATGAGACCCACTACTTCACTCGGATCAGTATTGAATGTTGGGGGACATTCTACTGCATCCAATAAACCGATGCGCCCGCTTGTTCCCGCACCCATGTAAATTAATCTGCCGTTTTTATTCATGGCTTCAACGATCATCTCCACAGCTTTAGAAATTTGCGGAAGTTCTTTTTTTACACAATGGGCAACTTTAATGTCTTCTTCGTTCATCACTTCTAAAAATTCAAGAGTTCCCATTTCATCTAAACTCATGGTCTTTTCATTACGACTCTCTGTCGTTAAATGCTCTAGCATACATATCATCCTTTTTTATTTCAGTGGTGAAAGTGGTGAAACTTTATTAGCTAAAGAGACTATATCACTATTAAAAATTAATTTCAATATTGTGTATACATTTTTAAAAATTAATTTTAAAATAAAAGTAAGATAACTAATGATTGTTATCTTTCTGCTAAAAATTAAAGGTGAACCGAGTGGCCATTTCGTGAACCAAACCTACGATTCTTTTTATTGTTGGATTTTATCTCAGTTTTCATAGGTGATAAATACATATATTCATTATTTGTTAACGCTTACAAATAATTAAATATAAATATTAGTAATGAAATGAGGTTGTACTATTGATGCATGAAAGAATTACAAAGAAAAAATTTGGTTCATTGGCACTAGCCGCTTTGGTGGGAGGATCACTTCTCCTTCCAGCTGATTTGATTGCAAAAGCAGAATCAGGGACAATCCCGCAAGCAACTACTTATGTAAAACAGGAACTGCGGGCAACTTGGATTGCAAGTGTGTTAAATATTGACTGGCCGTCCAAACCTGGTTTATCCATATCAGCACAGAAAGAAGAATTCATAAAATATTTGGATGAACAAAAAGCGATGGGGATGAATGCTGTCGTTATGCAAATCAAACCCACTGCGGATGCTTTTTATCCTTCTGAATACGGTCTTTGGTCAAAATATTTAACAGGGGTCCAAGGAAAAGATCCTGGGTATGACCCTCTTGCTTTCATGGTAGAAGCGGCACATGAGCGTAATATGGAGTTCCATGCGTGGTTTAATCCGTACCGCATTACGATGCCTTTAGGTAAAACAGCTGAAATATCGGATATTGATAATCTTCCAGAATCTCATCCTGCTAGAAAGCATCCGGATTGGGTCATTCCATATGGACAGCAATTGTACTTTGACCCAGGCATTCCTGGCGTACAACGGTTTGTGATCGATGGAATATTGGAAGTTGTAAAGAATTATGATATCGATGCAGTCCATATGGACGATTATTTCTATCCTTACAAGATTGCAGGAGTACCTTTCCCAGATGATATTTCCTATCAAAAATATGGAACAGATAGATTTACAAATGTTGAAGATTGGCGCAGGGATAATGTAAATAACCTTGTTAAGAATATAAACGAAGAAATCAAGGCAGAAAAATCATATGTGAAGTTTGGTATAAGTCCATTTGGAGTTTGGCGCAACAAAGCAGTTGATCCCACAGGATCTGACACTGCCGCTGGACAAACGAATTATGATGATTTATATGCAGATACCCGAACATGGATCAATAATGGATACATTGATTATATTGCCCCTCAATTATATTGGAATATAGGATTGCCAGTAGCTGACTATGCCAAACTTCTAGATTGGTGGACAAAAGAAGTCGCAGGAAAAAATGTTCAACTCTATATTGGACAGGGAGACTATAAAATTAATACAGAGTCCAATGGTGTGCAAAACTGGTTCAATCCTGAAGAAATGCCAAACCAGTTAAAACTGAATCGAACATATAAGGAATTTGATGGAAGCATGCATTTCAGTGCCAAGGATTTACGGAAAAACCCTCTTGGGATAGCGGATCGCTTAAGCGAGGATATTTATAAGCATCCCGCATTGGTTCCAGCCATGCCTTGGATTGATGATCATGCACCAAAGGCCCCAAAGGTGAGCAAGGCCACACAATCAGGAGATGGGATACAATTCGAAATTCAAGATCATAAGCAATCAGATGCCACCTATTATGCCATTTATCGTTTTGATGGGAAGAAAAAAGGAAACATTGAAGATTCAACGAACTTACTTGCCACAGTGCATAAAGAAAATACAAGTCAATTGTTTAATGACGGCAGTGTAGAAAAAGGAAAGACTTACACATATGTTGTGACAGCATTGGACCGCACCCACAATGAAAGCAAACAAACTAAACAGATTGATATAAAAGTAAAATGACCTTCAAGAAATAGAATTATAGTTTAAGAGGCGCTTCTCAGTGAACAATGGACGTAAAGCATCCATAAACAATATATTGGAAAAGGTTTTATCTTAATAGCATAAACTGTTGCATATTATGCTATATCAGGATGATAAAAGAATTGAAGTAGGTGGAATGACGATGTACATAGTTGGATTAATGTCCGGAACATCACTGGATGGAATTGATGCCGCACTTGTTCGGGTGAATAATAGTGGACTCGAGACTGAAATGGAAATGATTGAGTTCATGACATGCCCGTTTCCAAAAGAAATTGAAAAAGAAATTATGCAGTCTTTATCTGCAGATACATCCAATGTGCAGTTAATATGCAGTTTGAATTTTAAATTAGGGAAATTATTTGCCAATGCCGTAAAGGAAGTTTGTCATAAAGCTGGATTTCCCATTAATAAACTGGATCTTATTGGATCCCATGGCCAAACCATTTACCACCAGCCTTTACAAGAACAAAATTATATACCCTCCACTTTGCAAATTGGGGAACCTGCAGTAATTGCTCACGATACAAACACACTTGTAATCTCTAATTTCCGTACGATGGATATGGCTGCTGGTGGACAAGGAGCTCCACTTGTTCCTTTTACCGAATACATTCTTTATAGAAGTGAAGCAAAGGGACGATTACTTCAAAACATAGGTGGCATTGGAAATGTAACGGTCTTACCCAAGCAAGCATCTCTGGATGACATGTACGCTTTTGATACAGGTCCTGGGAATATGATCATTGATGAAGTATGCCGCCAATTGTTCAATATAAGCTATGACGAAGGTGGAAACATAGCTAAACAAGGGCAAATTAATGACGAACTTTTATCTTATTGTATCAGTCATCCTTATATTATGAGCCCTCCACCTAAATCAACGGGCAGGGAATTGTTTGGAAAGCAATATGTAGTAAAACTATTAAAGATGTTTGAATCGGTTCCGAACCAAAATATTTTGGCAACAGTAACGATGTTTACAGCAAAGTCCATTGTGGAAAACTATCGAAATTTCATCTTTCCAAAAACCAATATTGAAGAAGTGATCATTGGCGGAGGTGGCAGCTATAACAAAACGCTATTAAACATGATTCAATCACTGCTTGGAAATTCTATTCGAGTTTTGACTCAAGAAGAGTTGGGATACTCTTCTGAAGCAAAAGAAGCGGTAGCCTTTGCATTACTTGCAAATGAGACTTTCCATGGTCATACAAGTAACGTTCCCAAGGCTACCGGTGCTGACTCCGATGTCATCCTTGGAAACATGACCTTTCCTCCTTCCTATCTGAAGGGACGTAAAAATGCATTTTAACCATTGAAAAAGAGTGGAAGGCACATCGATAATTGATGTGCCTTCCACTCTTTTTTTGCCTTAAGAATCATGGCGGACCCTTCTGTTTTGTTACTGGCTAAGCTGCATGGAGACATACTTCACTTCTAAATATTCATCCATGCCGTAGTGTCCCCCTTCCCTGCCTATACCGCTTTCCTTCATGCCTCCAAATGGCGCTTGGGCAGTGGATGGGGCACTGTCATTAATACCGACAATCCCATATTCAAGAGCATCCGAGTAGGCAACCGCCTTATTAAGTGACTCGGTATACACATAGGCTGCCAAGCCAAAATTCGTGTTATTGGCTCGATCCATCGCTTCTTGATCGGTTTTGAATGTACTGACTGGCGCAATTGGCCCAAACGTTTCTTCCTGCATGCACAGCATATCATCCGTTACATTGGAAAGTATGGCTGGTGCTATGAAATGGCCTTGTTTTTCATCGACTTTTGAGGTGCTATGGATTATGGCGCCCTTACTTGCAGCATCCTCCAATTGAAGCCGAACCTTTTTAACTGCTGCTCCATCTATTAATGGACCAAGATCGGCTCCTTCCATTCCATTTCCAACCTTCAAAGTTAAAACGGCTTCTTCGAAAGCTTGTAAAAACGGCTGTTCAATTGTCTCATGGACGAATATCCTGTTCGCACAAATACATGTTTGTCCAGCATTCCTGAATTTCGATTGAATCAAACCATTTACTGCTTCTTCGATATTCGCATCCTCAGCAATGATGAACGGAGCCAATCCACCGAGTTCAAGCGAGACTTTTTTCACTGTTTCTGACGCCTTTTTCATTAGATGTTTCCCTACTGGAGTGGAGCCGGTAAATGTGATTTTCTTAACACGTGAATCATTCATCCACACGTCTGATACATCTCCCGGTTTTTGTGTAGTTACAATATTTATCACACCAGCCGGAATGCCCGCTTCATGAGCACTTTCAACCAATAGCAAAGCGGTCAAAGGCGTTTGTTCCGCGGGTTTGATGACCACGGTACATCCCGCAGCAAGAGCAGGCGCCACTTTTCTCGTGATCATGGCAGCAGGAAAATTCCACGGGGTAATGGCAGCAATGACACCGACTGCCTGCTTTTGCACTAAAATACGCTTTGATGCAACGGTGGCTGGTATGATTTCCCCATAGTTGCGCTTTGCTTCTTCAGCGAACCATTTCACGAAACTTGAGGCATACTTCATTTCACCTTTTGCCTCTGCCAATGGCTTTCCTTGTTCCAAGGTCATGATCGTTGCGATTTCATCCAGCCTGTTCTCAATAATTGTATACCATTTCTCAAGTAATTCCGCCCTATGGTATGCACTCGTTTTCGACCAAGTCAGAAAAGCAGCTTGAGCTGCATCCACAGCAGCCTTCGCCTCTTTTTCGTTAGCGTCCGGAACATAGCCCACAGGCTCCAATGTTGCTGGATTTTCCACTACAAAATGACTTTCTGTATGAATAGGTGCTCCGTTAATATAAATTGGCCATTTTTCCACTACTTTTTTCATGATGCTTTACTCTCCTCTTCTTCTCCATGATCTGTAAAAGTCTTATCATTCTCTCCTTTGAAAAAGTCCTTGCCATATAATAGGGCACATAATAGAATTCCTGCAGCAAACGCCATGCCAGCACCTTTTATAACAAGGATGGCAGCAACGACACCTGCAATTCCGAGGTCGCGTTGGCTCTTCGCCTGCATCACGCCTACGCGTACACTAACATATCCTTGAACCAAAAGCGTCAAGGCCAAGGCGACACCGAGAATGGGTTCCACCAGGCTGACTACCGGCAATAAGAATAACCCTGTATTCGTACCCCAACGGAACGAGCCGGCACCGCCGAAGAAAGAATTCATGGCTTTCTTGCCATTCTTGAACCGTTCCACAACCACGACCTGCATGGCTGCCCACAATGGACCGCACATTGTTATATCAGGTCCGATAAAACTCATGATCACATTTCGGCCGCCAAAAATTAAATGGGCTCTGTTTGGATTATAGTCCACTTTTTCATCTTCCCTGACCTCATCGGATTCAGAAAGCAGCGCTTTTGTTTTGAGCACATCCCCGAATACGACTAAATAAGTAGCAAAAACAGCTGGAATCGCACTTAAAAAGAAGGTCAAGGCAGGAAAACCTAAACCGAAAACAGTATAGTCTGACCAAAGCGTAGCAAAATCCGGACTGCTGAATCCCCATTGGATATCAGGCCATTTTGCTTCTCCAAAAATTGGGGCTACAAAGACCGCGAGCAAAATTGCCGGCAATATCCCTAAATTCCCTATGAATACCCAAACTTTATTTCGCATTTTCAATTTTCCAAAACTTTTCGAAAAAAGCAGATAAAAGGCAAAGCCGATACAAATGCTAATTGTATAAGGAAATAAATCAAACTTTCCACCCACTTCAAAAATGGAAACGACAGCACCAATACCCGCCCCTAAAATAATGCCTGATTTGATTGCATTCGGCACTAGTCGCACGACCTTACTGGCAAGTCCGGTCATTCCTAGCAATATCGATAAAATACCTAATGTTAATTGAAACGCAACGAGTGCATAGACCCGATCAGGCCCCTCCGGAAATTGCCCGACGAACAATACAAGCAATGGAACCGCAGGTGTAATCCAACCTGGTATAACCGGGTCCCCGAGTAAATGATGTGCCAAGTATAATAATCCATTCAAGATAACGACGGCTAGAGCCACATCAAAAGGCATACCGAGATGGTCTGCAAGCAGCGTAATCGCTCCAAGGTCAACTGCACACATCAATAATCCTTGAACGTAGTCAGGCCACTCAAAACGATAATGGACAAATGGCAGTCTAATCTTAAAAGGTCCCGCAGGTATATACGATGTCTCTTCTCCGTAGCGGCGTTTTTTCCATTTCATAATGTTTCCTCCACTTAAAAGCCATAGGCTGAACGGTATATTTTTTCGATATCCCGAACGTTTAATGCACGGGGATTATTGCGAAGTAAACGGACTTGTTTGATGGCCTCGGCAGCCATTTCACTTAAAGCCGATTCAGGAATCTCAAATTCACTTAGTGACTGTGGTATATCAACATAGCGACAAATTCTGGTCATCGCCTCTATAGCTTTATCCGCTGCCTCATCATCATTTAAATGATTGACTTTCTCTCCAAGTGCTTCAGCAATGTCGCGAAACCTTTCCAAACATGCAATTTTATTCCACTTCATGACAAATGGCAGTAATAATGAATTGCTGACTCCATGTGATAAATGGAAGCGGCCTCCAAGCGGATAAGCTAAGGCATGAACAGCTCCAACACCTGCATTGCCAAAAGCTAACCCTGCCATTAGGCTTCCAGTGATCATCGCTTCCCGTGCTTCCAGATTATCTGGCGCAGCATAAGCCTTTGGTAAATGTACAGCGATTAACTTCATGGCCCCAATTGCCAAAGCATCTGTAACGGGCGACGCAAATTTGGAAATATAGGCCTCTACGGCATGAACAAGTGCATCCACTCCGCTCGCAGCAGTCACACTTGGCGGGCAAGTCAGCGTCATGACGGGTGATACAATCGCTAC
This sequence comes from Peribacillus sp. TE19612, assembly GCF_056279465.1. Classification (NCBI taxonomy): domain Bacteria; kingdom Bacillati; phylum Bacillota; class Bacilli; order Caryophanales; family Bacillaceae; genus Peribacillus; species Peribacillus sp. TE19612. Next base: position 206,543 of record NZ_JBWCCL010000004.1, on the reverse strand, counting down.
ATCCGGTAAAAGGTACGGACTTACAATTCCCTTCTTTACCTGTGCTTTTTTATCCGATAAAATCGAAATATTCGTCACTTCTGACCCGGTCCCTGCCGTCGTCGGTATGGCTATTAAAGGGAGACCTGGAACTTCAATCAAGTTCGTACCGAAATAGGTCTCGATGCTGCCTGAATTCGTAGCCATGACGGAAGAGGCTTTTGCAATATCAATCGCACTTCCACCGCCTACTGCAATCAGTCCATCATGTTTTCCGTCCTTGATTGTCCGTACACAATGCTCAACGATTTCAATTTCCGGTTCTGGATCCACATCCGAGAAAATACCGTATGCTGATGAAAGTAAATCCTCAACCCTTTGTGCAACCCCGGCACCCACTAAAACTTTATCTGTAACGATCAACGGATTCTTCATCCCTAATCGCGTAGCCTCATCAGTCAGCTGCTGTAAAGAATCTGCTCCTGTCACCAATTTGTTAGCCATAGAAAATATAGAAATATTCATGGTTATCTCCCCTTTCATGTTTTTACTAATGCAGGAATCATGCCAAAGTATGAAAACGCTTAATTTATAAGGGAGAAACCTTTTTTTTCATGGGTAACAGGATCAAAAATGAGTAGAAATCAAATCAAAAAAACTAATTCGATTCGTTTTCTAATCGAATGTGAAATTTTTTCATTTTTTGCACCAAAGCGCTTTGACTGATATCCAAAGAAATGGCAGCGGCCCTTGTAGTCCCATATTTTTTCATCGCATTCAATATCAGTGAACGCTCCAGCTCGGAAACGGCTTCCTTCAAAGAATGTGTTGTAGTTTTTCTTGATAAGACCGGCTGGATGAAAGATGGTAAATTAGGTAAATCAATCGTATCATCATAAGTCGTGACGACCAGCCGCTCTGCAAGACTCGCAAGCTCACGTATATTACCAGGCCACGAATAGTTCGTCAGCCATTCATAGCATTCCGGTGTCATCTTTTTCTTTTCATTATATTTTTCATTGAATTTTTTCAAATACATTTCTAAAAGCGGGATCGTTTCTTCCTTTCTCTGGCGTAAAGGCGGGACTTCAAAGGAAACGATATTAAGCCGGTAATAAAGATCTTCGCGGAAAGATCCTTCTTGCACGAGGAAGGCCAGATCGCGATGGGTGGCTGTAATTAACCTGACATCCACTTCTTTCATTTCGGTAGAACCCACTCTCATAAACTTGTTTTCTTCTACCACTTTCAAAAGTTTCACCTGTAACTCTAAAGGTAAATCACCAATTTCGTCCAAAAATAACGTGCCACCATTCACTTTCTCAAAAATCCCCATTTTTCCATTCTTAAGGGATCCGGTAAATGCTCCTGGTTCATATCCAAAAAGCTCAGATTCCACCAAGTTCGCTGGAATGGCTCCGCAATTTAATTCAAGGAAAATTTTTTCCTTCCTGGAGCTTTTGGCATGTATGTACTTGGCGATTAAACTCTTCCCTACTCCCGTTTCCCCCTGCAACAAGATCTTCGCATCCGTTTTAGCTACTTTATCAGCCAGTTTGAATAAAGGAGTTGTAGAAGGACCAATGATTATTTCCTGTAAATTCACCTGTTCCGAGCCAGGCAATAATTGAGATATAGGTTGGAAAGATAACTTTTGGCTGTCAATCGTATACTTCATCCGGATTAATTCAGTAATATCCCTGACACTATTTATGACAAATATGACTTCATTCTGTGGCGATAGAATAGGTGTGGCCGATACGATAATCTTTCTACCATTTCGAATTCTTTGTGTCAAAGTAACTTGATTCTTCGTTCGAATGGAATCCAATGAAGCTGAAACGGATATCATACCTTGCTCAATTAAATAACTCATCGGTTTTCCGATGATTTCCTCTTCTCTTATTCCAGTTATACGTTGATAAGCTTGATTGATAAATAATGTCGTTCCAACACCATCCGTGATATACACGCCATCATACAGAGCATTAAAAACAACCCTGCATAAATCACTCTCAAAGAATGCTTGAAATTGATCATATGGTATTGAGTAATTCCGTAAATTTTGCAGCGGTGCATTAACCGTAATGAAATGAGAAATGGGCTTCGTTAAATCACTCTGCTGCACTGCAGCAGATAACGCCTCTATTGTCAAAAATCCGATGAAATCCTCTGAATCATCCAAAACTTCCACTTCAGTGCTTCCGATGGGGAAACATGATATTGCTTCCTCCACTGTCATATCCGAATAAAACTTAGTCATCAATATCCACTCCCTGACTGGTCTTTACTATTTGATAGAACGCTTCCTCCTTGATTGAAGACTAAAGTCCTGTCGGCTTCCTAGTCTATTCAATTAAAGATGGCAATGACCTTATTAACCTATATAGTGAGCATTATGTAATGTTTTTTCCTTTTTAATGATACTATGTAGACAATCAACGACACCAAGAATAAATGCTGCACCGGTAAAAACGATTCAATCTCATTGCCCTATTTCTGATTAAAACGATAAATAGCATTGGTAAGTTACTTTTATCATATCAATGGTGTTTTTTATGCTCAAATCCATTTTCACTCATCACAGGAAAACTTGTCCTTTTGTTGCATTATAAAAATGCCTGCGAAATGGCTCATACCTTAAGATTGTTTAATTTCAGATACTTAAAGCTTATGAACAATTTGTTAATTGTTTTAAAAAGTTTCTCGGCAGTTTGAAAAAACCTAATCCGTATTTGGATTAGGTTTCAGACTGTAGATAAACTCGATGAAAACTCAGTTTGCATTGAAAAAAGTTGCAGCTGATTTCAGAGATCCGCTCCCTTTCCGCCGACTGCCTGCCAAGCCTCCTCAGCGCAAGCGCCTGTGGGGTCTCGGCTATCCAGTATTTCGGCAGGAGTGTCGCAAATCTCTTCAATCTAGTGAGGGTTTCATCCGTATAATCTAGTAAAAAACATGAAAGATACTCAAGTTTAATTTTAAAATCTTGGTTCGGGGCGAGTGCAATTCGAAAACCCTTTTGTCAAAAAATTGATGAAACCGCCAGACTGTAAACGAATTGGAGAAGAAGAGCCAGTTTCCCTACAATATTTCTTAAAAAAGAAGTTCCAGTTGATTGGAACGTAAGGTACGAGACTCCTGCGGGAAAAGCGTGGCCAAGGGAGACCCCGCGGGCGAACAGCCGAGGGCGGACCGCCCGCGGAAAGCGAGTGCCTGGAGTGGAAATCATTACACATAACCCTTTCAGGAAATCCGCTCCCTTTCCGCCGACTGTCTGCCAAGCCTCCTCAGCGCAAGCGACTGTGGGGTCTCGGCTAGCCAGTAATTAGGCAGGAGTGTCGCAAATCTCTTCAATCCGATGAGGATTATGGTAAAAAACATTCTCTCTATTCGGACTCCTAACCCCATTTTGTCGCCAAACTGAAACCTAATCCGTATTTGGATTAGGTTTTTGGTTTGATTAAAGAAAGTAAGTGACGATTATTTAGGAAACCAGCCGACGGGTTTTACGTCGAGATTAATGTTGATTTGTTTAATTTCCTGGTATTCGTCCAAGCCGTATTTTCCTAAACTTCGTCCAATCCCGCTCTGTTTGTAACCGCCCCATGGCGCCTCGACATATGTTGGATGATAATCATTTACCCATGTGATGCCTGCCCGTACCTTCTTGATCACACGCAATCCTTTTGCACCATCGTTTGTGAAGACGCCGCCTGCAAGGCCGTAGTCTGTATCATTTGCCAGTTTAATAGCTTCTTCTTCATCTTTGAACTTTTGAATGACAACGACTGGACCGAAGATCTCCTCTTGTACGATGCGCATGTCAGGTGTTACATCGGTGAAGACAGTCGGTGCAATGAAGTACCCTTTGTCAAGACCGTCATCAACAAGACGGTAACCGCCTGCCGCAAGTGTCGCACCTTCCTGTTTGCCGATTTCAATATAGTTCAAAATGCTATTCATTTGCGCTTCGCTGACAATTGCCCCCATGTTGCTGTCTTCTGCAAGTCCAGGTCCAACTTTAATTTTATTTGCGCGTTCAACATAGCGTTTTACATATTCATCATAAATGCTTTCTTCAACTAGAATTCGGCTGCCTGATGAACAAACTTGGCCGGCACCGAAGAAGATGCCAAATAATCCGTAATCGACGGCCGTCTCTAAATCTGCATCTGCAAAAACGATGTTAGGTGATTTACCGCCAAGCTCAAGGGAAATTTTCTTTAAGTTGCCCGCTGCCGCCTTCATGATAGAGCGGCCAACATCCGTACTTCCTGTAAATGAAACAATGTCAACTTCGTTGCTTTCCGCAATGGTTTGACCGACAACGGTGCCGCGGCCCATCACCATATTAGCCACACCTTTCGGGATGCCTGCTTCCTCCAGGATTTCGAATAATTTCATTGCTGTTACAGGTGTCACTTCAGCCGGTTTATATACAATGGTGTTCCCTGCCGCAAGCGCCGGTGCGATTTTCCAGACACTCATTAGAAGTGGGAAATTCCAAGGTACAATCAAACCGGCTACACCTACTGGCTCACGAACAACCATCGCTTGCACGGGAGCGGGAACTTGATACGTTTCCCCTTCTGGATGAAGGACCAAACCAGCGTAGTAACGGAAACACGCGGCGGCATCAGTAATATCGAAACCTGCCTCTGCTTTAAGTTTCCCGTTGTCCATTGTTTCAAGAATCGTTAACTCTTCGGCACGTTCATCAATTTTATCAGCAATTTTATATAGGTAGGAAGCACGCTCCTGTGCTGTTAGGCCTGACCAGATTCCACTTTCAAAGGCTGCCTTCGCTACTGAGATTGCCCTTTCTGTATCTTCTTTGGTGGCACGCGGAGCTTTTGCAATGATTTCCTGTGTTGCAGGATTGATTACCGGGATTACTTCATTTGAAGATGAGGCCTGCCACTTACCGTCGATGTAATTTTTAAGCTCTAATACTGCCGTTTCTAATATTGTCATGTTTCATTCCTCCGGTTTTCATTATTTTTTATTAATCTGAACGGAATTTAATCGTTACAGTTTTAAGACCAGTCTGTCTTCCTTCGCACGTGAGCAGCATGTCAGGATTGACTTTCGTGTTTGACGGTTTTCTTCGCTAAGGAAATAATCCCGGTGATCCACTTCACCTTCTGCAACATCCACCTCACAACTTCCGCACCCGCCAACTTTACAAGAATAAGGCGCATCGATTCCTTCCCTTAAAAGCGCATCAAGCAGTGTTTCACCCTCATGAACGCGGATGGACCGATCGCTGTCTGTAAGGTCGACGATGAAAGGATCTCGCGCCCCATCATTTTTTGTCGCAAATAATTCGAAGTGGATCGCATGTTCCGGATAACCATAGGAACTGGCAGCTTTTCGATACTCTTGCACCATCTCGATTGGTCCGCAAAAATAGACGTGCGTGCCAATGCGATGATCCATCATCGTCTCGGGCATCATTCTGCGTTTGTCTTCTGCCTGCGAAAAATAAAAGGTGCATTGATCAGGGTATTTGGCTTTCAGCAGATCATAAAAAGCACATAACTCCGGAGTGCGTGCTGCATAATGGAGTTCGAAGGTTTGCCCTTCGGCGGCCATGTCTTCCATCATTGCCAGAAATGGGGTTATGCCGATTCCAGCTGCATAAAAAGCATGATGCTTAGCTCGAAAGCTGAGAGGGAAGTTATTTTTAGGAAAACTGACTTCCAACCTGGAATCTACCTTTACTTGATCATGCCAGAAAGCCGAACCTCCGCGTGATGCCTCATCACGCCGAATGGATATTGTATATTTATTGCGGTCCCTTGGGTTGCTGATAAGGGAGTACTCTCTCTCGAAAATCTTATCTCCAGCAGGCATGTAAGTGGTCAAATGCGAACCGCCTGTAAATGCAGGCAATGGCTTTCCATCAACTGGAATCAACTCGAACTGTTTCACGAATGGAGTTTCTTGAATGATCTTGTTTACTTTCATTTGAATATTTCCTACTACCCGCATGATGATCAGCTCCCTACTTCTTCTTTTCCGATCGGGATGTATGGGTAACCAATATAACCTTCCCGTACGATTGAGTAAAAAGGACCTATTTCAAGACTGGCTTTGCAATGGTCACATTCTGCAATTTCTGCTTCTTCTTCGACTTCCGACACTTCGAAACATTTCATGCAATATACGTAACGTCGTTTAGGCCCGATAATCACCGTCTGGATCTCAGCTTCAGATAGACCAGCCTCCACTCCGAGCGAGAAGATCATCACGGCATTGTTCCATGCAGCCGCAATATAAAATTGGGTGCCCATCTTTTGTGACAGGATGAGTCTCTTAATCTCCTCTTTATCTTCCATTCCGTTAATGGATAGACATTCAACAGGCACTGTACCTTCGATTTCAGAAGTGAAACTTTTCGCCTGATCATATCCGGCTTGATCAGAAATGACAACAAACTTTCTTCGTTCATTCCGAGGGGTAAATTTATTTACGATCGTAATGGATTTATCAAACAATACTGGACTATTGTACAAGGCCCTATCCTCCTACTTATTTTTTATCTTCGCTTTTTTCTTTTCATCGATACTCCTCAAATATTCGACCGATTGTGGAAGGAATGGGGCAATTCCTTTGTATTCAGCCATTGGTCCGGGAATATCCTGCAGTACGCTATATGTCAGATCAAACCACTCCTGGCGCAATGTCAAATCCTCTAGTGGCAGGAATTGAGTATTCAATACGAATAGAATGGCGTTGCTTCGTGGCATGCGATAAAATTTTTGTTCTTCAACACGCAAACGAACAAGTTTACCTGCATTTTCCGGTGTTATTTCAGAACGTTGCGGTCCCCAGACATCCATCGTTTCATAGTTGACATCCCATCGGTCAGCCATCAGATTCCAGTTGATGCGTGTCCATGGCTTACCTGGCTCGATGGATAACAAAAACTTACGAACACGCTCTGCCAGTTCATCGCCCTTCCGCGATACAAATGGAACAGGTGCATGGATTTCATCAAAGGACATGCCTTTATTCCAGTTAGCTGAGAAGAGTGCGGCGTATGAAACTTGCCCCACTTCCAAATAAAAATTACTATCGCGATGAACCATTAAAACAAAATCATTATGGAAATGGCGCCCAATATAATCAAGCGGCTCATATGGAAGCGTACTGGCATCGCCATACACGAATGAATCGGTTTCCCCGAAAATGTGGTTCTTGAAAGTCCATTTGTCCCCATCTTTACTGACCTCGAAATGCTCCGGATAGCGATCAGCTGCCATGTCGATCAGCATCTCCAATACTTCCCATTGCATTTCCATTGTGTGTGAAAAAGATTGAAACCTTATATGCGGCTGTTCTTGAAGGAGACGACGCTTCGTTTCCACTTGGAGTTTGTATTCTGGTGTAACTTCAATACAGTTAATGTTTGAGAGTCTTTTCAAATCGTTTGAATAGCGATAGTTACCTGAAGTGAATGGAAATGGGAATGTATCTAAATCAGTTGTTTTAAAATCTAAACTTTGTGTAAACATTGAACAATCTCCTCTCGTTCCCTAGATTCTTTAAAGAGCATTTTTTCATTTAGCTTCCTTTAATTCAACAGATGGACGATCCATGTCAACTTCAAAACGGAAAATGTATTTAGATGAAACATAATAAGTGACTAAAGCGACAAAGTATGTTGGAATTCCGGCAGCCGTATAAAGGAAAAAATCACTTGCTTCAAAAGTCAATGGATTATAGAGTGCCCAGTAAACGATCGTTCCAATGACCACCGTGAGAACGGCAGACGGGTTAATGCCTTTCCAATAGGTATAAGAGCCTTGTGTGTCATACAAATCCCTTATTGAAATGCGTTGACGCTTTACAAAAAAGTAATCTGCTACGACAATGCCGCCAAGTACAGCCATAATAAAAGAAATGACAGCAATGAATGAGCCAAATGCATCGTAGAACGTTGAGCTTAGAAGTAAGAATATAGTCGGTACGGTCGTTCCCATCGCAATCATCCATGATTTTTTTGGGAATACAGTTTTAAAGCTGACAGCTTGTGAGTACATAAGGAAAATGGCTGCACCGACATTCCCAATCGAAAGTAAAATCAAGCCAATGAAGCCGCCCCAACTTCCTGCTATGGAAAACATCCAGTCAGAAGGATTAAGTGAACCAGCGACTAATGCAGCAAGGGCCCCAACTAAAGCAGCGATACAGACGATGATTCCATAGCTGTAGAATCCCGCTTTAAATGCGCCTCCCTCTGTTTTGGATAAACGGCTGTATTGGCCAAGATACGGAAGCCATGAAAAGCCGAGACCGACATTTAATTCCAGGGCTGTCGCGAATGAACGAGAAGTCGTTTCAAAGGGTTCAGAAGGAAGTATATGGGCAACTTTCGTGAATCCCTGTCCAAACAAAACAATTGCGAGTATGCCAAACATGAGAACCATAAAAACCGGCACGGCCACTGCGGTATATTTTTGAATCGCCACCGGTCCCCTCACGGTTACAAGAAATGCACAGATAAAGAGTAAAATCGAGAAAAACGGCGCCCCCATTGCTTGGCTTGAAAAAATGGCTGGCATCCCCATCCAATTAGCAGCCTCTGCCAACGCCTGGCCGGACATAAAGAGCGCAATGGAAATGTAGCCGAGAGTTAAAATAAGAAAAACAAAGAAAAAGATATTGGATCCTAAATACCCTAGTGAACTTCGAAACCCTACAAAAGTGTCTATGCCATAACGTGCAAAATAAAGGGTAATAGGAACAATCAACAGCATAGGGAAGGCGTTACCGAATAAAATCGCTGCAAGTGACTGCTTCGCGTCAAGCATTGTACCTGTATATCCACCAGTTAACAGCCCAAAAGATGAGAGGCCAATAACAACTTGAACTAAAATTAAATCCCGTAGGTTAAAAATCCGGTCGTTTTTACTTGCCGGTAAGAACCCAAAGGCCACATCCTTTGAAATGGAGGAATTCTCTTTGCTCACACGCTTCTCTCCCAACTATTAAAATAATGATTGTATGGCTTGAAATAAGGCTGTCATTGTTCTTGGTGATCTAAACAACATTTCAGACAAGTGTATAGATTAGGTAGGCGATGATTAAAATCATGAAAAAAATAGAACCTGACGCATCACTCCATTTCATTTTTTCGATTTTCACAGCATCTTCCTGCTCATACGCATTGATCCGCTCATTCAAATCTGAATATAGATTTTTAATAAAGGGATCTTCAGAATTGATATTCTGTTGGAACTGATTCTCTTTATTCAAAATCGCTTCTCCCTCCTTTGCAATCATGCTTTCTAGTCCCTTCTCTTTACTTATTGCAATAACCATGCCAATCAGAAAGCACTATGCTAACAGGGTTTTCAATAGGAAGAATATTCATTTCTGAAACTATTGAACAATTGTGAAATTTCTGTAATATGAAACTAGTAAGTTAAATGAAAGGCAGGTAGACATAAATGGATCACTTCACCTCTGCACTCTTGTCTATTTACGACCAGCTTATTGTGACAGATAAAAATGGCACCATCATGAAATCGACCGGAACAGGGAATACCTTATTCCATACAATCAAATCCGCCAATGTCGGTGGTTCCATCAAGGATGTTGAACAAGATTTATTTTCTACAAGCTTGGCAGAAGAGATAATGGGCAAAAATGAGAAAAGATCTTTCATGCAGTCCTCATGGCAGGGGCATGAGCTGCTGATGACGGCATACCCGATTGAATCCGGGGCATGGGTCTGGGCTTACAAAGAAATTAAAGACTCATATCCAGATACATCAAGTGGGCAATCGGGACCATTATTGGAATCGAAAAAGCCAACTTTTCCATTTGTGATCCGCAGTAAACCGATGCTTGATGTTCTGCATAAAATGCAAATGGTTTGTGATGTCAGCGCAACCGTCCTTTTATTGGGGGAATCCGGTGTAGGAAAGGAAATAGCCGCCAGGGCCATACATAATATGGGTAATAGAAGCGACGGACCATTTATACCTGTCAATTGCGGCGCCATTCCGGAAAACCTGATTGAAAGCGAACTGTTTGGCTATGTAGAAGGGGCTTTTACCAGCGCACGGAAAGAAGGCGCCAAGGGAAAATTCACACTGGCCCATAAAGGTATCTTATTTTTGGATGAAGTAGGCGAGTTACCGCTTAACGTACAGGTAAAACTGCTTCGTGTCCTTCAGGAACGAGTTGTCACACCAATTGGAAGTACGACCTCACACCCTGTTGACATTCAAGTGATTGCCGCAACAAATAAATCGCTCGAAAAGATGGTGAAAAAAGGTGAATTCCGAGAAGACTTATATTATCGTCTTCATGTCGTGCCTATCCATCTTCCGCCGCTAAGAAATCGTGTGGATGAGATCCCCCACCTGGTTCAGTTTTTTTTACAAAAGTACAATACACTGTACAATCGAAATGTAGCGTTCACCCCGGATGCAATCGACTTGCTTTGCATCTATCAATGGCCCGGTAACGTGCGAGAACTTGAAAATACAGTTGAAAGACTTGTGATTACTAGCGGAATACCGGAAGTGGATGTTGCTTTGGTTAAAGAGGTGCTTCCATTTAAAGAGCCCAAACCCCCTTCACTACCCGTCATCGATTTCCTAATGCCTTTGCAGGAAGCCGTTGACCTTGTGGAAGAACAACTCATCAACATGGCGATGGAACAATATAAATCATTGAAACTGGCGGCAAAGGTATTGGAAGTCAGCCAGCCGACGATGAGCAGGAAATATAAAAAATTACGAAATAAAATGGAAGAGGCAAGCTTTTCACCAGTGGATAAACGGGCCATTTTAGAAGAACAAATAAACCAGCGGCTTCGATCCATTGCCGTTGTGACCGCAGCTATCATTCCAGCTGAAGAGGTTATCAGTCTACAAAAAAATATGAACCGGCAACCTTCCTATTCCCAGAAATTAAAACAAAAACTTACCATGATTCAAGAAAAGGAAGGCGTAATTGAATGGGTCTTTATATTTATCATGACGGAGGATGGAAGTCTGATTCACCTCGTTGCAGACAAAGGCTTTGTAATTGAACCGGGGGAAGAATATATGGGTCCCCCGGAAATGGTCAATGTCGCTTACCAAGCGTTTAATGGTAAAGCGGGTGTTACTCCCATATACGAAGACAGGTACGGTGAGTGGAAAACAAGCTTTGCGCCAATCATCGATGATGACGGCAATATCGTAGCTATTGTCGGATGTGATTACAGCAAAGCCTATTTCAATTCAGAAATGCAACGTCTCCGTAAACAGCTAAACATACATGTTTGATTTCGGCATGCAGTCCTATTATCGAATTGGAGCCCTGGGTAAAAAAAGTAAAGCTGATAACAGGAGCCGTTTTGAACGGGCTTCTGCTGTCAGCTTTTTCGTTATTATCAAACCATATATACATCATGAACGTTATGAAGGAATTAAAATGGCAGTAAGCTTATATAGGCAATATGGCATCTTGTTCCTCCACCAACCTCCCTCAAAAAAATGAAACGGTTAAGCGTATGGAGCAGAATATGGATAATCATTTGCAAAAAAACCAAAGACTTATTCCGATTATACAAATGAGTGCCCATAAGCTTTTTTGCCATGAAACCTATATAACTTTCTCTTTATTTTCTCCTTTTTTCACCAAAAAATAAGCAGTAATCAAGGCTGTAATAGGAATTATCAGGGCTACTCCTGTTCCAGCACAAAATATTGTGATCATTTCAGCACTGAATATTTTTGAGTTTACTATTTCTCCAACAGAATAGGACAAATCTTTAAACCATATAAGCAATGCCAAATAGCCTCCAAAGAAAGCAAAAAATAGTGTATTCGTAGATGTCCCTAAAATATCCCGCCCAATACTCAATCCAAATGTGAATAATTCCTTCTTGCTAATGGATGGATGGTGATGATACATTTCTCGCATGGGAGATGCAATGGCCATGGCTGTATCGATAATCGCGCCAATAGTACTCATAATAATTACTGAAGCTCCAATTTTAACAAAATCCACCCCAATATAAAGGGAAAAGATGCTAAGCTCTTCTATTTCTTCTTCACCGAAACCTTGTATCATCGCATTTTCCGTCACAATGACAATAAAAAAGAGTACAATAACAATCGTGATAATAGTAGAAATGAATGCTGTTTTTGTTGTACTGTTCACTTCGTTAATGAAAAATAAATTAATATAACTAATCACCATACATGCAATCAATGTTACGATATACGGATCAATATATGGATTAGTCATAAAAATGATGGTGAAAAGTAACACACCAAAGTTTAGGAACAAAGCAAAAAATGAACGTGCCCCTTTTTTTCCGCCAATCAAGATCATTAATATAAATAGTATAAACGCTAGCAACACTAATACATTCATTATCTTTCCCTCTTTCGATTAATGAAAAAAATAGAGACATATAGACCGATCGGGATAGTTAACACAATTCCGATACCACCTGCAAGAGCACGGGCCAATTCCAATGTTAGGTTCATGGAAAGGGTAAAACCCAATGCAGAATTATTTTTCAAATACAAAATAATCATAGGAATGGAACCACTTATATAGGCAAAAAACAAAATATTTGTCATGGTCCCCATAATGTCTTTTCCAATCTCTAATCCTGAAGTTTTAAGTGCTTTTACTGATATGTGGTTATTCTTTTCATACAACCCGAAAATCGAAGAAGACATGGTAATGGCTATATCCATTACAGCTCCTAAAGAACCGATAAATAGCCCTGCCAAAAACACCATTTTATAAGGACGAGTGATAAATTGCATCTCTTCATATCGAAGGCCCTTTTCGGAAGTTAACCACATAACAAGATAAGCAATGAACAGCGATAAAAAAGTCCCTAATAGTGTCGCAATAACCGCTGCATAGGTTTTTTCATTAAAACCATTAACGAGTAAAAGGGAAAAGACCGTAAATAGTATGATACTTATACTGCATATCAAAACCAAACCAATGTTTGATGTATTCAAATAAAAATCTAATGCATATGACAATAATATGGCATTGACTGCCAAACTAATAATTGAAAGCAGGCCTTGTTTTTTTCCAACGATAAGTAATGTAAAGATAAAAACCCATGCTACAATCAACACAAATTTATCACGTTTTACGTCTTTTATTGTTCCAGTTAACTCTGAATTTTCTTTAGTCTTCGTATCAATCGAAACAAATAAATCATTCCCAACTCGATATTCTTGATCAAAAGCTCCGGATGAGGAATATTCATTTTTTAAATGAATTAGCTTTCCTTTTTCTTCTCCATTTTGTATTTCGGCTATTATACTCTGGGTAAATAGTCGATCTTCATTTTGATACATATCATTCAATTCAGTTGTATTTTCCAGATTTGTTTTGATGACTTTGGCTATTGGTCGTTCATAGAATGAATAATTGTGATGAACAAAGATAACAGACAAGACAAAACAAAGTGCGATGACGGCGTACAAAGAAACCTGCTTGTATCCCATTTTTTTAAATTTATTTACGATAACATTCAAAATAAAACCTCCAAATATCGGGTGGGCAAAAAAAGCAGGGAGGAGCCAGAATTGATTGGCTCCACCCCGCCTTACTAGTATTTGATTTTATTTATCTTATCATGAATGAATTTGGTTTGCGAAAACAAAGTCCGATTTACCACCTTAACGTCTCCCCGGTAGGATGGGAAGAACTAAATTTCATAAAATACTTGTCAAGTCCCTTCATTCCTGATTTTCTCACTATATTGTCAATACCATCAGTTGTGAAAAACTAAGGGCAATACTACAATTTCCTAAGTAGTATTGCCCTAAAATTCATATAATTATGCTTTAGTAAAATCGCGAATGATTCAAGAATACACAGAAGGTCTTTTTAAAATCTAGTATCTCTGAGATGCTTGGTGGATTTCTAGAGCATGACTACTTCCAACACTCCAACTTTGGAATTTCCCTAGATTACAATGAATGTAGGTATTTTCATTTTTTCCATCAATTGATTTTGAACAAATTCTTGCATTTCCATTGCAGTACTATTTTGTGTAAATCCAGCATTTTTAGTACTTTCACTACCATCTTTTTCATTTCTCCACCTAATTCATCTTTAGAAAACGGCATTTCATCTCCATATACTTTTAACTCAGTACTTCAACGTTAAATCCTCCGGGCGCTTCTACGTAGAAAGTATATCTGTGTAAATGTTGTGGAGGTTTTACCTTGAATCCATCCTCCTTCAACCGCTGATTGATCCTGTTAACTTGTTCTTCATTTTCTTGTATGAATCCAACATGAAAAGTCTTGGGGTATTGTACATTGCTTCCTTTCATCAGAGTCAATATGGAACCATCATCATCTTTCATTGCAGCGAACCCATCTCCCCTACCTCCTGCACATGTCAATCCAAAGTATGTTTCTAAAAACTCACGTGAAGCTGTAACATCATTAACAGTTAAATTTATGTGATTGATTTTCATTACTTCCCCCAATTTTGGTATTATTGTTTTCTCACGGTAAAAAAGTTAATTTTCCACAGGCCCGTCGAGATGTTGTTAGTCACTTTGTAATCGGACTTGTTATTTCTCCCTCCCTATTTTGTAAGGTATTCCTTCTTTTTAGTGAAAATGACAGTATCATCTTTCCGATTCAGTGAATAATCATCCAAGTTACCGCAATTAAAAGATTTAAAAAGGCCAACCAGTAAAAACTGGCTAGCCTTCGGTCAACTCTATTACAATATTTTTTCATTTTCTAAGTTCGTGTTCGACTCTGCTTTCTTAGCCAATTTAAATTTATAGAATAATATACAGGCTACCAAAAATCCTATTCCATAAAATAGTCCAACCCGTTGAGTAGGGTCAAAGGCAAGGAAAACTAGAATCAGCGAACAAAAGCCTAAACAAAACAACGGGACGAATGGGTAAAACGGTACTATGTATTGTAAGTCTTCCGTTTTGCCACCCGCTTTAATAAATTTCTTTCTAAACATATATTGCGATAAAGCAATTCCCATCCATGAAATCGTGACGGAGATACCCGCTATGGACATTAGTATCACGAACACAGTATCCGCCGCAATGAAGCTAGTCAATAATGAGAGAAGCGAAAAGCATATTGTAAAAAGAAGGGCATTCAAGGGCACTTTCCTTTTGGACAATAGACCAAACACTTTTGGTGCCATCCCATCATGGGCCATCGACCAAAGCAACCTTGTAGATGCATAAAGACATGAATTCCCCACTGAAAGAATGGCAGTTAATATAATGAAATTCATGATACCTGCTGCATAAGGAATCCCCGCTATCTTCATCAAAGTTACAAAAGGACTTTCCAATAAACCTAATTCCGAAGAAGGGAATATGGCGGAAAGGATGATAATGGACGAAATGTAAAAAACAATGATTCTAAATAGTACGTTTCGAATGGCTTTAGGAATGTTTTCTTCAGGTTTTTCACTTTCACCTGCCGCTATTCCTATAAGTTCTGAGCCTTGATAAGAAAATATTACATTCATCATTGTCACAAAGATAATTGTAATGCCGCCAGCTGGAAATAGACCAGAAGGTGCCAAATTCTCGAAGAATGGGGTTGGACGATCAGATAAAGAGACAAAACCAAAGATACCAGCGATTCCAATCAAGATAAACAAAATCACTGCAACGATTTTTATTCCAGCAAACCAATATTCCGCCTCTGCAAAACCTCTTGTCGTTAATGCATTCAATGTAAATAAAAGCACTATGAACACCGCACACCAAATCCAGGTAGGACTATGGGGGAACCATTGTTTCATCAATATTCCTGCTGCCGTAAATTCAACTCCTGCAGTTGCGGCTGAGCCTACGAAATACATCCATCCTAGAGAGAAACCAGCGGAAGGCCCAATATATTCGGCAGCATATTTTTGGAATGATCCTGTAACCGGCATATGAACGGCTAGCTCGCCAAGGCAGACCATGACCATATACAAAATAAGACCGCCTGCTAGATAACCGATCAGGGCTCCTCCTGCCCCCGCTTGGTTAATTGTATAGCCAGCATTTAAAAAAAGGCCTGTACCAATTACGCCGCCAAGTGAAAGCATAAATAAATGGCGTCTTTTCATTGAGCGTTGCAGCTGATCATTATTCTCCAGTCCATACCCCATATAATCACGTCCTTATCTTATCTATTAGCCTATGCCTTCTCCCAAACCATCTTAGAACCTCAATGAAAGACAACTAAGGCCGCCATCTTGTTTTTGAAATTCAGTCATTTCCACTTCAATCACTGTGTATCCCAATTCTTCAATTTTTTTCTTTGTACCCTCAAACCCTTTCGGGACAATAACGCAGTCGTTCATTCTGACGCAGTTACCGGAATATTCTTCTTCCTCTTTTACGATGATTTGATTAAAGCTAGAAAAAGCCTCATGATTAATGAATTCCCCTGCCACTAATAAGTTATTGTCTCCCAAGTAATTGACACCCGTTTTTAAATGAAAGAATTTCTTAAGGGGAATGATGGTCGTGCCATAACCATACTTACCCATGATATCTTTGAACTGCAGAGCACCTGCTTCATTCGTTCTGGTTGAAAGTCCAACATAGAAGTGATCCTCAACTTGCATTACATCCCCGCCATCTAACATACCTGGAGATTGAATATATTCGATTGTGTTATAAAAGTCCTTTAAAACTTCTTTCATTTCATTAATCTCACCATTCCGGCTTTCTGCTCCAGGATTGGTTACGAGGGCACATTTTGGCGTCAACACCGCGGTATCTTCCACAAACGTGGAATCAGGATACCTCTCATCCGATTCGAGAACGGTCACTTTCACACCGCATTGTTTTAATGCTTCTACATAAGCCTCGTGTTGTACAAGCGCTTTTTCATAATTCGGGTTTCCTAAATCCGATGTTGTTAAGCCATTTACAAAACTTTTTCCAATCTTTCTTACAATCGCGTGATTAAACATATATATTCCTCCTAAATAGGTAGTTTATCTTTTTATAATGTGGAATACCTTTATGCTCCTGCCGTACTTTAAATGAAGTTTCGTTTATTCCAGAAGCGGAAATTATAGATTTATAGGCATGGTAGAGAAAAGAGACAACCGAAAGCCTTTCTTAACTATAAGGGGTGTCTCTTCTTAGCCCATGCTTTCTCAATTATTTTGATGACCGCATAAGTTATCCGCTATTCCTACAAAATATCTTACTCCATACCCTAAAGCCTTCTCATCGACTTTAAATTTAGGATGGTGCAAAGGATAAGCTTTTCCAAACTCATTATCATGGACGCCTAGAAATTGCATGGAAGAGGGAACGATTTCGGAAAAAGCCGAAAAATCTTCTGTCCCAAACATGGGATCATCAACCTGGATGATATTATTTTCCTCAAAAATACCTTCCATGACCGTTCTTGAAATATCAACGGCAGCTTTATCATTCACCACCGCTGGATACCCTAAATACCAAGTGACTTCACATTTTGCCCCATGCGTTTCTGAAATCCCCTTAACGATTTGCTCTAGATACTCCCTTGCTTTCACTCGGCTATCAGAGTCCAAGGATCGAATGGTACCGCCGATTTCTGCATATTCAGGTATGACATTGAGCGCACTTCCGGAATGGAACTGGGTGACTGAAATGACAGGTATCCTAAGAGCTGAAATTTTTCTGGAAACGATATGTTGAATATTCGTCGTTATTTCTGCACCAATGATAAGCGGATCTACCGTTAATTCCGGAGTCGACGCATGACCGCCCTGCCCAATGATTTTAATTTCAAAATCATCGGCTGCTGCACAGAATACCCCTTCCCTTAAACATATGGTTCCTGTTCGTTCATAAGGAGTAACATGCAATGCAAATGCATAATCCACTCCTTCCATGACCCCTTTTTTCACCAATTCCTGAGCTCCTCCTGGCAGAACCTCTTCTGCGTGTTGGAAAATAAACCTGATTTCTCCATTAATCTCGTCTTTTTTCCCGGAGAGGACTTTTGCAGCACCTAATAACATCGCAGCATGTGCATCATGTCCGCATGCATGCATAACCCCTGGATTTTTTGATTTATATTCAATATCTGCTTCCTCTTCAATCGGGAGTGCATCAATATCTGCACGAAAGGAAATCGTATTCGATTTTCGGGGTGATTTTTTTGCGCCTTTGAGAACCGCTAATACACTCGTTTCCGTAGGTCTTGTCACTTCTAATCCTGTAAAGGTTTTTAATTTCCTATAGATGAATTCGGAAGTCTGGTGCTCCTGATACGAGAGCTCCGGATTTTCATGAAAATGACGTCTCCATGAAATCACTTCATCCACAACTGTCTCCTGTATTGTCTTCATCATAAATGCCTCCCTGATCACTTAGTGCCAATATTCAGATTTTTTAGATCTTTAAAAAGGGCCATACTGCATGCTTTGAGCAATGATCAAAAAGATAATCGCTACGGCAACCTGAATCAATAGAAAGGGAAATACCCATTTTACCCATTTCGTGAATGATATGCCTGCCACTGCCAGTCCAGCCAATAGCACTCCAGAAGTCGGAAATATCATATTTGAAATCCCATCCCCTAATTGGAAAGCTAAAACTGCCGTTTGTCTTGTCACACCCATTAAATCCGCTAATGGAGCCATGATCGGCATCGTCAATGCTGCTTGTCCGCTTCCTGATGGAACAATGAAGTTAAGGAATAATTGGACAATGAACATTCCGATTGCATTTATGGCGGGAGGAAGCTGCTCAACCAATCCTGCAGCATAATATAAAATAGTATCAAGCAATCCGCCACTTGTAATGATGACCAAGATTGTCTGAGCAATACCTATTATCAATGCCCCTGAAACCATATCGCCCGCTCCTGAAATAAAACCATTAGCCATCTTGGACGGAGTCAAGCCTCCGATTAGGCCCATTATGATCCCGCTTAATAAAAACAAGCCGCCAATTTCACTTATATACCATCCTAATTTAATAACTCCATAGACTAATAGGATGAAATTCACCAATAAAATAATTAAAGCAGCGCTATGTCTTTTGCTCATCCTAAAGTTTTTATCAAGTTGTCCATGTTCTTCACGCCTAAATTTCCCATATTCACCCAGTTCAGGGTTTCTTTTTACCTTCATTGCATGGAAATAGATGTACAATACTGTAACGACATAAAACACTGCAAGAAGAGCGATCCGCAATCCCATTCCCGAATACATGGGCAATTCTGCAATGCTTTGAGCAACTCCAACATTAAATGGGTTCGTAATGCCCGAAATGAATCCAGTCGCCAAAGTTCCAAGGATGACGATCGCAAAACCAGTAAGTGCATCAAAGCCTAATGCGATCGTCATCGGAACAATGATGGCGATATAAACTAAAGCATCTTCAGCAGAGCCGATCAGTGTCCCTAATGATGTGAAGATTAATACCATCAACGGAATAAGCAATTTTTCTTTTGTTCCGAATCGGACAGCCACAAACTTAATGAAAGAATCCAGTGCCCCTGTTGCCTGCATGATTCCCAGTGCCCCGCCAAACAAGAAGACGAACAAGATAATTGACGCTCCTTCAATCATCCCTGCGTGAATGCTGCTGAACATTTCCAATAATCCCACAGGTGTTGATTCTACGAATTCAAAAGAAGTGGGATCGACTACACTTCGGCCATCCTTTTCAATTCTTTCATATTGGCCTGCTGGTAAGATGTAGGTTAGAACCGTCACTATCACAATTACGATAAACATTAATACAAAAGGATTAATCCCTTTTTCCGGTAACTCCGTTAGTTGGTTAAGTGGCTTATTATTCTGATTAAGCGGCTCGGAAGTGATTGGACCATTAGGCAGGTCATTCATATTAATACCCCCAGTTAAGTTTAATACTATTAATCCAGTTTCCCTGTAGGACCATCACTTCTCAACCAAACACTTAAACATACTCTTTATTAACTTCTCAAGCAAAACGGGCGTATGGACAAAGGCGCTATCGATGTGAAGGCGCTCAGTACGCTGATGGGCATCCTTGCCGAATGGACCCACATTTAGTACGGGTGCCTGAAGTTTTAGCATATCGGCAAAAGGAATGCTGTAAGTATCGCCCCAGACTGGTGTATTTTTTTCAAAAGCCGTCCAGCCATCAGAATCATCAGTATATTGAACATAGCTTAAATCGCAAAGGCCATTAAAATAATGAATTTGGCTGACTTCTTCATCAAACTTTCTGGCAGTTTCCTGCATTAATTTCACAGATTCGATGATAAGCGGATCATCGGACGAATTGACGGCTGGATAATATGGCGGTGCGAACAGCAATACGATGGCTGGTGAAAGCTCCTGACATTGTATCATCAATTTTTCAGCGATCCGCACTGATTTTTCCCGCTCATCCAAATCCTTGTTTCCTTTAACTTCACTCTTTATTTGCTCAACAAAACTCCCGCCAAATTTGCCCTCGGCATATGAAAGTAACTTTTCGTAGCGCAATACTTTTACTTCGCCTACACCCTCAATTTGTTCACGCAGACAAAGTTCTTTATAAGATTCATTGCATTTCATCGCTGCTTCGTTTGCAACCTGCTCGAATAGATCCATTATTTCTGCAGCTGATCTTTTCATGATGAACACATTATAAAGCGCGGCTGCCCGATAAGGTGTCTGAGTTGAATATTGTAGTTTTAGATCTTTTTGCTGAAGCGAAACTGGTAAAGGTGTTTCCTCGCCAAGGTCACTTTCCAGAAAAAGAGTGTTCCACTCCATGAGCTGCGTGAGAAACGAGGCTATATAGTTAGCCGTTATTCCCTTTAATGGCTCACCTACATGAGTTTCTTTCCCATAAAAAAGGGCAGCGGGCATGATTTTCCCTAAAGTTCCGGAATAAATATAATGTCTATTATCACCCGGTTTCTGTGAAAAGGACGGTTCACTATTAAAAAACATTTTATAGGTAATGTCATATTTATCACGTAAGGTCACAAGTTCTTTAACAGCTGCCCTCATTCCCGCAGAATTCACTTCCTCATCTGGAACCGTTAACAGCAGGAGATTGATCGGCCATTGTTCGATGCTTGCCTTTTCGATAATAGCCATATGAAGGGCAAGCCCCATTTTCATATCCATCGTTCCTCTACCAAACAAGTACTTTCCTGATTCCAGATCAATGCGCGCTTCTTCCGGCAGATCATCTTTCCTATCATGAAGTTTTTTCGTGAGCTCCTCTGGTTGAAATGCAAGAGTCTCAAGGTCACCGTATTCTTCAGTATGAACCGTATCAAAATGGCTAATTAATACAACGGTCTCCTTGCAATCGGGATGTTTATAAAAGGCATTGACAAAATTCCTTCCTAAATCTGCCTCGTGAAGCGATAAGTATGCCGGGTTCCTTTTAAAATAATCAAGCTCCCTTAATTTCTCTTGCACCTTATAAGGGAACGTTCGCTCCCCTGGTGTAAGAGTACGGCTTTCCCAGCTAACAAGTTCACACAACAAAGCACGGAGCGTTTCTGGAGCACCCCATAGTAATTGACTCATTTCAATCCCCCTTCATCAATATTTGTACGCACCACCGGACAGGTTAAACAGGTAGGACCTCCAGTGCCTTTGAAGCTGATTTCAGTTCCTTTGTACTCATAAACTGTCGCTCCCGCATCAATAAGCTTTTGCTTCGTGTAAGCGTTACCAGAAGGTATCACGCAAACCCGCGGAGCAATGGCAAGCACATTACAACCCAAGTTCAAGTACTCATCAACCGGCACTTCGATAAGTTGAATACCTCGTTCAATAAGCAGTTTTCTGAAAAAGACAGGCATAAGGCGAGAATGAACTACCGCTAAATCATGGTCGACCATGCTGATGAAAGACATGAGATGGAGACACTCTGCCGCTCCTTGATCATGCGGAAGCTGAACTACGATGAATTCATCCACAAGATGTGCGGTCATTTCCTTTAATTGCCGAATGGCTTCAGCGTTTGTACGATAACCATGTCCGACAACCAAGGTCTTATCATCAAGCCAAACGATATCACCGCCATCCGCGACCGCATCACCCGTTAAATACCCAATGATCGGGATGTTCTTTTCCTTACAGTATTCCTTGTATACAGTCGCTTCAGGCTGCCTCGATTCTTTCCCCGACTTTAAAATAATGGCTCCTTGGCTAGTGAATTTGACTGGGTCATGCGCATATAAGGAGTCAATGCCAACTACCGAAGATGCTGGCAAATAATCGATGTTTGGGACATATTTCTCCAAAATGGATATAAAGTTCTCATACTCCGTTAGCGCTTCGTTGAAATCTGGCTCTTCCAAAAAGTTGAAGTTCTCCCACGTTTGGCTTAAATGCTCTTGACTAATAAAAGCTTCTTTCGGATGTTTTACAATGACACGTTCCAATGGTTTGTACATGGACGAACAAAATGTCACTGCCTCCCCCTCCTTTTCCGCATAGTGGAAAACGTTTCCGCTAATAGGAATTTTTCTTTTATTATAAATTTAGTTTTGGTATAATGTCAATATGTTTTAAATTTTCAAATAAATTAACTTTTATTTATCTTGTATGGAAAGATAGGTGGTTTGTATATGCAATCAATTGACCGCGCCATGAACGTTATAAAGGTGCTGGTATCCAATTCTTCGGAAAACTGGCTGTCAATTACGGAACTTTCCCAAGAATGTGATCTTCCTGTCAGCTCCATGCATCGTTTGTTAAAGGCAATGTCCTTGCATGGATTAATTCAACAGGACGGGCAATCCAAACAATATGGTTTGGGGAATATTTGGCTCGAATATGGTTTACGCATGTATGACAAAATGGATTACATTAGTCAAATAAGGCCTGAACTCGAAAGGCTGATGAACAAAGTGGAGGAAAGCGTCTATCTAAGCCAACCAATCGGGATGGAATCACTCGTTATCGAAAGAATCGACAGTGAAAAAAGCCAAATCCGGGTTTATGACCAGCTTGGCTCACGTGTACCTATGCATATCGGGGCTGCCAATAAAGCGATGCTCGCCTATATGCCATATAATCAAACGAAAAAAATCGTAGATGCTCTTCTGCCAACTCAAGAAAGAGCAGCTTTTTGGGATATATTGCAAGAGACTAAAAAGAAGGGACATGGAATCAGTCACAGTGAAAGAACAGAAGGTACATGTTCTGTTGCCGTGCCGATATTGAACCATTTTGGGGAAGTTCACGGTGCTGTGAGCATTGGCTTTGTCAGCTTTAACCTGACAGATGATAGACTAGATTTCCTCATTAAGAATGTGATGGAAACTGGCACTCGGATTTCTGCAAAATTGGGGTATAGGGGACCATGAAAATAAGAGAGCAGTGGAGGATTATCGAATAAGCCGAAAAAGAAGATGAATCATTTCATCTTCTTTTCGCTTTATATTAATCGCTGCCGGTCACAAATAAATCTTCTTTAAAATAGGCGAGGACCTCGCCGGCCACCACAGGTTCGCCCTCCAATACCTCCAAAGTTTCAATTTTCCCGCTGACACCAATATCAATGATTTCCACACTTCCATCTGCCTTCTTAATCTGAAATAATTGTTCCCATTCGTAAAATCTGGAATTTTTGGATATTGAAATTTTTTCAACCCTGCCATCACAAGGGCTAAGAATCACATCAACGTACATTTACATCATTCCTTCCTTCAGTATTCTTCAAAATGAAATGGGGTTTGTAAAACTAACCTAAGAAAGTTTTGGAACTCAGATATATCTTCTTGTTCAATGCCGAGAGTCGGAGCCCAGTACTGATCCAAATTAATATCATTGGCACAAAGCAGGATCATTCTTCCGCTTTGCATGGAAGTCACCATTGCTTTACCGAAAAACTGGGCCGAATATACAATGGTTACATCATATCTATAATCTTGTGACAATAAGCAATAATGATGAATAGCCTGGTTTTCTTTATTTTCGGAAAGAATATCAAAATTCAACGGTTTGTCTCCTTTCTTGTAAACTAATTCGTTCAGAACCTGATCCACCCCCGAAGCTGGGATGCTTCCGCTATTTTGCGAATCCCTTCAATATAAGCAGCCACTTTCATGTTCACGGAATATTTTTGTGAAGTATGGTAGACATTCAAAAAGCTGGCCGCTATCTTTTCCTTCAATCGTTCATCTACAAGCTCTTCCGTCCAGTAATAACCTTGGTTGTTCTGGCACCATTCAAAATACGAGACTATCACCCCTCCTGAATTCGCCAAAATATCCGGGACTAGCACTATACCTTTATCATCGAGAATCTTGATCGCTTCCTTTGTCGTCGGCCCATTTGCTGCTTCAATCAGGATTTCACATTTTAGTCGTTTTGCATTATCCTTATTCACCACTCCGCTAATGGCTGCGGGGATCAGCACATCACACTCTTTTTCCAATAATTCTTGATTGGATAATGAATCTTTGTATAAGTTCGAAACGACCCCAAAAGAGTCCCTGTTATCCAAAAGGTAAGGAATGTCCAATCCATTCGGATCATATAAACCTCCAAGTTCATCCGCTATTCCGACAACCTTAGCCCCCATTTCATGTAAATACAATGCTAAATGACTGCCAACATTCCCGAATCCCTGGATGATTACCCGCATGCCTTCAATAGGAATCCCCTTTAAATCACAAATCATTTGAAGTGTATATAATACGCCCTTGGAAGTGGCTTTTTCCCTGCCCTTCGATCCTCCTAATCTCAGAGGCTTTCCTGTAATGAAGCCAGGTGAATCGAATTCCCTGATGTGATCATATTCATCCAGCATCCAGGCCATGATTTGTGAATTCGTATACATATCTGGTGCCGGGATATCTTTTGTAGGGCCCACTATTTGACTTACTGCCCTGACATACCCTCTGCTTAATCGTTCAAGCTCAGATGAACTCATCTGTCTGGGATCACACACAATGCCGCCTTTTGCCCCTCCGTATGGAAGATCGGTTATTCCGCATTTCAAGCTCATCCATCCGGCTAATGCCTTAACTTCTTCAGGAGTGACATCCGGGTGAAACCGGATTCCCCCTTTCGTTGGGCCGGCTGCATCATTATGTTGAGCACGATACCCTTGAAACATCCTTGTCTCGCCATTATCCATTTGAATAGGAATACAGACTTCCAGAAAACGCATTGGCGCTTTCAGAAAATCAAAAACCTGCTCTGGATAGTCCAAAACATGAATCGCTTCTTTTAAGATATCCTGGAATTCTTGCAGTGGATTATCCAATTGACGTTTTTCAATAACCTTAATTTTCTCTGTCATTTTAGCACCTCTCTTTTATTCTTATTACTTATTAAGCAACTTTCATGCCAGCTTTGAGGATATTGTATGAATAGCACCATACCGCCATTTGCCCTCATCCATATCACACATACAATCATCAGGACATATGTATTAATTCATAAGCAATTCAGATTTGCATATGTAAAAAGTGATGATTAAAAACATAAAAAAAACGCATCCTTTTTAGAATGCGTCCGGCTGTAGTCAAACCCCGATAATAATAAATTCTAACGTAGCCTCCAGGCACTCGCTTTCCGCGTGCGGTCCGCCCTCGGCGCCTTTGCTCCTGCGGGGTTTCCCTCGACACGCTTTTCCCGCAGGAGGCTCGCACCTACCCTTCCAATCAACTTTGTTTATCTTTTAAATAGAACCCTTTTGCCTACAGTCTTATTTGTTTAAAAAAAAGAAGTATTAAAACTTGAAGTCAAAAGGATAATTTCTAAACATGATTCTATTAAGCGAAATCGACTTTAAATGTTGTCATTTGGAGCAATCGAACATTTGGTTCGTATAATTGAGGCCGCCCTTGATATCTCTTTCATTTATGACTTGGTAAAAGATATGTATTCAGAGGTAGTACGCCCAAGTATTGACCCAGTCATTTTGGTTAAACTGACATTCATTCAATCTACTCTATTTATTCGATTGATGCATAACTATTGAAGAGGTAAATACGAACGTGGCCTATGCTGGTTCTTAGGTTATGTCAGATAAAGGACCTCACTTCTCTACTACTTATGGAAATATTCGCTGATGCAAAAGAAAAGCCATGGCATGCTTTGGACAACAAGCGGACGTAAAATATTGTCGGTGCAGGCGACTCTTACATGAATATAAAGAAGATATCCAACTTGACAGGCAAGGGCCAGAAATGGTCGCGGTCATCTATTCTTTATCCAATTAAAAATCAAAAAGGTTTGGGAATGAAACCATTCCTAAACCTTTTGAAGTCAATAAACTGAAGCATCCTTATCGGATGCGTTTTTCCTTGCAAAGTCTTATAGCTGAATTTCTTCAACTTGGTATTGGGGCGGTGCCTTCCTGAATGCCTTTGTGATATATAATAGATAACAAAAACCAATAATGAACCAACTTGTCCCCATTATCAGGGAACTTGCCTCAAGGTTGATCCATAGAATGCCAATTGCTATAGCTCCAATTAAAGGCATAATTAAGTATTTAATACACCCCTTTACCGTTCGGTGCTCCTTTTCCCTAATGATAAAATGGCTGATCACTGAAAGATTTACAAAGGTAAATGCCATTAATGCACCAAAGTTGATCAGTGACGTTGCTGTCACTAAATCAAAGAATAAAGCCGACATTGAAATGACTCCAACTATGAGTACATTAATCGCTGGTGTCTTCCACTTAGGATGAATAAATCCAAACCATTTTTCCGGAAACACTTTATCACGTCCCATAACATACAAAAGACGGGATACGCTGGCATGCGATGCTAGTCCCGAGGCTAGCGTATTGACGAAAGTCGTACAAAGAAAAATGGATTGAAATAGCTTCCCGCCTACATAAAGGGCGATTTCCGGTAATGCAGCATCCGGTTCCTTAAAACGGGATATGTCCGGAAAAAAGAGCTGAATAAAGAAAGATGCGGTAATGAAGATGATTCCACCCCATAGCGCAGTTAAAAATATCGCTTTTGGTATCGTTTTTTTCGGATCCGGCGTTTCCTCAGATAGGGTCGTTACCGCATCGAATCCCAAAAAGGAAAAACAAAGGATCGTAGCCCCGGTTATTATGGCCGAGAAGTCCATCCCTTCATTTACGAAAGGCATTAATGTAAACACTTCTCCTGTACCTTCTCCATCATTCAAACCTTTGACAACAAGAATGATGAACACTGCCATGATGGCAATCTGAATTAAAACAAAAAGCGCATTAAAGTTAGCAAGTACATTGACGCTCCTGAGATTGAGAATGGTGACGATTGCTACGAACAATACTACCCAAATCCATGTAGGAACTCCTGGAAATAATGCTGTCAGATAAATTTTGGTCAACAATGCATTGACCATAGGTAAAAACAAATAGTCTAACAACGAGGACCATCCTACCAGAAATCCTAAATGCGGGTTTATCGCCTTTTGCGTATAAGTGTAGGCAGAACCTGCAGCAGGAAAAACCTTTACAAGTTTTCCATAGCTGGCAGCTGTAAAAAGCATCCCCACCAATGCAACGATATAAGCAGTCGGCACATGGCCGCCCGTAATCCCAGATACAATGCCGAATGTATCAAATACAACCATGGGGGTCATATATGCTAACCCCATCATAACGATTTGCCATAATTTCAGTGATCTTTTCAATGTAACCTCATTTTCCACCTATCATTCCTCCTTGAAACCGCTTTCAAACTAGTGAGTTCAATTTCTTAACCAGAATAATCCCCATGCCTCCCTCTTTTTTAAAAGTTTTACCTGTATATATACCTTTATGCAATTTCTGTGCCACATGATTTCGGTTTATTTCGACAAACGAAAAACGCCTTAATTCCTGTATTCTTACCCGAAATTTGATTGATTCACAGATATGAAGTCTTCCAGCATCTCTTCATTGACGATTCAATTTCCCATAACTTATTCGCCTTTGCATACACAAGGCCCATGTTATCTTGTAAAAACCCTCATTAAATCACTCACAGTGACTTGGCATGATAATTGCATGATTAATCATCTATAGGAATTCATTTAATGAGTTTCAAAACTACTATAGTTATAAGAAAATGGAGGAATAGAAAAATGAAATATCCTTTATCACCTGATGTTAAACCAGAGTTTTGTACCACCGGATCATTTATGCGCTTACCTTCTTCAAGAGAAAATGCCAAATTGGCAGTGGTAGGTATGCCTTTTGATACAGCTGCTTCATTCAGGGTAGGAGCCCGGTTTGCTCCACAGGCAGTCCGCCAAGCATCCATGACGTTGTTTCCTTATCATCCCATTCACAAGGTATTTCCGTTTGACGAATGTAATGCAATTGATATCGGGGATGTTTCGGTGATTCCCCATAATATTCATCGAAGCTATGAGTTAATTGAAAAGGCTATGTCAGACTTGATGAAAAACGGGATCATTCCAATAGGCATCGGAGGAGATCATTCAGTAACATTGGCTAATCTAAGAGCAGCCGCAAAAATCCACGGTCCTGTTGCACTTCTTCATTTTGATTCACATACAGATACCTGGGATACTTATTACGAAGAAAAATACTGGCATGGTTCCCCGTTTATCCGTGCATATGAGGAAGGTTTGCTCCAAACGGATAAAGTTTTCCAGATTGGCATCAGAGGTACGCTCAATCATCCAGGAGATTTAGATTCCAGTACAGAACTAGGGTACAATGTGATAACTACGCCCGAGCTGAAGAAGAGAGGAATCGAAGATGTCGTGAAGGAAGTCAAGAAAACCATTGGGGATACACCATGTTTCTTGACATTTGATATTGATTTTGTCGATCCATCCTGCGCCCCTGGAACTGGCACATTGGAGGTCGGCGGTCTAAATAGCTTTGAAACCCTTGAGATGATACGCTCTCTGCAAGGATTCAACTTTATTGGGTTCGACCTAGTGGAAGTCCTCCCGCCGTATGATCCAACACAAATTACATCACTATTGGCAGCCACCATCATTCATGACTTTGCCAGTCTAGTAGCCTTACAACTAAAAGAAGAACAAGAAAAGGAGAATTCAGCCGAAAAAAGTTTATAGGAGTACCACACTAACAATTAATGAAGGGACATTTCAGGTCCAAACTGTAATCGTTTCAAAAAGGCATCTGCTATCAGTGAAAGCAGATGCCTTTTTTTCTATGTAATCTTTATCCTTGTCCTGCTACTTCGACTATAAATCATTCCAAATAACAACTTCGAGCTTCTATCGGTGAAAAAATAAAAAACACATCCCTTTGAAAATGGGATGTGCCATCCTTTTATTCGTCTGATTCTGCCCCAGGCCGATTGTATTGTGTAGGCAGGGTGTCCCAAAAGCTTGCATCGACAGTTTCAATTGAATCATCGGCAAGAGCTCTTACAGCTGCATCCAAAGTGGTTACTGTTTGCTTAATTAGATAGCCATTACTTTTTTGTCCAAGCGCTACAGACTCGACATTGTGGTCCGACATACCTCGCATCTCAAAGAGCAGTGTGGCAATGTCATAACGGACGGCTGCACCATTACGGCCTATATTTTCTCCAGAACCGCCATCATACCTACCAATATGCCCCCAACCAGTTGGTTCAATGGAGTTATATACGACAGCACCCAGTTTTTTTGACGCTTCTAACACTTCAGGCTTTACGTTCGCGTTTGTAGGATAAAGAATCGAACCTGAAACAAGTTCACCATCTGTTTCGCTTAGCGTCCCTTGATGATGTAAATCTATCATGTAATCTATATCGTATTTCGCAAATACTTTTTCGTGTAAAGCCTTTACTTCTACTTGCATGGAATCAGTTTTTTTATCATGCTCACGGTTTAAGTCGATCCCATTTGCATTTGCCCGTGTTAAATGCCGATCACCTTTTGCTAAATAGTCATCAAGAGGGAAATTAACATCTCCCATGGCTCCATCTGCATTTAACATGGGAATGATCAGTATATTAACATTTTCCAATAAACCTTTAGTCTTATTCGTGCCTAGATGTTTAATGAATTCGAGAGCACCCTCAGTAGTCAGTTGTTCATTTCCATGCTGTTGCGTTAAAAATAGTATGGTAGGATTCTTAGGATTTGACATGTACTTCGCTAGGTAAATGTCCCTTCCTTTTACCGTTTCCCCGATTACTTCCAGTGCCAGCCTTTCTTGTTTTGCATCCTGCGTTTCAAGATAGCTCACCAGGCTTTCATATGTATGAAGATTTGAAGTTGTCACTTGACCATTTCCAGCACTGGGGCCATTTCCAACCGCTCCGACTGGTAACGCAACAGCTGTTACTGCGCCTAACGTCATTAAACTAGATAATGAAACTGATAGAACTTTCTTTTTAAAATTCAAAATAAACCCTCCTTATTAAATATAATAACCAAGAAATATAACTATTATTAATATTCTGACATTTTTACTACTTTATGTTAATAGTGAAAAATGACTATGTTTCCAAATAGTTTTCTTCTACGCAATATAACTTGAAAAGAATTATTTCTATAAAGGCGATATTCAAAAAACATTTTTGTTCCCGTTGAAGAAAATCGAGTTTGTCTATTTTTATGGCTTGTACAATTTGGACGTTAATTGGAACTTAGGGCACTCGCTTTCCGCGGGCGGTCGGGGAGCCTCCTCGGCTTTCGCCTGCGGGGTCTCCCCTAGACGCTTTTCCCGCAGGAGTCTCGTACACCCGCTCCAATCAACTTTGTCTTACCTTTCAGATAGAACACTTTTGCCTAGAGTTCCGTCTGGTTACTTCAATATAGGCTGGAAGTTGATAGAACTATCATTTCCTCAATTTTTATTATTGCCTGCCCTCCGTCAGTGGAATTGACTCGTATTGTTCCGGATTGATTTTATATACAGAGCCATCAGTAACTCCATCAATTATTCCATATAACCCTCTTTCAACTGATTTAATAAGCATGCCTTTTTTCTTTTGGCCAAAAGACTGTGTTTGACCTCTAACTTCAAAGAGTACTGTCCCACTTCCGTTTAAAGCAAAGGCTCCTAAAGCCGTTCCAGGAAGGTTTTGGTTTTGCGGATACAAGGATATATTCCCATATGGAGAATTACCTTGTTCTTTCATGGCATTATATACCGCCACATTCAATTGTCTGGAAAAATCATAATTATAGTTTTTTGCATATTTGGCATAATCTTGTCCTGAAGGCGAGCTTGGATCAGGTACAAATTGAGCGGAAATCGAGTAGGTGACTAAATCATCCGTTCCATCAACTTCGTAATAGGGAGCTTGGTGATGCAAGTCCACAAAAATCTCCACCTTTCCGTATTGCTTCAGTAGAGACTTGTAAACATCACGTGTTGTTTGTGATTCAGGTGTTATGAACCAACCAGGGGTGGATGATTTTCCAGGGAAGTCTTTAGCTTGGGGAATATAATTTAAATCAGGATTAAAGTCACGATTGACATCGAAACCAGGTTTGGACTCATAATCGAATGATTCATTTTTGTATGTATAATAGTTCCAAGATGGATTCGCTCCTGCTAACTGCGGAAACTGGTCGACGACCTCTGCCCAGGTCATATCATTTCCCCTACGGTTCAATTCAGCGGCATCGGGATTCATTTTAGGCAAAGCGACAAGGGTAATTTCTTTACGGATTTTTTCCGCTTCAGATGAGTTGGTCCCCAAAAACTTCAAGATATTCAAGATGGCATCCGTACCGGTTTTCTCATTTCCATGGATCTCACTTTGAATTAAAACGACTTTGTCGCCAGTTCCCACGGTTGCTTTATAGATTTCTCTATGTCTATTGGAATATCCAGCTACATCCACTTTTACTTTACCTTGGCTATCTCTCGCAATTTGTTCTAGCGTTTTCCCTAGTTCAGCATGATCTGTAAAACCTGAAACCGAATAAGTTTGTTGAATCGGTGTTCCCGGGGATGTTTCATTAGCTGCAAATGTTGGTGCCGCAATACTCGCCGATAAAACGGCCACTCCCAGAGTTGAAATAACTTTCCTGTTTTTCATATGACAACAATCACTCCCTTAAACTATTTTTCTATCTCATTATACAAAAAGGAAAAGTAGAAATATGTTGGAATTTGATGTCGTATTATGGGTTTTAATGATCGGGCATATGTTTTTTTAAAAACATTGTAGTAATGTCCACTTGGACGGACTTAAATCATACATTTTGTTCTGTTTTCCTACCAAGACGAACTGACTAAACCATACCACTACTGCCTTTCTCTATATCCCTCCTCTTCTTCATCTGTACAGGTTTTATCTATGAAGCAGCAAAACTTTCCAAATTGCCAAGTAACTATAAGATTTCCGCTACATCATTATTCAGATCATGATTATCTGCTATTTGAAAAAAGTGCCAATTCTCCCATACAAAAAGATCCGCGACATGTGTATCACGGATAGTTCCCGGAAGTCCTTAAACATGTAAAAAGTCGCCAAGTTGCAGCGAATACTGTCCCATTTTTGATTAATTCCGTCAGTCTCATCCAGATGCAACATCAACTTGAAAATATCTAATGTGATGCAAGCTGCCCTTACTTTTTTCTAATTTTCCCAACCATTAATAATAACAATGGCAGAATAAAACAAATTGTTAAGGAAAAAGGTGTCCAAGCTACAGCTATAAAGTTTTGATAATGTACTATATCGGGATGAGAAAAGATAGTAAAAGTGAGAATTAGAAAAGCTAATGGGAATAGAAGAATTTTGTAATTTTTTAATCCTAGCAATTGAGCTAGTCCTAAGGCGAGTCCATAAAAGCATATGGTCAACTTAAAATACTCTGTAAAAACCCATATGAAGGCCACAATGACCTCGACCCTTTCAAAAAAATTACCAATGCTTATCCTCATTCCCAGTTTATAAGAAGGGTAGGTCAATCTTGCTGTATTATCAGCACCCAATACAAGGATACAGAAAATGATCACTAAGAATAGAACGCCGCCACCTAATATAGTCCCTAAATAAAAGTTTTTCTTCATTTCAGCCTTTTCATGTACATATGGAGTGATCATTAAAAAGAAAACAAGCTGAACATAAGGCAGGGCTAAAGAGTGATATGATCCCCTCAAAATCGGTTTCATGCCTCCTTCAAATACAGGTTGCAAATTTTCGATTTTGATGTCCGGGATAAGAAATACGAATAATATGAAAAGCAGCAGTACAAGCCAAGGAAAAAAGATTAATGCCGTTCGGCAGATGACTTCCAATCCTAGCCGTGCACCAAATAAGCTTGTTACTATAAACAAAATCATAATCATTTCCATAGGTGTCTCAACCAGAACCTGTGTTGAAAAAAAATTCCCAATTTCACTAAGTAACGCTGAAGAAAGGTAATATAAATATAATAGGAATAGCAGTGCCGAGATCTTCCCGATCCATATTCCCAATATTTTTTCATTAACTTCTATATAATTCATGGATGGGTAAAGTAAGGCGAGCCGGGTAAATAAGAGAACGAAACATAACCCGATGAGAGTAGCTATAATATAGGCAATCCAGCCATCCTGTTTCGCTAATGAAACAAGTACGGAAGGTAAAGTAAGTATCGCTCCTCCAATGGTGAATATGGTGACCATTATAAGAAATTCACCAGAGCTGATTTTTCCTTTTTCAAGCATATTCGATACCTCCCTAGGATAAAATGCGATCCATAAAATGAGCGAGTGGACTATATATTTTCGTTATCCAGTCGATAGGGGTGGGAATGGAAATATCCTTGATTATTAAAATACTCAATGTCATGCCAACTAAAAGCAATAAAATGAAAATGACAATTTCCTTCCAGCATTTCTTTTTAATTAGAGGGGGTATTTCAAAAAATGAAATAATAGCTCCAGTACAAACTGTTCCAATAATTGCCCACATTGGTCTTTACTCCTCAATTTCTTTTTGAAAGGATTCTGATATCGTCCCTAAATTGCGAATCTTTGCTTCAACGGATACATTCACGTCCAAATTTGCGAATTCCTGTTCCCAATTTTCCTGTAAACGTTTCCATGCTTTAGGATCAGTTCTATGAATTTTGTCACCAAAACCGAAGATATCACTTTGATATTTCTCTTGTAGCGTCTTTATAGATCCTTCTATTTTAGCTTTAATATCTTTTTCGTATCTTTTATTCAATTCTTCGATTTTTTCGGGTTTAGTTAAATCGATTGTGCATTCTACCTCACCTATACTCCCTTCTGAGGTGACGTTTATATCAATTTTGGGATTTCCTTTTTCCATTTTCCCCTTGATTTTCGTTTGGGAACTATTCGTGATGACCGTAATTTGCTCACCTTCACATGGTATGTTTACCGCAGTGGACTTAACATGATCTGTAATGTAACTAACACCTTTACTGTCGTTCCTGTTTAACCAGCCGACAAGTTTATCTTTCTTGAATACTCCAAGATAATCCAATCGCAAACCGGATTTCGGGGAGATATTTTGTGCGTTCGTAACATTGCTTCCGGATTCAGGATCACCATAAACTAGAATCCCCGTTAGCATGGCCTGTCTGCCTTTACTAACGATACTGCTGACCAGCTCATCCAATGTGACTGTCCTTGTCGGCGCCCATCTTCTCTCTGAATTTTCCAAGGCGTCAAACACTTTATTTGCCGGTATTTTTTCAAGGGCCGTTTGCACATTAAGCGTATCATAAGCAGTTGACCCCTTCGCAACAGTCATATAGAAATCGGAACGCAACTCCTTTAGCCGGGAAAGGAAATCCAGAGGTTTTGCTATTCCTGCCCTGGCCATTTCCTCACCAAAGACAACTTCACGAAGATGTGCTACATATAACCTCCTTGGTACATCAGTTGATAGGCTTCTAAGGGCTTCATAAATGGTGTTACCACTCTTCCTGAAGGTTACAACTTCCGTGCGGCCGGACCTGGCATCACCTGCCAGCTCACTCGAATTCAGAACTTGGACGGTTACAAGATATCCTTCTTCCGTTTTATCAATTCCCATGGCAGTAACAATGGCAAGTTCATTCAACTCAATGCTGCTCCAACAGCCGGATAAACAAATTATAGGTAACATTAAAAATACCTTTAGCATTTTTTTCATCGTAAAACCCTCATAATCTCATCATTTTATCTAGGTGGTTTCGGAGAACTGACATCTCCTCTATCTGTATCATTTTTACTGATCAATCGAGGCCTCTTTAATAATGACCAATGTGGCATACGAATGATGTTGTCTTTTTGATCTTGTAAAATGAATGGTGCATTTGGAGCTAAATATGGTAAACCAAAAGATCGTAAGCTATTTAAATGCAGGACCATCACGATCAGCCCCAAAATGATCCCGTATAATCCAAATGTAGCGGCAAGGATCATAAACAAGAATCGAAGCATCCGAAAAGCGCTGGCCATACTATTGGCTGGAAACACAAAGCTGCAGATGGCTGTCAAGGACACGATGATAACCATTGTTGCTGAAACGAACCCTGCTTCGACAGCAGCCTGTCCAATAACTAATGCACCAACGATGGAAATGGATGAACCGATTGCCCTAGGCATCCTCACACCTGCCTCACGTAAAATTTCAAACACTACCTCCATCAGCATCGCCTCTACAAAAGCAGGAAAAGGGACTCCCTCTCGTTGTGAAGCTAGACTTATGAGTAATGGAGTAGGAAGCATTTCTTGATGAAAAGTCGAAACAGCTACATAAAGTGACGGGGTTAGCAAAGCAAGGAAAAAGGATAAATACCGTAATACTCGAATTAATGTGGAAATGTCTGCCCGTTGATAATAGTCTTCACTGGACTGGAAAAAATGCACCATCAGTGCTGGAACGATAAGAACAAACGGCGTTCCGTCAACCAGTATCGCAATCCTTCCTTCTAAAATGGCAGCGGCCACGGCATCAGGACGTTCCGTATTATAAACGGTTGGAAATGGAGTGTATACTTCATCCTGAATAAGCTCTTCAATGTATCCACTCTCAAGAATCGCATCTATATTGATTCGATTTAACCGGCTTTGCAATTCTGAAACCGTTTTATCATTGGCAACACCTTTTAAATACATAATCGCAACGTCTGTTTGCGTTTTTTCTCCAATCTGCTTTGTTTCAAGCCAAAGGTTAGGATCTTTTATTCTCCGTCTAATTAAAGCAGTATTTGTTCGCAGTGTTTCAGTAAATCCATCCTTTGGCCCTCTTACTACTGTTTGGGAGGAAGGTTCTTGAACTCCGCGATCGACCCAACCTCTTGAGCCGAGTGCCAATCCTTTTGGGGAGCCGTCCATCAATAACATCGTGTCTCCCGATAAAACATGGTTAAAAAGCTTTTGAAAATCAGTTATTTCCACTATTCCCCCTAAAGGAAGAGTATGTGATTTTATTATTTCAAAACAATCAGGGACCGCTACTTCCAAGTCAGAGTTTCGAATTTCAACCATCAAAGTGTCGAGGATTAAATCTTGGATGGAAGCAGAATCCGTTAATCCATCTGTGTAAATGATGCCTAACTTAATTTCACCATTTTTACCTGCTTGAAAATCCCTTATAACGATGTCTGAACTATTTCCTAACGTTTTCTTAATATGGTCTATATTATATTGAAGATCAGCGGATATAAGTTTTGTGTGATGATTCTTCGAGTCTTTATTTCGGTTTTGGGCTTCAACTGGATTTTGGTTTTGATTTTTAGTTTTATTGGAGTTTGGATTTCCGCTTTGATTTTGGTCTTCTTGCTGTTTTTTATTTTTCACCGATTGTTTATCTTCAATTAACTTCCTCAATGGGATAGGAATTCGAGATTTCAATGCTAACCCCCTCATAACCAAAAGCTTGTTAAAATTATGTTTTCACCTTGGCTGCAATTATATCCATGGTAGTAAAATAAATTGCCATGCAAAAAACATAATATACATGATAATATCAAAATTCTACTTTTTTCCAACAAATTAAAACCACTTCCTGCCATCTTTTCTATTTTCCTTTAGCAGTCAATTCAGCAGGTTGCACAATCTAAATCAAATTCATTGTAAATTATGTATAAAAGGATCCTATGAGTAAATGCATAGATTGCCAATATTCGCATAATCCATTATTAGACTAAATTGAAGGAAAAAAGGATGGTTTAAAGCAAAAAAAAACTCTGCAGACCTCACAGAGTTTTTAAAAGCTTTCAACTAATATGGCTTAGATTAGGGAGCAAAGAACTTTTTTTCCTTTAGCTTGTTTTCATTCCAAGTTTATCAATACCTGGTTTTAACTCAACTTCATAATTGTTTTGTCTCCATTTTCCCAACACTCTTGAAGTCGCAACATTTCATTTCCGGTATATATGTACGAAAAAAAGCTACACCCAATAGGTACCCTTCCCATCCTAAAAAATTGTACATTTATGGGTGACAAGGCGCCGATTTCAAGCTTCCAATGTAATATATTCAGCTCCTTGTTCTTTTGCCCAATTATGTATATAACTGAGCAGATTATATCCAAGGCCACTAGGACGATGATTTACATCAGTAACCAAATCTTGTACATATACATAGCGTTCATTATATGAATCTTCACGCCAGCTAATACCTGCTAATGCTACGATGCTTGTATCATGATATAAAGCAAATAACTGTTTTCCCTCCTTACGCATATCATTTAATAAATCTAGATACTCCTTTAATGTCAAATCAGTACGTAACTGACTCAATATAGGATAAGCCTGTAAAAATTGATGTTCTACAGTTAACTCCACTATATTTTCCACTGGTATTTTCATACTAATATTCTCCTAACATTTTAAGTTTTACTGCTCCGTCTTCCCCTTTATGCCGGATTAATTTTCTGACATTTAAGTCTATCAAATATGCTCGATAACCTAGAACTTAAATGTTTTTCAATAATTGAGTGTCCAACAGTTTCCCATCCTCTTCCTTTCTCCAAATATTAGATATACCAATAAATCATATGCAAGTATTGTGCCATACCAAAGGATATGTACAATTTCAGTACAATTAATATCGTCCTGGAAAGTAGAGAAGGGCCATATCAAATACTATGAGGATTTACTGAAAAATTAGGCCACAGTTAAAACAATATACGGTTCCTAAACCATTAAAGTTCGGGACTAAGGAATTAAATTACTTACTCTTGGACAGGGACAGTAATTCGATGAATGAATACTAGAGCTATATCAGTAAAAAGACAGAAAATCGCGGCCGATAGATGATACGGGGCTGGATTGTTGAAGATAGGCAATTGATGTCCGTGTGAATATCTTGAACAAGAATAGCCAAAAATAAGGAGTATTAAGAAGGAAGGAACAAACAAATAGGTGAATACTAATGCCTGGTAGTTTCAAAATTTCATCACATCAATTGATGATTTTAATCCTTTTGTATTCGGTAGGAACGGTTATTTTACATACTCCTTCTCCTTTAGCTGGTTTTGCAAGCAGGATGCGTGGCTTGCTGCATTATTTGGAACAGGAATCGCATTAATTTTTGTATGGTTTTACATCAGGGTTGGAAATTTATATCCTGATCTCGCTTTAGATCAAATAAATGAAAAGGTTTTCGGTAAGTTAGTCGGAAAGATGATCAATCTCACATTTTTCTTCTGGTCTTTTTCAACTGCTGCCGAGACCACTTATTATGTCGGGAGTTTCATTGAAACTTTTTGGATGCCGGAAACCCCGCTTTTAGCATTACATACATTGTTGGCTGCCGTGGTATCTTTACAGTTCGCCTTGGTATTGAAACTTTTACACACACTCTGGAAATATTCTTCATACCCGTATTACTATTACTGACTATTTTTTTGGTTTCCATCATTCCTCAAGCAAACATTCAAAACATTCAGCCAGTATTTGAAGGAGGCGCTAAACCCTTAATACGGGCGATACTTTTTTATGTCTGCGTGTTCACGCTGTCCCCTGTTATGTTTTTAATGATTTTCCCTTCAAAATTCAGTGAAAGAAAAAAAGGGGGAAAAGCTTTTTATATTGGCACTTTGATCGGAGGAATCATATTAATTCTGGTTATCATGATGGATATCTTGGTTCTTGGACCCGATAACACCGTAAGAAATATCGCTCCAAGCTATACGATGGCCAAAAAAATAAATGTTGGGAATTTCCTAATGCGGATCGAAGCAGCAATTGCCACTATGGATTTTCACAACCTATACGAGGACGGTTATGTATTTTTATGTTTCGGTTGTCGTATTTTCAAACATTTTCAATATAAAAGATTATCGGCCATTTACTACAGCTCTAGGGATGATAATGTTTTTTTATTCATTGATTGTTTTTCCGACGGTCTCTTCATCCGGGGAATACAATAAAAATATATGGTTATTCCATGCAGCGGCTTTTGGTCTGGTCATGCCTTTATTATTGTTTATAACGGCTAAATTTAGAAACATCATTAAAAAGCCCCATGGTAGACAAAAATGATCATACTAATGTAAGATGGAAAATTTAAAAAAGAACAACATAAAAATACGCTAAAAATTCAATTTTGCCGTTCAATCTGGCTCGATTAGATAATCGTAATGAATATTTACGAATGAGGTGAGTATATTGAAACATAAAATAATCAATATTTTTAGTTTGGTATTTATAGCATTCATGACTGGTTTACTCATCTTTTACCTCAAAAAAGATGATTCTTCCCGATGGATGGTAGCTCTTGGGGGAATATTGGTAAGTGCCTTGCCCATTTCATTACTGTTTGTAAAAAATAATCCCTTTAACATTCCTATCATAATCGGCTATTATGTTTTTGTTTTCTGTACGACATTTTTAGGGTCCATCGCAAATTTTTATGTTGATTTTAAATGGTGGGACTCTGGACTTCACTTCTACAAAGGCATCTTCGTGGGTTTTGTGGGGATTGCCCTTTATAAACTATACATCCCTCAAAAAGCGAGAAAAGATGTTTCAAGGTGGGTCATTTTCCTTTTTGTTCTCTCACTTTCAGTCACTGCCACCGTTCTTTGGGAAATATATGAGTTCGCAGGAGATCTCACTTTTACTCATACCATGCAGCGAGGCGGTAACAAAGATACCATGTACGATATAATTTTCGGACTAACCGGCGGCCTGCTCATTTCCATTTATTCTAGTGTACAAAAATTAAAATTTTGAAGATTTGTTGAGGTAATCATATGAATCGTAAGCTAGTTATTTCATTAAGTTTAGTGTATGTACTTTTCATGGGAGCTTTATCCATTTATTACTATACAGCCGATGAAACTTTCAAATCACTGGTTTCGATAGGCGGTGTGGTATGTGGGGCAATTCCCCTTTCACTGGCCTTATTTACCAAGCTTCAATTCAATTTGCCAATTATCATTTCCTATTTGATCTTCTTATTCGGTTCACAATTTTTAGGATCTATTTTAGGTTGGTATGGATTGGGTTGGTGGGACACATTTTTGCATTTGTTAAGCGGTTCCCTTCTTGCTTTTACGGGAATTGCTTTATATGAACGATTGGTATACAGAAATGCAGGCAAAGAGATATCCCCTTGGTTCGTCTTTTTGTTTACCCTTTCTTTCTCGGCACTTGGTGGTGTCATATGGGAGATCTACGAATTTAGTTCTGATCAATTATTCGGAATGACACTACAAGGCGGAGGAAATAAAGATACAATGATCGATTTAATCGCGGATACGATTGGAGGACTTATCATTGCAGTGTGGGCCGGAGTGCGGACAAAGATTAAGTTAAAAAAAATATAAAACAACATTCCAGTTGATCTCAGAAACCCGCTCCCTTTCCGCCGACTGTCTGCCAAGCCTCCTCGACGCAAACGTCTCCGGGGTCTCGGCTAGCCAGTTATTCGGCAGGAGTGTCGCAAATTTCTTCAATCTAATGAGGTTTCTTTCTATTTAAATGAATAAAGAGTCATGGTGTATAACCAAGTTTATTTTGAAATGATGGTATCCATTCCCTCAGAAAAATCGTGAAAGGGATTCGGATAAGACCATTCACCCCTATGCTGTAAACTAACTGAGACCAACATATTCCATTAGCGGTCTAAAGTCTTTTTTAAAAAAACATTCCAGTTGATTTCAGAAACCCGCTCCCTTTCCGCCGACTGTCTGCCAAGACTCCTCGACGCAAACGTCTCCGGGTCTCGGCTAGCCAGTTATTCGGCAGGAGTGTCGAAAATTCCTTCAATCTAATGAGGTTTCTTTCTATTTAATTGAATAAAAAGTCATGGAGTATAACCAAGTCTGTTTTAAAATTATGGTATCCATTCCCTCAGAAAAATCGTGAAAGGGATTCGGATAAGACCATTCACCCCTATGTTGTGAACTAACTGAGACCAACATATTCCATTAGCGGTCTAAAGTCTTTTTTATTTTAAAAAACGTTCCAGTTGATTTCAGAAACCCGCTCCCTTTCCGCCGACTTTCTGCCAGGGGGTTCGGGATGACCATATCCCTTTTATAGACAAAAGGAGTTCCATCCAAAAATATTCTTGATTGGAGCGGGTGTGCGGGACTCCTGCGAGAATAGCGAGTCCAAGGGAGACCCCAAAGGCGCAAGTGAGCCGAGGGCGAACCGCTCGCGGAAAGCGAGTGCCCTACGTTCCAATCAACGTCCAAATTTGTACAAG
This sequence comes from Peribacillus sp. TE19612, assembly GCF_056279465.1. Taxonomy (NCBI): domain Bacteria; kingdom Bacillati; phylum Bacillota; class Bacilli; order Caryophanales; family Bacillaceae; genus Peribacillus; species Peribacillus sp. TE19612. Next base: position 165,061 of record NZ_JBWCCL010000004.1, on the reverse strand, counting down.
CAAAAAAAAAATGTAGACAAACTCGATTTTCATCGAGTTTGTCTACATTCTGAAACGACCATCTTACCGATGGTCATTTTTATGTTCATTTAAATATGATGGAAATTATTTTTTCCGTCGTCATGGCACTATCCACCACATATGTTCCAGGTCGCAATCCGTTGGCCTTGCCTTTCTTTTCAACCGCGTCGGAAAACTCATTGGCATTTTTGATGACTTTTGCTTTTTGTAGGGTTTTACCCACATCGATGCTTGTCGAGCCTTTAGACACAGTAAGAACAGTACGGTATATGACTTTTTCCGTTGGTTCTTTTACCGTTTCTTTTTCCGCCTCCGCCTTATCTTTAACCGACTGTGCTTCAGCAATCTGATCTTCCCATTCTTTTTCGGAATGTATGACATACCCTTCTGAAGCCAGAGACTCTTTCATTTCATCTTCTGATAGTTTCTCAGACGTGCCGGTCGCTTCACCTGGACCAAAGAAGTACACTGCACCGCATAAGCCTGCGGCAACAACAAGGCCTCCGGCAAAGCTGCGCATTGATTTAGATGTCATTGGCCACATTTCTCCTTTCATTCGTCGTTTTCATGTAAGGAGTAAGCATCCGTTCTATTTCTTCTTCCGGCTGTTTTGTCTTCAGTGCGATGCTTTCAAATGAATAGCCTCGCTTATGTAGGTCGAGTACTTCACGCAACATGTTTCGCTTTTCGGAAGACATTGCCAGAATGCCTGCCTCTTGTACCGTAATTTCAGCATCTATCTCGATGTTCCTGATTTTTTCCTGTAATACATTCATTTCATCCCCAAAAGTGCTGGCAATCTGTTCCAATTGACTGTCCACTTTTACAGAATCCTTTTTAATAAACGATAAAATGAACAGTAATACTGCTGCAGCGAACAAAATGATCAGAGCCCATTCCATCATTCTATGTCCCTCCTTAATCTTTGAATCTACTATCTCGCTTTCTAATTATATATTGATTTGTTCCAAAACTCGATTTAAAAGTACTAAATACCACAATAGTCACGTATTTATGACAAAAAAAGGCGTGGGAAGGTCATCCATGACTATTAATAATGAAAAAACGAAAAATAAATCTTCCATTTGAGGACCATTTTACCATAACCAATTCAACATTTACACCAATGTTAGTATATTAAGGCAACATACTGCAAGAACGCTGTCTAACTAGGTTATTCAAAGGTATAAATGGCATTCTTATTCACATCACTGCTTGTACTTTCCCTTTAAAAGATTCCAAGGGTATATTAAATGACAAACATGTTTCCAAACGATAAGATATATATAGGTTCCTTTTCCTATTTCATTAATAGGTACGATTTTACAGTGCCATTTATTTATTGGTGCAAGATAATAAGGAGGAAACAATGAATATCAAAATAAATAATATACCGGGTTTCATGCAAGACGAAATCGAACAACTTCAATTAAAGTTGTCCCCCTTGTTGAAGAAAAATATGAAATACGGTTTTTTTTCAACGGTGATGATAGGCTTTTCCATCATTAATCTTTTTTTTCTTTTATTTAAGAACGACTCTTTACCCATTTCGAAAATCGCACTTGGAATCTATGCATTGGTGGGAGCTGTAGGATTTGCCTTATTAAAAGAAAACAAACACAATCAAAGAGAAATAGTGAAAATGAGTCAGAAATATATGTTGGAGAGAATCAAAAAAAGCAACTATTTAACAGATGCCAGAAAAAACAACTACTTTAAACGAGTAAATGAGCATCCGCTTACTGCCATGAATGTTTTTTTTGAGTTTCTTGCTGAAGAACAACAATGGAAGAACAAATCCTCCCACCCCGAATAAATAAAAGGAAGTTCGCAAATTTCATAACTTTATCGGTGTTCAAATAAGGCAAAAAAGGCTGCAAAAAAAACAACTCAACCAGTATGCTCCGGTAAACTGCCGAATCACACTGGTTGGTTGCTTAGGTTTTTTGATTTACAAATTCTCCCTGAACGTTCTTTTTTAGTGCATTCCAATAGCGAGCTCAGTGGTTAGTTCTGGAGCTTATATTCAATGAGTTCATGAAAATAGACTGCAGCATGTTCTGTTGGAGAAAAGATTCCATTTGTAAATGCCTCGGAACTTAATCCTTTTTGCAGTTTTTCCACTAGATCAAAATCTTCCTGCCGTACTTGATCAACAAATTTAAAATATTCTTCTTTTTCTATGTTTGTTTTTTCATCTAAGGAATAATCCCGATAAATACCTAACGAGGTCACAGCATCAACGGGAATTACTTGAATGGTATTAACGTTTCCGTCTCCTGGATAAACGTTAATCATCATATTCGGCCAAACCCAATAAAAACGCGCTTGTTCCCCTTCGCCATTCTTGCTTGCTGTCATATATTGATAGGTGAATTTGTCGTGTGTCGTTGTGCAAAAGTTTGCTAAATCAAAGGATTTAGCAAAACCAGGATGAGCAATGGAACAATGATCACATTCAAGGTAATTGTCAACAACGGCCTTCCAATTAGCTTTTACTTCACGGCGGGTTTCCCTAACTAATTTCAGTGAATCAAAGAATGGATACTCTTTCATTTCCTCTAAAAATTCCTGATATGCTTCTGCCATAGAGGGTGCATTTTTGTCAAGATTGACAAAAATCATGGCATTCTGAACTTCTAAGCGAATGGATTTCATACAGCTGTGTATTCCCAGTTCATTCGTTTTAAAATTAGGGGCTCTATTAACACTTCCGTCTAATTTGAACGTCCATCCATGGTATCCGCATTGTAAAAGTTTCTTATTTCCTTTATCGGCGTTTTCTACTTTCATTCCGCGATGAGGGCAAATATTGTAGAAAGCACGCAGTTCACCATCGGTACCATGTGAAACGATAATAGGCTCTCCGGCGATATCTAATGTCATGAAATCGCCTACCTTTTCCACTTGGCTTGCATGCCCCGCCAATATCCAACTCTTTCTGAAGATTTTTTTACTTTCTTCATTGAATACCTCTGGATCGACATACCGTGAATAAGGCAGTGTAGGGCTGAACTGTACATTTTCTTTCGTGGACATATTGAATCCCCCTCCTGTTTTTGATCTAATTTAAAAGTTTAAACACGCTTAGTTCAATTTGAGTTATACCCGATCCATATAGACTGTCTTGACCTCTGTATAGAATTCAACGGCACTCTTCCCTTGTTCACGGCTGCCCGCACTTGAATTTTTACATCCGCCAAATGGCATTTGCGGTTCGGTTCCTGCTGTTTCCGAATTGACATGAACAAGACCCACTTCAACATCTTCAATAAACCGTTGAGCCAATGTTAAATTGTTTGTACAAATGGCTGCGCTCAACCCATACTCTGTATCATTCGCCATCTTAACTGCTTCCTCATAATTTCCGGCCTTAAAAAGGGCAATGACTGGTCCAAAGATTTCTTCACGCGCAATGCGGGCATGTTGAGGAACATTTTCAAAGATTGCCGGCTTGACATAAAAACCATTCGCCAATTCCACTTCTGCCGGGATTTCTCCTCCGCACAAAAGTGTAGCTTCTGATTTGCCAACATCGATCATTTCAAGCACGCCATCGCGTTGTGATTTAGATACAGCCGGACCGATATATGTTTCTTCGTTGAGCGGGTTGCCCACCTTTAATTCTTTCGTACGAGCCACCAGATGATCCCGGAACACTTCATAAATTCCTTCTTCCACAATCACCCGGCTAGTGGCTGTGCATTTTTGCCCTGTGGATTTAAAAGCTCCGCCTATAGCTATTTCCACTGCTTTTTCAAGATCAGCATCGGCGAGGACGACAAGCGGGTTTTTCCCTCCCATTTCCGCTTGCACTTTCTTTCCATGCTCAATGGCTTGTTTTTGAATTTGCTGACCTACTTGATTCGAGCCCGTAAAAGATATAGCCTTCACATCAGGATGTTCCACTAATGCAGCACCAATGACGGAACCCCTTCCGAATACACAATTGATGACACCAGGCGGAAGACCCGCCTCATCGAAGGCTTTTATCAAATGATAGACAGACTTAGGTGTAAGATCAGCCGGTTTAATCACGACTGTATTCCCGTAAATCAGGGCAGGCGCCAATTTCCATACAGGGATGGCGATAGGAAAGTTCCATGGTGTAATCAAACCCACCGGACCTAGCGGGATGCGGATAGTGTATAAAAATGTATTGGCATTGGCTGAAGGAATTACTTCCCCGATTGGCTGCCGGGCTTCAGCAGCATAATATTCAAGTATGCTGGCAGCTCGATTGGCTTCCCCCATCCCTTCCAAGAATGTTTTTCCTTCTTCCTTTATCAAATCTTGACCTACTTCCTGAATATTCTTTTTCAAAATATCAGCTGCTTTCTGCAAGTATGAAGCCCGTTGCTGAAACGACAACTTTTTCCAGTCAGGAAATGAATTTTTTGCGGCTGCCACTGCATCATGTAAATCAGCCGCAGCACTTGATGGAAATTCTCCTAAATTTTCACCATCATGGGGACTAAGGTTTTCTCTATACTCTCCTGTAGTGGGTTCTTTCCATTTTCCATTAATATAATTTAAGTAACGCATACTATTTCCTCCGTATTCTATTATTCTACTTCTCTAAATTATAGGTTTTGCTTTTAACTGCACTTCTAAATGAATCTTAAACGACCGTTTTCTTATATCTTGGATATAATAATCACTATTGAATAAAATCATTGGTCTGTTCATTTGTTAGGGCTGGCACCTCGACGTTTCTTCGCGCATATCTAAAATAGTAAAAAATATAGCAAGCAATGACGAAACCTAATCCCCAATACAACGAAGTTCGCTGTGTCGGATCATAAGCGGTAAACACGAAAATACCTAGACACATAATAATGCAAAGAATTGGGGCAAACGGGAAAAAAGGTACTCTAAACTTCAGATTTTCAACCTTTCCGCCTGTTCTGATATACTGCTTACGGAATCTGTACTGTGCGAACGCAATCGCCATCCAAGTAAGCACCCCTCCAACCCCGCTTATGGAAAGCAGCACAACGAATAACGTTTCTTCCGCTACTACACTAGTAAGCAGCGACAGCAAGGCAAAGACCATGGTGACTAGTAAGGCGTTCATAGGTACACCGCGCCGATTGAGCTTTCCAAATGAAGAATGTGCCATACCGTTTTGAGAAAGGGAGAAAAGGATCCTTGTACAAGCAAACAGACCAGTGTTTCCTACAGAGAGGACCGCCGTCAAAATTACGAAATTCATAATGTCTGCTGCATAAGGAATGCCTACCATTTCAAACACGGTAACAAATGGACTTTCCAGTACCCCAACTTCTTTCCAAGGAACGATGGCCGATAGAACAAAGATTGCCAGTACATAGAAAAGCAGCACACGTATTACGATGTTTCGAATCGCTCTCGGAATGCTTTTTTGCGGGTTTTCCGTCTCTCCTGCTGCAACACCCATGATTTCCGATCCCTGGAAAGCATATACGACTGTCATCATCGATATAAACACACCCGTGAACCCTGTAGGGAATAGTCCATCTCCTATAAAATTGGAAAGGAACGGGGCAGGATGTGCATCCTCCATATGAATCAATCCAAACATCGCTGCTGCACCGATAATTATGAAGAGAATGACGGCAAGCACTTTAATCCCGGAGAACCAATACTCTGTCTCTGCAAAACTTCGCGTAGTCAATGCATTTATAGTGAATAAAAGGACCGTAAATATCACACACCATATCCATACTGGTATATCGGGAAACCATCTGGTCATGAGCAAACCGGCCGCTACAAATTCCAGGCCTACGTAAAGAGCCCAGCTTAGCCAGTAAATCCAGCCAATGACAAATCCAGTGGCGGGACCAATAAATTTCGTTGCATGGACCTGAAAGGAACCGGATACCGGCATCACTACCGATAATTCACCGAGACAAATCATCGCCAAGTACATTAATAAACCACCGACCAAATAGGCAACAATCGCTCCTAAGGGTCCAGCTTCACCGATTGCATATCCTGATCCCAGGAAAAGACCTGTTCCAATTACCCCACCTAAGGAGAGCATGAATAAATGTCTACTCTTCATTGAACGCTGTAATTCTTTTGGCTGATTTTCATGTTCTGTTTGCATGAATTCCCCCCCGTTCCTGTTTGATAAACTGCCTGAACACTTTCATGATTAACACAAGTTAACGAGAGTTTCACGATAACGCTTCGGAAGGCACTGCATATTCTGGAAGGTCGCTGATTGTCGGTTTAAATATTTCATAAGCTACTTCTCTTTGATATTTTTTTTGTTTTTTTGCTTGAGTAAACAAATGATACGTATTTTTCCTGCATAGTTTTTCTATATCATCGACGACAGCTTGTGGATTTGGTTTAACCAGTCCGAAAATAACCGCATCATAAAATCTTATCGCCCCCAGGTTGGCAACGAAATCATTGACAACATCTATTCCTCTCTGTCTTATGATTTCGTCTCCCTCAGAAGAAAGGGGAATGTTCGCCGCCTCCACAATCAAGCTCGCTTTTACGCTTTTGGCATTGGATATGTGGATGACATCCTCCAATGCGGACGGAATTAAAATGTCGCAATCTATGTCGAGCCATTCCGTGTTTGGCCTTACATCATAATGCGGTTCAAAAAAGGCTTTATCCATTTCCCCGTACATATTCTTATGATCAATAAGCTTTTGGACATCCAATCCTTCGTCACATGTAACCAAAAGGGCTGCATCGGAAATTCCCACAACTTTATAACCTAACTGGGACATTTTCAATGCGCAGCTTGCCCCTACACAGCCGAATCCTTGAATGACAACTCTTGCTCCACCTTTTCCGTTTTTAAATTTCCATGCCTCATCTGCGGAGAAAGCCACACCATAGCCTGTTACGACATCGTTTAAAAACAACCCGTCGATTTTTGTCGTCAACAGTTCATCGAAATCTTTTATCCCTTGCAGAACATTCGGATTCTGCTTCATTGATTTCGTTAGGGGGATATCAATGCCAAATTCATTAAATATTTTGAGTACATCTTCATATTTGGTACCTAAATCACTGCCTAACGATACCCCTATATCTATATAAGGCATCATCGCAATCAGAAATCTTCTTAACACTGCATATGCGTCTGGCGCTTTATAATCATAGGCAATGCCCGCTTTACAACCGCCAGTCGTCTCAGACTCACAGGCTACATACTTATAAGCCATCGCCTCGGCCAGCCTTTCGACCTCTTTTCTTGTAACTGTTGGGTGCATTCTAGTACCGCCTCCTGTGTATCCTTTTACAAAGTTATGGACGACCAGCCAGCCTTTAGCATCTGTTTCCGTATCATTCCATTCAACAACTATATATGGTTTTAACAACTATGATACCTCCCTTACATGCCTTTTATTGGGTCCTGCTAACTTCCAAAGTTAATTGTTAGACACTAACTTTTCGTATACTTCCTTCTTGTCCTGGCCTACAGATAGAATCTTTGGATTGACTGCAACTTCTATGACAGACGGCAGCCCTGAAGCAATCGCCCGTTGCAGCGCTGGCGCAAAATCAATATTTTTTTCAACCTTTTCACCATGTGCCCCAAATAAGCGGGCCAATCCAGCAAAATCAGGATTAGATAAGTCAGTTCCAACGGCCCGGTTTGGAAAATGCCTTTCTTGATGTGCTCGAATTGTTCCGTAAATATTGTTGTTCACAACAATTGATATGGTCGGAATTTTATACCTTACAGCGGTTTCAATCTCTTGGAGAGTCATCATGAAGCCGCCATCCCCCGAAATAGAAACAACATGTTTGTGAGGCTGCGCCAGTTTTGCCCCAATAGAAGCAGGCAGTCCATATCCCATTGCACCCGACGTTGGCCCGACGTATGTGTTTTCTTGTTCAAAACGATAATATCTTGATAGCCATCCAAAAAAGTTGCCTGCATCATTTGTAATGATGGCATCCTTCGGCAGGCAGACAGCCAGATCATGCATCAATCCGTCCATATCCACGAAATCCTCTGTGTAATCGGCCTTCGGTTCAGAAAATTCCATATATTTATCGTGCAATTCTTTCAGATGATCTTCGCCTGAAATAAAAGATCCTGATTCTGGCGCTTGCAGTGCTTGTTCCAAAAAGCTCTTGGCATCCGCTTCAATGGCAAGAGAAGGAGCATACACTTTACCAAAAATATCGGGACAAATATCCACATGGATCAGCTTTGAAATTTTAGAAAGCAAGGTGTAATCTTGTGTTCCTACTTGGGAGAATCGTGTCCCTAATGCCAAAACTACATCTGCATCCCGGATTGCATCAAGTAAATATTGAGGTGTCCCAAATCCAAGCCACCCTGCATAGCAAGGATGTGAGTTCGGAAACGCGTCAAACCGACGGAAAGCTGTAACGACAGGAAGTTTCATTGCCTCCACAAACTGTACAAGCAACCTGTTGGCCTTAGCATGAATCACACCTCCGCCAGCAATCAATACGGGGCGCTCCGCGTTTCGTATCATATCCATCGCCTGCTTCACATCTTCCATATGTGGTTGAGGAGGAAGCGAGCGATAAGAAGGGGTTATGTTCAACTCTGCCTCGTCTTCCAACATGTCATGCGGCAAAGCCACTAATACAGGGCCCGGACGCCCCGATCTCGCAATATGGAAAGCCCTTTGCAATAATTCCGGGATTCTTTCCACACGATCGATCTCTACCGTCCATTTACATATATGACTGAAAAAACCCGTCAAATTCACTTCCTGGAATGCTTCCTTTTCTTTAAAAGGGCGTTCGACTTGGCCAATAAGCGCAACCAAAGGGGTTGAATCCTGAGCAGCAGTATGAATGCCGATAGCTAAGTTTGTAGCACCCACTCCACGCGTTGCCATACAGACTCCCACCTCTCCTGAAGCCTTGGCATACCCTTCCGCCATAAAAGAGGCACCTCCTTCATGCCTTGCGGAAATAAGTTCTATTTCAGGATGTTGGTACAGTGCATCCATTACACTAAGATAACTTTCACCTGGTACACAAAAAGCTTTTTTTACCCCTTCTTTAGCCATTACTTCTACGACTGCTCTTCCTCCACTGACTTTCATAATCAAGCCTCCCGCTTTCGAAAACGTGTTTTTATTCTAGTAATCTACGATTATATGAATATTGGACTGATTCCCACTGTCATTTAACAAGCTTTTCCATTCCTGAAGCCTGTTTATTATCTTCTTTCATCCCAATTGAAGTTTTTCTTGTAACGGCACTCACTCCTAAAGTTACTGCGATGTTGATGAATAATACAGCTAACCCTACATCAAGATCTTGTATTGCTTGCGGCAGAGATGGAAATAATGTAGCAAGTGTCGTACCTGATGTGGTCGAGTATACAACAATTAGAATTCCAACGATCATTCCGGCAAATGCTCCTTGAACCGTGACAGGATTCTTTTTCCACAGACTGAAAAATAGTGCTGGAAACAACTGTGCCATGAAGCTATATGCCATAAGATACAAGGTAAAAATCGATTCCCCGCCATTGAACGTAAAATATAGAGTCACTATAGAAATGACAGGTACTAACATCCTGCTCAATCTTTGTAGCTGGTCATCTGATGTATTCGGCTTCCATACCTTATATACATTTTTTGAAAGTATCGTAGCCGTAGCCGTCAACACGAGTGAACTGGGAATAAGGGCGGCCATTGCCCCTGATGCTCCAATAACTCCGACAAACCAGGGATCAAATGACATCTTCGCCATTTTAAATAAAGCTAAATCTGCTTCTGCTCCCTGTAAATTCGGGACTTGGAGAATCGCAGAAAAACCAATAAATAAAGAAAAAATGATGATTACTTGATAAATTGGCATAACCCCAGCATTCCAACGAAGTGATTTCGGACTTTTTGCTGAGAACACTCCCGCTAACATATGAGGAAACATATAGAATGCCAGTGCTGTCATGATCGTAGCTGATATAAACCAAGAGATACTCAAACCTTGTTCCGGGAAAATCAAAAATCCTTGTTTTGCTGTATCGATTGCTTCAAACATCGGCTGTATACCATCGTAATAATGAAGTGGAAAATAAATCCCCATAAAGACGACAACAGCCAGAATCATGATATCTTTAATGACCGCGGTCCACGCCACTCCATGCATCCCTGAAGCCGTTACATAAATTGTGATCGCAATTACCCCAACAACTATAGCCACATTCGGAGATATGGACCCATAGGAGGCTTCCGATACGATTATTCCTAATCCTTTCAACTGCATGATCAGATATGGAATAATTGAAATGACGCTAATTACCGCCACAAGAACACCTAGAGCAGGACTGTTGTACTTTTTGTCATAAAAATCAGATTGAGAAATGACATTATTTTTTTTGGCATACCTCCAAATAGGCGGTAACAGCCAATAGGCGATTACAAAATAGAAGCAATTGAAAGCGTATAAGGCAGGAGGCATACCAGATCGATAAGCTCCGCCGCTTGCCCCCAAAAACGTATATGTCGTAAACATTTCACCTGCTATCAAGAAGAAGAGCAAAAAGCTGCCGAAGCCTCTTCCGCCTATAGCCCATTGTTCCAAACTCATGTTTTTACCTTTTCGAGCTTGAAGCCCTAACCAAATACACAGAACCAGAAAGAAAAGGATAACAAGCAGGGCTTCATTCATCAGTCTTCTTCCTCCTCGGTTGCAGGATCAAGTTTATTAGCAATTATCAAAAAAACTGATGTAAGACAGACCCATAATATGGCCCAAAAAAGAACAAATGGCATCCCTAACACATAAGGTTCAATTCGATTGATAACCACAAGCGAGCCAAGTGCCGGTATTGCACTTATCACATAGATTATTTTCTTCATTTGTTCACCACCCTTATCAACAAATGCAAAACTCGAATTTTCCAAACCTCATTTTTCAGAAAAAACAGATAATTATTAATGTATTATTACATTGACACCCCTTTAGTTAAGGGCTCATTTACAGCCCAGTTCGGTTTCGCGCCAGTAAGAACTTGTTCCACCTGCATTGCGGCATGTACAGCCATGCGTACGGAACCTTCCTTCGTCAAAGCGGCATTATGAGGACTGACAATCACATTATCCAATTTAAAAAGTGGATTCCATTTATCAGGAGGTTCAACTTCAAATACGTCTATTCCAGCACCGGCAATCTCGCCTGCTTGCAAAGCGTTTACTAAATCAATTTCCTTCACCACACCGCCTCTGGAAGCGTTTACAAAAAAAGCGGAAGTTTTCATCCAGGAAAACTCACGGCTTCCTATTATTCCTTTTGTTGTTTTCGTTAACGGCAGATGCAGACTAATAACATCAGCGTTTCTGAATACCCATTCTAAATCTGTTGCTATCTCCAGCTCAGAATTCGGGCTGGCTGTAACATAAGGGTCGTAGCCAATTACTTTCATATCGAAGCCTTCGGAAGCCTTTTTTGCCAGTATTCTACCGATTCTCCCTAGTCCGATAATCCCCAAAGTCTTGCCTTCCAAGTCCATGCCAAAAAGTTGATTACGGATAGCAAAATTCCCGCTGCGCAGCTCTTTATCAGCCAAGCTTAAGTTTTTGGACAATGATAAAATTAATGCCATTACATGTTCCGCTACAGAATTCGCATTCGCCTCTGGGGTATTTGTTACATATATGCCACGCTCTGTAGCGGCTTCGATATCGATATTGTCCAAGCCCACTCCATACTTAGCTATTACTTTGAGGTTTTCAGCTGCTGTAATAACTTCTCTATTTATTACAGCCGTTGATCTCGTTAGTACTGCATCACAACCCTTGATTTCTTCCATAAGAATTTCTTGCGACAAATCAGACCCTACTTTAATCTTAAAGCCTTTTTCTACTAAATAACTTTTCCCCTCTTTCTCAATATCTTGAGGAATATACACTAAATGACTCACACATTCCCACCAACCTTTCATGTTAACCTTGAAGGAAAAACCTTTCCTACTACATTGTTTATATACAATTATTGTGCCAAGATAAAAAACATCCGTTTATTCAAGAAAGAAGCCAATTCGTTCTCAAATTAAGAGATAAATAAAGTAAACAAATTGTTTCATAATGAATTAATTTGTTTCAATCCGTTTCAATTTGTTTCAATATTCAAATCTTTCATCTTTCTCCATAAAGTCGTGCGACTCATGCCTAACTCAAAGGCAGCTTTTCCTTTATTAAAATTCACCTTCATTAACGTTTGAACAATTCTTTCACGCTCGGATAAATGTATCCCAGGTGACATATCCATCTCTTCGTTTTGGTCCGAAAACAGTATTTTCTTATTACTTTTATTCGGAAAATACATCTCGATATCATACACATCAATTAATTTGTTCTTATAAAGTGCACATAATCGCTCACAAAAATTTTGCAATTGGCGAATATTCCCCTCCCAATTCCCTTCACTTAGCTTTTTCATGGCACTATCCGTGATCTTGATTTGTTTTTGTTCCGAATGACCTTTCCGAATAAAGGCATTCACCAATAACGGAATATCTTCTCTGCGTTCCCGAAGCGGAGGCAATACAAGGTCCAGCACACTCAAGCGATAATACAGATCCTCCCGAAAGTCATTACTCTTTACCATTTGCATGAGGTCTTTGTTCGTTGCCGACACTATTCTCACATCAACCGGGATTACTTTATCATCACCGATGCGCATGATTTCACGCTCCTGCAGGACACGCAGCAGCCGGCTTTGCATTTTTGGGGAGATTTCTCCTATTTCATCTAAAAAAATCGTACCTCTATGGGCCAGTTCAAAAAATCCTTGCTTTCCGCCTTTCATGGCTCCCGTAAAAGCTCCTTCTGCATATCCGAAAAGCTCACTTTCCAATAGATTTTCGGGAAGGGCTGCGCAATTAATGGCTACAAACGGGTTATTTTTACGGTTGCTATGATTATGTATGCTTTGGGCGAATATTTCCTTGCCCGTTCCAGTTTCTCCAATTATAAGAATGTTTGAATCTACTTCACTATAACGTTGAGCCGTTTCAATCGTCCTCTTGATTTCCGAACTCCGATACAATATATCATCAAATGTGTACTTCGCCACATGTCCGCGTGAATGAAGCTTTCTAAAGAACTTCCCTTCCATCTCCTGAATGCGGGTAACATCTTGAAAGGCGACCATATCCCCCACTTTTTTACCTTTTAAAAATATCCCGACTTTTTTTACCGATAATTGAATGGATTGGTAAGCAACGGTATCCTTTTCGTATTCATCGTCGCTTAAAAGCATATTACGAAATTTTCCGGGCCTTATTATATCGTATACAGAATTTCCAATTAAGCTCCCCTTGGAAATGGCTAATATCTCCTGAGCGGCTGTATTGAATACGGATATTTGTCCTTTTAAATCTATTGCAATAACCCCTTCATAGGCATAATTAAGAATCGTTTGGTAACGCTTGGTCTTCTCCTGTTCCCTTCTGCTGACAAGAGCTACTCGTTTCGCCTCAATCAACGCCTGCCGAAATGATTCCTTTCCAGTATCAACCAGAATGGCTCCCAACCCTATTTCTTCGGCATATTTACATGTACTTAACCCACTTAACACAACCTCACAGCCATCTCTAGCGGCTAAATCCACTAAACTGACTGAGGACTCGATATCATTTAATATATAGGACTGAATTGGCAAATCAACGATATCCGAAAGGTTTTCAACACCATAAATCATATTTAACGCACCTATGACAGCCACTTTTTTACTGCCAAAACGAGCCTTGCAATCATGCAGGGAACGAATGAGGTCAATGCCCTGTACAGGTATATCTACGATAGGAATGAATTCATTGCATTCTTTTAATAGTTTCGTGATTAACCCCCTTGAGATGATTACATCGGCATCAAGCTTCAACTTCCCAATCTTATCGGCATCCTCAACTACCTCCTCTAATACAAACTTCACCGATCCGTTATCATTGTTTTCCGCTGCTTCCAACTTGTTGAATTCCTCAAATCTTTCAAAGGCGTCCGTAATATACCCTTTTCGAGGAACAACGAGTTTTATTTTTATCAAAATACCCACCTCCAACCTAAATCATTTTGCTTTATTGGATAAAGCTCAAAGCCCTGGTCATACAAGGTCTTGATAGTTCGAGTTAGCTAAGAATGCCGTAGAGTTTTTCAAAGCCAGAATATGAAAAGTTAATGCCTTAAGTACGCATGAGATTAATTCCCCGTTTTATCAAGATATTCCATCTTTCACTTTTAAAAATAAAAAACCCTGTTATCGTGGGTTTTTTCATTACAAGGATTTCGATTGGTATTAAATATCACAAAAAGAATGGTCATTCAATTCTTCTCAATAAAACTTGCTTTTCATCACTGGAAAACGCTTTTTAACATTATAATCAGTATAATGATTCTCAAAGGGAAAATCATCATGAATAAAATATCTATAATTTCTTAAAGTGGCATCGGCTTCTGCTTTTTGCACCATAATCCCCCTCCCTTTCTCGCTAATAGGACTATATTCCTTTATTCTTCATACCAATGTGGAATTCCTTTTGATTTTATCGTTAGTGACAATAAAATTAGCCTACAAACAGATTAACCCCGTTCAAGAATCCTGAACGGGGTTTTTCAATAAATAAGAGCTGTTTAATTTTGAGTTTTTATGGAGTTTAGTTCTCAAACATCATAAGTCTGTTCATTCAAGGTGGTTTTACTTGCAAACTTAAAAAGGGTCGGCTATGACAAGGATTTTCCCTGCTTTAATATCCTCCATATATTGATCGACTTCGGCTTCCTCCAGTCCAATGTCCAATAATGGCTTTCTTAATCCGCCTGCTCCCGATGCTGCCCCGGCTGCCGCTCCCCCAAAAGTGGCGAAAATCGGTCCTGCTGCCAATATCGGACCTATTCCTGGTACGGCCAATGCACTCATTCCAATAAGCAGGCCTGTCAATCCGACAGCTCCGCCGGCTGCTGCCCCAGCTACTAATCCATCAGTTTTTGCCGGGCTGACTTCCTCTGCTTCATTTGGTAATTTATCAATGTTTTTTGCCAATACTGATATTTGATCGGATGTATATCCTTGTTCCTTTAAGTTTCCGACTGCTGAAATCGCTTCATTTTCATTTTCATATATTGCTATAAACCTCTTGTCCATGGTATCTGCTCCTTTAAAAGTAATGTATTATACAATACCCTTAATTGAGTTTTAATAACCTTCCATGAAAGAAATGAATTCTATTCCCGGATTTGCCCCTGGCCATAAATGAAGTACTTGCTTGATGTTAATGCAGGTAAACCCATTGGTCCGCGCGCATGCAGCTTTTGTGTGGAAATGCCGATTTCTGCGCCATAACCGAATTCAAAGCCGTCGGTAAAACGGGTTGAAGCATTGTGATAAACGGCTGCGGCATCCACTTTATTCAAAAATGCAGAAGCATTTTGTTCATCCCCCGTTAAGATTGCTTCAGAATGCTTGGAACCGTATCGGTTTATGTGATCAATGGCATCGGATACACCTTTTACAGTTTTCACGCTGAGTTTTAAAGCCAGGTACTCAGTTGACCAATCTTCCTCCGTAGCCGTTTTCGCTCTCGGAAAGGAGCTGCAAACCGCTTCATCTCCATATAATTCAATACCCTTTTCGTCCAGGAGTTCCAGGATACGCACTCCATTTTCTTTCAACCATTCTTCATGGATTAGAAGCCCCTCAATAGCATTGCATACGGATGGGCGCTGAGTTTTACCGTTTAAGACAATTTTCTCGACCATCGTAATATCTGCGGTCTGATCGATGAAGATATGGCAATTGCCTGCTCCTGTTTCAAGGACGGGGACAGTGGACTCCTTAATCACCGTTTCAATTAAGTTCTTTCCGCCGCGGGGAATCAAAACATCTAAATACTCATTAAGATGAAAAAGTTCCTTAGCGGTTTCACGACTTGTATCCTCGATCAACTGAACAGCTTCTACAGGGATTTCCGTATTCTCCAATGCTTTATGAATGGAAGAGACAAGTGCCATATTGGAGTGTTTGGCTGACGAGCTGCCTCTTAAGATGACAGCATTCCCCGTTTTCAAGGATAATGTAGCTGCATCGATGGTCACGTTAGGCCTTGCTTCATAAATCATTCCGATTACCCCGATCGGCACCCGTTGCTTTTTAATCAATAAACCATTCTCTTTTTCAATCGTCTCCAATTGTTCCCCAATCGGATCATTTAACTCGATTAGAAGCTCAATGGCCGCTGCCATATCATCAATTCGGTTACCATTCAACATAATTCGATCTAATGTAGACTCACTGAAGCCTTTTTTCCTGCCATCTTCCAGATCCTTTTGGTTTTCCTTTATCAAAAAATCTTTATCGATAATAAGTTGTTTAGCAATTTTCCCAAGAGCCTCATTCTTCTTTTCCGTACTCAAACCGATTAGCTGATAACTGGCTTTTTTTGCTGCCTTTCCTTTCGCCGTCACTTCACTCATTTCTAAATTCCCCCTTTTTTCTTGAAATTGATTTTTTATGCTTTCACCCATTTATCGCGATGGATCACTTCTATGGAAGTGATTATAAGCTCGGATGTCCTCTTTCCCATCGCCTGTTTTAATTCTTCGTCGGAATAAAGGACCTCACCCCGCCCTAATAACCCATTTGCACCAAAGACTTCGACAACATCACCCTTATTGAAGACTCCTTTAATTTCATAAATTCCAGCTGGCAGCAGACTGCTGCCATTTGAAACTAAGGCCCTTTCGGCACCTTCATCAACGAAAATTTTCCCGGATACTTTTGAATGAAGTGATATCCATTGTTTGTTTTTCGTTACCGTCGTCAAGAGATCATTCCCAATGTACGTGCCATCACCATTGCCTTCAAGGATTGTTAGAAGTTTATCACTCCCCAAACCAGAACCGATGAATACTTTCACCCCTAGAGACAATGCCGTTTGCGCTGCAATCAGCTTCGATTTCATCCCACCGGTTCCGACATTGGAACCTGCACCTTCTGCCATTTGCAATAAATCATCCGTTATTTCGGATAGCTTATCAAATCGTTTAGCCCCTGGATTTGTCTGTGGATTGGAATCATAGAGCCCATTAATATCCGTTAATATGATCAAGTTGGACGCGTGGACTAATCCGCTTACCAAGGCGGATAGCATATCATTATCACCAAAAGTCAACTCCTCGACCGATACTGTATCATTTTCATTTATGATCGGAAGGATGCCGCGTTCAAGCAATTCCATCAATGTGGCATATGCATTTTTATATCTATCCTTTTTCGAGAAATCTTTCCTTGTTAATAAAATCTGCGCCGGAACGATTCCAAAGTTCCCTAATTGTTCCATATATGATTGAATCAATAGGCTTTGCCCCACCGCTGCAGCAGCTTGTTTTCCTTTGAGAGTGACAGGTCGCGTAGGGTAGCCGAGCTTGCGAAAACCTGTCGCTACAGCACCAGATGAAACAAGGACAACTTCATGCCCCGCTTTCCTTAACGCTGCCACTGCCTGGATATGATCGGAAAATTTGTTTTGGTCGATTTCACCTTGTGTATTGGTCAAAGAACTACTTCCTATCTTAACAACGATGCGTTTCTTTTCCATCGATTACTTCCTCCAATAAATATCTAAGACATGAAAAAAAGCCCTTTTCATCCTCGAAATAAGGACGAAAAGGGCTGCTCTCCGTGGTACCACCTTCATTGAATGCAAGTTCATGCATTCCACTTTGCCTGATAACGCCAGGATTTGCGCCTATGTTTTGCATAGGACTCAAGAAGCAGGTTCTGCGCTTTCCTGTCGCGGGTCTTCCAGCAATCGACGCCGCTCTCTGTCACAGTGATTCTCGCATACTAATCTTCTCTCAACGTTCATTGTTTTAATATAGTATGCAAAATTATCTTCTTGATGTCAATAACATTCCTGCGATGAATGATCCTTATAACGCGATTGCTGGGCCGAAGAACTCATAGTGAATTTTATCCGTATCTATCCCCAACTCTTTCAGGTAAGTGATGATCGCCTTCATGAAAGGAACAGGGCCACACACATAATAATCAGCTTCAGGTTTAACAAAACTGCTCAATAATTCCTTATCAATATACCCTTCCTTTTCAAAATTCGGGAGGTTCTTATCATCCTCACTCGGATTTTTAAAGACAAAGGATAATTGATAGTTGGTAAGCTTGTGTCCTAGTTCTGTCAGTTCCATTCTGAACGGCTGTAAATGGCCATTATCTGTTGCATGAATGAATTGTACATCACGCTCAGGTGTTTGTTCAGCTACCGCATGGACCATGCTCATGAAAGGCGTTATGCCAACGCCTCCGCTCAAGAATACTGCCGGTGTTCGTTTATCCAAGTCGATGGTGAAATCACCTGCAGGAGCCGTTACGTCAATACTGTCACCCATCTGAATGGATTCATGCAAGTAGTTAGAGACCCTACCATCAGGAGAGGTTCCCGACTTTTCTTTTTTAACGGAAATACGGAAATAATCTTTTCCCGGAACATCAGATAAACTATACTGACGGTTGAATAAATAGCGTTCACCCGGTATCTCAATCCGAACGGTAATATATTGTCCTGGAAGAAATGCCGGAACCTTATCTCCATCTGATGGCTTTAGATAAAAGGATGTGATTACTTCACTTTCCCGTACTTTTTCCACTACTGTGAATCGTTTGAAATCAGACCATCCGCCGACCTGATTGGAAGCTTCGTCGTACATTTCCTTTTCGATGCTAATGAAAACATCCGCAATGACTCCATACGCCTCTCCCCAAGCTTGAAGGATTTCTTCTGTAGCCGAATCTTGTAACACTTCTTTGATTGCGCCTAATAGGTGTTCTCCAACAATCGGATAATGTTCGGCTTTGACTGCAAGACTTCTATGTTTTTGTGCTATTTGCTTCACGGCAGGTAAAATCGTTTCTAGTTGATCTATATATTTAGCTGCTGCCAAAACCGTGTTGGCAAGTGCAGTTTGCTGGCGCCCCTTTTTTTGATTGGCATGATTGAAAACATTTAATAATTCAGGATGTGCTTCGAAAAGATTTTTATAGAATACAGTTGTGATAGTTGTACCATGCACTTCTAATACAGGTACGGTTGATTTGATAATATCGATGGTTTTCTGGGATAGCATAGGTAAACCCCTTTTCATAAACAAGTATTTTGAATACATGTTTATATTAGAACTTAAATGCATTAAAAGCAATATTTTTTATACATCTTTTCAGATAATAAGTTTTCATGTTTATAAAATGTTCACATTTATGATATAGTCAAATGGGGATAGAATGTGAGGCGATAAACATGAGGTTGACGAGTTATTCAGATTACTCACTTAGAGTGTTGATTTACCTGGCTACCCACGACCAAAGCAAATTATCAAATATCAAAGAGATTTCTGAAGTATATCAACTGTCTAAAAATCATTTGATGAAAATTGTTCATAATCTAGGTAAATTAGGCTATATTGAGACGATACGTGGAAGAAATGGCGGTTTCCGGCTTGCAAAATCACCCGCTGAAATAAATGTAGGGGAACTTGTGCGGAGAACCGAAGAAGATTTTTATTTAGTGGAATGTTTTAAAGATCACGATAACTGTGTGATTTCTCCCGTTTGTTCATTGAAATTTGTCCTTAACAATGCCTTGGATGCTTTTTTAAAGGTCCTTGATCAATATACGATTGCAGACTTCAGCGAAAATAAAGTAATGCTCAAAACCTATTTTGATTCGGTAAAGCAGAATGACGAAAAGCCCGATTTTTTATAATCGGGCTCTTTTTCATTAACCGATGATTCGTTCGATTTGCCATTCTTTTTCCATTCGTAAATCTATGATCTCTGTACCGGTTTTCAACAAAGCTTTAAGGGGATCGTATGGATCGATCATGATGATCGTCCCGATTCGTCCATTGGTAAGGGTGACTTCTTTTCCGACTAAAGTGGACATTAATCGGTTTACAAACTCCATTAGGATCTCAGGATTAAATTTACCGAACTTATCGCTGTTCATTTGCTCAATCACCTTATAAAACGGCATGGCCCGATGATATACACGATTTGAAGACATCGCATGGAATACATCGGCTATTGCGACGATTTTCGCATGATGATGGATATCATTCCCCATCAGACCATGTGGATAGCCCTTCCCATCTTCCCGTTCATGGTGCTGAAGGGCTGTTAATGCAATCGATGGTGGGATTCCTGGGATACTTTTAAGTAATTCATAACCATAAATGGCATGGAGTTTCATTTCTTCATATTCTGCTGCAGTCAGTTTACCCGGCTTTTCCAATATACTATCCGGAATCCTTGTTTTACCCACGTCATGCAGTGTGGCTGCCAGTGTCAGTGCTGAAAGGTTTTCTTTCGATAATCCAAGCTTCATCCCTAGATAAGTGGCAATGATCCCGACACCGATATTATGCTTATACGTGTACTCGTTATTTGCTTGCAGCTCTTCGAAAAGGTAATAAACATCAGGATTCTTTGCAGCTTCTGCAATGACAGGTGCAACTTTTGCTTTAATCAATACAATCTTATCAAGCTGTATTTTTCCTTCATTTCGTATATCTTGAAAGATGTTTTTCAATTGAAGCGAAGCTTCGTTGATTCTTTCCTGAATATTTACGTTAGGTCGTGCATGATCTACCGTTAAAGAAGTTGCATCTTTTTTCAATTCTTCCCTTATGAAATCAATTCTGGGTATGGTAAGAGGCGTTTTCGCATTATATAGTTTCCCTCTTCTATTTTTCATTGCTCTCACACTTTTCTCTATTTTTCACCTATAATACCATATCCTTCATTGCCTTGTGTCTTAATGAAAGCAATTTTTGGGCACTTAAGTTCGGTCACTAAGTTCATTGCCCAGCTGTTTTAATTTTTCACCAACCGTACATTCTGAAATACAGAACTGATGGGCATACGTACGCCCCTTCTCTTTTCGAAAATGCTTTCTTAAAAAACAATCTTGGCAAAATGAAGCGAGAACATCTTCCACTTCTTCATATATTTTTTTCCTGTTCATTGTTGTTATGGCTCCTTTGACCCAGCAATTTCTATTTTACTGAAAATGGCTTTTCCTTGCAGTGCAAGTGTGGCCAGGCGATCGGCTTCCTGGTTTTCCTTTCGAGAAATCGGCTTGCAGACAGGAATGATCTTTAATTTATCCAGTTTCGCTTCAATGCGGTCCAGCCATTTATTTAAGTTTTCTTCCATACAGGGCCATTCACCGGAAAGTTGATTTAAGACGACGAGAGAATCCCCTTTAAAGACACAGCTTTGATGGTGGATTCCAAGTTCGTCCATCTGCCTGACCGCTTCATGAAAAGCCGCATATTCAGCTTCATTATTGGATTCGAATTGCTCCAATTTCACATTCGTGCGTAACCGCCAGAACTTTTTTCCTTGACGATAATAAATGGCAACACCAATTCCTGCCACCTTTTCATCTTTTTGAAAACCTCCATCAAAGAAAACCGTCACATCCTGCGGTTCTTCCTCAATTTCCGTCAGGAGTTTCTTTAACTCCTTCTTGGTCCATGATGTATCGAATTCATCCTTGAATTCCACTTCTTTCAGCCTTCCTGCCTTTTCAAGATCTTCGGTAATGACCAGTGCAGTCCCGGCATCGAGCCAATCCGAAACGAAATCGGCAGATGGTTTTTTTGAAGCTTGATATGTCCATTGCATAATTACCTTCAAAGATTTCCAGCTCCTTATCCATTCACGATTCATGCAGAACAGCTTACAAATTTCATACCTTTTTTTCGTCATACCCTTTATAATATATTGTAAGCATTTTAATCACTCTTTTTAATTATAGTTCCCATATCAGCCTGAAATTCTCATGTTTCAATCTTAAATTTAAATGAAACGTAACATTTTAACAGTTAAACTCGAGGAGGAGCACATCTTGATCGAAGTGTATATTGATGGTGCCAGTGCGGGCAATCCAGGGCCTAGCGGTGCAGGTGTTTTCATAAATAATAACGGTGTGGTCGAGAGGCATTCCTTTCCTCTTGGGAATATGGAAAACCATGAAGCGGAGTACCATGCCTTAATCAAAGCATTGGAGATTTGTGTGGCCAATAAGTATCAAGTCGTTTCTTTTCGTACGGACTCCCAAGCCATCAACCAGGCCATTGAAAAAAGATTTGCAAAAAATAAGTATGCCCTTTTGCTGGAACGGGCTTTAAAGCTTTCCGACGTGCTTGATTTATTTTTCATGAAATGGATTCCAAATATCGAAAATAAGTCCGCAGATGAGTTGGCGAGACGGGCCATTCGATTGAATAAGGCTGAGGAAATTCATGAACAAGACAGCTGATTTTTCGTTATTATTCGTTGTATTCATCTGGGGCGTCACTTTTGTCATGGTCCAAAATGCGCTGTCTTTTCTTGACCCCTTCACGTTTAATGGCGTCCGTTTTTTCATGGCGTTCGTATTCTTGCTCATCCCTTATTTATTGACTCTACACAAAAAGGGGAAAAACGGGAGCAAGGGCCTTTTTAAAGCTGGGTTTCATATTGGTGTATGGCTTTTTCTCGGTTATGGGCTTCAAACGATCGGATTGAATTATACAACGCCTGCAAAGACTGGCTTTATAACAGGATTAAGTGTTGTCATGGTACCTGTTTTTTCCCTGCTGCTATTAAAGCATAGGCTTTCCCGCAATACAATAATAGGTGTCGCAGCCGCAACCATCGGACTTTATTTAATGACTTTCGCTGACCGCTCCAATTTGAATATCGGTGATTTACTGGTATTTTTATGTGCAATCAGTTTTGCCATGCAAATCATCACTACCGCTAAATATGCCAAGACCCTTCCCGCTTTACCGCTGACGTTGGTTCAGGTTTCCACCGTATCTTTATTATCATTTGTTTCAGCTTTCATTTTCAAAGAGAATCATTCCGTCATCTTCAGCTCAGAGGTCATGTTACAGAAGGATGTATGGACTGCTTTATTGGTTACGGCAGCCCTTGCCACGGCGTTCGCCTTTTTCGCACAAACCTTCTTCCAAGCCTATACGACACCTACAAGAGTGGCGCTGATCTTTTCAATGGAACCGGTTTTTGCAGCGTTATCCTCATACATATTGATAGGGGAAAAATTGACTTCCGCTTCCATCATCGGCTGCGCATTCATATTCTTGGGAATGATTTTTGCAGAACTGCCTGTTAAGAAAAAGAAACCGGTGACAAAGGGGTTTTCTTGAAAAGCCCAATAAAATAAATCGGACTTCCAGTTACGAAGTCCGATTTATTTAAGTAGCCCCTGTTCTTTTGCAAACGATACCGCTGCACTACGCGTTTCAATGCCATTTTGTTTTAAGTTTTCCAAAAAGGAGATATAAAAGCTGCCATCAAAATTCTTTTGTACCTTCAATGTCAACTCTATTGCTGCATTGACTAAAATATCACTTGCATCTGTGTAGCGCTTACCAAAATAAATAAAACCAATCGCGTCATTACCAAAAGTGAATCCCTTACCCTCTAAAAAACTAACATACTCTTCAGTTGATTTCGCCACTTCTGCATCCACTCCATACTTCATGCCTTATTTTCATCTTACCGTATATAAAAGAATTTGACTATCCATTTTTCGACAAAAAAATCATCGTACAAAATAAAGGACCTCCCATTAGGGAGGTCCCAGACTGTACAATTTGAACGTTGATTGGAACGTAGGACACTCGTTTTTCGCGGGCGGTCCGCCCTCGGCGCAAGCGCCTGCAGGGTCTCCCTTCAACGCGCGGGCTAGTAGAGCCCCAATCTCTTAAATTCAGGCGAAAATTTAAAGGGAATTTCAAAAGGGGAGCTCCCCTTTTTTGATTAGATCATTCGCAGTAAAGTCCTGAATTCATGATCCCTAGCCAGATTTTTGACCTTTTCGCGATCATACTGATAGACCGCATCGTCCAAAGGACATGAAATTGGTACATCACATTTTATTTCTGCTAGCTTTCTGGATAAATGAAGCATATCGACAGCGGATTCAATTTTAGCCCGTTGCCCATTCGTCAATGAAGCAACATTTTCAAGAATGCCTTCGATACTTTGATACTGTATCAATAATTTCAATGCTGTCTTCTCCCCAATTCCTTTAACCCCGGGATAGTTATCAGCTGTATCACCCATTAAAGCTTTTAAATCGATCATTTGCCTTGGTGTAATCCCTTTCCACTCAAAAAAGCTATCGGGATTATGCACCTCATAGTTACCATACCCTTTTTTTAACAATAGTACGGAAATGTTTTCATCTATTAACTGAAGCATATCTTGATCGCCAGTCAATATACCCACTCGGCTATGCTGTGCAGATGCTTTGGCAATTGTTCCGATACAGTCATCCGCCTCATAACCAGATAGTCCTATGTTAGGGATATCGAATGCTTCAACCGCTTTTTTCGCTAAGTCGAATTGAGGGATCATTTCGACTGGAGCTTCTGATCGATTCGCCTTGTATCCATCAAATAATTCATTTCTGAAAGTCTTGCTGCCCATATCCCAGCATACCGCTACATGACTGGGTGAAAAGTGATTCACCGCCGTCAGCATATGCTTCAAAAAACCTTGAACGGCATTGGTCGGGATGCCTTTGGAGTTAATCATGAATTGACCAGTAACGGCCGTTGCATAAAAAGCTCTAAATAAAAGCGCCATTCCATCGACAAGCATAAAGGATGGATGCTGCTCATTTTCTTTCATTAACACATTATCACCTCTATCATGATGTACTTCCATTTTATCATAACTGTCCCTTTTTTTAAGGATCGTTTAATTGGAAAAAATATTATTCAATTGGATTATCATCATACGAGATCCAGTCACTGAAACTGCCAATATAAATCTTCACATCTTTAAAGCCCGCTTCTTTCAGGGCGATATAATTGGGTGAGGCCGTTACACCTGAACCGCAGTACACAATGATTTCCTTATCTTTACCGATGCTTGTAAAATTCGACTGAAGATCTTCCTTCTTTTTAAAATAGCCATTTTCCAGAACGTTCGTCCACACCTTATTTACTGCACCAGGTATATGGCCGGCTTTTTTATCAATTGGCTCCTCGATTCCCTCGTAGCGCTTAGATTCCCGTGAATCCATTAATACGATATCGTCAGGTCTATTCAAAGTGTAATCCTTCACTTTTCGAAAAGATGCAAAAACGTGCTCATTTAAATCGATACGATTTTCGGTTGGCATATAATTCATTTGAATCGAGTCAATCGGATAGCCCGCATCCCTCCAGGCGCGATATCCCCCGTTCAGGACAAAGACTTTCTGATGCCCAAGGTAGCTTAGCAACCAGACAAACCTGGAAGCAAAAGAACCTTCCCCGCCGTCATAAGCGATAAGTACAGTATCGTTGGTGATTCCATTTGATTCCAGTTTATCTTTAATGGTTTCCAGGTCAGGAAGAGGATGTCTTCCGCCATGTTCTTGAACCTGACCCGATAAGTCCTTTTCAAGATCGAAATAAACAGCGCCTGAAATATGGTCTTTTTTGTAATCATTATACCCTGCGTCAGGAGAGCCTAATTGAAAGCGGCAGTCACAAATTCTGATATCTCTAGAATTCAACAACGGCAACAGCTCTTCTTTTTCGATTATAAAACTCATCTCATATCCCCCTATTCCAAAATGGCCCAAATTAATTCATTAAGTTCCATTTCCATGTTCTTCCCTTGATGTAGCCTAGTTATCTCATTCTTTATGGAAAGTGATTTCCCTTCTATTAGAGAAAGATTATTTTCACTTTCATTGTTGCTTATACATTCTTCCATTTGTTTTGCTTTAAATATCCGGGTCATCCTGTTTTTCATTCCTTGATCCATTGAAACCGAATCAAGTAATTCCCATACCGATAATGGTGGCAGCGAACCCCGTTGGATGATATATTCAAGGGTTAAATACGAACGGTATACTTGTACCCATATTTTTAGCTCTTTTCTTTCGGAACCCCTTGTTTTTGTCAATTGTTGAAGATTGTCGCTCATCATCCGATAGTAATGGTGCCCCAGTGCCTTTTTGGAATAGCAATCCGGTATCAAACCAGTCATCTTCCTATAATAATCCGGATGGGTTATCAACCTGATAGGCGACTGAAACAATTCAAATAGAGCAGGGTTACTCTTTAAGGTAAGACGGGATGATTTAAAGAGATCCCAGCCTTCCATGTCAAATAGGCCTTCTTTCACTTGAATGACTTCAACTGGCTGACTCAAGCTCAAGTATGATCGCTTATCATTATGAACAAATATAAACCGAACATCGTAATCCGATTGGACCGATGATAAACCAAAAGAATGGCTGCCAGTAACAGCAGCCATCAATATGGTTATATCCTCATTCTTTTCCAGGTATCTCAAGCGTGAAATAAGGTTTTCTTTCATGAATGAACCTCGTTTCTATTTCGAATGCATTTTAGCCAATTCCGCTACAGCATTTTCATAATACGGTAAATCAACCGTTTCCTCCAATGCTGCACGTAAACCTGCAAAGATATCCGATACTTCCGTCTTAAACTCTTTTTGAATCGCGAGTAACTCTTGATCGAGGACTTCATTATACATTTCGTAAATCCGCTCACCCTGTTCTTTTGCATATATAAGGGCAGGTTCATCCAAACGCTTCTGAAGACCTTCACTCATTTTCGCTTTTTCATTCTTTTCAAAGAAAGATTTTGGATTCTTGAATAATGCCAATTCCTTTTTGAATTCCCCTGTATCCAATTGGGCAAAAGCACCAGTGAATTCAAGGGATTCCCTCTCATTGGGTTCATATGGCTGTAATGAAAGGGTTCTTCTTATTTTTTGCATTTGCTGAAGCAAACTGCCCTGTTTCTCATTCAGTAATTTATTTACGAACATTTCCGTCCTTAAAGCCGTAGCACGCATTTCCTGGGCAAGGTCAAAGCCTAACGCATCCAATAAGTTCTTCATCGATTGCTTGAGGACAATTTTCAGATCGCCTCCATCATCTTTTAAAACAGCTGGATTGAACGATTCTTTGAAGAAATCATTAAACCGGAAGAAGACCCGTTGTTTACTATAGAAAGTCAATTCGTCTATCTCTTTTTTCAACCGTTGCTTTTCGGCATCCCCTTTAATGACTGAAAGGAGTTCCGAAATGGCCTGTGACTCATGAGAAAGGGTCTCCAGGGCTTTTCGTTTCGCTTTCTCATCCTGTCTGGAAGCTGTAATTACATCTCGTAGCAATTCTTCGGTTCTTTTTACAGCCGCTTGAGCAGATTCAATCGCAAGTCCAGTTAAATCGTTTTCTATGAAAGAATCGAATTGGCCTTGGAATTCCATGATTCCGCTATTAGGAAGGAATGAATGCTTAAACGAACCAGGCGTTTGTTTTTCCATCAACGCCCCCTTACTCGTAAGCGGGAACAGTTTTGGAAAACGGATACCGAATCCATTCAATTGATCTGTGACATAATCCATCACTTCGTCCAATTCGTCAGTCGTTTGTGCCAGGTCGACGGCATTGACGATGAAAAACATCTTATCCATAGCGAAAGAATCCTTCACACGTCCAAGCTGTATCAGGAACTCCCTGTCTGCCCGGGAAAATGGATGATTATAATAAGTCACAAATAGGATGGCGTCCGAATTCTTAATATATTCGAAAGCTGCTCCTGTATGGCGTGCATTAATCGAATCGGCCCCAGGTGTGTCAACAAGGACCATCCCCTGCTTTGTCATTTCACAGTCATAACGCAATTCGATCAGATCAACAAGACATGACTTGGACTCTTCCGCAGCAAACCGTTTAAAACCTTCAAGGTCTACCGTAACCACATTTCCTAAATCATTTTGGTACTCGGGAAGCCCTTGATGAAACGCCCTAAGAAACGATAAGTGCGTTTTACCCTTATCAACTTCCCCTGCCTTCGCAATGATTTGCCCTGCTAGTTGAAGTGCTTCATCCAGAGTCTTTGCCGATTTATCAAAAGCTGCCAATGCCAGGCTTACATCTTCCAACAGCATCGCTTCGGTCTTTAATTTGACGGTTGCCGTTCCATGTGGATGCTGAGCGTCCGAAGACATGATTTTGTTGATTGCGGCAGTTGTCGGATTTGGTGAGACAGGAAGGACGCTTTCTCCCATCAAAGCATTGGCAAAGGAAGATTTACCCGCACTGAATGCACCGAAGAGGGCAACCGTGAACGTCTGTTGTTCCAAGCGATTTGCCTTCTCTTTCAATTCTTTATAAAGCGATTGAAACCCTCTCAGAGGTTGGATCAGCTCGGCCGCCTGTTTTAAACTCGCTGCAGTTTCCATCAGCTTTTCTTTTCCGCGTAAATCAGTAGCATCAGATGAAGAAACAGTCACGGAAGGTACAGCTTCCGTGATTTCTTTAACATGATCACTTACAGATTGTTCGTTGACGGGCCTTGAATTACTTACTTTATCGGTTGTCATGATTTTGACTGTAATATTTTTTTCCTCTTCATTCCATTGAGTTAACAGCATATCGATTTCACGCTCATCGACTAATGATTCAGTTTGATGGGCAATGGCCTCTAAACGTTCCGTTTGGTACTCGATTTCCGCGTTCATCGCAGCAGTAACTTTTAGAGCTTCCGCAAATTCAGAAAAACCTTCAAGTTCCTTATCGATGGACATAGACTGCTGTTCCACTATTCCTTCCATAACGGTAACCATATCATTCAAAAATCCTTCTGATACATCACGTGCTTTCTTTTTGATCGCTGATGCCAAATCATTCGTATAGTTTAAAACGTATTCACCCGTAATATCGACTTGAGGTTTCAAAGAGTTTTTTATGTAAGATTCCGTTACCTCGATTTGAAGTGCCTGAGCCTTACTTTCAAGTGTTGAATCATGGATTTCCGCTTGATTAAGCGTTTTAACCGCCAGTTCTTTAAGATGCCATTCAAGCTGGGTTTTCACCTTTTCTTGTAGATCGCTCAAGAACGCCTTAATACGTGCCTCACGTTCGGCATCCGTTTTTTTCTTGGCAAATAATAGACCCATTTTAAAGTCCGGCTGAGCTGATTCCAAGAATGATTTACCTAGGTCCCGTGTTGCCGCCGGCATGATGTATGCGCCTTTTAAAATAGTTTCCAATGCATCGGCATATTGGCCCTTGATTTCCTCTATGCGTCCAGTCAATGATTTTTTTTCTTTCAATAGGCTGTCCACCTGATTTGTCAGGTGTAGCCGCTCTTCATGAGGCAGTTCTGATAATACTTCAAAATCATCGGCATGTTCCTCTTCATACTGCTCCTTCAGCCAATTAAGATGTCTTTCGACAAGGGCATTAGCCGATTGCATGATGGCATCTTTCCCATCATTTAAACCTTTGCCCGCCATTTCATATATGAATTGCTTGACCACTTCTATTTCATTTTCGGTATTGTTCAAGTCTCTTACGGATGTATAAAAAATACCATCAGGATATACATTCCAGTTCGCAAAAGCTTCAGAAACGGAAAGCTTGAAGTCTTGAAATCCAAGCTCGTTCTCATCATGCTTATCGATCATATTGATAATTAAGTATGTCGGTTTTTCAGCCTCCAACAATTCTTTCGTGAATAGGAAGTTCACTTCTGATTGGACGTGATTGTAGTCCATGACATAAAAGACGACATCAGCTAGATGCAGGGCAGATTCCGTAGAAACTCTATGTGCATCGTCTGTCGAATCGATTCCTGGCGTATCCATGATCGCACATGAATCCGGCAGTGAAAAATCATTGGAACTTATCGTTATTGCCGATACTGAATCTCCATCCTTGGCAAATTTCTTGACCTCTTTAAAATCATAAGGTGCAGGAAATAAGACTGGTGGCTGATGATGGTAAAAGACTTTGGCATAGTCTTCCCCTTTTTGTACCTTTACCGTATTTGCACTCGTAGGAATCGGACTTGAAGGCAATACTTGATCACCAAGGAGAAAGTTGATCATACTAGATTTCCCCGCTGAAAAATGCCCGCAAAAAGCAATGATGAACTCCTCATTATTCACTTTCATGATTAACTGTTTCATTTTATCTGCATTGCCTGTATCACCTGCCGATTGAAATTTCTCATACATGGCAGTCAAAATTCCCAATTTGGACTGTTGCTTTAATGTTTCTTGAATCATGAATCCATACCCCTTAATCTATCGTCATTTTGATATTCTTATTGTAAACGATTTCGTTTGTTATTCATACCGTCAGCTTTATTTTACTATATGATTCATAACAGGCCATGTTCAAAAAAAAACCACCAATTGGTGGATTCGTGCAATTTGATCATATTGTTGGAATGCAAAAAAAAACCAGGATGTTTACCTGGTTGTTGGGGTGGGGTTAAAAGCAGCTCGTTTTTCCATTGGTGACTCGGTATAAGGTTTTACTGCCTTTGCCGGTTTTTGAATATTATTCAATACATGTTTCATCACAAAACCATATGTAGCGATTGTCAATAAAATGAATACCCAAACCATTACCAACACCATCCTCTTTTATATTGATTAGCTTTTAGTTTTTAGTTAAAATAAATGATTGAAATCCGAATGAGAATAATTTTCATCTTCATTTAGAATCTTATCACGAACGATAATCATTTTCAATAAGTAATTAAATTTTTTTATTATTCTCCCTTAAAAACCGTAGAATATTCCGTGTGTTCCTTTAATGCCTTCTCTTCCAGTGGGATTCTTACCATCATCATCCAAACATTCAATAAACTAAAGATGATAGCAGTATAATATGCATTGAATAATAAGGAAATAACTAAAATCTCAGTTGCCACTATGATATAGTTCGGATGTTTGAAAAATTTATAAGGACCTTTAATGACTACATCGGCATCAGGAACCACTATGATTTTTGTATTCCAATGTTTTCCCAATGAACGGATTACCCAAATCCTTCCTGACTGCGCAATTAGAAAAAGGGGCAGCCAAATTGGCCAAAGTCCAGATATATCCCTTTCAAGGGCGACCACTTCAATAATGAGAACAATAAAAAAACTAAGATGCATTAGAACCATCCATTTGTAATGGGACTCACCGTATTCTACTGCTCCTCCAGCTTTCAACTGTTTTTCATTTTGTTTGGCGATATATAATTCAACAAGGCGCTGTATAGCGATCAAGATAATGAAAATGGCGAAGATCATCACTTCCACCTCATTAATACAAGTTCAGATGAAAACCCAGGTCCCAATGCAGCAGCCAGGCCCACCTCACCTTTATTCCCGCCCCGCTGCATGAACCTCTCCAGAACGTACAAAATAGTTGCTGAGGACATATTGCCGAATTCACGCAATACGCTCATTGACTCTGCCGTCATGCTTTCATCGAACCCGAGGGCTTCGTGATAAGCATCAATTACTTTCTTGCCTCCAGGATGAGCGATGAAATCTTTTACATCGTTTAGATCGAATCCATTCTCCATTAAGAACTCTTGAACATTCGGTTTAAGCCAATCCTTGATGATTGTAGGGATATCTTTCGAAAAAATAACGTATAACCCTTGATCTTTAACATCCCACCCCATTACATCCAATGAATCCGGCATAAGCGTCGATTGCGAATCCAAAAATTGCAAATGCCTTACTTTTTTTGAGAACCGTTCACTCGGCACTTCATCACCACAAACCAAAACACAGCTTACTCCGTCGGAAAATAGGGAAGTCCCAATTAAATTGCTTTTGGAGATATCATTCCTTTGAAATGTCAGACTGCATAACTCCACGCTTAAAACAATGACCTTCGCAGTCGGGTATGCTTGGCAATATTCAAAAGCACGTGATAGGCCACTCGCTCCCCCTGCACAGCCAAGCCCCCAAATCGGAATCCTTTTAGCATGCGGGTTAAATGTAAGTTCATTCATTATCCTGGCATCAATGGTCGGGGTGGCAATCCCCGTGCTTGAGATAAAGAAGAAAGCATCTAGCTCGTTTGCCTGCAGTCCTTCTTTTAAAAATTCTGTGTTGTCTAAGCATTTTTCTATAGCTTCTTTCCCAAATTTGATTGCCTGCTGTATATATAAATCATTCCGATCGGCAAAAGAATGATCCTCTTTAAACCAATCGAGATCATTTGAAAAATATCGATTTTCCACTTGTCCATTCTTAAAGGCCTTTAGTAACCGTTCTATATTCTTAAATGATGCCCCAAATATTTCTCTCGAAAATTCCATGATTTTTTCTTGTGAAAGTAAATGTGGCAGCTTTACATGAGATGCAGATAATAAATATGGCATGATTCCACCCCTAATTATTCATGATATGGTTAATATACCCACCAGGACATCAATTATACTTTATAGCTAAATGGTTATATGTATAGGCATTTAATAATATTTTTTCAATTTTCTTCTAAATAACTAGGTAATTAAAAAATAAAGAATATAACCATACAAGCGGAGGAATACTTCCACGAATATCACCTTTCATGCCGATAAGGACGCTAATGGATTTCCTGTACGAAAGGCTGTCTTTTGAGGTACGGCTTTTGAATGTCCAAGGAATAACGGAGTTAATGATCGAGGGAACAAACCGATGGGCTGAGTAAAACGGTGAAATCATGTTTGGCATGCCGTTAGAAGGTGAAATGCTTAAATCCTTTGCAGCAGAATTCGGCAGCATGCTTGCCGGTAACTATTACCGCCTCTTTAGCAGGAGACAAAGCATTTATTATCATACCCATACGGGCAATATCGATAAAAGGGCGAGGTACCCTTCATATCATCTTAATAATCGAAAAGTATTCACGATATAATAAAACCCCCTTACCCATAATTTGGTAAGGGGGCGCTTTCAGTCTTCTTTCTTTACTGAAGATTGATTTTGCACTTGTATAATGATGTTTTGAAACTCCTCTTTTCCACACACACTGCACCTATACTCCTGGCTTAGTATGGTCCGGCAATGAATACAATATTTTTTCTCCATCCCTATCACTACTTTCCTGAACATATACTATCAATATATTCAAAAAGTGAAGAGAGTTTCCTTTTATCTGACAAAACTCCAAATTCATTATCAATGATATGCTTCGGCCCTAAATGAAAAAAATGCCCAAAATCCTCTTCAACTGAGAATTTTGGGCATGTAAATGGGTGAATCTATCAAGATTACCCGAATCTATTTTTAATCAGGCTACATTTTGCCC
Organism: Peribacillus sp. TE19612; assembly: GCF_056279465.1. NCBI lineage: Bacteria > Bacillati > Bacillota > Bacilli > Caryophanales > Bacillaceae > Peribacillus > Peribacillus sp. TE19612. The sequence continues at coordinate 131,935 of NZ_JBWCCL010000004.1, read as the reverse complement.
TTCAATACGGGCTTCCTTCACCTTCCCTTTTGTAGGGATGATGTTAAAGACGATATTCAAGAATATGGCTGTCAAACTTCCGGCAACAATACCGTTTTCCGTTAGGATTTGAAAGCTTTCCGGAATTTGCGCAAATAGCTCAGGAACGACGGTCACCCCTAGTCCCATCCCTACTGAACAAGCGATGATCAATAAATTTTCTTGAGAAGCAAAATCCACTTTGCTCAACATCTTAATTCCAGCGGCAATTACCATCCCGAACATCGCCACCATTGCACCGCCAAGCACGGATGAAGGGATAATTGTCGTGAATGCACCGATTTTTGGAACAAAACCTATGAAAATAAGAATGCCAGCCGTTGTGTATATGACATTTCTTGTTTTAATGCCTGACAATTGAATCAAGCCCACATTTTGTGAAAAAGCTGTATACGGAAACGCATTGAACAAACCGCCAATCATGATGGCAAGTCCTTCAGAACGATATCCGCGAGCCAGATCGTCTTCTGAAATCTCTTTGTCCGTGATTTCACCAAGAGCATAATAAACACCAGTCGATTCCACCAAGCTGACGATCGCCACCAATGTCATTGTAATGATTGCCGTGACGTTGAATGTCGGGGTTCCAAAGTAGAAAAAATGAGGCATATGCAGCCAAGTGGCACTGACAACCGAGCTAAAGTCCACTTTCCCAAGGAAGAAAGCTGCAAATGTTCCTACTAACAGCCCCAATAAAATAGAGATGGAGCGTACGAATCCTGATGAGAATTTATACATGAATATAATGAATAACAAAGTTCCGAAACCAAGAGCTACATTATTCAAGTCTCCGAAATCAGCAGCTCCTTGGCCACCACCAAGGTTGTTGATGGCAACAGGAATGAGCGTAATGCCAATAATCAAAACGACCGATCCAGTGACAATGGGTGGGAAGAACCTTGCCAGTTTTCCGAAAAACTTACTAATGACAATGACGATCAACCCCGACGCCAAAATAGATCCATAAATGGAGTTGATTCCATATTGCGTACCAATTGCAATCATCGGGCTAACCGCTGTAAATGTGCAGCCCAGGACGACCGGAAGCCCAATTCCAAAGAATTTATTTTTCCATACTTGCAATAAAGTTGCTATCCCGCACATCAAAATGTCTATCGAAACTAAATAAGTTAACTGCGCTGCAGTCAATCCCAGCGCCCCACCGACTATCAATGGAATGACGACTGCACCGGCATACATGGCAAGAACATGTTGTAATCCTAATGAAGCAACTTTTAATGGTGATTGATTAGACATTGACGGCTTCTCCTTCCTTTTCCTCAGCGAACGTTATCTCACCGAATTTCAACTCAGCAATCCGTGCAAGTGATTCCACTTGAAAACCTTGTTCCCTAAGATCCTTACCACCGCTTTGGAATGCTTTTTCAATCACGATGCCGATTCCGGCCACTTCTGCTCCAACCTGCTTACAGATTTCCACCAAACCCCGGGCTGCCTGTCCGACAGCAAGGAAGTCATCGATGATCAAAACCTTATCTCCAGCTTCAATATATTTATTGGAAACCGTAATGGTATTGGTTTCTTTTTTTGTAAAGGAATGAACGGACGCCGTTACTAAATCATTTGTTAAAGTAAGTGATTTACGTTTACGGGCAAAAATGAGCGGAACTTCCAATTCCAGCGCAGCCATCAAACCAGGTCCAATGCCAGAAGATTCAATTGTCAGCACTTTCGTTATTTCCTTTTGTTCGAAACGTTTTACGAATTCTTTACCAATTTCTTTCATTAACATAGGATCCATTTGATGATTTAAAAATGAATCCACTTTTAAAATATCTTCTGATAAAGCTTGACCCTCGGACAAAATTTTATCCTTTAAAAGTTGCATGAAGGTTCCTCCCAATCTTGGATGTTTATTGACCATAAACCATGCAATTGTTTCCAGCATATAAAAAAGCCCAAGAAACATTGCAGCACTTTTTTGGAGTGAAGCAATACTTCTTGGGCATGAATGAATAATGAATCAGCAAAAGCCTTCATTATGCAACAAGATCTATTACTCACCCATAGTCGAATTATTTACGGTAATCCGGTAGAAACTTGCAGGCCATATCCCTGCTATTATACGAGTGAAACTTAATATTTTATTAATATATGAATTATAACAACGCTGACTCTATTTGAAAAGTTATTTTTGATAAAAACCGAACTTTCAATAAAAAAAATAAGTCATCATTCGTATTATTAGAAAATTGTGAAATCACTAACCCTAAATAGGAATGGATTTACCTATAAAGAAAAAACATCGCTCCTACTTCAAATAACATTAACTGGTATTTTGCTCATGCCCTTTTATGGTTTGTACAATTTGACCATTGATTTCCTCTCTACAGGTACTCGCTTTCCGCGGGCGGTCCGGGAGCCTCCTTGTCCCCATCGCGCCTGCGGGTTCTCCCCGGGACTAGTTTTCCCGCAGGAGTCTCGCACACCCGCTCCAATCAACTTTGTTTTAACTTTTAGATAGAACCCTTTTGCCTAAGTCTTGGTTGTTTATAAATTTATAAAACTTGAAGGAATGAGGATGCTTTCTATCATGATTCTATTCAGCGAAATCAACTGGAAATGATTACTTTAAATCAACTTGTGCCAGCGAACCATTTGTTTCGTGAAATGGAGGCTGCCATTGACTTCTTTTTCATTTATGATTTGGTGAAAGATATGTATTCAGAGGTAGGACGCCAAAGTATTGATCCAGTTATATCAGTTAAACCGCCCTTTGGGTGAGCTATTAATGTACTCCACAACATATAAAGAGGGCTATCGTGAGTACAAATCGCCAAAACACATCTGTGCAACATCCTCATCTTTATCACAGTGTACAAAAAGAATATCTGGCAAACATATGTGGAAGAAGCACATCATCTGCGTCATCATTAAGATGTAAAAACTATATATGCGAAACGTAAAGAAACGATTGATCGTGTATTCGCATAATTTCGCTGCGATTATTTTAAAGCAGATGGCCAATTGGACATAGTAAGGTCCAAAAATAGCCTAACCTAGTGGGCTTCTAGAGCCCCAATCTCTTTAGGCGGAAATTTAAAGGGAATTTAAAAAGGGGTTCGGAATTTTTTAATTCCGAACCCCTTTTGTCTTCAAACTGAGAAGGCCTTGACAATGCAAGTCCTTCTTCCTTTGATTTATTTGATTTTATAAACTTCTTTATATTTATCTTCAAGATACTTTATTAAATACTGAACATTCAGGCCTTCCCCTGTCGTTTCTTTCAAAATCTCCAAAGGTTTTTTTGTTTTTCCATATTTATGTATCTTTTCATTAAGCCATTCCCTGATTGGCGCAATATCCCCCGCTTCCAACAGCCCATCAAAATCAGGCAAATCTTTAAGCATCGCTTGCTTGATTTGGGCTGCATACATATAGCCCAATGCATAAGAAGGGAAATAACCAAAGCTGCCATCTGCCCAGTGTACATCTTGCAACACGCCCATGGCATCATTTTCAGGAACAATTCCCAAATAATCATTGTATTTTTCATTCCAGACTCCCGGTAAATCCTTCACTTCAAGTTCTCCATTAAAGAGAGCCTTTTCCAGTTCATACCGAATCATTATATGCAGAGGATACGTCAGTTCATCTGCTTCAATACGGATGAACGATGGTTTCGATTCGTTAATGCCCCGGTAAAATTCATCCAGCGTCACGTCATTGAATTGTTCGGGGGCATATTCTTTTAATAAGGAGAATTTATTTTTCCAAAAGCTATGGTTCCGTCCAATGAAGTTTTCGAAAAATAAAGATTGTGATTCATGGATCCCCATGGATGTCCCGGAATCAAGAAGTGTTCCGGTTAACTCATTGGCGATATTCTGTTCATAAATGGCATGTCCACATTCATGAATGGTACCAAAGATTGCCCCCCTAAAATCATTTTCATCGTATCGGGTCGTCACCCGGACATCGCCCCTATTTATTCTAATTTCGAATGGGTGAACCGTTTCATCCAGCCTGCCAGCCTTGAAATCGTATCCTAGCTGTTTTAGAATTTCCAAGTTGAGTTGATGCTGTTTTTCTTTAGGAAATTCTTTATAAAGGAACCCTGTTTCAGGTCTATGTTCGCTTGTTGCAATCTGTTTTACCAAAGGAACGATTCTCGACCGAAGCTCACTGAATACGCTGTCAAGTACATCTACAGTCATGCCTGGTTCATACATATCCAAAAGGGTATTATATTTCGTCCCTTCATATCCCCAGTATTCTACAAACTTACGGGTATACGCTACAATTTGCTCCAGATAAGGTTGAAATAAAGAAAAATCAGCTTTTTCCCTTGCCTCTTCCCATGCACTTTCAGAACGCGATTGTAAAATGACGAATTCCTTATATTCGTTAGCAGGAATTTTCTTATTCCTTTCAAAATCTTTCTTACACTCTTGCACCATTTTATTAGTCGTTTCACTAAGAGAGGCTTTCTCCATCGAAAGTTCTCCAATGAAGGATTCCATTTCTTTACTTGTGCTCATATTAAACACCTCGGAGGAAAGCACCCCGATAACTTCGGAACGCTGCTCAACACCCTTTTTCGGTGCACCTGTACGCAAATCCCAAAAAATTAACGCGAGTGCTTCATTATACGCCGAGATTTTCTTTACATATTCTTTAAACTCTTTTTCTATCAGATCGATACCCTTTTTTGTCATATTCACAGCTCCTTCCAACTACACTTTACCATATTATACAAAAATCATTCCTATCAGAACCACTCCGATTAACAAATTAAAATAAAAAAAGAACCAAGGGGCACCTTGGCTCTTTTTAATGGATAGAATGGAGTTAAAGCGTTACAGGAAGAATGGATACTATCTTCTCTTTAACCTGCTCCGAAAGATCCTTATCAATCAAAATCTGGACTGTCCCCGAATCATTGCTCGTCCTGATCAAACGCCCTATTCCCTGGCGCAAGCGAAGGAGCATGTATGGAAGGTCCACTTCTTCAAATGCGTCGGTAACCGAGTTGCGTTTGGCCTCGAAAACTGGATCGCGCGGCGGGAATGGCAGGGAGTGTATCACAACATTCTGTAATGAAGGCCCTGGAACATCAAGCCCTTCCCATAAATGATAGGAGAAAAGGACAGATTGCTCTTCCTCTTGGAACTTCTTAACCAGCTCGCTGATTTCCGCTTCCCCTTCAAAATAAAATGGATAAGAAGACATTGGGCAGTTTTCCTTGAACCAATGCAATTCTTCTTTTGACTGGAACAACACGAGTGTTCGACCCTCATTTTCCTCAATCGTCTTCATCGTATATTGAAGTTTAGCCAATTGATTTCCATTTTCGAAGGCAGGCATGTTCATTTTCATGACTTCATCGTAATCAAACGGTGATTCAACGGAGAAGCTGTCATACTTTTCTATCCCTAAACTATCTGCAATGTATTGGAAGGATTTATTATCCGATAATGTTGCCGATGAAAAAATGTAAGGGATTTTTTTAGAGAATACCTGTTCAGACAAAATATCCTGTACGAGCCTTGGCATGATGACCAATGTTTTGGTCATTTCATTTTCTTCAAACCAGGATACGGCCTGTTCATCCTTTACAAATAGAGAAAGGGAGTAGCCCAGCTGCTCTAAATATTCTTCCGTCACTTTTAAATCATAATCATTGATCGTGTACATTTCCGCTTCAAAAACTAGGTTCTCCTCTAATTCCTCAACCTTTTTGTGAAGCTTATGGGCAAAGCTTGTAATTTCTTTGGACATTGGGATTTCATAACGATTAGATCCGCTGACATGTATCGCTTTTTCATCCAACAAATCAAAAAATTCTTCATTGATATCAATTAAATCCTCAATGATATATAAGGTTTCTTCACGAACCTGATTGGCTGTAAGCAATTCTAAAACCGAGGCAAGGGTTTGTTCCCCAACTTTATAAGTTAAAGCCTTTTGAGCAGCAAATTCCAATAAGTGACCTTCATCAAAGACAACGCAGCTATGATCTGGCAGCAATGGTAACTGTCCTTCACGCTTACGCTTTTCCTTGGTCCATACATGCTCCATGAAGAAGTCATGTGAACAAATGATCAAATCACTTGATTTTCGATAGTGGTCCCGTGATAGGGTTTGCCCGCATCGATGGCGTTTATCACAAGTGAAACAGTTTTGGAGTTGATCCCAGCCAACTTTAGACCAGTCTTCATCATTTAAATATGGGTACTGTTTACGGTCCCCATATGCTGTATAGGCGTTCATGGATGAGTTATCATGGACAAACTTGGGAAGTTCATCATATAGTTGATCTATCCCCTCTGAATCTTCATGATTCACTGCGTAATCCAACTTCTTTAGACATACATATTGATCGTGGTATTTGGCAAGCCGAACATCCACTTCAATACCTAAAGCATTCTTGATTTTTTGGATGTCGCCTTCCTCTTTGACAAGCTGTTCAATCAACGTTTCATCTGCACACGAAATAATGGCCGGTTTATTCGTATATCTCGCATAACAAATCGCATATAGTAAATAGACCAATGTCTTACCGGTCCCTACCCCTGCTTCAGCAAAACTTACATTCTTTTCCTTAAAGGCTTTTTCTAACTGAAATGCCATGAAGATTTGTTCGTCACGCAGCTCAAATCCTTTTTCGGGAAGAATATCGTAAAAAACATCACCGATCCATTCTGAAAGCTTATCGTAAAAAGAATCTTCCTTTGTTACCGAAAAAGGCAGTGTTTTAAGCATCCTGGTCTCCCCTTTTATCTATCATCAGTGTATAGAATTCGAATCATTATAATCTTAGGCAAAAGTATATTATCCTTTATTTCACATTAATAGTCAAGATATTTACCAACCATTAGAAAATGAAACGTATTATGTATGTTTTTTCTATGCATGCTGCCTGGTTGCCCCATTCGTAAAATAAAAGACAGGCTCCAAAAGAGAGCCTGTCTGTAAATAATATAGGGTTGAATTAAGCTTTGTTTACGTTTGATGCTTGTGGTCCACGTTGACCTTGTTCTACATCAAATGTAACGTCTTGGCCTTCTTCAAGAGTTTTGAAACCTTCGCCTTGGATAGCTGAGAAATGTACGAATACATCGTCTCCACCTTCACGTTCGATGAATCCAAAACCTTTTTCTGCGTTAAACCATTTTACTTTACCTTGTTCCATTTTTGTTGCCTCCTAGTGTGTTCTCCACACATTATATTACTATCCTTGCTCAAAAGAATATTAAGGTATTCCTTAAATCTGAACAAAAATAATTCATTATTAGAATAACAGAAAAGGAAATGATAAGCAAGACTGGAACCTATTATGAATAAATCGTCCTGACTAGCAAAATCCTCCGTTATATTCTACCTACTTATTCACCTTGAGGCTGTCTTGGCGGCCTTTTCCCCCAATATTGATAAAGGTCAGCACGGATGAAACCATTGAACAATTTCCTTTTTTTCGTTGCAGGCTTACCATAATGCTGTTCGAAGTCAGGGTTGGAGGTAATCATGTATACTGACCATGTATCAAGCTTCTTGAAGGCTTGGCCCATTTCCCTATACATCTGCTCAACCGCTTTTTTCTCACCAAGGCGTTCTCCATAAGGCGGGTTCCCGACAATGACACCATACTCTTTCCTGGTCGAGATATCCCTCACCTGCATTTGTTTGAATTCAATCAGATCACCAAGACCGGCTTCAAAACTATTAGCTTTAGCTATATCGACCATTCGATGGTCAATATCACAACCGGTTATGTCCAAGTACTGATCATAATCGGCTAAATCTTCAGCCTCGATCCGTGCTTCATCCCAAACCTTGCTGTCCATCCATGACCAAGTTTCTGATACGAATTCCCTATTAAACCCCGGTGCTATGTTCTGACCAATTAAGGCCGCCTCGATGGGAATCGTTCCAGATCCACAAAATGGATCTATGAAAGGTTTATCCGCTTTCCAATTGGTCAGCATGATTAACGCAGCCGCCAATGTTTCTTTAAGAGGTGCCTCCCCCTGCCCGGTTCGATATCCCCGTTTATGCAAACCTGCACCTGAAGTGTCTATGGTAAGTGTCACAACATCTTTTAAAATAGATACTTCAATTTTAAACAAAGGACCAGTCTCGGCAAACCAAGACACTTGCTTGTATTTACTTTTCAATCTATCAACAATTGCCTTTTTGACAATTGCCTGACAATCAGGGACACTGTAAAGCTTTGACTTAACGGATTTTCCACTCACGGGAAACTCGACATCGGCCGATAAGTAATCTTCCCAATTCAATGCCTTTGTTTTTTCAAACAACTCATCAAATGAATATGCTTTAAATTCCGCGACTTTAATTTTCACCCTATCAGCAGTGCGCAACCATAAATTAGAGCGGGCAATGGCGGATTGATCACCTTTATACGTGATTTTACCATTTTCGACTTGACAATCGTAACCAAGATCCCGAACCTCCTTGGCAACAATTGATTCCAATCCCATTGCTGATGTTGCGATAATATCGAATTGTTTCATTAATTCTGCACCTTCTTTCCATTAATCCAAATCAATGGCACCTTTTCACGAATTTCTTCATTTATGTATTTTAGAAGCAGGCATTGATTTTTTACATGTAAACCTTATTTAAAAGGTCCACCGCCTTTTATCTTGTCGTTAGAATTCTTCATTGTTGGCCTAGCTACTATCATGATCATATAGCGGGAACATCTATGGATTACCGTGAAATAAAAGCTTTACTCTATTATCACTGCACCTTAAGATAATCGCTCCAATTATATGCTTGAAATCATCCAAACCAATTATGTATGGTTCCCATCCATAATCCACCTTCATTTTTAGGGCTAACAGAAGAGTTAAGGAACCTTTATAAATAGGATACCCAGAATCAAGGAAATGCTTAACATTCCAACACTATTTTTAAAAACGTTTCCGAAGTCTTCATTCAAGCCATTTTCTTTCCGCTGGACACTTTTCGAATGGAATGAAAAACTTGCCAAGTTCTTAGTTTAACACAGCGGAGTTTCCGAAAACGAAAAATAAAAGGAAATGCCCAATCTTTTTATATTAGGGCAATCTCCATAAACAAAAACTCTCCTTTTAAAAGGAGAGTTTTGCTTTTGGTGTAATATGATAACGTTTTGTAAGCCATGTTTTGTTCCTCAGTACTGCAAGCGACTCGCGTCTCGTACTTCGGCGGTAATCATCTATCTACAGAAGCATGTGCTCCTGTCCTTCTCCTCGTTCATTTCCAAGGAAGAAAGCGCCCCTACCATTAATTTGGGTTTCTCGCTCGTGGGGTTTACCTCGTTCCACCCTTTACATTTCTGTAAAGGCTACGTCACTGTGGCACTTTTATAGGTATTCATGCCATATCCAAAAGGACTTAGGCATTTTCCCAGCCGTCAGCAATCCAAGATTGCTGCCCAAGCTTATTTTTTCGCCAGGCACGAACACTACGGACATCGCAGTCCGTGCGAGCATGGACTTTCCTCTACTGCATAAATGCAGCAGCAATTACCCAAACGTTAACATAACATAATTGATTATACTCCATTATTCATGAAAACACAATACCAAAATAATTTTTACTTTTACAAAGCAAAACCTCAATCAAAAAGCTTGTTACCAAAAACGTGCTTTTCCAAGTTGGATAACCGTTTAAGGATGTCAAAGTTAGTGGTTCCCGGGGTGGCACTTGGAGCAGGTTGATTTGGACGTTTTGTACTCTCGTCGGCTTGTTTTTTCAATTTAAGATTTTCTTGTTTAAGATCTTCAATTTCCTGATGGAACACTTCATAATCTTTAATGATCAGATCCAGGAATTGATCCACATCTTCAGGTTTATACCCGCGCATGGCTGTTTTAAAATCTTTTTCAAGAATATCTTTAGCCGTTAATTTTATCTTATCGGATAGCATAAGACTTCACCTCAATACTTTCGCCAATACAATCGACTTTTTATTATTTTTTCAAATCTGCTTGGGTTTGTCAACGAAACACCTTTTTGTATCTTACTGTTTCAGTGAACGGTATGTATTCCCATTAAAACTGTATCTAAATTTCATAATAATATGATTATGCTTTAGAAACAACTTTTAATCCATAATTATTTTCTCTCATTCTTCGGACCAGCTCGCTTCTTCCGCAGCCGATTGCAAATCATCAAAGTTTATCTGAAAGATGGGGTATGACTGTGTTTCAGCTTTTTTCATCGCTTCGAAATAAGGATATCGGGCTGATCCTTCTTTTTCGGCTTCGAAAATGATGAGCATGGCATCGCTTTTATGGACCATATACCTATTTTTGATTTTAAGCTGTTCGGGCCCTTCATATGGTTTGTTAAAAATCGATTCAACAAAATCGGCACGGGCCAATATGGATCGGTAAAACTCTTGATTCGTTTCATTCCATGACTCTTCCTGTTTCAGGAAAGGAGTAAGCACACCTAATTTAAGCTGATGAAATTCTTCCTGTAATTCGAAAACCACTTCTGCACCCCATAGTTCCGTACCCAACTGACCTGAGATGATCACCCATTCCAGCCCATCTTCCACCAATGGCAGGAGACGCTGTTTCATCGCTTTCTTTATATATTTTACGGCTTCATGGTCATTTTTAAATATCCCGAATTCAAAAGCTTTGTAGCCGGTCATATACAAAACCTTCATTGCATAGTCAATCTCCCTTTTAACATGATTATGTAAGAAAACAAGGGCTTAATAAGCCCTTATTTTTTAGTATCCAAAATGCCTAGGCGGACAGCCTGGGTTATGCGGCGGCCTTCCACAGATCAAGTGTTGATTATAGCACTCGTTCACAACGGATTGAGTATGCGGGAAATAATGCTTAAACGTGTTCACATGTTTATTGACATTTGTAGTATGTGATGGATGAACGACAGGAATCACTGTGTTCGATACATTCGTATTGACATATTGCTGTGTTGGAGAGACTTGCGCTGGGGCAACTTGAGATGGAGATGTTTGTGTTGGACCATATTGCGCTGGAGACACAGCCATTGGACTATAGGCTCCCATTACGTCAGACGCTCCCATTACGTTGGAATTTTTTTTACCGGTTGATGCGCCCATTACATTGTTGTGTGCGCCCATTACATTGTTGTGTGCGCCCATTACATTGTTGGATGCGCCCATTACATTGTTGGATGCGCCCATTACATTGGATGTTCCCATAACATTGTTGGATGCTCCCATAACATGGGGTTTATTTCCTCCACAATTACGAAAATACATTTATAATACGTCCCCTTTCATCATGATAAGTTTAGTCTTACCATTACAGACTATGAAAAAAAGGGGATACGTGTACTGATGAAATGACCTAATTATACAGAATAAGTATAAAACGATGTATGGCTGTCGATAAGTACACTATTATATGAATGCTATCTCTTCAAATATAGAGGGTAATTTTCTACAAAAAGGAATAGAGACTGTCTTTTAATGAAGTAAATAAAACAATCGTTAAACAAAGGACAACAAAAAATAGAAATAAAGTCGTTTTATACATTTCTCCGCTCCGCTTTCACCTTAATTTTATTTGATGTAAAGGTATGAAATGAACGCTTGGAATTTCACCCTCAACTCTTTCCATTTTACACACAATAGTTGAAGGCTACAATAATTGTATACATATTTTTTATTTTCAGCCTTTTGCACTAAAAGACCATTCTCATTCCTTTATTTTATACAGAAATATCCTTTGAATCTTCTTTCCTTTCGAGCCGCCGAATCCTCTTTTCCAATTCCAATTGTTTTTTTCCCTGAGTGATCCCTTCTCTTACCATCTCTTGATGGGCGATTATTGAACATTTTAGAGCATGACCGACTTCCTTAAATTGATGTTCGTATAATTTTGCACATTCAATCTGTGCCTGTATCCTTATTTGTACATTCCCTTTTAAGGCAACTTCCTTCCAAATCTCCAAAGCTTCATTGAATTGTTTTAGCTTCTTTTTCTGGAAAGCTAAGGCATGACCAGCCATTATCCGATCTTCCTCACTTCCCGCTTCCAATATTTTTTGATATGTCTCAACTGACTCCTCTTTTTTTCCCAAATAATCGAGCCATCGTGCAATCTCCATGGACTCTTCCGTATATCCATCGATTTGGAGGATTTTTCGGGACAAATGAATATACAATGTGATCAGTGATAAGATATCCCATTCATTATGCTTCATGATTCCAAACAGAATTTCCGGATTCTTCCTCTCAACAAAATCAAAATATATCATCGGCGCCAAATATCCAGGAATATCACCCTCTCTATGTACACCTAGAATATCTGTTTCGACCGCAGATAATTTCACTCGCTCCAATTTGTTTCTCCAAAGGCGTCTTGAAGCATGATACAAATCGAAATGTCCGAACTCCGGTAGTTTTGGTACATGTTCTTTTATCAAGGTATGTCTTGTTTTTAGCTGAGGCCAATCAAAGGATTTACCATTATATGTGACAAGGGTTTCGTAATTGATGTTTTCCAGAAAGCTTTGATAAAGCGGGATTTCACTTCCAGGCTGCGGAAGGATATGTTGCTTCACGACAACTTCTTCACCTTCTAAATACGCATAGCCAAGTAAAAAAATGGTATTGCCCGCTCCGCCTCCAAGCCCTGTCGTTTCCGTATCGAAGAAAAACAGATCTTCACTTTTAACACCCTTGGCGGAGAGTGGATGCTCCAATGAAGCTTGATTCCACTCTTTTACGACCTTTTTCAGCTCGGAAAATGCATATAAGCCGTGTTTGTGATTTATAGGGTAGCGGACTTCCCTAATGAAACAATAGTCACCATCGAAATGAAAGGAAACGGTATCGTTCTCCAGCCACTTTTCAAAGTAAGGAATTTCTTCATTCTCTTTCTGTTCAATTACTTCTATAGGAGAAGTATGTTTCTCTAGGTTCATATGGGTTTTCATACGGTTTAGTTTATTTTTTAAAGACATGAAATTACACCTCTTTTCACGGATCACTGTAATCTATTAATGTTTTTGCTTACAAAATTGACCTAATAATTGTTTGGCATCACTCTTGGCTGTTTTCGTTGCGGATTCCGTTCCGATACAGGAGGGACAGCCGCTTTCACAAGTGCAATTCTCGATCATTGATATTGTTTCCATCAGGATGACTTCAGAGTTTTCATATACTTTATCACTTAACCCTATGCCACCCGGATAACTATCATAGATGAAAATGGTCGGTTTTTCATTATGCGCTGCCTTAACCTGCGGATACACATGGATATCATGCGGATCGCACATAACATATAGCGGAATCATGTAATTTAGAGCATGGGAGGCTCCTATCATTCCTTGTTCTATTCGATTTTCGTCCCAATTGAATATATCAGAATCCATGGAAAGCATGGCCGAACTCGTATGCAGCTCCATCTCCGGAAGACTGATTGGTCCTGACCCAATATTTTCATGAGTTTCGAATTTGATTTTCTTGAAGATCGTAGGCATTGCCCGGATTGCGACATCACCAAAAGCAGCTGCTGTGGAAGCGAAAGATCGCTGTTTATCGACTTCCAATACAGACAACTGGACAGCAAGGTTAGCATCCGTATAATAGTCCACATTGACTTCTCGTACATAAGCTTTCTTTTCATCCCAATCAAGTTCTTCCACCTGAAATTGAATTCCCTGGTGCAAATAAATGGCTTCATCGTGGAGAAGGGTCATTGCACTGAACGTATCCATTTCCCCGATGACCCGATTAACCGGTGCATTCGTTTGGTCGATGATCACGACATTTTCCTGTGCCGCTGAACGCAGGCTGATATTGCTTGCGGGAAAAGCATCATTCATCCAATGCCATTTGTCCCCATTCAAGTGCAAGACCCTTTCTTCTGTAAGGAATTCAAGAACGTCCATAATCTCTGTTTTCCCAAATGTATCGCCTTTTTTAAATGGCAGCTCATATGCTGCACATTTCACATGATCAACCAGGATCAAAAGATTATCCGGATTGATTCTTGCCGTTTCTGGATTTCTGGTAAAGAAATAATCGGGATGCTGTACGATATATTGATCAAGGGCACTGGAACTGCCAACCATGATGATCAATGCTTCACCATGTCTTCTTCCTGCCCGTCCCGCCTGTTGCCAGGCACTCGATATGGATCCCGGGTAACCAGTCATTATGCATACCTGAAGCTGGCCTATATCGACACCCAACTCAAGTGCATTTGTGGATACCACTCCATAAATGGAACCATCCCTGAGGCCTTGTTCAATTTCCCTACGCTGTGTTGGCAGATATCCGCCGCGATAGCCCCTGATTGATTTTGGCCCCAATTGCTTTGACACAAGTTCCTGTAAATATGTCAATAGAATTTCCACACGAACCCTGCTTCGTGCAAAAACGATGGTTTGAATTTTATTTTTCAAAAATTCATTTGCCAGTTTCCTGACTTCCAAAACCGCACTCCTGCGTATGTTCAGCGGTTTATTGACTATTGGGGGATTGTAAAACACAAAATGCTTTTTCCCACTCGGGGCTCCGTTATTATCGATAAGGACCATTTGTTTTTCCGTAAGCTCTTCTGCTAACTCTTTTGGGTTATTGATCGTTGCGGAAGTACAGATGAATACAGGGTCACTTCCATAAAAATTGCAAATCCTTTTTAACCTTCTAATGACGTTGGCTGTATGACTTCCGAAAACGCCGCGGTAAATATGAAGTTCATCGATGACCACATACTTCAAGTTTTCAAATAAAGAGACCCATTTCGTATGATGGGGCAGGATTCCTGAATGGAGCATATCAGGATTGGTGATCACGATATGTCCGGCCTGGCGGATTTTTTGCCTGATATTTGAAGGTGTGTCCCCGTCATATGTATAACTATTTATTTCAGCATCCATTTCATGGATCATTTCATTCAATTCGCTTTTTTGATCATAGCTCAGTGCTTTTGTCGGAAAAATATAAAGCGCCCTGGTTTTTTCATCTTCCAGTATTTTTTGAAGGACCGGCAAATTATAGCATAATGTTTTACCAGAAGCTGTAGGTGTGACCGCTACAAGGCTATTGCCGCTGACAGCAGTATCAAATGCAGATGCCTGATGGGTATACAACCCATTTATCCCCCGTATTTCAAGAGCATGCTTGATCTTATCATTCATTGCATCGGGAAAAGGAACATGTTTTGCCTCTTTTGCTTCAATTACTTGCCAATGTACTATATTATCTTTAAAATCTTCATTTGTTTTTAGATCCTTGATGACTTCTAATAAATTTTTTCGCAGTTTCATTTAACCACCTCATACTCCTATTCTACCGAATGAACGTTCTATGCAAAAGGGAAACTATTTCCTATTCAAAAAAAAAAAGCTGGAAACGTCCACATCTCGTTTCCAGCCCGGTCATTTTTTTTATTTAATTTTTCTCGACAAAGCGAATGATTTCTTCGATTAGTCTGCCTGGAGATTCCAACATTCCCATATGGCCGCTGCCCTTAAGTATTACTTCATTGATATGGCTCCCTTTTACAGAAAAGGTTTTTTCAACGGGAATCACCTTATCCTGTTCACCTGCAACCAAAAGGACAGGCAACTTCGTATCTTTGAGAACATGATTTCTGTCTATTCTGTTCCTCATGGCATGTAAAGACCCTATCGCACCAATTTCACTTGTTTTATATCCGATTTCCTTTGTATGGTCAATATTGGGATCATCGGAATTAGCGAAAAGCTTTGGTATAAGTCCGTCAATGAACGCAGGGATTCCCTCACTTTCGATTTTCTCGACTGATTTTAAGCGTCCCGTCTTTCCAGTCTCATCATCCGGGAAAGCGGTGGAATGTACCAATGAAAAACCAGACAATTTCCCAGGAAACCTTTCTGCGAATGCCAAGGTGATATAGCCCCCTAGCGAATGACCAAACATATATACCTGTCCGATTTCCAGTTCTTCCAAAAATGATGCAATATCAGCTGCCATATCTTCAATCGAGAAAGATTCCCCTATTTCCTCACTTGCACCATGTCCCCGTAAATCAACGGCAATTACCCGGTATTCTTCCTTTAATCCAGCAATGATGTCACTCCAATATTCATGGCTTCCGCAAAATCCATGGATAAACAACAATGTTTCCTTTCCTTTCCCGGTATCTATGTAGGAAAGCTTGCTATCTGTCATATTAATCCCTCATTTCCTTTATTAATCATTCAGTACCGTTATTCCCTTTGGACCTGAATCTGAAACCCAACAGTCCATTCACATTTCTTCATTCCTCACATAGCTTATAGGCAAAGGAATTTTTTAGAAAGGAGCACCGTGATGACCTCTTCTGAAAAAAATAATAATCGGAATCGAATAGAACCCTTTTCCCATTTCATTAACAAAATGGATCGGCTGTTTTCCGAAAGGCCTCCTAAAGGCATGTTGAAATCTCTTGACGATTTCTTCGGTTCGGCGAAAGAACGCAGCTTTCCGGTTGATATTCACGAAACGCATTCAGAATATACCCTTACTGCCACCTTGCCCGGAATTCCACGCAGCCAAATATCAATTGATGTACTGGCCCATGCCGTAACCATATCTGCAAAGCATGTAGATAGAAAGCATAAAAATCAAGGATTGTTCCAAAAGGAAGTTTCAGCCGGTACTTTTTCAAGAACCATTTCCTTTCCAAAACCGATTGATGAAGCAAATGTGACCGCTCGACATCGCGATGGCATCCTCACGCTTCACCTACCCAAAATCAGGGGGAATCGGATTGAAATCCATTAGGCATGAATAAAAGCAGACTTAAAAAAGTGGCTGGTCACTTGTAAGTCTGCTTTTTTCTTTTATTCACCATCTATGCTTTGAAGAAGCCCCCTACTCCTTTGACCATTGAAGATACTTGGGAAACTGTATTCATCATTTGTCCAGCTGTATTCATCATTTTCGTTATATCCATGGAGCCATCTTGTGTTTTAAATTGATTCATGACCGATTTGAAACCCGATGGCTGGGGTTTTTGCATGAACTGCTGCTTTGGATATGGATTATGAGCCTGCTGCTGGCTTTGCGGAGGTCTTTTAGCTGGCTGTAACGGATTTGCGAACGGACTAAAAGCTTGCGGATGAAGATTGGACTGGATTGACTGCATTTGTGTCATTGGCTGCATTTGTGCCATTGGCTGCATTTGTGCCATTGGCTGCATTTGTGCCATTGGCTGCATTTGTGCCATTGGCTGCATTTGTGCCATTGGCTGCATAACACTGTTGCCCGGATAAGCTCCCACAGGCATCGCCTGCTGCGGGACTGGTTGAAATGGGTGATATGCTGCCTGCTGAAAAGGATCATGATATGGCGTCACATAGCCCCCTGTATCCTGGTGATGATATGGATACATAAATGGTTGTTCAAGATTATGATCATTTGGCGGAGGATACGGCATTGGCTGTTGGTATCCTCCCCAATTTTCCGGCATTGATTGAGGAAACTGTCCTTGATTTGGGGAGATTTGGTTATAACCGGATCTCATCATGTCAATGAGCCCTCCTCTTTTTCATTACATGGTTCTGATAATATATGAAAAAAGAAGGAATAAAGTGTAGGTGTTTTTATGATAAAATCCGATCGATTTCCGTTTTTACATTATTAAGGATGAATTCGATCGACTGGACATGGCTTTTAAATCGCTTATAACTTGTTTTAAGAAAAAATGCCTGAACGGCCACATCAGAAAGGTTATGGGCGGTTTGTTCGATTTGCTCGGGGAAAAGATGCCTAAATTCGGTTTCTTTCATCCACTCCTTCATTCCGGTTTCCCATTCGATGCATACGGTCATGACCTGATCTGCAAACGGCTTTACTTCCGAAAAGAAATCCTTTTCCTTTCCTTCCAGGCGTACACCCTCATAAATATCATCTGCCTGGTCTGTATATTTAATCAATTGTTCTGTTAATAGCTGCAGTTTTTCTTTTTGCACAATATATTCCTCCGTACATTTGTTTCCCTTAGTATAATCCAGTTCTTCATAAAATGAAATTCCTGCGGATTATACGTGCAATTCAGTGAAAACCTTTTGTTTTATAATTGTTTTTTCCGGAACAATGGAAAAGGAGTGGTTCACACCTTCAGCATTCACCCAATAATCCTCGGCTTTCTCAATGGCTTCCTGGGCTTCATTAACTAATGTATATTGTTCCGCCCATAGTTTACACCGCACTGTATTTACAGTTTCCCCATATGAAATTTCCAAACGATCTAGGCTGGTACTGATCTCAGCTATCATCCTTAATATCTCTTCTGTTGCGACACTTTTATTGACCATGCTGATCCCTCCCATTCTTTACCTGTACTATTCTTTTTTTTATCTGAAAGCCCTTCATGACTGACAAAACTAGAAGCGAATCGGCAAAGAAAGTGCAATTCACTTAATTTATTATGCCCTTCGACAACAATGGCAGAATGAAGAATGAAGTTTTAAACAAGAATACAGACAGGAGGTGATTTTATGCAGTCGAATGAAAGCAGACAGCAGAAAAACGAAAAACGACAAAAGCCGCCCACTAAAAAGGCAGGAACGGGAAACCCGAAACTTAGTGGAGAAAACCGCCCCTCTACGTAAGTAATAAATACTGAACGATAAACAGGGAAGGCTTCATCGACGCCTTCCCTGTTTCCTATTATAAAATCCAATTTTTGATTATTGCTGCCGTGTGCAGCTGTTTTTGTTTATGATCATACCATTCCGTCAAATGCGGGTCTTCTTCCCATTTGGGTTCAATGAACCATTTTTTTTTAACCTTTTTTTTCATATCCCATTGCTCTGTCTCCCCTGATTGATGATGAATCAATGGATATACTCCTCTCAGCATCGGGGTTTCATGGTACCTAGGCTTTTTTCGATATTGTTCATAATCGTATCTGGCACCCGTTGGTTCAGTCCTGCAGGAGAATTCATAAAATAGTGGAAATAAATCTTCAGAAAATAAAAGCCCAGCCAACCTTTTCCCCAATTCAATCCTTTTATCGATATTTCTAAAATGCGAAACGGACGAGCCATACAGTTCTCCATTGCAAGTAGGAAATAGAACAGTGCTAAAATGCATCCAGTCCTGCAGGAAAAATAACAGAGAATGAAAAACGAAGGATTGCTTTTTAATAACCGGTTCTTCAATGATGTTTTGTTCATTTATGATAAGCGCAGTGACTAATTTTTCACGATTTCCATGTTTCCAAAAGGAATACCATTCGTTCTTCATGAATTTGGTAATAAAAAAATACTGACATAAGTGAAACAATGGACGTCCATATTTCGTCGAATAATGATAGAGAAGTAATTGCGGATATGCATCTTGGAATATTCTCCAGTTGGCTTCTTCATACGTTAGGAATAATTGGCGCCTGTATTTAAGGCCAAGTAAATTGGAAAACCAAATCCCTTCAAGATCACACATATTCCAGCCTGCATTCCTGGAAACCATCCCGGCTAAAAAAGACCATTGTATTTCTGGATGGATTCTAAAATATTGTTCATATGCTTTCGTTCTTGATATATTATCCCTATTCCCTTTTACAGTTTGGGCTTTTATGGATTGGAGCAACTGCTTTTCCGTCTTTAACATTCGCATCTAGCCTTTCTATAGCGATGAATTGTGACATATAGTTGTACATAAATCCTATCGTTCTAAGAAACAATTCTTTTTATTCACATTTTGGATTCTTTTTTTGCTAATATAGATAAGTGAAAAAAAGGAGGGGTAAAAGTGGCATTTCATTATCCCAACGGACGAAGATTTGTACCGCAGGCTATGGAAGAAAAGAAAAGTCCACTAAAAAAAATCAGTTACAGCAACCGGGGAAAAACATTGGAAGACGATTTGAACGAAACCAATCAGTATTATTTAGCACACGGCATTGCCGTCATCCATAAAAAACCGACACCCATACAAATTGTCGATGTCCACTATCCGAAAAGAAGTGCTGCAGTCATTAAAGAAGCTTATTTCAAACAAGCATCGACCACCGATTATAATGGTGTTTATAAAGGAAAGTACATTGATTTTGAGGCAAAGGAAACGAAAAACAGCAGTTCGTTCCCGCTAAAGAATTTTCATGACCATCAAATTGAACATATGAAGCATATCGTTCAGCATGACGGAATTGCGTTTGTCATCATCCGGTTTTCCGCAATGGATGATATATATTTAATGAGTTCCGAACAACTGAGTTTTTATTGGAAGAGAATGAAAGAAGGCGGACGCAAATCTATAACTCTTCAAGAGGTTGAAAGCAGTTCACGAAAGATTACTCTTGGCTTTCAACCGAGAATTGACTATATTAAAGTAGTAGATTCGCTCATCTCAGAAAATTTTTAGTTTTTTAGAAAGGCAGGTTAGCTGTAATGGCTGAAAAATATAATACTAGAGAAGAACGCCGAAAGCAGGGGCAGACTCAAAAAAAGGGACAGAATAAAAGTCCTAAAAAGCCAACCAATATGCTTAAGCGAATTTTCCTTATACTTGTTACAATCGGAATAATTGGCCTGGTTGCCGGAGGAGCTGCAATGGCTTACTTTATCAGCGACGCTCCAGAACTTGACGAAAAGCTTTTGAAAGATCCGGTCACATCCAAGATTCTCGATGAAAATGGTAAATTACTTGCTGAAATCGGAAAGGAAAACCGGGATTATGTAAATTATGAAGACATACCCGATCTTGTCAAAGAAGCTTTCCTGGCAACGGAAGATTCCCGCTTTTATGAGCATCACGGGGTCGATTTCTTACGTCTGGGCAGTGCCGTCATAGCCAACTTCAAAAATGGATTCGGCTCAGAGGGTGCAAGTACATTGACCCAGCAGGTCATCAAGCGTTCTTATTTAACGCCTGATAAGACCATTAAAAGGAAAGTCCAGGAAATGTGGCTATCTATACAGCTTGAAAGAAAGTATACAAAAGAAGAAATTTTCGAAATGTATGTGAATAAGATTTTCTTTGCAAACCGTGCCAACGGTATCTTAACTGCATCGCAAACTTATTATGGAAAAGATCTTAACGAATTGAAATTGAACGAAGCGGCCATGCTTGTAGGATTACCGCAAAGCCCAAGCAGGTATGACCCGTATAAATACCCTGAACGTGCGAAAGAACGCCGTGATATTGTCCTGCACTTAATGAACAAACATGGATATATCACTGAAACGGAAATGAAAAATGCACAAAGCATCGATATAACAGAAGGACTTCAAGAAATCGATAAGAGCCAAATCGATACGACCGCATACGATGCATTCATCGATTTGGTAATTGAGGAAGTTGGAGATATGGGTGACTATAACGTATTTACCGATGGTTTGGAAATCCAGACGACCATTGATAAAGATGCCCAAGAATATGTTTATAACATGTTGAACAGTGATGAAATCATTAATTATCCAAGTAAAGATCTCCAAGCCGGAGTCACATTACTCGATACAGAAACTGGTGAAATTAAAGCAGTGGGCGGCGGCAGGAATACGACGGTAAAACGCGGCTGGAATTATGCAACGGATGCCAAGCGATCACCTGGTTCGACCATTAAGCCGATTCTGGATTACGGTCCTGCCGTGGAGTATTTAAATTGGTCCACCTACCACCAAATCAAGGATGAGGAATACACTTACAGTGATGGAACACCGCTTAAAAATGCTTCCGGACGACATTATGGCACTGTAACGACTAGGGAAGCACTGGCACGGTCATTAAATATTCCTGCCTTAAAAACGCTTCAGGCAGTCGGCTTGGACCGGGCACGTGACTTTGCCACTGATCTTGGGATTCCTTTCGACAAGGAAATTACCGAATCGGCAGCATTGGGCGGCGGTAAGGATGTTTCTACACTTGAACTTGCCGGTGCATACAGTTCATTCGGAAACAATGGTATTTATAATGAACCGCATAGTGTGAAAAAGATTGTTTTACGTGATAAAACAACCATCAAAAATAAGACGGATTCAAAACCGGTCATGAAAGATTCTACAGCTTTCATCGTGACGGACATGTTGAAAAGCGTCATGAAAGAAGCTTATGGAACAGGAAGGTTAGCCAATATCCCTAGCCTCCCGGTAGCCGGTAAAACCGGATCAACCAATTTCACGCCTGAACAGCGTGCAAAGAACAACATCCCATCTTCCGGTGTAAAAGACAGCTGGATGGCGGGTTATACAACGAATTATACAGTCGCGGTTTGGGCTGGTTATGATAATGCATCTGGTGAGCAAATGGAATATCTGGGTGAATCATCTCAAAGGATCCCTAAATTCATCTTTAAGAATTTAATGGAACATATGGCTCAATCAAAAGAAACGAAAGACTTTGATCAACCTGACAGTGTTGTGAAGGTTGGTGTCATCAAAGGTTCGAATCCAGCTGTTAAAGCTAATGAATATACACCAAGCAGTAAAATCACTTATGAATATTATGTTAAAGGCCACGAGCCAACACAAGTGACGACAGAATATGAAAAAATCGACTCACCTGGCATTAACGCTTCTTACAACCAGGAAAGCAATGCAATCAATCTATCATGGTCATATCCTAAAGGTAATGGGAATACCCAATTCGAGGTTAAGATGTCCGTGGACGGCGGTGCACAGAGCGTATTAAAAAAATCGAAGGATACTAGTTTAACGATCCCTAATCCAACCCCTGGAAGTAAATATACTTTCTCAGTGGTAGCTCTAGTTGATAACCAACAAAGTGATCCTGCGAGTACATCTGTCAAAATACCTGCTGAAGTGGAAGTCCCTGAGGATACTGAGGACGAGGAGATTGAAGATCCTGCCGAAGGTGAAAATCCGGAACAAGAAGCTCCTGCAGAAGGCGAAGAGGATAAACAAGACAAAGACAAAGACAAAGACAAAGACAAAAATAACAATGGCGAAAATAGTGAAAACGGCAATAACGACAATAACGGAAATAATGGAAATGGGAACAATGATAATAATGGTAATGGGAATGGAAATGGCAACAACACTGATGACGGAAATGGCAATAAGGGTGATGAGGACGTCGAAGGCGGGGATGATGTCACTGACCCCGGAACGGTAGAAGAGGAAAAACCAGTCGAAACCCCTGAACCTGACCCTAACCCGGACCCAGATCCAAATCAAGATACTGAATAAATATATATGAAGAATGAACAAAAAAACGTCTAAGCTTTTGGCTTAGACGTTTTTTTGGTTGTTATTATTTTTGATCATGAACTTTACATATTGTTTTTCAAATTCTCGGAACAACTCACTGAGCTGTCTATAAGAATGAAAAAAAGCGGGTCTAGCAAGGATGAAAGAAAGCCTTTCATCCATGTTCACCGGAATATTGTTAAAGGATTGTATTTGGAACCGGAAATCATTCAATGCAACTGGCTGCCCATGCATCCAGAAGGCTGCGGTTAAAAATAAACCGATCCCCTGCTTCATGAGTCCCAAGGTCTGTCCCGCTTTTCGCTCAGAAAATAGCAAACTGCATTCCGAATCAATTCCCTTCCATCTCTCCAGCAGTTCCTTTACATGCATTGCCCCCTTCGTCCAAGGAGCATACGCTTCTACATTATTATAATAAAGTAACTCGTATGGGAAAGACTCGAATGGAACCGTTTCACTCCAACCTGCATATCGTTCTTTTTCCAAGATGGTTTCCTTTGCCGGAAAAAACAAATGATGGACCAATTCTTCAGGGACTTTTAATGATATGGACTGCGTCAATTGGCTTCTTTCCTTTTCATTCTTTTTTTTCCTTCACGGCATAATTCGAGAAGCGGGCAGGTTTCACATCTTGGTGACTGGGCCTTGCAATGATAGCGTCCAAAGAATATCAGGCGGTGATGCGTAACGGACCACTCATCCTTTGGTATCTTAGCCATCAACGTTTTCTCAACGTCGAGGACACTATCCTTCCAACGGCATAATCCCAGGCGCTTGGAAACACGCTCTACATGGGTATCCACAGCGATCGCCGGCACATCAAAAGCAACGGAAACGACTACATTTGCAGTCTTTCTGCCAACGCCAGGAAATTTAACAAGCTCATCACGATCTCTCGGAACTTCCTTACCGTATTCTTCGATCAGCATGCGCGACAGCTTTTGTATATTCTTAGCCTTGTTACGAAACAAACCGATTGAGCGAATGTCATTTTCCAACTCTTCAATCGGAACGCTTATGTAATCCTCAGGCGTTTTATATTTCTGAAATAAATCCTTCGTCACTTTATTGACTAATACATCCGTACACTGAGCTGACAGGGCAACAGCAACCACCAATTCAAAGGGATTGGAGTGATTCAGCTCACAATGGGCATCCGGAAACATTTCACCCATCGTATCCAGACAATATCGAATTTGAGCTTTATTCAACATATTGGTTCTCCTTCAATTTACATTACTGCTCGAGCCAGTTATAGAAAGGCACATCTTTCAATGGTTGTGCAGTCTCCGTTTTTCGGTCCCTCTTTTGATGAACTCTAAATTTTTGTCCTTGCTCCCTTGCCTGTTCCAAGGTTTTAATTCCATTCTTTTTCCATTCGAATAAAATTCGATCAATGTATCGGAAATTCAATTTTCCGGAAATGACAGACTCCCTCAGAGCTGACTTAATGATTTCAGGTTGATGGTCATCCTCCATCCACATTGCCAATGTCTCACATTCAAAGGGAGATAAAGGGCGGCCGAACTCCTGTTCAAAAATCGTATAAAGGCTCTCCCCCGCTTTTTGGATTTCTGCAGACTCTGCCTGTTTCAAAGTTTTCAAGAAACAGTCCATCATTTTTTCATAAAGTGGAGACAACGAATATTTTTCCTGTCCGATTTCTTGGCTCCCCTCAACCACCATTTCAACAAATCCCCTTTGGACCAAACGCTGGATCATGAATAGACATTCGGTTTCCTGCAATGTCATTCTGTCAGAAAGTTGGGATGGTGCAGGGAAATGATTACCTTTATCGATGAAGCTTTGCAATTGTAATAATAGGACCATTTCTTGTTCATTCAGTCCCATTGTACTATAGTTAGTCAACAAAAAGGATGGAATCGTTATCGTTCCTTCCTTAAACCACGCATATAAATGTTCTTTATTCATGTTTTTGGACACCTCTGGTTTAGTATAACATGAATACGGCTCATCGAATAAGTTTATAATTTTAACAAAAAACGGTTATCTGCCAATAGGCAAGATAACCGCTTCATTACGGAATCAAGGATATAATCGATTTAATAGACGTGGGAACGGGATGGTTTCACGGACATGCTCGACTCCACTGATCCATGCCACGGTGCGTTCCAATCCCAAACCGAAGCCTGAATGCGGCACAGAGCCATATTTTCTTAATTCCATATACCATTTGTAAGCATCTTCGCTCAAGCCATGCTCATTGATTCTCTGTTCAAGCAATTCCTGATCATGAATCCGTTCTGAACCGCCAATTATTTCTCCATATCCTTCCGGAGCGATCAAATCGGCACAAAGAACGACTTCTTCCCTGTCAGGATCTGGCTGCATATAGAAAGGTTTGATTTTGGTTGGGTAATGAGTTATGAAAACGGGCTTATCATAACTTTCCGCTATCGCAGTTTCATGCGGAGCTCCAAAATCATCACCCCATTGAATATCATCAAATCCTTGTTCATGAAGGAACTTAATGGCTTCATCATATGTAATGCGCGGGAAAGGAGCTTGGATTTGTTCAAGCTTCGATGTATCACGGCCCAGTGTATTCAACTCAAGCTCACAGTTTTTCAATACGGATTGGATGATGGAAGAAACGAATTTCTCCTGGACCTCCAGGTTTTCTTTAAATTCGATGAAAGCCATTTCTGGTTCAATCATCCAGAACTCGATTAAGTGTCGTCTTGTTTTGGATTTTTCTGCCCTGAAGGTTGGACCAAATGAAAATACCTTCCCAAGTGCCATGGCAGCCGCTTCCATATAGAGTTGACCACTTTGTGAAAGGTAAGCATCCTCATCAAAGTATTTAGTCGCGAACAATTCACTCGTTCCCTCTGGTGCGCTTCCCGTTAAAATTGGGGGATCCACTTTAACGAAGCCTTCTTCATTAAAGAATTCATATGTAGCACGGATTATTTCATTCCGGATTTTCATGACTGCATGCTGCCGTTTTGAACGCAGCCACAAATGGCGGTTATCCATTAAAAATTCAGGACCATGCGCTTTAGGTGTAATGGGATAATCCAATGATTCATGAATGATTTCAATATCTTTCACCTGTAATTCAAAACCGAACGGGGAGCGTTCATCCTTTTGAATGACACCTGTTACATACAAGGATGACTCTTGTGAAACCGATTTCGCACGAGCGAAAATCTCTTCACCCACTTCAGCTTTCACGACCACCCCTTGAATAAAACCAGAGCCATCACGTATTTGAAGGAAAGCAATTTTCCCACTGGAACGTTTGCTGGCAAGCCAGCCTCCAATGGTTACTTCTTGATCGACGAATTTGCTAGCATCTTTTATTGTAATTTTCACGGAATTTACCTCCAAAAATAACTTAACTTACTAATGAATTTACTCTACTTATTATACCCATAGCCCTGCTTACAAGCAAATAAATCAATTGAAGCGGGGGTTCCATGCCTTTTATATCATTCTTATTATGTTTTTTAGTGTATTCGCTAGATTGCATGGTAGTTTACCATTCACGAACACCTGCTCTGATTACAGTAAAATCATCTCGGTATATGTTATCGATGGACTTTTCCATTTCCTAAACAAATTAACGAATGGTAATCGTTTTCACCTTTAACAGGGTTTCAAATGATGCATATAATTGAAAAGCACTTTTAGGATTTCTTATTTGGCAGGAAAGCAGTTCCTCAAGTCTTTTGATCCGATAGCGTAAACCACTCATTGAAATGTTCAATTCTTTCATACTGCAGTTGCATATATGCTATTGGGGAGAACAGTGCCATTTGGCCCTTCCATCGGATCTGTTGCCATCGCTGTCGAGATTGCCCAAAACATATTCCTGTAAGCAAGCACTTCCCCGATATTGGCTTGAACTCCCCTGACTTGATTCGTTCCTGCCATTTCCGTAGCCTTCATCAGAAGCCCAGCCATAAAGTCCAATTTCACCGCATAGCGTGTGCAGCCATGAAATGCATATCGATTCATCCGCCCAGTCTTGGATCTAAATCCATTTGCAATTTCCACATTATTATAGGCGAATACATTCTCCCATGGCACGAATACATAATTAAGGACGATGACTGCGTCATTTTCGTCGAACCGACTAGAAAGCGGGTAATCGAAAGGAGTGCCTGTCTTGGCAGCCGTTTCTTCAAAAGACTGTCTGCTGATCATTTTTAATCCCGGCGCATTCATCGGCACAAAGAAAATCAATGCATGGCTTCTATCTCCTTCCCCAAGATCGACAGGAGAATAATTCGCGACAAAATTATAATTCGTAAGTGCTGCAGAAGTTCCAACCATTTTGGCTCCGCTTACGATTATTCCATCATCCCGCTCTTCCACGGTACGTACAAATACCTCTTTATTTTCATGTAGCGGTTTATTCCTGTCCATTGCCGGATTTATAATTGTATGGTTACAGAAGGGAACGTTCCTTGTGGTTTTTTCATACCATCTTTTCGCATTATCTTCAAATCCCTTATAAAAATCGCTATAAGGTCCCAATGATCCTGTAAATGCAGCTTTGTAATCAGGGGTACGACCCATGAAACCATAGCTCAACTTTGACCATTGTGCTATGGCATCCCTTGCTTCAAGCAGCTCTGTTGCGTTCTTTGAGGCCTTGAAGAACTTATGGGTAGTATGGCCTTCATCTGTCTTAGCCGTTAAAATCCGTGCAGTATCCGGATCATGTAGAGCATCATATAGCTGCGCAATTGACCTGGCAGAATTGCGATATGCTGGGTGTGGCGTCACATCATCTACCTTATCACCGTTCAAGAATACCGTTCGTCCATCTCGTAAACTTTCTAAATACTCTTTGCCATTCATCATCGGAACATCCCCCATTCACAATCTTTCAATTTGAATTCCTAGCTTCATACTAACTAAATGTTCCAGGCATTTTTCTGTTGAAACCCACCTTTTTTCTAACATTTTTTGTCTAATTATACTGAATAATCTAAATATGTTGAACTTAAACAAAAAATCATATACGATATCATATATGATTAATTATAAAATCAAGGGGTGAGTGTCCATGTCAAAAGCAAGAGTGAAACTCCAAAAGTCAGATTATTCAGAAGAAGTGGAGATACTGTCGAACCGCTATATATTAATGAACGGTGTTAAGTATGAGGTATCACGAATCAAGTTGGATAACCCTATTTCAGGAACGGTATATGGAACATTATTAAACTATAAAGGGTCATTGGAAGCATTGAAGGGGAAGATCGACCATCCGCCTTATAATGAACCTCCTAAAGGGCCGATCCTTTATATTAAACCTAGAAACACGTTTTCTTCTTATTCAAATCCAGTTCCCCTTCCAACCGGCATACCTGAATTGGAAATCGGAGCAGCACTTGGAGTAGTGATCAGTAAAACGGCCACAAGAGTCAAGAAAGAACATGCATCGGATTATATAGAAGGTTTTACGATCGCCAATGATATTAGCATTCCTCATGAAAGCGTTTTCCGTCCTGCTATCCGCCATAAAGCCCGTGATGGATTTTGCCCGATCGGTCCATGGGTCGTATCCAAGGAATCCATCTCCAACCCCGATTCTTTAGGACTTCGTGTATATATTAATGGAGAGCTAAGGCAAGAAAATTCAACTTCAAATCTAATTCGCTCCATCCCCCGGCTTATTGAGGATGTAACGGACTTCATGACCTTGAGTACGGGTGACGTCATTCTAGTTGGTGTTCCTGAGAATGCACCGCTGGCCAAAGCCAATGATCAAGTCAGGATAGAAATAGACGAAATTGGTTATTTGGAAAATACGATCATTTCCGAGGAAAAATTATCACTGGAGGGGATTTTATGAAGAGAGCACGTGTAGCCTATGCAGGTGCCATACATCCAGCAAGTGAATATCATGGCCAGCTCCAATTGGCGGATGGCCGGCTTGTCAATGAGCAGGACGTTGTCTGGCTTCCCCCGGTGGAACCACGAACTGTCTTCGCGCTTGGCTTGAATTATGCAGACCATGCGAAGGAACTAGCTTTTAAATCCCCGGAAGAACCCCTTGCGTTCTTAAAAGGTCCCAATACATTCATCGGCCACCGGGGACAGACAAGGCGGCCTGCTGATGCAGCTTATATGCATTATGAATGTGAACTGGCAGTGGTCATCGGTAAAAAGGCGAAGAACATAAAAAAGGAAGAAGCCTTTAATTATGTAAGTGGATATACGATTGCAAATGATTATGCAATACGGGATTATCTGGAGAACTACTACCGGCCAAATTTAAAGGTCAAAAATCGCGATACCTGCACCCCCATTGGTCCCTGGCTCGTCGATGCCGAAGATATTCCAGATCCTTCGAATCTTGCCATCAAAACTTACGTTAACGGAAAATTGACTCAGCAAGGCAACACGAAAGACATGATTTTCGGCATTGCTGATTTAATTGAATATTTCAGCAGCTTCATGACATTGAGTCCAAACGATATCATATTGACAGGTACACCTGAAGGCTTGGCGGATACTGCTGTAGGCGATGAAATCATCACTGAAATTGAAGGTATCGGAAAACTCGTTAGCACAATAGTCGGGGACGATGTATTTACTGAAAACGGGGATCAGCCTCATCTAAAAATCCACAAATAATGGAAGTGACTAATCATATGCCTCATATAATTATTGAATATACGGATAATATCAAAGATGAAATCCAGATTGACGGGTTATTAAGAAAGGTGAATGATGTACTGATATCCTATCCCTCCATCTTTCCAATTGGCGGGATTCGATCCCGGGCCATTGAATTGAAGCATTATCGTGTTGCCGATGGTACAGAGGATGATGCATTTGTTCATGCCATACTAAAAATTGGCGCTGGACGCCAGGACAGTGATAAAACAAAAGTATGTGACCACCTTTTCGAAACGATGGAGTCCCATTTGGCATCCCTCTTTTCAAAAAGATATCTTGCCCTCTCCATGGAACTTACGGAATTCAGTGATTTTGGCACATATAAAAAGAATAATATCCACAATCGCTATAATAAATGAACAAAGTTTTCATATTTAAAGGCCTTCCACATCATCGGGAAGGCCTTTAAATTAACATGTTTTGCCACCGCTACCTGGCTCAGTTGATTTCTGCAAGGTTTTCAGTGCGGTTCAAGAACTCTTTGACACGGTCCACATATTCCTGTTTATCATAGCCGTTATATAAAGCGCTAGCCATACGGACCGGATCCCCAAAAAAGAACCTTTCGTACAGTGTTTGCCTGGATCCAAATGAACTCATGCATACATCCCATGCAAGACGATACAATTTAACCCTGTCATACGCTCCACCATTCGCGGCTTGAAGATATTTATCCAAATCCGGTCGAAGCTCCGAATTGAAATCAGCTTCATTTGGTATCGCCATTAAGCCACTAGCTCCAAGAAGCTGCATTATTTCACTGAATCTAGGGTAAATCTTCGGATAATAATTACGGGCTATGTTTAAAGGTGTGAAATCGGGTGTCATCATTCCCCACTTATCCACTTTCGCATTTGCCTCAGAAGCTGTAATGAAAGCCTTTACCGTTTCAAGCGCTATGATGACTTCCGAGATTTTCTCCTGAACATGCTGGTATTGTCCGATATTGATGGTTTCCACCATTAGCTGCAAAATCCCCAGAATGAACTCGGTTTTGGCGATATTCTTCGATACCACCTGATGGGTCATATGAACAACGGCATTGCTTTCATTATAAGCCTGGTTGCAAATGCCGACATCCCCATATGCAAATACCCGATTCCAAGGTACGACTACATCATCAAAAACGATAATCGTATCCATTTCCTCAAATCGTGAACCAAGTGGATGGTCAAAATGTGATTTGCCATAGTCGAATGATTCACGACAGATGAATTTCACCCCCGGTGTATTATTTGGGATGGAGAATGCGAATGCATAAGGGTTTTCTTCTTCTGATTGTTTAAGCAATGTGGAAGGGAAAACCATGATTTCATCCGTTATTCCTCCTTGTGTAGCTAATAATCTGGCACCCTTTATAATAAGCCCTTCTGAATTCTTGCCGGCAATCCGTGCAGCGATGTAAGGGTCCGGAAGCTTTGCGGCACTTACTCCCCTATTAACCTGGGGTTGAATCAAGGTATGTGTCAATGACAAATCCTTTTCCCGGCAGAGCTCATAATAATCCTTCATATTTTTTGCAAATGCTGAATCCTGAGTGCCGAACATATCAGCTGCAGTACCGTACGCCATCATCCCACTGTTGATATAGTCAGGGGAACGTCCCATCATTCCATTATTATGTCTTGCCCATTCTTGAATCATTTTCCGCCTTTTTTCAAGGTCTTCCTTAGTCCGCGGCTGCATGAATGAGGTTCCTACTCTTTCGTTTGAAGTTGGTGAAATATAAGTCATGATGTCATGTTTCGCGGAATCATGCTGCAAATCATATAATTCGGCCTGTGTTTTCATGACCCCTTTAAAAGCTGGGTGTTGACTGATCTTATCTTTTACTTGCTCTCCATTGATCCATACATTCGCCTTTGCTTTGTCTACCCTATCGATATATTCTTTACCTGTTTTAGCCGGCATAATTATATCCCCCTTAGCATCAAAGTGATGAAGCGCTTACAATTAAATAAATTCCAAATATTGAATTAATTCCTATAACAAAATATACCATGTGTTATGATATATATATAATACTTAAAAAATTCAATATGTATATGTTAATCATATGTATGAGGTGTATATAATGGACATCCGGCAGTTAAAATATTTTGTGACGATCGTTCAGGAAGAGCAAGTAACCAAAGCCGCAAAAAAATTACATATGGCTCAACCGCCTCTTAGCCAGCAACTTAAATTAATGGAAATGGAAATCGGTGAAAAACTTTTCGATCGGAATGGAAAGAAACTTGAACTCACTGAAACTGGCAAGGTCCTTTATAAAAAAGCTGAAGCTCTAATAAACCAGTTCGAAGAATCACTACTGGAAGTGAAGGAAGTCAGTAAAGGGGTAAAGGGCACTCTTTCCATAGGGTCAGTAAAAACTTGCTTTTCTTACATTCCGCAAAGGATGAGAACCTTTAGAGTTAAATACCCTGACATACGTTTCAAGTTAATGGAAGGTGATACGTTCCGTTTGACAGAAGGCTTAATAAACAGGGAAATCGAGCTGGCCATTGTAAGGCTTCCTATTAACGGTAAGCAATTCTCATCGATTAACCTTCCGCCGGAAGATTTTGTGCTTGTCACTCCAAAAGATTGGGATATCCCAGACTCGATCGAATTCAAACAAATTAAGGAATATCCCCTCTTATTGCTACATAGGATTAGCGGTCAAGGCACTTACGAACTTATAGTGGATGAATGCTTAAGACATGGATTTGAACCTACGATTGTATGTGAATGTCCTGATGCTGCAATGATCTTATCTTTAGTGAAGGAAGGAGTAGGCGCTACCATCATGCCACGTACCACGTCCAAATCGTTTTCAACCCAGGGGATAAAAATAGTCGAATTGATAGATTGTGAAGTACAATCGGAAGCCGCCCTTATTTGGCTTGAAGAACGCTATCTTTCCAAAGGCGCCGTCAAATTCCTAGAAACATTTTCTGAATGAATGCCCAGTTACCCTTGAATATTAGTGCACCTGTACCTCAATCTTTGGTATTTGTTCGGATTTCTTTATCCATTGAAAAGAAAAAAGCAACCCATCAGGAGATGGCTGCTTTTTCAAATCCATTCACAAGTGCGTTGACCTGCGCTTTATTAATAGGCATGCCTTTACATCATTCAATGTCGCAAAACACCCTTAACATCATGACCGGTATTGGACTTTACCAGGATTTCATTATAATTGTCTTTTGCATCCGTTTTCGGACCGGTCCTGCGATTACCGATCAAGGCACCTAAATAGCAGGCGATGAATCCAAGCGGAATGGAAACGATTCCTGGTGAATTCAAAGGGAAAATTGGTTCACCTGTCATTATGGCTGCTCCGGGGACCGGGTTCCAGACATTTGGACTGAGGGCCACGAGCAAAATTGTACCAAAAAGACCTGTCATCATACCGACTATCGCTCCAGTTTTATTGAATTTTTTCCAATAGATCGTTAGAAGGATTACTGGCAAATTCGAACTGGCGGCCAATGTAAAGGCGATAGATGCCAGAAACGCTACATTGAATTCCTGCAGACCTAATGATAAAACAATCGCAAGTGCAGTCACACCAATGGAAGCCCATCTAGCCATCGTCATTTGCTGTTTTTCCGTCGCTTTTCCATCTTTTAATATTTCATTATAAAAATCATGTGAAAATGCCGTAGCACCTGTTAAAACGATTCCCGCAACTACTGCGAGTATCGTTGCGAAGGAAACGGCCGCAATAAATGCGAATAAGATGTCCCCGCCCACAAGTTGGGCCAATAAAGGTGCAGCCATGTTACCTGCTGGATTAGCGGCCATGATATTCGATGTTCCGACCAACTTCGCAGCACCGAATCCGAGATAAATGACCATGATATGAAATGCACCCATAATCCACATCACCCAAACAACCGACTTTCTTGCCACTCGTGCATTCGGGACAGTCAAAAAACGTATTAAAATGTGAGGCAGACCTGCCGTTCCCAGAATCAGGCCCAGTGACAAGGATGCTGCATCCCACCCACTGGCATACTTAATTCCTGCCTTCAGGTAATCTGCACCCATGGGTGTCGCTGTTTTCATATCCGTGAAAATTCCGATGAAACTAAAATTCAACTTCCACATGACGATCATGAATAATATAAACACTCCGCCTATCAGCAGGATGGCTTTAATGATTTGCACCCAGCTCGTCGCCGTCATCCCCCCAAATAGAACAAATACCAACATTACAATACCTACGATGATGACAGAGGTATTATAAGGGATGTCCAAAAGCAATTTAAATAAAGCACCTGCAGCAACAAGTTGCCCCAGCATGTACATGACTGATATCACCAGGGTATTAAAAGCGGTCACTCCCCGGACCTGTTTATATTTAAACCTTGTAGTAACCATATCAGCCAATGTGTATTTCCCTAAGTTCCTTAATGGCTCAGCCACTAGGAATAACACGACAAGAAATGAAACAAGTGCTCCATACATCAGGAAAAATCCATCATATCCCGTTAAGGAAAATGCCCCTATCAACCCTAAAAACGTGGAAGCCGACATAAAATCCCCGGCCAATGCAAGTCCATTTTGCCTAGCGGTCAACCCGCCCCCAGCCGTATAAAAGGAGCCTGCCGTTTTAGTTTTTTTGGAAGCGAAATACGTGATGAAAAACGTACCTATCGACATTAGCGCAAAAAGAATGATAACTGTCCAATTCATGAATCAAAGCCCTTCTTTCTCGATGATTTCTTTTATTTGTTCATCGATTCTTTCAGATTTCCTTACATATATGCTGCAAACCCATACAGACATAACCGTAATGGAGACACCGTACACCCACGCCCATGTTATGTCCCCAATGAAAGGGTGATCCAGGATATCTGTGTAAAAAACTAAGAAGGGCAAAAGCAAGGAATATCCCATAAAGAAAATCGTAAAAGGGATGACGAACTTCTTTTTGTCGGAAAGCATATTCTGAAACTCTTTTGAGGCAACAATTTTTTCATAATCCACTAGATCGGTTTGTTCCGATTCTTCAAGTTTCTTTTCCAGCCGAACCATCTCTTCACACCTCTTCTGATATTTATTTTTTCCAAAGACGGTCCTGGTAGTATTCCTCCGATGTCAGCAGCATTCTTCAACGGCACATCCCCCTCCATCCCAGAACACCTACAACCTCATCTTCCCAAAGAGGGTCTGAAGCCAATTCCCTAAGCTTTCCGTTCTCCTTTTGTGAAAACGATGAAACTTACAAATAGGGCAGCAGTAAGCTCCCACTGCTGCCCTGTACCAGACCATATCTTTTAAAAGGCTTGCACTTTCACAATAGTCTTGGCTCGCCTATCCTTCATCTGTTTCGACTTCTTGATACATTCACTTTTCCATTTGATATGAATCTTCTTTCCTTTCAAGTGAAGAGAATCATTGAAATGTAAGTGCCAACTCCCTTGAAATGATCCGTCCATTATTTGATGGGCTATTCCTTCATGAACATTTCCTTCGGTATTGATTTCGATTAAATACACGCCGGGCGGGGGTGTCAGGAATGCTTCCGATAATGTAACGATGACGTGTTGATTATCCTCGGAATCGATTGTCCCTTGACTTTCAAAATATGAGCCAAGATATGACGGGATATCTGCGAACCTACCTTTCGCAATCAAGTTTCTAAGCTTAGTAGAACTTACTTTTTCATGATCAATTTCAAATTTCTTCATTTCCGTCACTTCAAAAAATCGCTTACCTTCGATTTTCAGCGTTTCCATATTCCCTTCCCCGTTATGCCCATAGCGGAAATCGAATCCAGCCACGGCATGTTTGCATTTAAATCCACATAGATAATCCTCGATAAAATCAGAAGGAGAAAGATTGGCAAATGCGGAATCGAGGTTCACGACCATCAAGGTATCTACACCTAAATCCTGCATTAATTTTGCTTTTTGCTCTAAGGGAGTAATGTATGTTTGAGGCGTTTGATCGTTACCAATGATTTGCTTTGGATGTGGAAAAAAAGTCATGACTGCCAATTTCAAATCTTGCTGTTTGGCAATCCTTTTGGCTAGATTTATCAATTCTTGATGGCCTAGATGAACTCCGTCGAAAAATCCTAGAGCCAGCACACACGGTTCTGCTTCTGCTGTATATATACTGGAAAGTGGGTGCTGAACATGAATGATATCCAAATCCATCTTCCTTCCTATCCTTCTTGAAAGGTTCCATTTTAGACTCAGTAAAAGGAACCCTCATAATCCAGCAGCCTTCCATCAACTTTTCACCATTTGCACTGGCGCCCTATTGAAAAGACTATGAGAGTCCATGTATGTTTTACCGAAAGTCTCCAACATTCATCCTAAATCCCGCTTCTTTTTAGATGATGAATTCAGGCTTACTTTTTGCCAGGATCGGTTCTTTAAGAGGAACATCTTCTCCTGATATTATATCAAGTACAGAAGATGCCTCATCAAACCATGAATCCGGAGCTTGGGCTCCCCAGAATGTCTGGCGTCTTGGATCATTCAAATCCCAATGAATCGGTTCGGTATCCGGGTCAGATGTTAAGTAATCCCCATTGTATAATTCGATCCTGTGACCGTCCGGATCTCTTAAATATAGGAAGAATGCATTGGATAGGCCATGCCTCCCTGGGCCGCGTTCGATCGACTTTGCATATCCAAGAGATGCCAGTACATCACAGGCATGGATAAGTGCAAGGGGGTCAGGCAGAAAGAAGCCTACATGATGAAGTCTTGGACCGATACCGTTCATGAATGCCTGGTCATGGACCGTTTGCTTTCTATGTAGCCACGTTGCCCATAATTTGCCCGACTCATCCACTGTATCTTCCGAGCAGGCAAAACCTAATTCATTCATATAAAAGTCAGAGGCTTTTTGCACATTTGGCACACAACAATTCACATGATCGATTCTTTGGACCCTCGAACCCCTATGCATATCATATCGTTGCAGCAATCTCTCGGCTTTATCCATTTTGTAAAAAAACTCCACTGGCAATCCTGAAATATCCTGAACTCGCAGCGACTTGCCTAGTGCATGCTGTGTTCCTTCCTGCATCCACTTCATTTTCATTCCATTGGACAGGAAGAAAGATTCCAACCCTTCAAGGTCTTCCTCTTTTTCAACCTTGTATCCTATTGCTTCAACGCTTGGCTTTTCTGCCTTTTGCAAGATAAGCGAATGATGATGCGCTTCCTCTAAACCACGTAAATATATGTGGTCATTCGTTCTTTCCGTTTCAATAAAACCTAAAGCATCCACATAAAAGGCTCTTGATTTATCTAAATCTGTTACATTAAGTATCGTTCTCGCAACACGAATAATAGAAAAATTCATAGTATTCTCCCCTTCTTTATTGAAGCCCGGTTTATTTTTCAGCAGAAGAAACGGCATTTTGTTTTACGTCACCAAATTTTGGAATGTGATGTTCTCCAATTGCCACGTGGATAACTTGTGTTTCGGTATAGAATTCAAAGCTATAATGGCCGCCTTCACGTCCTACCCCACTATATTTCGATCCTCCAAATGGAATCCGCAAATCCCTAACGTTTTGGGAATTCACCCAGACCATCCCACTATCGACAGCTTGAGCAAATCTATGTCCACGTTTCATATCATTGGTCCATACATAAGCAGCCAGCCCATACTTTACATCATTAGCCATTCTCAGTACTTCCTCTTCAGTCTTGAAAGGAATGACTGCCATGACTGGTCCAAAAATCTCTTCTTGGGCGACCGTCATATCATTTGTACAGTTCAAAAGAAGCGTCGGGGCAATATAATTCCCTTCCTTGAATGCACTTGGGATGGCACCGCTTACAATTTCCGCCCCTTCATCTTTTGCTATATCCAGATAACGGGAGACATTATTAAAATGGTTACGATGGATCAGGGGTCCGATTTCCGTGTCTGGATCCATTGGGTTTCCAATTTTGATATTATGAACACGTTCCTTCAATTCTGCCACGAACTGGTCTATTATCGATTCATGGACAAATAATCTGGAATTGGCTGTGCAGCGCTCCCCATTGAATGAATAGATTCCCCATACCACTGAATCCAGGGCCTTTTCTAAATCGGCATCTTCAAAAATGACTGCTGGTGATTTACCGCCGAGTTCCATGGAAAAACGTTTCATTGTATCTGCACCATTTTTAATGATTTCAGCGCCGGTTGTCGTTTCTCCGGTAAAGGATATCAATTGGACTTCAGGATGGGCAACCAAGGACGCCCCCGCTGTCTCCCCAAAACCGTGAACGATATTGAATACGCCTTTTGGCAGACCGGATTGATCAATGATTTGAGCCAATTTATTGGCAGTCAATGGAGACCACTCCGCCGGTTTAAGGACACATGTATTTCCTGTAGCCAGGGCCGGGGCGATCTTCCAGGTTTCTAACATGAAAGGGGCATTCCAAGGAGTGATTAATCCTGCCACTCCTATCGGTTTATGAATCGTATAATTGATGAAAGTGTCATCCACTTGATATGACTCTCCTATTAGCCTGCTTTTCACCATTTCAGAATAAAAACGGAAATTCTCCGCTCCCCTTGCCGCTTGTTTTTTTGTCTGGCTAATGGGCAACCCTGTATCCAGTGATTCCAAAAAGGAGATTTCTTCGGCATTTTCTTCAATTAGATCAGCAATCCTATTCATGTACTTCAATCTTTCTTCCACTTTCATCGTTCTCCATGGGCCATTATCGAATGCAGCTCTTGCGGCGGCGACCGCTTGATCAATATCCTCTTTAAAGCCTTCTGCCACATTATTGATTGCTTGATTATTAAAAGGGCTTAGATTTTCAAATGTTTTTCCTGAGATACCCTCGACAAATTGACCATTGATGTAATGCTTCACATCCTGCACGGGAAAAGTTTGCATGATAAATCCTCCTTTAAAAATTAATTCGGGAAGATGACAATAACCGTTTGGATTTGTGCAATCTTCCCAACTAGCCATTATGACTGGATTTTTTGGTCAATCAACCCGTATGATTGAAGGGTTTCACGCAGTTCTTTTTCCAATGGTTCCGAAGGCGGTCCCATAGGCGGCCTTAATGCGGGATTGATTTTCCCCATCATCCCCATCGCAGCTTTTAATGGTCCTGGATTGGTTTCTTTAAACAAAACATCGTTCAATGGCATTAATTTGTAATGGAGGTCAAGCGCCTTATCTACATCACCCTCCACCCAAAGGTTATAAATGTCCGCCACTTCTTTAGGAGTGATATTGGCAGTAGCACTTATATGTCCTGCCCCTCCAATAGCCAACATTGGATAGCATAATAATTCAATGCCAGAATATAAGAGAAAATTCCTTCCGCAATTCAACAAGACACGGTTCACATGTTCGAAATCTTTATTAGATTCTTTTACACCAATAATATTTTCACAATCTTCAGCAAGACGTGCCAATGTCTTCACTTCTAAATTCGTCGCCGTTCTTCCGGGAATGTTATAAACGATCAGCGGGATATCAACAGCATCGGCTACCGTTTTAAAATGATTATAAAGTGCCTGTTGATTCGGTTTATTGTAATAAGGAACGATGACTAAAGCAGCATCCGCGCCCATTTCCTGTGCCCTTTTTGTCAAATGCAATGTTTCTTTCTGATTGGCAGATCCGGTACCTGGTGCAACTGGAACACGGGCTTTTGCTGCTTTAATTGCCGTTTCCATCACTAATTCCCGTTCCTCAATCGTTAGTGAACTCGGCTCTCCTGTAGTCCCGCATACCGAAATTCCATGAGAACCGCTTTCAATATGCCAGTTTACTAGATTTTCAATGGCCTTTACATCAACTTCCATCTTGTCATCAAAGGGAGTGATAACCGGTGCGATGGATCCTCTTAAACGACTTTTGATTTCCTCGTACATTTTTTCTACCACCTTTTCATTATTTGAATATTCGGAATAATTTAAGTGAAAAAATCGGCCTTGCTTTTATCAATAATCAATTGACTATAATAAAACAAAGCCTGGGTCATCAAAGTGCCTGATCTTGATTCGTTTCCGCCCTTTGCTTGAAAGTGCTTATCGCATTCAGTTTATGCTTTCTCACCAATGATTCAATTTCTTCAAAAGATGCTTTTTCCTTTAGGAGCTTTATGATGCTTTCATGTTCACGAATCGATTGGACTGCGCGTTGCGGCACCATGGTGAACATGGACTTTCTGACTCTATTCATTCTTTGTTGTGCCTGTTTGATTTCCTCCATTAAAAAGGAATTTCCGCACTTTTCATAAATTTCCGCATGGAAACATTCGTTTAATTTACCAAACAGCTCTAATTCAAAGTTATGGAGGGCTTTTTCCATTTCTTTGTTTAAATTAATTAGATTTTCAAAATCATGATCATTCATGGTCAAAGAACTGAGGGCAGCTGCATATCCTTCAAGCAAAGATAAGACAGAAAGAGTTTCAATGTATTCGCTCTCATTTATGCTTGTAACCACCGCTCCACTATAAGGCTTATATTGAATAAGACCATCAGATTCCAGTTGCCTGATCGCTTCCCTGACAGGAATCGGACTTAAACTAAGTTCTTTTGCCGTTTGATCGATAATGATCCGCTGTCCAGAACCATATGTTCCATTCAAGATTAATTTACGAAGGTGCTCATAAGCTATTTGCTTTTTGCTGGGGTTTTTGTTTTTCTCTTCCATATTTTCATCATATATGAAATCATATATGATTGCAATCGATTTTCATTAAAAATCATATATGATTTTTCCACATGCTTGTTTGCCTATATGAATGATCTGGGCCTATGAATAGACTGAATGTAACTAGAAAATCCGGCAGCCCACCTTTTCCTTTACAATAGTGAAGTGAGCTAAAATGCATTGTCCCGCCTTCTTCGCGTTTCGAAATATAATCCAACTAAAAAAACCTGCAGACCCAGTCTGCAGGTTTTAATAAATTAGGCCATTTTTGAATTAACGAATGAATGTATTCTTTCAACGGCTGCTTCCAGCAGCTCCAGTGAAGTTGCATAAGAGAGTCTGATGTTATCAGGTGCACCAAACCCTGAACCTGGAATAACAGCCACTTGAGCTTCTTCAAGCAACGCAGTCGTAAAATCTTCGACATTGCTGTACCCTGTTAATTCAACTGCACGTTTAACGTTCGGGAATAAATAAAATGCCCCTTGTGGTTTAATGCAGCTTACTCCTGGAATTTCAACCAATTTATCATAGATTTTATTCAAACGGCCTTCAAATGCTTGACGCATTTCCTCAACAGGCTCCTGTGTACCTTCATAAGCCGCAATCGCACCATATTGAGCGGTTGTGGTTGGGTTGGATGTGCTATGGCTAGCAAGGTTCGCCATTGCTTTAATGATGGACTCATCACCGACTGCATAACCTATTCTCCAGCCAGTCATCGAATGCGATTTAGAAACACCATTGATGATGATCGTTTGCTTTTTCAGTTCAGGTGAAATCTC
This sequence comes from Peribacillus sp. TE19612, assembly GCF_056279465.1. Lineage (NCBI taxonomy): Bacteria > Bacillati > Bacillota > Bacilli > Caryophanales > Bacillaceae > Peribacillus > Peribacillus sp. TE19612. The sequence continues at coordinate 90,682 of NZ_JBWCCL010000004.1, read as the reverse complement.
TGCAATGGATGTATGTTTAGCATTTCCATAAACCAATTTTTCGTAAATTTCGTCGGAAACGATCAAGATATCATGAGCCAGGCAAACTTCCCCGATAGCCGCCAATTCTTCCCTGGAATAAAGCATGCCCGTTGGATTGCTTGGAGAGTTGATGATAACCGCTTTCGTTTTTTCGGTAATTGCTTGTTCTAATTGTTCTTTCGTGATTTTATATTGATTTTCTTCCGTACCGACTATATAAACCGGCTTACCGTCTGCAAGCTTGATTTGCTCAGGATAGCTCACCCAATATGGTATCGGAACAATGACTTCATCTTCTTCATCCAGGATCGCTTGAAACAATGTGTACAGCGAGTGCTTGGCACCTGAGCCAACTGCAATTTCAGACGGTTTGTAATCCAAGCCCTGATCACGCTTCAATTTAGCCGCAATTGCTTCTTTTAGCTTCGGCAGACCAGCGGATGGCGTGTATTTAGTTTGACCTTCATTCATGGAAAGAAGTGCTGCATCTATGATATGTTTGGGCGTATTATAGTCTGGTTCACCAGCACCCAAACCAATTATATCTAAACCTTGGGCCTTAAGTTCCTTTGCTTTTGCCGTAATGGCCAATGTTGTTGATGGCGTTAATGACTGAACACGGTTCGCTAATTTCATTTTAAATTAATCCTCCATTCTAAATGCTTCGATAATACTTTAGCCATTCCCCAGTTTTAAAATCATAATAGTCATAGTTAAAGCGCTCGGACTCATCAAGATACGTTACTTCCCAAAGCGGGACGTTCTTTTCCATGCCTAGCTTAACCGAAATGATTTTTTGGGGATTAAGCTTTTCTTTGACAATGTTCATGATCTCTTTTTTTGATTTACCATCTTTATAGTTTTTCACTACTATTTCTTTCTTCTTGTCTTCAGGAAGCCAGACTATTTTCTTAGTCCCCTTTTCACCTTCACCAATGATGACGGAGTATGAATCCTGCCCATTATAAAGGTAGAACTCTTCCATGGTCACAAGGCCGCCCTCTTCCTTTGCCTTTTTAAAAGCCTCATTACCAGCCTCTTTTTTAGGCTGCAACGCTTTAATATATGCCCCGCTGACAAATCCGATAAAACAAAGGACTAGGATGGAAGCAATAATCAACCATTTTTTCAAAGCTGCTTTTCCTTCTTTCTATGTACGATAAATTGTAAATATCGCTTTTTCTTGATCTTGGGAATCCAATGCCAGACCGAACATCAAGTCATCTTTTTTCAATGTTCGGTTCAAGGAATCCACAATTTTATACAGATCAGGAGAATGTTGCAACCTGACTGTTGAAATTACTTCGATTTTACTTTCCATGAAAACGCCCCTCCATTTTAATAAATTGTCAACAACAACTGGTATGAATAGGATTTGAAGGCTTTACCACCTATCACATTATACCAGTTCAAAGGTTATTTTTCTTTATAAATTCATAAAAATTCCTGGATTAATGAATAATCAAGATCCTTTAAATCCACTCTTCTATCATTTCAGCCATTTCTGATATAGAGCCTTGGTGCCAGTCCACTTTCGGAATGGCCTTTTGAAATTCAGTTCCGTATTTGGCAGTGATGATGCGGCGATCAAGTATAACCAAAATCCCTTTATCTTCTGGAGTGCGTATAAGCCTGCCGAAACCTTGTCGGAACCTTAATAGGGCTTCGGGTAATGAATACTCAGAGAATGGATTGCGCCCCTGCTTCTCGAGAAGTTGGCATTTTGCAGCTGTCACAGGTTCATCCGGTGGCGAAAAAGGCAGCCTGACAATGATTAAACAAGATAAATCCTCGCCTGGGATATCGACGCCCTCCCATAGGCTGGTTGTCCCAAACAGGACCGCTTTCTCGAAGTTTTGGAAATTCCTGAGCAGCCTCATCCGGCTTCCGCCAGAAATCCCTTGTGCAAACAGGGTGAACTCATCCAGAACACCACAATCTTTGACCGAATGATAGGTCGCCCGCAGCATTTCATGCGAGGTGAATAATACCATCATTCTCCCTTTCGCTGCCTGAGCGGCAGCAATAATATGGTTTGCCGCGGTTTCGGAGAATTCCTCCACCGATAAACAATTGATATCTGGCAGATCATTTGGAACCAGTACCTTTACGAGTTCCTTATAAGGAAAGGGTGATGGAAAACTTGCTGTCTGGATCGGCTCATTCTCTAATCCGAGTTGTTCCTTAAAATACTTAAAAGAATCCTTCACCACAAGGGTTGCCGATGTCATGACCACACTTTTCTGGCGCCCGAAATAGGAATCCCATAGCCGTTTACTGCCTGCAATCGGCTGAACCGTCAAAGTCACCCCATGCTGAGGTGCTGCATTCGTATAATCAAGCCAATAAATATTTTCTTCGTGGGGCTTGATGAAAAACTCATGCAAGGAGTCCCTGGTATCCTGTAAATGTCCAAGCAGCACCTCGATATCATTCAAGTGAAATAATGAATTTTTTCCTAATGGGGACTCATTATTCAATAAAAGGGCCAATCTTTTCTCTAACTCCTTGATGATGTATCCTAATAAATCCACCAACCGCTCAGCGACAAGAATCGCTTTACCCCATCTTCCATCATTTATTTTGAATGAAAGCCGTTTTGGGCTCACAGAACGTGAAAGTTTTTCCGCCTGATTGGAAAGGTAATAAAAAAGCTGTTCGAATTCATACGAAAAATCACTAAGCTTTTGATCTAATTCATGTGATGACTTTCCATCCGTCAGTCCGTTATTTAAGAGCATCCTGTCCAATTTATATAATAATTGCTTTTGATCAGATGTCCCCAGTCTGTTCAAAATCGTCTTCACCGAAATGTAATTAAGCCTGCTCCCAAGCTGTTTGGATGCAGCCTGTTCCAAATGGTGTGCTTCATCGAGAACCAAATACCCTTTTTTGGGGATCAATGCGTCTTCTGTAAGCAGATCCGTCATTAAAAATGAATGGTTAGTAATGATGATATCCGCCTTGGCAGCTATTTTTTTTGCCCGTTCAAAAAAATCCAATTCAAGCCAGGGCTGTTTTAAACCGGCGTATGTAAGACCATCACTTTGAAGCCTATTCCAAAATAGCTGACCGCCGCTTGTAAGGTTCAATTCATCTTTATCACCTGTTACGGTTTCAGTAAGCCAAACCAATATCTGCATTTTCGTTAAGGCCGTTTCATAATTATCTTCCTTTTCACGCAACGCCCTTTCGAACTTTGCCAAGCTCAAATAATTGCTTCTCCCCTTCAGTAAAACAGCTTGAAAGGTAAAAGGAAGGATTTTTTTAAGCTTAGGAACCTCGTTTTGAAGAAGTTGGTCCTGCAGCTGAAGCGTATACGTCGAAACGACGACAGGTTTTTGATGTTTTTTTGCAAAATAAACGGCCGGAAGCAGATAACCTATGGATTTTCCAATACCTGTTCCAGCTTCAATGATTGCATCCTGGCTGGTTTCGAAAGAATTGTGAATCAGGTTCATCATATCAAGTTGTCCGCTTCTTGCTTCGAATGCTGGGAATGCATTTTGAAGCATGGCTATTTTTTCCTCATTGTCGAGCGGGAATTTCGCCCCCGTGTCTTTATGATCACCTTCCTGTTCGGCCTTTTTAAAGGCAAGGCCCCTATAAGTAATTAGATCAGGTGAATGGACTTCTGCTTTAGCAAGTTTGCTTGCAATGCAAGCATCTATTAATTCGGAAACCTCACTTTGTAAGGAATAAGATAATCGATACAACTGTTTTAGTGTCATGACTGGAAGATTCATCAGCTTTTTTTTCAATTCCAACAACAATAAAGCGGTGGCATATGCATCACTATCCGCTTGATGGGGCCTGGAATGATCTAGGTTTTCTTCTTTAGCCAGCTGGTGCAGCTTATATCCATCGGATGTTGGTTTTAATATTTTCGCTAACTCCACTGTATCAAGGGTGGAACCATAAAACGGCTCAAACCCGCATCGCACTAGTTCTTCCTGTAAAAAAGATAAATCAAATAAAACATTATGGGCAACAAAACAAGCCCCTTCTATAAGCCTGGCAATATTTTCTGCAACATCTTCAAAGTCAGGTGCATTTTTTACCGTCTCGTTGCTTATTCCGGTCAATTCTTCAATAAACAAGGAAATTTCCTGTCCAGGGTGGATGAATGTCGAGTATTCATCCACAATTTGGTCATTTTCGATGACCACTCCAGCAAATTGAATAATTCTATCTCCTTTTTTCGGAGAATTCCCTGTTGTTTCCAAATCGACCACTACATATCGTTGCATCATGAATTGTACACCTCAAACTTCACTTTCTCCACTTCCTGATGGAATTCTCTTATCTTTTTTATACCATAATAATCGTAATAAAGGAAACAAGCCGTTCATCAACAGACGAAAAGGGCCGGCACCTGTATGCATGTTTCATGCACATGTGCCGGCCCTCCGCTTACATGATTGTAGCTGCAGGTTCGTTTGAAATTAAATCAATGATTCTATTGTTTTCATCCATGATCGCAACTTTTGGTTTGTGATCTCCTAGTTTTTCCTCAGAAACCATCACATAAGAAATGATTATCACGATATCATCCGGCTGCACCAGTCTTGCTGCCGCTCCATTCAAACACACGACACCGCTACCCCGTTCACCCGCAATCACATACGTTTCAAGCCTTGCACCATTATTATTATTCACGATGGCGACTTTTTCATTAGGCAAAATGCCCACCGCATCTATTATATCTTCATCAATCGTAATGCTGCCTACATAATTCAAATTAGCTTCAGTTACCTGTGCACGGTGGATTTTTCCATTCATCATCGTTCGAAACATCTAAATTCCCCCTGATCTTATGATTTATTCTATATATAAGGTGATATTATCAATTAGTCTTGCATGCTTGAACTTTACAGCCATTGCAATGATGATGTTTCCTGCCAGTGATTCAAGTGGTTTAAGTTCCGGGTATTGATAGACTTCAATATAGTCGATCACGCCACTTGTTTGGGCAGTAATATGTTCACTAATTAGAGCCGTGACGGTAGCTGCATTTCTTTCACCTGATTCAACCGCCTCTTTGGCCTTCAATAAACTTTGGTACAGCTCTTTAGCCTCCATGCGTTCTTGATCTGACAGGTTCACATTTCGCGAGCTCTTCGCTAACCCATCTTCCTCGCGTACGGTATCTACTGCAACAAGCTGGATAGGGAAATTGAAGTCTTTGATCAGGCCATCTATCACGGCAACTTGCTGGGCATCCTTCTTTCCAAAGTAAGCTCTATCGGGAAGGATGATATTGAAGAATTTCGTTAAGACTGTCGCTACACCATCAAAGTGTCCAGGCCTTTGTCTCCCGCATAAAACATCCGTCCTGCTTTGGACAACAACTTTCACAGATGGTTCTTCACCGTACATTTCATGGACTGTTGGATAGAAGAGGTAATCCACTCCGCCATTGGCAGCGACATTTTCATCCCGTTCCAAATCCCGTGGATATGTTTCAAAATCCTCATTCGGTCCAAACTGCATCGGATTTACAAAAATACTCAATACCACAATATCATTTTCTTTGCGTGCCTTTTCCAGGAGGGTTGCATGCCCCTCATGCAAAAACCCCATTGTCGCTACATAGCCAATGCTTTTGTGATTGTTTTTTTCCTCTCTAAGTGCCAATTGCAAATCAGCTGCTGATGTAAAAGTTTTCATCTTTTTCCTCCGTAAAGTTCAGAAAGCTGCTCTTCCTTCATCGTGAATGTATGTTCTTGCGACGGAAAATCTTTAGATTTCACTTCATTCACAAAGCTTGTAATCGATTGGCCAATCAGTTCATTTGCATCTCCATAAACTTTTACGAATTTGGCTAGCCGGTCTACCCCATACTTGATGACATCATGGTAAACGAGGACTTGACCATCCGTTTCTGCGCCTGCCCCAATTCCAATGGTTGGAATTTTGAGGTTCCGTGTGACGAGTTCCCCCACTTGATATGGAACACATTCAAAAACTACCAGCATCGCCCCTGCTGCTTCACACTTTCTCGCATCTTCCAAGAGCTGTGCTGCACTTTCTGCATCTTTTCCTTGCACTTTATATCCGCCCAGAACGCCGACGGATTGAGGGGTCAATCCAAGATGGGCTACAACCGGGATGCCTGCCTTTGTCAATGCTGATATTTTTTCAACAACATCATCCGCTCCCTCGAGCTTCACGGCATCCGCATGACCTTCCTGCATGATGCGGGCTGCATTCTTCAGTGTTTCATCCATAGATAGGTGATAGCTCATAAAGGGCATATCCGTCACGACAAATGTATTTGGCGCCCCGCGTTTTACTGCCTTTGTATGATGGATCATGTCATTCACCGTAACTGGAATCGTTGAGTCATACCCTAATACGACCATTCCTAAAGAATCACCGACTAAAATCATGTCTACACCTGATTGTTCGGCTAACTTTGCTGACGGGTAATCATAAGCCGTGAGCATCACAATCTTCTCTTGATTTTGTTTCATCTTCAAAAAATCTCCGGACAATTTCATTACGTTTCCTCCTTTTAATGGAGGAGATGAAAACATCAGCGAAAACTGGTGTCTATACATTCATGCGCAAAAAAAGGACTGACTAAAAAAGTATCTGTTTCGCTACGAAAAATGGCATGAAAAGCCACAATTCGATCAATAAACAGCACTTAGCTTTTTAGTCAATCCCTTTGTTTCATCAGAAGTTTCATCCCTCCGTCCCAGTCCAGTTCTCTGGATCAAGGCAGATTTTCAAATAATTTGGTATTTATGGGGGTGCAGTTCAAATAAGATACTGCCCACTTGCATTATATCAAGCAAAATGAAAATTTTCTATTTAATTTTCACGAATTTGACAAAAATCTACTGAATTTCAATATCTGCAGAATATATCGAATGTACGGTACCTTTTCCGTCTTCGAGAAGTAAAACGCCTGAATCCGTTATGCCCAATGCCTTTCCGACAATCGTGTCATTAACGGTACTGGCTTTGATTACCTGTCCAAGACTGATTGCATAACTCTCCCATAAATCCTTTATAGGCATGAACCCTTGATCCAAATAGAGTTCGTACAAATTTTCAAGACGAAATAATGCTCGTTGAATGACCTTGGACCTTGAAACCGTCCCTCCACTTTCTATGAGAAGGGAAGACGCTTTTTCCTGCAGTTCTTCAGGAAAATCCTCCAATTGCTGATTGATATTCATTCCAATTCCGATAATGACAGAATGGATCCTATCTGACTCCGCCTGCATCTCCGTCAGGATGCCCACCACTTTCTTGCGATTCACCAAAATATCATTCGGCCACTTTATCTGCGGCTTCAAATCAGTGGTATCCTCTATAGCCTGAGCTACAGCGACCGCGGCCAATAATGTAAGTTGTGGCGCCTCATGAATCGGAATTTTTGGTCTTAGGATCAGACTCATCCATATCCCGCTGAATTTTGGGGAATGCCAAGATCTCATTAGCCTTCCTTTTCCGGATAACTGCTCCTCGGCAACGACGAGGGTTCCCTCCTGAACACCTTCATTTGCTAGTTGATGCGCAATTTTTTGAGTGGATTCCACAGTTTCCTGATAATGGATCATTTTGCCGATCGTTTTTGTTTCCAAGCCAAGTTGTATTTCACTCTCGGACACTTTTTCCGGCGCCGATATGATCCGGTAGCCTTTTTTCCTAACAGCTTCGACATTATACCCTTCACTGCGCAGGTCTTCTATATGCTTCCAGACCGCTGTGCGTGAACAGCCAATGTATTCAGCAATTTCCTGACCGGATATAAACGCACCATCCGCTTTTGAGAGGGCTTCCATCAGCTTTGTTCTTAACTCAGATTGCATTTCACCAGCCACCTCTTAATTTCTTCTTTATCATTTCTTAATTCTTCATTCAAGACAGCTTTCAATATTTTTTCCAAGTATTCCTTGACCCATGGACCTGGCTTTTCTTGATGCCAAATCAATAAATCCGTCCCCGTGACGGCAAGATCCGACATTTGTTTTATAATAAGTCCATTATAGCGGTGGTGTGCATTCTCTTCAGCATCCGATACATTCCCGCCATTCAGTGCAGCTCTGACTTTAGCAGCTTGTACCGTTATGCCATGACCTGCCTGAAATACATCGATGGCTGCTGGTTCCTTACTCTTCACCAGCTTTATCGTACGTTGAACGTTTCTTATGGTTTTCAATGGCAGCTTCCATGCCCTCAAAGCCTCTTCGATTTCCTGATCCTTTGTGTGAATCATGATGATAGACCATATTTCTGCCGCATTCAGTTGATGAAGCGGCAGGTTCAGTAAGTCCATTAGATGTTCTTTTTTACTTGAGAATAGAGGCAGGTATTGATATAATCCGCTTTCAAGCAAGAGTGAGAAAGCCTTTATCTTATTAGAGCCGGCCGCTAGTTTCTCAAATTCAACCAGGATTCTTTCGACAGCGATTTCACTGATGTTCTGGGCGTTCTCTTTAAGGGAATCAAAGGTTTCATGATCCAGTTCAAAATCAAGTTGACTGACGAACCTTAAAGCACGCATCATTCTCAATGCATCCTCATGAAACCTTTCATGCGGGTTACCAACCGTGATAATCCTTTTTTGTGCCAAATCGCGCTTACCATTAAATGGATCAATGATCTTTCCGGTCTTATCCATTGCTATTGCATTCATGGTAAAATCTCTTCTTTGCAAATCTTCGGTCAAAGAACGGACAAACTCTACGGCATCGGGCCTGCGAAAGTCCGAATACCCGCTTTCCGTTCTAAACGTCGTAATTTCGTATGTACCCGTATCCGTAATGACAAGCACTGTACCGTGGTCGATACCGATATCAGCCGTATTAGGAAAAATCCTTTTGATTTCCTGGGGTGTGGCGGAAGAAGCGATGTCCACATCGTTTATGGGCCTGCCAAGGATATAATCCCTTACAGAGCCGCCAACGAAATAAGCCTCATATCCTGCTTCTTCAATCAATTCCAGAATGGGTACTGATTTCAAGAATAATCGATCCATCAGCGACTCCTCCCTATTCCATGGATTTACCTTCAAGTGCTTGAATGTAGATGGCTTCATACTCTGACATAATCGTATCACTATGAAAATCGGTATTGGCCCTTTCAAGCGCAGCTTCAGAAAAGCGTTTATGTAAACTCGGGTCGCTTAAAAGTCCAATCGCTTTTTCAGCAACCATTTTGACATCTCCCAGTTCACAAATATAACCAGTCTCCCCATCAACGATGACTTCGGGTATTCCCCCGATATTCGTCCCGATACAAGGAACTCCACATGCCATCGCCTCGAGCAGCACAAGTCCGAAACTCTCTTTTTCCGATAACAGGAATATCAAATCACTGATTGAATATAATTCCGCAAGGTTATCCTGCTTACCAAGGAACAAGACACAATCATCGATTCCAAGATCTTTAGCCAATTTCAATACGGTTGTCACTTCCGGCCCGTCTCCAACGAGCAGTAGCTTTGCAGGCATTTTCTTTTGAGTTAAATAAAACGCCTGGATGACATCTTTCACTCGCTTGACCGAACGGAAATTAGAAACATGTATGATCACTTTTTCATCTTCCCTGATTCCGTATTCATCCTTAAGGTAATCGGAATCGGTTTTACGGTACTCTCTTTCATCAATAAAATTATAAACGGTTTTGATTTCCTTATCCGGTGCGATTAATTCGTGCGTTTGCTGAACAAGGGAATTAGATACTCCTGTAACGACATCTGATTGCTCTATGCCGAATTTAATCAAATTGGTCAATGAGGGATCCTGTCCCAAAACAGTGATATCTGTACCATGCAGTGTAGTTACGATCTTTACTTCATTACCTGACATCTGCTTTGCAAGAATCGCACAAACAGCATGTGGAATTGCATAGTGAACGTGTAGGATATCTAATTTCTCCCGTTTTACGACATCCGCCATCTTGCTCGCAAGCGCCAGGTCATATGGTGGATATTGAAAGACTGAATATGAGTTCACTTCAACCTGGTGATAAAAAATATTACAGTACATCTTATTTAAGCGAAAAGGGATGCTTGAAGAAATGAAATGTATTTCATGTCCTTTTTCTGCAAGCATCTTACCTAATTCAGTTGCTACGACACCAGAACCCCCAACTGTCGGGTAACAGGTAATTCCAATTTTTAATTTCATAAGATTATTATTCTCCTAACAAGTCGGCATCGATAAGTAACGGTTTTTTTGTCATGAATCCCTCCGCAAAGGCGACACCCACTTCTTTGCCAAACATCCGCTCCCGTGCCTCTACAGTCTCGATATAGCCATTAACTAACGGTGTTTCTACAGATACTTGACTTTTTTCGAATTGGCTCCCATATGCCCTAAGGCTATCCAGCTTTTTCGATATTGTAGAAGTGATATCCACGACGAAGTCCGGTTTGTGAAACCCATTGATCATATAATAGTGCATATTTTGGACACGATGGGAATCCATGCCTTCTTCTTCCATATACTTTCTTACTCCTGCCGAAAAAACTGCTTCCTCCACTAATTTGGCACAGTTACCATGATCGGGATGGCGGTCTTCCAAAAATGGGGCAAATACAAGTGCAGGTTTATATTGGCGAATGACCTTGATGATTTGATTTATGTATTCCGCCTTCATGTATAGGCCCCTGTCGGGTAGATCAAGGGAAATCCTCTTCACCCCAAGGATTTCAGCAGCCTTATCGGCTTCCTCTTGCCTCAATGGAACGGTTCCATTGGACGACATTTCAGCTTTTGTCAAATCACAAATGACAATTTTCCTGCCTTGTTGCACATATTTAGCGATCGTGCCACCCATTCCGATTTCAACATCATCCGCATGTGCCCCGAAAGCCAGGATATCTATGTTACTTTTGTTTATCATTTATCTCACCTTGTTTTTGCCTTAGTTTTAGCCAGTCCATATATCCATGTTTCAAACCTTGTATGAGCACTTCTGCAGTGCCCATATTCGTTGCCAAGGGAATTTCATATACATCTGATAGGCGGATAAGCGCCGATACATCAGGTTCATGCGGCTGTGATGTCAAAGGATCGCGGAAAAATAGGACCATGTCCATTTCTCCACGTGCAATCATTGCACCTATTTCCTGATCCCCGCCAAGAGGTCCTGAATGAAAACGATGGACAGGCAGTGATACTTCTTCCATGATTCGTTTCCCAGTCGTACCTGTTGCAAATAATTCATGCTGCTCAAATACATCTTTATAGGCTGTAACAAATTGAATGATATCTTCTTTTTTCATATCATGGGCAATTAAGGCAATTTTCATCGTAAATCCTCCTGATCCCTATTCAATAATATTTTCCAAGCCGTATACAAGAACATCCAATTTCATGACGGTATCGACAGCAAGTTTGACTCCTGACATGAACGAAGCTCGATTAAAGGAATCATGCCTAACCGTCAATAGCTCTCCTTCACTTCCGAAAAGCACCTGTTGATGGGCAACGAGTCCCGGTAGACGGACACTGTGGATATGCATGCCATCTACATTTGCACCTCTTGCCCCCTGGATGGTTTCTTTTTCATTAGGGTGCCCCTGTTGTTTTGTTTCACGTACCGCTGCAATCATGTCTGCCGTTTTGGAAGCAGTTCCAGAAGGTGCATCCAGTTTTTGATCATGGTGCATTTCTATGATTTCCACATCCGGGAAATACTTTGCGGCCATTTGGGAAAACTTCATCATCAAAATGGCGCCAATTGCAAAGTTTGGCGCGATGATGCAACCAATGCCTTTTTCTTTTGTCAATGAATCCAGCTTTGCTAAATCATCTTTTGTAAAACCAGTCGTTCCCACTACAGGGCGGATGCCATGATTAAGTGCCGTTTCGGTATGGAACATGCCGACTTCCGGTGTGGTCAAATCGATCAATACGTCTGCCTCTACAGAAGAAAAGCATTCATTTATATCAGAAAAAACCGGCGCTTCGATCCCGTGAAAACCTTCTATTGCGGAAAGGCTTTCCCCGTTATGCTTGCGATCTATGACAGCTGCCAATTCAAACCCTTCTGTCCTATGTACAAGCTTCACCGCTTCATTTCCCATTCTGCCTCGTGGACCTGCTACAATCACTTTCACTTTACTCATCTTTACCTTCCTCCTCCATTTCCTCTTCTTTTCTTGTCCATCTATCTTTATCGCGGATTGTAAATTTTTCCATGACCAAATCATGCGAGTTTTGAAGATCAATCCCTAAAGAATTGGCAAAACAAATCAACACAAAAAGCATGTCCCCCAATTCCGCTTCAATGGTATTCTCTTCCTCTGTCGCTTTCTTTGGTTTTTCACCATGGTAATGATTGACTTCCCTAGCCAATTCCCCAAGTTCTTCAGACATGCGGGCGAGCATGGCGAGAGGGCTGAAATATCCTTCTTTAAATTGTCCTATGTATTGGTCGACTTCCGCTTGCATTTGTTGGATCGTCTTTTGCTTTTCCATATGAGTCACCCATTCTTGATTTTCGTTTTCAAACATCATACCTTCTCCATGTTAGCTAAAAGTGAAACAGATGACAACAGATACGTTTGCGAATCAAAATTGCCCATAGTTGGTTAATTAGTTATAATAAGTAAATTAATGCTATGCAAACCTTTGGAGGTATGGGACATGCTTTTGGGCTTAAAATTGAAAAATATCATATTCATCCTTTTTGGGGCTGGAATATTCGCATTTGGCCTCGTGCATTTTAACATGCAGAACAACTTGGCCGAGGGCGGATTCACCGGTCTCACCTTGATTATATATCAACTTATCGGGATAAATCCTTCTTATTCTAATTTGATTTTGAATATTCCTTTATTTTTAATCGGGTGGAAATATTTAGGGCGCACATCTTTCTTTTATACGATTATCGGAACGGTTGGACTCTCCGTTTGGCTATGGGTTTTCGAGAGATACGAATTTGAAATTAATCTTGGTAATGATTTGATGCTTGTGGCATTGTTTGCCGGGGTCTCGGTTGGTGTCGGCCTGGGCATCATTTTCCGTTACGGCGGTACAACAGGCGGAGTGGATATCATTGCCCGTTTTGCCCATCGTTACTTAGGGATGGGCATGGGTCGGACCATGTTCATCTTTGATGCCGTCGTCATTGGCCTGTCCATCCTTACCTACCTGGATTACCGGCAAGCGATGTATACCCTAGTTGCCGTTTTTATAGGTGCCCGAGTAATCGACTTTATGCAAGAAGGAGCCTATGCTGCTAGAGGTGCAATGATCATTAGCGATAAAAACAAGGAAATTGCAGAAAAAATCATGAATGATATGGAGCGGGGCGTAACTGTATTAAGGGGCTATGGGTCCTTTACACGCAATGACCGGGAAGTCCTCTATTGTGTTGTTGGGAAAAATGAGTTAGTCCGCTTAAAAAATGCCATAACTTCTGTGGACCCTCATGCATTTGTATCAGTCAGTGAAGTTCATGACGTATTGGGTGAGGGCTTTACCCTTGATGAGAACAAGAATCCCATTGAAAGGTGATCCATTGACTGTGGCATACCGATTGAATGCAACCCTTATGAATGTTGCCCTGTCCAACTGAATTTTATTAGCAATGTGCAGCAAATACTCTTAAAAATGAAAAAAGGACCCCATCCCAAGATGGTGTCCTTTTCTCATTAATCTTCTTCCCTCATTCCTGTATACATAAGCAGAAGACGAACTAATTCCAGTACGGCTACAAGAGCGGCAGCAACATAAGTCATCGCAGCGGCACTTAATACTTTTTTCGTTTCCCGTTCTTCATCATTCCGGATGACCCCGGCGGAAACGAGTTGATCCATCGCCCTAGAAGAGGCATTGAATTCAACCGGCAGGGTTATCACTTGGAACAATACAGCGGCGGCCATAAATACGATACCCGCCAATAGCAACCCAGGAATTGAAGCTAACATCCCGATTAAAATCAAAATCCAAGATATGTTAGAGCCAAAATTAGCTACCGGTACTAATGCATGACGGAAACGCAAGAATGCATAGGCTTCTTTATCTTGAATCGCATGTCCAACTTCATGGGCTGCAACCGCTACACCGGCAACTGAATGGCCGTGATAGTTATCCGATGATAAACGCACTGTTTTATCCCTTGGGTCATAATGGTCAGAAAGCATACCAGGTGTCTCTTCGACCCTGACATTGAACAGACCATTTTGATCTAAAATGGCCCGCGCCGTCTCAGCACCGCTCATACCGGAAGAGGCCGATACCTTTGAATATTTTTTATATGTGCTTTTCACTTTCATTTGTGCATAAATCGGGATTAAAATGATAATCGCCAAATAAATGAAATACATGGTATCCTCCTATAACTATTATTACTCTTAATTCTATGGATTGACGGCTACCGTGTCAAATATAGTGTTCTCTTCCCCTGTCTTTTTAATCATTATGTTCTTTCCTTGGTTTTTCCCTATCACCTTTATATTTCCTCCAGCCTACATAAGAAAGCGTCATGATGATGATTGAGCCTGTCGATATGATGACCCACCAAAGGGAAGGATCTGCATCATCTTCCCCCATATCATCAAAAATGGAGGTTAGTTCGTTTTGCAACGCATCCAGTTCCTTTTGACTTTCTCCATCACTGATTACCTCCGGACGGTATTGGTTGATGTATTGAATCCTCGTGTCCAGTTGCTGCATCGTTTCTTTAGAAAGGTCGACTTTCAAGCTTGGATATATCATTTCATATTGTGATAGGAATAAGTTCAATTGGCTATTGAAGGTAATTGTGTCTTGGTTGATCGCGGCATTCTTTGTCTGCTGGAAGGAATTCATCATTTGATCCTCCATCTCTGTCCAAAGGGGCTGATGGGTAGACTTGACCGCATCAACAACAAGCCGGAACTTTGTAACAGAATTAACCTTTTCGGAATCTCCCTTGTTCATATCCTTTATTGTCATCAACGCCTCATTATGAGCTACAGTGATAATTCGAAGTTCGTCCATGTCAAGGATCTGCTCTTTCGCTGTCTCTTTTAAAAACCGGTCAGAAAAAAACGTCAGCATCTTTTCCGAATCTCCATATCGCTTCAACTTGGTCATTTCCAAGGCTCTATCGGAAATGTTATCTAATTGCTCCAAACTTGAAGAGGATTCTGCATAGACAGGGAAATGTAAGACGACAAATAAAACAGCAATGGTTAATATGAATTTTTTCAACATGCTACTCGTCCCTCCTCATATCTCTACTAAAACGATATGAAAGAAAAAACATGAGTAGACCTCGTTCAACATAAAAAAGTTAACCCTGCTTTTACAAAGCTGTATTTAGAGTTAACTTTTTAATGGATGATGGATAGGGTGGTCCGCTTTTTTCTATATCCAAAGTACCAGCCGACAAAAATGGATAGTATACTGAGCCAAAAAGTGAAATAACCTATCGAATTCATATATACCAATAAATCACGATAAATTGGCATCATTTCAAAAACATAATCGATTATGTCATTATGTATGGTCCAAATTGCAGCCACTATCAAATGCCAAGGTTTTATTCGATAAAATGGTGCATATAATACCCCTTGTATCGCCATCCCCAAATGAGAAGCCATTAACATATAACCTTCCCATGGCAATGAACCGGTTGTCAAGAAGGTCATCAAATTCATTGCAACCGCCCATATTCCATATTTGAATAGTGTCATGATTGCCAACGCTTCCATAAGTCCGAAATTCCTTCTTAACAGGAACCCCAATAAAACAAATACAAAGAACAGGCTAGCTGTCGGGCTGTCCGGTACAAATGCCAAAAAAATCGCCGGAGTGTTTTCCAATTGACTACCGTACCAATAATATCCATAGGCAGTACCGAATATATTTATTAATAATAACAAAGCGAGCATTTGCCGGCTTGCAAGCAAACTGTAAATAACATTCATTCTTTTACCCTCACTTACATTCTCAAGTATATTCATTTTACAGGCCATCAACCAGAAAACCAAGTATTCATTTCAATTTCTTCTCATATACGCTTCAATTTACCAATAAAAAAGCCGACAACCGTAGTCGTCAGCTTCATTTACAGCCTATGATAGAAATTGATGTTGATGGCTATATTACTTTGTCGATAAACCAGATACAAATTCAGCTAATGTTGCCAATTCTTCATCTGTACCCTTGAACATGCCAGCTGGCATGGCACCCTGGCCTTTGACTGCGATTTTAGAGATTTCTTCTGGACTTAAGCCTGTGTCAATTAAGCTTGGCGCTCCTGCTCCACCAGTTAACTCTGCTCCGTGACAGCTAATACAGCCACTGGAATCCATCAGTTTATACCCATCGCTCTCTTTATCAATGTCTGCACCTTCCACGATCGCTCCTTGTTTCTTGGAAGCTTCCCAATCATGGTGAGCTGCAGACTCCCATGTCAAATAGAATACGCCGGCAATTGCCAATAGCATGAAGCCTACAGCAAAAGGACGTTTTGCCGGGCTCCGCTCTGGACCACGATCTAAAAAAGGTGCCAAGAGCAACGCTCCGAAAGCCAAACCAGGTATTACCAGGGCCCCGATTGCATTATAAGGACCTGAAGCATAGGTATACTTAAGTAATTGGTAAAGGAATAGGAAATACCAGTCTGGCAGCGGAATGTACGCTGTATCTGTAGGATCTGCTATCCTTTCCAATGGTGACGGATGTGCGATTGTCAGGCAAAGATACCCTACAAGAAATACAGCTCCTACCATCCATTCTTTTAAAAGGAAATTAGGCCAAAATGCTTCAGTTTTCCCAGGATATTCTGAATAATCTTTCGGAATATTCGGTTTACGGTTCGCGGAGATACGCGAGTCACCTACGAATTTCATACCTTTCCCACGATGCATAGAACAATTCCCCTCCTTTATGAAAAGGTTTTTTTGGTTCTTGGTTCACCATTCTTTTATAGTGGACCTGAAATACCTTGTTTTCGGATCATCAGGAAATGAGCCGCTAGTAATGCAAATAATGCTGCAGGCAGGAAGAATACATGAATTGCAAAGAATCGTGTCAATGTCTGTGCTCCAACGATGGTTGGATCTCCTGCTATCAATGTCTTGAGTGCCGGTCCCATCAACGGTACCGATTCGACAATTGTCAACGTAACTTTCGTTGCGAATAGCGCTTTCATATCCCATGGCAATAAATAACCAGTCAAGCCTAATGCCAGCATGATGAAGAAAATCAATACGCCGACCATCCAGTTCAATTCACGCGGTTTTTTGTAAGCTCCCTGGAAGAAGACACGAAGAGTATGTAAAAACATCATAACGATAACTAGACTTGCTCCCCAGTGATGCATACCACGGACAATTTGACCGAAGGCAACTTCATTTTGCAAATAATAAACAGATTCCCAAGCGTTTTTAATGTCCGGGACATAGTACATCGTCAAGAACATGCCTGACAAGATTTGGATGACCGTAATAAAGAAAGTTAACCCACCAAAACAATATACGAATGCGGAAAAATGATGTGCGGGGTTAACATGTTCAGGAACCTCATGGTCAGCAATATCCCGCCATAACGGCGTAATATCTAAACGCTCGTCCACCCAGTCATATAACTTTGTTAGCAATGTTTACGCCTCCCCGTGCGGTTTTAGTTGACCCAAATAAAGTATTCCATCTTTTTCTTTCGTGTCAAAGACATCCAATGGTGAAACCGGCGGTGTCCCTTTCACATTAATCCCATCTTTCGTATACCTGCCATAATGGCAAGGACAGAAAAATTGATTCGGATTAGTCTTATCCGTATTCCACCCTACCGTACAGCCTAAATGTTTACAGATTGGAGATAAAGCAACGATCTTACCATCATCCGTTTTGTAAACCCAAGCTGTATTTGTTTCTTCAGACTCATACCACCCATCGACCTGTTTAAAACTAAAGTCGACACGGGTCGGTTCGGTAGTCAGATCACCTACCTTCTGCTTAGTTGCAACGTAATCCCCGCCTTTATCAGCTGATAATACAGGATCAATTGCAAACCTAACCATAGGCATCAACATACCGGCCGCCATAAATCCACCAACGCCAGTAAGTGTGTAATTAAGGAATTGACGTCGTGAAACATTATGCTTGCTCATGCGTTTTCCCCCCCTCTATTACTATACTGAGAGCCCAAAGGACCAATAAATAGCGACACTATAAAACTAGGACATTTCCATGATATCTCAATAATTTACCAAGGTCAATATTTGTAAAACCCAAAAGGTGGCAACTATGTGTCAAATAATGCGAAAAATCCTACTTTTTTTCATTTTTCCAATTATAAGAGAAAATATCAAGGATTTGGAGAACTTGCTGGTTAATCATTTCCCTTGCTTGTTCAATTTCAAGCCCTTCCAAGGGAATGGCAGGAATCCATACTAAATTATTCTCTAATTCCCGCTCTTCTTTTTTCCACTCGAAGTCCGATGTAAGAAAGAAAACATGCTCGAAATTATTTCCTTTCACTTCATTGGCCCAACGCTTTAACCGTTCAACCTTATCCATTTCATCACTTAAATAATGAAATGTCGGCAATAAAAGAATTCTACCTTTCATCTGCTTTTCAATTTCCAAGCTTAAAATGGTAAGAAATTCATTCATTGAGCCCGTTTGCTTCATTTGCCCTTTAAAAGATAGGGGAACCAAAGGAATCAAAACGGTATCCACATACTCTTTTGACTGCATATACATGTCAAGATCTTTTGCTGTCCACTTCATTTTTTTCTTCACTCCCGATTTTTTGAATCAACTCCTTATCATTTTACCATTATTTTTATAACATCTTTACCATATACCCATAGTCTTTACAAAAATGTGGATTTTATCAATGTTTTATAAAAAATAAAAACCTTTCCTGATTACGGAAAGGTCAATTTATTTCATCCAAGTACTTTCAATTGATTCAATTGTTCGGTTAAATCCTTAAATGCTTGTTCATCATGCTTATCAAGCGCTTCATCGATTTCCTTAAGCAGACGGTCCCTTTGAAAATACAACATGCTTCTTTCTAAAAATTGTTCAGCTAGCAGCTGATCTTTTTCATTCGATGCCGTCGATTTCGGCATGAAGGGATTGTGCTCGAGTACCGCTGCATATTGATAGGAAGAGTAAGACGATTTAAAATTAAGCTGAATATAAATGTCTTCATCCCGATTTAAACGGATATCATGAAAAGATTTCTCTGCATCGGTCGTCATGATATTGGACTTATAGAACCTGAAAGGGACCTCATCCACACAATGTGTCGACATAATCAGTCCACGTGGGCAATATTGTGCATTTTCTACAAAATGAACCTTTTTCATCAGTTGATCATGACTCATTAAGTAATTCAATATCCACACGCATTCTCTTCGTTTCAGTTGATAATGATTTAAGAACCACCGAATAAAATCCTTCTTCTCATTCACAGAAACAGGGGCAGCCACCATGAATTCCCTCCTCTGTCTTGATTTAGTTTTGTTTCGCTTATCTACATTTCCTCTGTGTTTTCACCTAGCCGCTCCAAAATCATTGCATACTCATCATTCGCCGGATTCATCTCAAGCAGCTTATTAAATACTTCTCTAGATGTGGCTCTGTCTCCTTCTTCAATTAAAAAGAAACCATAATCTTCAAGGAAATCTTGATTGCTCTTGAATGAATTATATGCTTTATGATAGCTGGTTAATGACTCTTTAAATTGTTCGGTATGCTGATAAGATACAGCAGCTATCCAGTCAAACTGAGGATCATCCTCTCCATATCGCCTTACTTCACCTATACACTCCAATACATCTTCATACCTTTCTTGGTGCATATACAATTTCAAAAGGGTGAGTGCAGCTTCCAGATATCCCGGATCAATGGCAAGTGCTTCTTTAAATAGATTTTCAGCCTCTTCGTCAAGACCGCTTTTCAAGGCTATTTTACCACCGAAGAAGTAAAGTTCCTTATTGAATTCATCAGCCTTGATTCCTTCTTTGACCGTTTTCAAGGCATTTTCGAGATCTTCAAGATGTTCATAACTCTTTGCCAGGTACAAATATAGTGAATGATATTCATGATCTAATTCTTTCAGTTCAATAAACTTTCGTACGGCTGTCTCATAAAGACCTGCCTGAAAAGCTGTAAATGCATATTCAAATAAAGTATTGATTTCAAGTCCATCCTTCAAGGCCTTCTCAAAGTGCGGAAGGGCCTCCTCGAACTTGCCCGAGCTGCTTAATGCTTCAGCAAGCCTCTGATTGACATTAACACCAGCGATTTCTTGTTCCTGTTCCAAAACCTTTATGTAATTTGCAATGGCTTCCTGATCCCTGCCTTGATGAAAGAACAGTTCAGCTAGTGCAAAATCAATGATGACCTCATCTGGAAGCATTTCCTTAGCCTGCAGTAATTTCCGTTCGCTGACCTCATCCATTCCCTGTAATTGATAAAGGTCCGCTTCCAAAAGCAAAGCACTTGGATATACTTCATCATCTGCACTTACTTTTTCAAGCATCAGCATCGCTTCATCTTCCTGGTCCATATCAATCAGGATTTCTGCCAACGAAACAATCAATTCTCCTTCATCGGGATAGAGTTGCAGCAGATGTTCAAAAAGATCCTTTGCTTCTTCCGCAAAGCCAAGCTGGAGCATTTCTTCGGCCAGCAATAAAATGTCCTCTGCTGACTCTGATGATTTAATTCGATTTATATGTTTAAGAGCTTCTGTTAATTCCCCTTTTTTTAAATGCTGTATAACTTGTTCCACTGTGTTCATTGTTGAATCCTTCCTTTTGCATGATAGACTTGGTCCCTAGTCATACACACTCACGCCATAATGTAACATATTCTGCCATTAAAAACAAAATACCATGTAATCGCGAGATGCATAGTAAACAGTATTCATTAGTTTACCATACTGCAGCCTTGTATTCCATCGATGAAGTCCCCTCCCATTCTCATTAAAAAAAGGTTACTAGTTAATTCTCCACGCTTCGGTAAATCTCCTTTTTGATCATGAACCCCTTTTTCATTATTTTCATGATCAATACAGGTACAAAATAGCCCTGATGTTAGCGCTTTCAACACTTTTAAGCATTTAAAAAAAGTTTACAGACCAAAAAAGGTATGTAAACTTTTTTTATATTTACTTTATCAATTGCGTCAAATGCCCAAAAAATTGTGGATACGATACATCGATGGCATCAGGGTCGGCAAGTTCCACTTCCCCATCCGTTATCAAAGCCGCTACAGCAAGCATCATCCCGATACGATGATCCCCATGGCTTGTAACCGTACCTCCATTCAGGGCTTTACGGCCTTTGATGATCAATCCGTCTGCTGTCGGGGTTATATCTGCCCCCAGGATGGAAAGCTCATTTGCAACAGTATCAATTCGATTCGTCTCTTTCACTTTTAATTCTGCTGCATCCTTGATTGTCGTTACCCCTTCTGCCTGTGTCGCCAGAAGAGCAATTACCGGTATTTCATCGATGAGACGGGGAATTAAATCACCGCTGATGGTCGTTCCTTTTAATCGGGAGCTTCTGACCGTGATGTCACCTGCAGGTTCGCCCTCGCTCGTCTTCTTCTCTATCGTGATATCAGCCCCCATCGATTTCATGACTTCGATGATTCCAGTCCTTGTCGAATTAAGGCCCACATTCTTTAATACCACTTCACTATTTTCCGTAATCGCTGCAGCCACCATGAAGAAAGCTGCCGAAGAAATATCACCCGGCACATGGATGGCCGTCCCTTTGAAGACTTGATTTCCGCTTACTTTAATCGTTTGGCCGTCTTTTTCGATTTTTCCGCCAAACTCCTGGATCATTCGTTCTGTATGATCACGGGTCTCTTCCGGTTCGATAATGATCGTTTCACCTTCTGCCTGTAAACCAGCCAAGATTATCGCAGATTTCACCTGTGCACTCGCTACAGGCAATTCGTAGCGAAACCCTTGTAATTTGCCTCCTCTTATGGCAAGGGGAGTATATTCTGCTCCTTTTCGGCCATCAATGGCTGCTCCCATCTGACGAAGAGGGTTGACTACCCGGGTCATTGGACGTTTGGCTATCGATTCGTCACCTGCCAAAACGGCTGAAAAATCCTGTCCTGCCAATATGCCCATCATTAACCTGATCGTGGTACCAGAATTTCCGACATCCAGTACTGATTCAGGTTCCTTTAATCCATTAAAACCTTTGCCTTCAATTTTGACGTGCTGGCCATCTTGTTCAATATGGACTCCAAGCTGTTTAAAACAGGAAATCGTACTTAAACAATCAGCTCCTGGAAGAAAATTAGTTACTGTCGTTTCCCCTTCGGCAAGGGCTCCAAACATTATCGAACGATGGGAGATCGACTTATCTCCAGGTATGGCAATCGAACCACGCAATGTTTGGATGTTCGTTTGTAATTTTTTAGTATTCATAAAACCATCCTTCCCTATATTATTATGCCAGGATCGTTTCATAATCTGTATGTCTTGAAATACACTCCGCAGCTTTTATGCGATCAACATCCGTTTGGAAACTGATGACCAGCACACCGTATATCTCTTCCCTGGTTTCAATGATCCTTATGTTTGTAATGCTGATACCTTCTTGTGCCAAATATCCGGTAATCTCAGAAATTATTCCGGCATAATCCGGTATATCGATATATAAATCATAAAACGCTGGTATGGCGCCTTTCGCATGTGTCGGCAAATCATCCCTGAAAATCTTGGCATCGGTAAAGAATCGAAGGATTTCTTCACTATCTTCATTCGCAACCAGACCTTTTATATGCTCCATTTCATTCAGCCAATCATTCATTAATTCAAGCAGCACATCCCGGTTATGTAACAAAATGTCACGCCACATTTCCGGACTGCTTGAGGCGATTCTGGTAATATCCCGGAATCCACCTGCTGCGAGCCTTGAAATCAACTTGTTTTCCTTACTGTAATTTTCTGCTTGCTTAACGAGCCCCGATGCGACAATATGCGGAAAATGACTAATGACCCCAGTCAGCTTATCATGTGTGGCAGGACTAACAATAAGAAAGTTAGCTCTTGTCCCCTGCAGCCACCCTTTCAGCTGCTCAACCTTTTCTTCTTTGATGGAATCCCCGGGAGTTAGCAAATAAAATGCATGTTCGAATAAATGTAATTTGGCTGCCGCAGCGCCGCTCTTATGGGAACCGGCCATAGGGTGCCCCCCGATGAAGGCCACCCCTTTATCTATCAATGGTTTCGCTGCCTTAACGACTGTATCCTTCGTACTTCCTGCATCAGATATGAGGACATCACTTTTTAAATCCATATCAGCCAATTGAGCTAAAATCTTCACGGTTTCATTGACAGGCACAGCAAGTAGAATCAAATCAGCTTCACATGCTCCCGCTTCCAAAGATGATACAGAATCATCAATGATCCCCAATAGCATCGATAGTTGAATATTCTTTTCACTTAGGTCCATACCAACAATCACGGCTTCAGGATGCGCATGGCGTACAGCCATGGCCAATGATCCGCCTATTAGACCTAAACCTATTACAAAAACCTTACCCTTCACTCTTCTCTCCCCCGCATCTTTTATGCTCCTCTAGGTTTGATGAAACGTTAAAGCAGCGAATCAGAAGGTGCCTCAACTTCATTCAAAAAAGCTTTAATAGCCTGGATCATTCCTTCATTTTCTTCCGTAGAACCAATCGTTACCCTCAGGCTGTTAGGAAAACCGAAAGATTTCCCCGACCTTGCGATGAAGCCGCGCTCAAGCAAATATTGAAATACAACATCGGCATCCTGTTTAAAATGGATAAAGATGAAATTACCTTGTGACGGGTAATAAGCCAAATTTTCCTTATTGCAGAATTCATAGTACTGCTTTAACCCTTTTTGATTTTCTTCCTTGCATTTTTCAATAAAGGCCTGATCTTCCAAAGCGACAATAGCAATATTCTGTGCAAATGTGTTCACATTGAATGGTTCCCGGGATGGATCTAATTTCTGGATGATATCCTCATCCGCCAAACCGTACCCTACCCTAAAACTGGCAAGTCCATAAATTTTCGAGAAAGTCCGGAGTATGATCAAATTTTTATATTTATTAATCCATTGATTCGTTCTCGGGTAATCCTCAGCGTTTGCATATTCACAATAAGCTTCATCCAAAACGATAAGAACATCTTCCGGCACTTTTTCGATGAACGATAATAAGTCCTGTTCCGAAATGTATTTACCTGTTGGATTATTTGGTGTACAAAGCCAGACAACCGCTGTTTCATCATCTATTACTTTAAGCATTCCTTCTAGATCATGAGCACCGTCAATATGAGGAACTTCCCTGATTTCCGCTCCTTCTAGCGTGGCATTATGGCGATACTGCGAAAAAGTGCCTGTTGCCATGACCGTATTCTTTCCAGCTCCCAATAGACTCCTGGAGATGATTTGAATGTTCTCATCAGATCCATTTCCAAAAATAAGCTGAGTTTCTTTCACACCTGTATGTTTCGCAACAGCTTCCCTTAGCATCGTTGCATATCCATCTGGATAGATGGCAAACGAATGGGTTGAATTCCTAACGGATTCCTTGACCTTTTCCGAACAGCCAAAAGGATTTTCATTTGAAGCTAATTTCGTGATTTTTTCCAACCCGTATAATTTTTTCACTTCATCAGTGGATTTTCCCGGTTGATAAGACTTCAAGGAAAGGACCGCTTCATTCCATTTCATGTCAATCACCTCTATATTTTTATCACTTTAAAGTAAGAAAGTGTGAGAATAGTATATCATATTCATAGATTTGTAATCATCTTATATCCGCTTTGTCAAGTCTGGCCGTAATACGGTAGCCCCTGCCTGGTAAACATGCTGTATCTCTTTTTGAGATTTTGTCGTATTTACGTGGATCATGACCCGGATGCAAAATGGCAAGGAATTGTTCACCGGTATTTCTTTCATGCATGTAACCGGTACATAAGTCCAGCCTTCGAATTTCCTCAAGGCTTTGGCAGGGAAGACAGAACGAATCTCTTCCGTAGCAGAAAAAAATACAGAAGCTACCATATCGGGATCAATTTCATTGACCTGAATGATCTCGGCCATCAACTTTTCGACAGCAGAAATCACTTCCATTTCTGTGTCTCTTTCTACTGTAGTGGCACCCCTTATTCCTCTTATCACACATAGTCCCCCTTCTCCTGAACTCTAAATCATCTCCGTCATTTCCTCTATCAGCTCAGAGTCGGCTATATCCATTAATAGCGGTGACCCCACTTCGTTTAGCAGGACAAAGGTAGCTGCATCATTGACCGATTTTTTGTCTGTTTTCATTAATTCAAGCAACATTGCATGTTCAAGTCGGGGTGGAATGGTTATTTGATAACCTAAAGAAGAAACCCAGTCAATAAACTCATCTAGTTTAAAATCGAGATCCACTTTCTTTCTGCTTAATTTAAGTGCATATACCATCCCGATTAAAATCGATTCCCCATGCGTAAAGTTTCCGTATCCCATTGAACCTTCCACTGCATGTCCAAGCGTATGACCAAAATTCAAAAAGGCACGAATGCCGTTTTCCTTCTCATCCTCTTCGACAATTTTAGCTTTAATGCCAATCCCTTTTGTAATCATGGTAAGGAATTGCTCATCCGTTATATCATTCAAATCAACAATATTCGACTTTAACCATAGATAAAGCTCATTATCTGCTATCAAGGAATGTTTAATGACTTCTGCAAAACCTGACCTTAATTCTTTAAGTGGCAGAGTCTTTAAAAATTCCAGATCATAAATGACAGCTTCAGGCTGATGAAAGGCCCCAATCATATTTTTCCCTAGCGGGTGATTGATGGCAACCTTGCCGCCCACTGCACTATCGTGGGCAAGCAAAGTCGTCGGAACCTGTATAAATGGAATCCCTCTCATAAAAGTAGCTGCAACGAATCCAGCCAAATCACCGACTGCACCGCCGCCAAGGGCGATGATCAATGACTTGCGATTAATCTGTTGGGATAAGCAGAAGCTTTGGCATTCATAAAACACATCGAATGTTTTAGCATGCTCCCCTTCTGGCACTACATGATGCAAGACCGGTTTTCCCGTCTTGAGCAGGGCGTCCTTCACGGTCTGCAAATGAAGTGCCGCCACTTTCTCATCAGTTATGATCAGAATCTTGTTTAGATGATTCAGTTCATGTGTTATTAATTCGGGCAATTCATTGATTGCCTTCTTGCCAATTAAAACCGGGTATTGCTTGGAAGCCGTTTTAATTTGGATGGATTCCATGATTTAAAACCCCTTTACTTCTTCCCGATATGATCTTATGTACTCTGCTAATTGCTCATAACGATCTGAAGGGAATTGATCAACGATGGCAGCCGCCAGTTCCCATGCCACTACCGCCTCAGCTACCACTGCTGCTGCAGGGACCGCACAACTATCGGAACGCTCGACACTTGCTTCAAACACTTCCTTCGTATCGATATCAACACTTTTCAAAGGTTTATATAAAGTGGGGATCGGCTTCATCACACCGCGTACAACTATCGGCATTCCAGTTGTCATACCGCCTTCAAAACCGCCAAGGCGATTGGTTTTCCGGTAATAACCCTGTTCTTCATCCCATGCGATTTCATCATGGACATCACTGCCGAATAGATGGGCCGCTTCAAATCCTAGACCTATTTCCACACCTTTAAATGCATTGATGCTCATTATCGCTGCGGCTAGTTTTGCATCAAGCTTACGGTCATAATGCACATAACTTCCCACTCCCACCGGCATTCCTTCTACAATGACTTCGACGATTCCGCCGATGGAATCACCTTTTTGTTTCGCTTCATCAATTGCATCCTTCATCTGCTGCTCAACGTTTTTGTCGAAACATCTAACGGAAGATTCTTCTGTTACTTGTTGCAATTGCTGGATCGTATCGTATTTTGGCGGTTCTGCCTTCACTCCGCCAATTTCCAAAACATGCGATGCCACTTCAATCCCCAATAAAGACAAAAGTTTTTTTGCGACAGAACCTGCTGCCACCCTTACTGTCGTTTCACGGGCTGAAGATCGTTCCAGAACATTTCTCAAATCGCGGTGCCCATATTTAATCCCGCCGTTCAAGTCGGCATGACCAGGACGAGGCCGGGTGATTTTACGTTTAATTTCTTCGGCTTCCTCTTCTGAAAGCCCTTCACTTCCCATAATCTTTGTCCAATGTTTCCAATCATCGTTCTCAACCACCAAAGCAACCGGTGAACCGAGAGTGTAGCCATGTCTGATTCCTGAAGAAATAAAAGCCTGATCTTTCTCGATCTGCATCCTTCTTCCACGTCCATGCCCTTTTTGCCGGCGTCCCAATTCTTGATTGATATCCTCATTCGAAATCGGCATTCCCGCCGGTAATCCTTCAATGATAGTAGTCAGTTGCGGACCATGTGATTCTCCCGCTGTTAAATATCTCATCTTCCAGCCCCCTTTTAGCACTTTAAAGTGTATATGTATCAATATACCACAATTTTATGAAATGTGGGTATATGTAAAACGTAAAAACCATATTGTTTGAATTTAATCACTTTTCACTCTATTTTACAAGTACTTAAACATTTTCGATATAGTTTAATCTTTCAAATCAGAATTCTGTTGGATTTACTATTACTCGACAAACGAAAAGGACTGAACGCCCATGAGCAGAATCAGTCCCTTTTTTAAAAGTATTTACTTTTTCTTATAAAAAAATGTGTCGATCGTTTCAAATTGATATTTTCCAGGGGTGAATATTTGCTCTGTACTTCCTACAAAAAAAACCCCGCCGCTCCTTAATGATGCACTGAATTTTTCATATAACAAATTTTTCGCTTCTTCCGTGAAATAAATTAGCACATTGCGGCAAATGATTA
The DNA here is from genome assembly GCF_056279465.1 of Peribacillus sp. TE19612. NCBI lineage: Bacteria > Bacillati > Bacillota > Bacilli > Caryophanales > Bacillaceae > Peribacillus > Peribacillus sp. TE19612. The sequence goes on along the minus strand of NZ_JBWCCL010000004.1, from coordinate 62,835 downwards.
AATCGAACCCTTGTTCAAATCGATCAGCGAGAAGGTTTTGCTTTTTAAATGTTACCCTTCTCTTGATTTCTTCATCGACACGATAAAAATCCGCTTTTTTTTCAAAGTATTTCCTTTTGATTTCTTTAGGCACTTCATTTAAGGAACGCTTAGGATACATCCCCAATTTCGCTCGCGCCAACACATTTTCATCCAGATCCGTCGCCAATATCTCTATCTGGCTAAGTGGAACCAGATTGGATAAAATCATGGCAAGCGTGTATGGTTCCTCACCAGTTGAACAGGCCGCGCTCCAAATCTTCAACTTTTTTTTGCTTGCTAATAACCCAGGAAGGATTTTCCGCTCCAACACTTCCCATCTTTTCGCATTTCGATAAAATTCGGAAACATTGATTGTCATTCTATCCAGAAACTCATTTAAAACTTCGGAGTTGGTTTGAATGTCTTTATAGTATTCACGAAATGAATGATATCCTCTTTTTTCATATAGAGATGTCAGTCGCCTTTTCATTTGCCCTTCCTTATATAATGCCAAATCAATGCCTGTCAACGTCTTGATATTGCGAATAAACTCTTCATATTCTTGAGGCATTCCTACGACTCCCCTGCAAATAATTATTTTAAGTAGTCCTTCCCTTTATATATCGGAGAGTGCCATATTTTCTTTAAACTGCAATAATTCCTTACCATGCCGGGAAGCTTAAAAAGCAATGCAAAAAAACGGGTTCCATCGCATAATGACGATGGAACCCGCTTCCTATATAGTGATGAGTACTAATTAATAAACCCACTCGTTTACAAGTTTAGAATACTCAACAAGTTCTTCTTCTTTGAAGAATAAACCGATTTCACGTACAGCGCTTTCAGCTGAATCAGATCCGTGAATGATGTTTTTGCCGACAGTTACGGCAAAATCGCCACGAATTGTTGCTGCTGCTGCATCTTTAGGGTTAGTAGCACCCATCATTTGACGTGCTGTAGCGATTACATTTTCGCCTTCCCAAACCATTGCGAAGACAGGACCTGAAGTAATGAAGTCCACTAATTCGCCAAAGAAAGGACGTTCTTTGTGCTCGCCATAATGTTGCTCAGCCAATTCTTGAGAAATGACCATTAATTTTGCTCCTGCAAGAAGGAAGCCTTTCTTTTCGAAACGGGAAACGATTTCACCGATTAAATTGCGTTGAACGCCGTCAGGCTTTACCATTAAAAATGTTCTTTCCATGAATGTCACTCCTAATATGTATCATTGTTATTTGCCTATATAAGGCAATACTTTTAGAATATTACCATTGTTTGATGAGTTTCGCAACTCCCATTATCAAAACTTTCTTTTTCCGATATTTTTCGCGATATCCGATAAAGTTTTTCTAGCTTTAATGGCAGGAAGACCTTTCAACTCAGTAAAAGCTTTTTCTAAATACATATCACTGATCCTCGCTGCCTGTTCAATGGCACCGGAAGTTTTTATCGCATTGATTATACGGGACATTTCATCTTTTGGCGTATCTTCCCGAACAGTTTCAATAAGCTTTTTTAACTTTGGATCCTCCATAGCGATCAAAACGGGTAAAGTGATATTACCTTGTATCAAATCACTCCCGGCCGGTTTACCAAGTTCTTCTTCCGACGCCGTAAAATCCAATATATCATCGGTGATTTGATAGGACATACCGACATAATATCCGAATTTAAATAGCTTTTCGTGAATTCCCTCGTCAACACCTGCTGAAATGGCTCCCAACTGGCAGCTGGATGCAATGAGCAATGCCGTTTTCCGTTTGATCCGTCTAAAATATATCCGCCAATTCTGTTCGAAATTATACTTATCTTTAATTTGTTCAATTTCCCCAAGACATAGATCAACCATGGTATCAGCGAGAATTTGATGCGCAAGCGGAGACTCGATGACCGCCATCATTTCCAGTGCACGAGCAAAAATGAAGTCGCCTGTGTACATGGCGACACGATTATCCCATTTCGACTTGATGGTAGCCGACCCCCTGCGTAAATCCGCATCATCCACAACATCATCATGTACAAGGGAAGCCGTATGGATCAGTTCCAAAGTCGCTGCGACATGCTTTACGACATGAATATCATAGTTGCCAAACTTCGCACCCAATAGGACGAATACCGGACGGATCCGTTTTCCACCGGATTGCAGTAAATGCAGGGAAGCTTCCCTTAAAACCGTGGAATCCGCTTCAATTGCGGCTTCCAGTTCTTTTTCTATTAATTGCAAATCTGCATTCAAAAATGAATACATCATTTTAAATTTCATACATTCCACCCAGCTTTGTCCATTGCTATTCTGCTTATTTTGAAGGCTTGTACCCGAAATGTGTTGCTGCTACCCCACCGAAATGGGCTTTATAACTGACATTTTCCATTCCTGCCTGCTTAAACATGTTTTCAAGCTTTTTCATGCCTGGGAAATCTCGAGCCGATTCCTGCAGCCATGAGTATTCACTATAGCTTTTTGCGAATAATTTGCCGAACATGGGCATGATGAAACGGAAATAAAAATAATAGCCCTGTTTAAAGCCTAGCATCGTTGGCTGTGACGTATCCAGGCAAACGACCATACCACCTGGCTTCGCTACACGGTTTAACTCTTTAAGCACTTTCATGTAATCAGGGACATTCCGCAGCCCGAAACCGATCGTGACATAGTCAAAGCTATTATCCTCAAAAGGAAGTTCCATTGCATTCCCATGCATTAGGGAAACTTGATCCAGATTGAGTTCCTTCACCTTTTGTTCGCCGATCTTCAGCATGTTTTTACTAAAATCCAGACCAACAACCTTTCCTTCTGGTCCTACTTCATTAGCAAGGGCAATGGTCCAGTCCGCCGTTCCACAGCATACATCCAGTGCATGGGCGCCTTTTGGGACATTCATGATGGCCATTGTAGCCTTCCGCCATTTAAGATGCTGTTTAAAGCTGATGAGGGAATTCATCTTGTCATAATTTCCGTAAATCTTTTCAAAGACATGATGAACTTTTTGCTCTTTAGACTGCTCCATGATTCACCCTTCTTTCACATATGAATTTGCCATACTCTCTGTTTGTTCCAAGATGGCCTTCACTCTTTCCAGTAATTCATCATCCAACTTTGCCAGCTTCCGCATCGAGCGCTCTACGGATTGCCTGGCATCCCTCAGGCACTTGTCGAATCGGGTGCGTACCTGTTCTTCCTTTTCCGAAATGGGAACATCCCCACCGGTCGAGTCATCAAAAGGCATTTCCCTTAGGACATCAAAAACTATTGATTCACCCGACTTCATATAACTGCTCTTCTCGGCATGCAACCGTTTTAAAAGCAGCAGGTCTTCCGATATTTCTATCCAGGCAGGCTCATTATAGTAATCCGCCAGTTTCTGAATCAGCGAAGCCTCTATCGCTTTTACCGTCATTAAAAGCGTTGGTACATCATGAATCGATCCTTGTTGGTATAGAATGATTTTATTATCATTTATTTTTTTTATCGCGCTTGAAAGGATACGGATCATATCAACATTACCTACACTGGCAAGCCCTTGATAATATAAGCCGCTATAGTAATCACCGGCAAGCACTTGTAATTGACGATTTTTCAATACCTCGGGCGACTCGATTCCTTCACCCGAATTCGAGACGATTTCATGGGTATCCAGAGCTATTTGCACTAACATGGTTGAAATGATGTATTGATTCCGTTTTTCGCTTGTAACGTCCAAATCGTTAAACAATCCCCAAAGCAACATCAGTTTATCTTCGTCCAAGCTTGGCTTTTGTATATACTTCAACAAATATGGATGTTGAGCTTTCGTTTCTATTAATCGTTTTAATTGCCTTATGTCGTCCGTAATGTTTAACAATTGAGATCACCCTTGCATCCCCGAAAGATAATTTTTTTCATACATATTGGTTTCTGTCTGTGTAAAATACACATTATTATACCATAAAAACAATCAGATGAAATGGTCAACGTTTATAAAATGAAACTTCCAAAAACAAGGAAATTATCGACTTTTGTTCTTCAAAAAAATGGATGCGGGAAATTTACAGCTTGTTAAACGCGATATCAGGTGATTGATTTATAATGAACCAAGCATTGAGAAACGATCATTTGTCAGATGAATTCTTTTTGGAATCACTTTCTATCTCTCCGAATGGAGTATAGACCTTTGCATGGCCCCTGATTTTAATTGCCGAGGTATGCTCCGTGAATTGTGCGATCATCACCTCTCCTGAGTCCAGTTTTTCGGAGTGGTGAAACTTGGTGTCCGTTCCCCTTGTCAACCCGATGACATTCACACTATCCTCAATGGCTTTGATTACGACAAAATCATTCAGAATCTTTTTATCATTCATTTTTTCCTGCCCCCATATCCTTAGTCTTTAATGAATGCCAGTACTTCAGCTCTAGTACGGTGATCCTTCGCAAACGTTCCCCTTACAGCTGAAGTCACTGTTTTAGATCCGGGTTTTTTTACGCCTCGCATGGTCATGCACATATGTTCAGCCTCTACTACAACCATTACACCATGAGGCTCGAGCTTTTCCATTATCGAGTCTGCAACTGTAGAAGTGATGCGCTCTTGAAGCTGCGGACGCTTCGATACAGCCTCAACCGCCCGTGCCAATTTGCTTAAACCAGTCACTTTTCCGTTTTTCGGAATATATGCTACATGGGCTTTCCCGTAAAAAGGGACTAAATGATGTTCACATACCGAGTAAAACGGAATATCCTTTACAAGTACGAGTTCTTCATGGTCCTCCCCAAAAACAGTATCGAAATATTCCTTTGGATCCTGATTAAGTCCAGAAAAAATTTCTTCATACATTCTGGCTACACGAGCAGGAGTATCCAGCAGTCCTTCCCTCGTTGGGTCTTCCCCTACAGCCTCGAGAAGCATTTTAACCGCTTCTTCTAATTTGGCATGATCAACATTAGCCATTTTTTGTACCTCCTAAAAAATCAATAATATTATGTATTCAGATAAAAAAACCAAAGCGCGTTGCACCCGGAAATCCATAATTGCAATTATTAAAGCTACCGATTACCCAAGAGATTGAATTCCTTTAAAGGCAGTTTCGCCGGAAGCGGTTTCGGATGATTATTTTCTTGTGACAGATTTACCATCTGAAGCGTTTCTAAAATATTCACTGTCTTTTATATTATCACAGATGGAAATTAAGAAGCAAAAAAAGGACCGCGTTTTCACGCGGCCCTTTTCGGTTAAGCACCCGTATGTAATGGTAGAATTACTTCACTGCATCTTTCAGCGCTTTACCGGGTTTGAAAGCTGGCACTTTGCTAGCTGCAATTTCGATTTCGTCACCAGTTTGTGGGTTACGGCCTTTACGAGCCGCACGTTCACGAACTTCAAAGTTACCAAAACCAATCAATTGGACTTTATCACCGTTTTTTAGAGCTTCTAAGATTGTATCAAAAACAGCATCAACAGCTTTTGTAGCGTCTTTCTTAGAAATTTCAGTTGCTGTAACAACTTCATTAATTAATTCTGTTTTGTTCATGCCATTCACCTCCTCCCAAAAGGAATCTTTATAAAAAATCATTATTACAACACTATAATAGTGATTTGATATTAGCTTCGGTCAAAAAATTTTCATTCCCTGACAATCAGGGATTACCAAGCCGGTTTAATTTCCAAATTATTCATCCAGAAATGTATAAATAGGTTGAAATCGCTGTTATAACGCGTTTTCTGTATGTAGATTATCACAAATCCTATAAGCTTAGCAAGGGAATTCAAAAAATAATGGGAATCTTTTCATTAATAATTGTATATATTATAAATTTTGTCTTTCGCTATTCATCATTTCCCTTTTTTATAGAAATTAAACTTATTATATTGCTGAAAATCGCTTAACCACAGGGTTTTTTCAAGATTATACTAAAAAACAGCAGGTTAATTCAAATATTAGCGTTCATAAATGATATTTTTCTTGCGATCCTGCCATTTCTTTCATGTAAAAAGACCAATCCATAAATGGAGTTGGTCCAGCCTTAAACGTTTTCTATAAGATGATGGCAATCAAACCGCCACTGCCCTCATTAATAATCCTCTCAAGTGTTTCTTTCAATTTATAGCGTGCATTGTCTGGCATCATCGCTAATTTCACCTGTATGCCTTCCCTTACGTAGGAACTTAGGCTTCTTCCAAAAATATCGGAGTTCCAAATGGAAAGTGGATTGTCTTCGAAATCCTGCATCAGATACCGTACCAATTCTTCACTTTGCTTTTCCGTACCGATGATTGGCGAGAATTCGGATTCGACATCGACCTTGATCATATGGATGGAAGGAGCTACGGCTTTTAGCCTGACACCGAACCTGGCTCCCTGGCGGATGATTTCCGGTTCATCAAGACTCATATCGTTAAGGGATGGGGCTGCGACACCATATCCAGTTTGTTTAACCATTCTCAATGCATCGGCCACCTGATCATATTCTGCTTTCGCATACGCAAAGTCCTGCATCAATGATAACAGATGATCCTTGCCCCGAATCTCCACACCGACAATTTCCTTCAGAATATCATCATAGAGTTCATCCGGAGCGTATAGGTCTATTTCTGCAACCCCCTGCCCCATCTCAATGCCTGCAAGCGCTGCACGGTCAATGAACTCGAATTCATTGAAATGACCGACTACACGATCAACATCCCTCAGGCGCTTAATGTCCTTGACGGTCTCTTTAACCGCTTCCTGGTAACTTTCCCTTAACCAATGATCCTCGCGCAGAACCATTACCCAGCTCGGGAGATTAACATTTACCTCAAGAACAGGAAATTCGTACAAGGCCTCGCGCAGTACGCTGTAAACATCCGATTCCCGCATTCCTTCGACACTCATGGCCAATACGGGGATATCATACTTTTCCTGCAAGGATTCCCTCAGTGCTACCGTATTCGGGTGGTGAGGCTGAACGGAATTGACAATCATGATAAATGGCTTGCCAACCTCCTTCAATTCTTCGACGACCCTTTCCTCGGCCTCTAAATAATCACTTCGCGGGATTTCTCCTATCGAACCATCCGTCGTAACGACCACGCCTAATGTGGAATGATCCTGAATTACTTTGCGAGTGCCGATCTCGGCAGCTTCATTGAACGGAATCGGCTCTTCATACCAAGGCGTGTGAATCATGCGGGGACCATTTTCATCTTCATACCCTTTTGCCCCGGGTATTGTATAACCGACACAATCGACTAAACGGATGTTCACGTCGAGACCTTCAGCTACTTGAATCGATGCTGCCTGGTTCGGTACGAATTTGGGTTCCGTCGTCATGATCGTCTTTCCGGCAGCACTTTGAGGCAATTCATCCTGTGCCCTGGCACGGTCCGCCTCAGACGGTATATTCGGAATGACGACTAGCTCCATGAATTTTTTAATAAATGTGGATTTTCCAGTCCTGACGGCACCGACCACCCCCAAGTATATATCGCCACCGGTCCGTTCAGCTATATCTTTAAAAATATCTACCTTTTCCAAGGTATCCCCTCCCGAATTAGAGTTTTGGGATTTCGTTTATCCATTTGCATTTATTTAGGACAATATATATCTATGATGTTGTCCTAAAAATTTATTCCATTTATTTACCTGGTTCAATCCCTTCCTCCACCAGAAATTTTTATATAAGGGTTGTTATTTTAAAAGTAAGATGAAATAAAGATAAAAGAAATAACCCTTCCCCTACAATATATTTTGCAGAAGAAGGGTTATGCCTATTTTGTAAGAAATATTGGAGTATTTGTTTTTTCATCAATTGTATATGGTAACGAATAGGCAGGTACGAAATCCGAACTCTGCACCAGCAGTTCCCGGATATCTTCACCTTGCTTGATTTTCCCCTCATGCTTCTTCAATGCCTCGAGTAAATCCGGGGTATAATCAACAAAAATGCTGCCTTGACCATCGACTACAAGGTATAAATCTTTTTGTGAAAATGGACTCGTGACCGTCGGAGCTTCCTTCAAGCCCATCTTTTCATAATCAAGCGTGAAGACATTATCGGATAACCTTTCCTTAAACGGCGGGTATCCGTTGCTTTGCTGATAGGCAGTCAATCTCAAGGAAACATCCTGAATCTTCTGCGCCATTCTGACATCCAACAGCTTTACAGTCGGGTCTTTTTCAACATTAACGAGGATGTATTGAAAGACACCCCCTGATTCAAAGGCATTGTCCGGCGGTTCAGCCATATACCTCGGCGAAATCTTAGAAAATTTTATGACATATTTTTGATAAATCGGTGTCCCTGCATCTTTAGTAACTATCGGCAGTATGCCGCCTTCATCTTTCTGAAATTGATCCACTGCACTTTGGACGGATTGTAATTGCTCTTTATAAGGCAGTTGGTTTTGCATTTTTTGCTTCTCCGGATATAAGCAGCCAGCTAATGATACAGAGATGCATAATAAACATAATATTTTGAAAAAATTTCTCATCATTTCTCCTCACCTATCAAGTGGTTGGCCCGCTAAGTACAACGATAAGGATGATCAAGCCGGCCAGAATCATAAGTATGTATGCGATAATTGCTGTCAAGACTCTCCAAAAACCTTTTAATTTATAGCGGCTTAAGTAGATTAGAAATATAGAGATAACCATAAAGCCCATAGCTATAAAGGATATCCACATTTTTTGCAGGGCAGGTGTCATATCTTCATCACTCCTTTTTCCAGAAATTATTATAACATACCAAATTACGTTAAAGGAATTAAATCCTTGTCCAATCTGTGTAATTCCTTACTCGTTCTCGTGAAAAAAAATTTCTGAGATCCAGTTATATAAAGAGAAATATGTAATTATTCCCTCCTCCAAGCAACAAAAAACAGCACAAAGACTGTTTCAATTTATAAACAAAATCGATAATAATTGAGTTTGCCGACCGTTTTTTAAGGTGTTTAAAATTTAACCGTTGATTGGAATGTTGGGCACTCGCTTTTCCCGGAAGGTCCGCCCTCGGCGCTATTAGCGCCTGCGGGGGTCTCCCTTGGCCCCACTTTCTCGGAGGAGTCCCGTAAGTTCCGTTCCAATCAACTTTGTGTTAACAGGAAGATAAGCTCCTTATTTAAGGATGAAAGCTCGAGGTGATGAGGATACCTTTGATCAGCTTGAAATGTTTACTTAAGACCACCTGGTGCAGTGAACTATTTGATTAGTAAAATGGAGGCTGCCATTGATGTAAAGAAGATGGCCACCTGGACTTGACGAAGGGTGGAAATGATCGAAATAATGACCTTGGAGAGAGTTCATTAATCTCTAAAACTGCTACAAATTCAAAAAGGTTTCGGAATGATACCATCCCGAAACCTTTTTATCTACAATCTGAATCAGCCCAAAGGCTGTTTTTCTGCTTTTTTTAATTAAGATTGAAGCGTCGGCAAGACTTCTTTAAACGCTTTAATGACTGTATCGACTTCATCCAGCTTAATAGTCAATGACGGCTCGATCCTGATTGTTTTGGAATTAATAAGCGTACCTGCCACCAAGATGCCTTTATCAAAAAGGGCTTTTGAGAATTCATAACCCACTTCATCTTTATGGAATTCAATACCGATCATTAAACCTTGGCCGCGGATTTCCAGCACCTTATCTTTGTGCTCAGCAGCCACTTCCCTTAACCCATTTAAGAAGTATTCTCCAACTTCTGCAGCACGCTGCGGTAAGTTTTCTTCCAAAAGTACGTCGATCGTAGCAATTGCCGCAGCACAAGCTAGTGGATTTCCACCAAATGTCGTAGTATGCATGAATGGATTGTCGAACCAGCTTTTAAATACTTTCTCATTGGCTACAACAGCGCCTGCTGGCATTACTCCGCCACCAAATGCTTTCGCTAAACAAATAATGTCCGGAACAACATCATATAGCTCAGAAGCGAACATTTTACCTGTCCGTCCCATTCCTGTTTGCACTTCATCCAAGATCAATAACGCATCATATTCGTCACATAATGCACGAACCTGCTTTAAATAATCTTGCGGAGGCAGAATGACCCCTCCTTCACCTTGAATAGGCTCCAACAGCACAGCAGCAACATCTTCACCGACCAATGCACAACTTTCAAACGTTTTTCTCATCATATCCACATCACCGAATGGTACATGGCGCACACCTGGAACCAACGGGATGAACGGTTTTCTGAACATGCCCTTTGCCGTTGCCGATAGGGAACCAAGGCTTTTCCCATGAAATGATTTTGTCGTGGAAATGATCGTGTATTTGTCACTGTACATTTTAGCCAGCTTAAGTGCAGCCTCCACGCTCTCGGTACCGCTGTTCGTAAAGAATGAGTATTTTAGATCTCCCGGTGTGATTTCAGCAAGGATCTTGGCAAGCATTGCACGTAATGGATCAAGCAAGTCCTGGCTATGAAGGGCTTGTCTTTGCAATTGATCGGTTACGGCCTTTACTACTTTAGGGTTACGATGGCCAACATTATAAATACCAAAGCCACCTAAACAATCAATATATTTTTTTCCATTTACATCTGTAAAACAGGAATCTTGATCAGACCACTCCACCGAAGCGAATTGAGTATCTTTAGTGACCGTCTTCCGATATTCCAAAAATCCAGGGTTTACATGGTTACGGAAATTCTCGACCGTTTCTCTTGTTACCCACTGTGCATCTTCTTTTGAAATTTCTTTTTGCTCGATTAATTGAAGCACCTTTTTAATATAATCTTGAGTTGCTGATTGGTTAGCTTGAGTGTTTTTACTTTCTACGTTAATTGACATTTTATAATCTCCTTTTTTTATAGCTTTAGTTGATGGGTTAATTAAGTTTGCTTTTTTTATGAAACTTTGATGCTTACCTCCCTTTTTTCTTATACTTACTAATCAAGCAAGAACCATGCCAAGTTAATTAACCAATAAAAACGCATTTTTTTAAAAAAATCACTCTAAAACTATGCAAATATGCATATCGTTATTTCACTTTGCATAATCGAGTTTGGGAAATCATTGAAAAGCTTCGAAAATGCCTTCATAAAAATAAAAGCCGTTGACAAGTGATTTTCATCACTCGGCAACGGCTTTTAATCAAAATGCATCATTTTCGATTTTCTTACTTTGTTCAGCTAACACTTTTTGATACTTCCTGCTCACTGACGATTGACTTATCCCAAGCGCTTTAGCCGCTTTGGTCGTGGTTTTATACTGTTTCATGGCAAGCATGATCAATTGTTCTTCCACATGATCCTGTGCTTCCTGCAGCGGAAGGATTCTCGTAATGATGGGTTTCGTTTGTTTAAAGTCACTGCCCACAGGTATGAACCTTTGAATGAAGTCAGCATCGATCATCTCTTCATCTGCAGAAACAACCAATCTTTCAATCATGTTCTGCAACTCACGAATGTTTCCCGGCCAAGTATAGACTTCCAGTATATTTAATGCATCGGGGGAAAAGTGATAATTCCGCTGATACCTTTCATTCAGTTTTTGCAGGAAATGAAAGGCTAGCGGCGGTATATCCTCCGGCCTTTCCCTTAATGGGGGCACATGTATGGGTATGACGTTCAATCGATAGAATAAATCTTCTCGGAACGTGCCCATCTCGACCATTTTTTCCAGACTCTTATTCGTGGCCGCAACAATTTGAACATCAATGGAAATGGGTGTAGTGCTGCCAATCGGTATCACTTCCTGTTCCTGGAGTACCCGCAGCAGCTTTACTTGCAGATGTATGGGCATGTCACCCACTTCATCCAGGAATAAAACACCCTTATTGGCCTGCTGGAAGTATCCTACCTTCCCGTTTTTATCCGCTCCTGTAAAGGAACCCTTCGTATAACCAAACAATTCACTTTCGAGAAGGTTTTCCGGAATCGCCCCGCAATTTATCTTCAGGAAAGGTTGTTTAGATCGCCTGCCCATTTTATGAATGGCTTCAGCTATCACTTCTTTACCTACTCCCGACTCCCCATTGATTAATACAGTAGATGAAAAATGGGCGATTTTCTTGACTTGGCTGATTATCTGCTCCATTTTAGGACTTGCAAAAACCAACTCTTTATAAAATTGATCCTGTTTTTTGAATGAGTCCAGTTCTTTCCTCATTTCATTTAATTCCGATTTCAATTTTGTCGTTTCCGTTATATCCCTTGATGCAATGACTATTCGATCTATTTCCCCTTTTTCATTGAACACAGGGGTGCCGACGGAAAGGACTTTCTTATTCATTTTCGTATCTTGGACAATCGATACTTTCTTTTTTTGTTCAAGGACTAACCGGGTTACCGAAGGATTAAAAATCCCTTCATCCTCTAATTGCAAGAGATTCTTCCCGATATAATCTTTTAAGTCCTTCCCCCAGAATCCCGAGATGATGCTGTCACTATAGCGCAGCAGCTCTCCTTTTTGATTGACTACAAGTATTTCATCATAGATATTCGCTAAAATGGCATTCAAGTCTTTATTCGAGCTTTTTATCAATTCTATTTCCATGGCCATTTCCTCAACCATCGGTAAATCCTGAACGATGATGATCAGGCCTTCGACTTCTTTTTCATGGTTCAGAATCGGGCTATAGTCGACAAGCACACTCATGACATCAGTAATCTCCAACTGATTCAGAATACTGCTCCCGCTGGCAAACACGCTATGTATATGCTGCTTATTGAAGATGTTCGCAGCAGGTTCATTAAGGACTTGTTCAGAAGGTTTTTTTATCATCTTCAAGCCTGATTCATTGAAGTTCACGATATTCTTTTCTTTATCAGCCACAAATATCCCCATAGGAATGGAGGTTAATATAACATTTAGCAGGTCTAAATTTTGTTTGCTGTCCTGCTTGAATAATTCAGCTAATACATCTTCCCTTTTTACATAACCGGTTAGCATGCCATCATCCGTTTTTATCAGCACGATAGGTTCACCGATAATTTGAAACAGATGCGGCAAGGAAATGTTAGGGTGCAATTTACAGACATTATCAATCGAAAAAGCATACTGTAAAAGCTGATCGACTGTCGTTATTTTTTCATTTAACGGGAGGTCATCCATACGGATATACGCAAACACTTGATTTTCCTTCATAAGAAAGAAGAAAGGTTCCTGTATCTTATGAATATTTTGGTCTGAAAATGTAGGCTGATCAATTGTTATAGTTATGAATGGTCTAATTTTATCATCCGGAATAGATAACACAGTTTCACTCTCCTTTTGTAACCTAACCTATATTTTATCACAATTCCGAATTGCAAGATAAAAAATAAGAGGCACCATTACTCATATCCAGCATTTACCTTTACTTGTTCCACGACAAAAGGGTCCTTTAACGGACCCTTTTGACCTAAAAACCTGATATGCAGTTTAAACTTATTTTATAAAGGACCGTCCACCTTATCTTATACATTCCAATCATGTTTGACTTTTGCTAATTCCTGTTTGTTATGATTCGTGGATGGCCGTTCCCTGCTAAGGCTTTTTATACAGATAGGACAACTCTCGCCATACCGTCATTACGGCGCTCCATACCTGTTTGCAACACTATAAGGTACCAAGGGTAAAATGTAGCTTCCAATGCCTCTGCCCCCGTCACTTTTCCTTATTCATTCCCCTACGTAATTTTCCAGAAAGATAAATACCATCAAAAGACAAGGCGACGAACGTTAGTACCGCATTTGCTTTCGCACCCATTTTCCTAACCATGACTCGGAACCGTCACAATAATCAGTAAATTCAATGCTTATGGAAAGGTCAGTAAAGAAGGAAATTTATTAAAAGCAATATAATTGAAATGAATAATTAATCCATCAGTATCGACTAGCCTACAAAAACAGGCATATGTATGAATGGACTTTGCATATAAACCTTTACCGATTCCTCCCGAAGGAATGACTTTTCCAACATTACATAACTGTACACCATGAAATGCATCACCATGAAAGCTCCCGGGAACCAAACTAAGCGACATATTCTTGCTCTAAGCGCTGAATACATGTTGCTAACGGCATGAACGGGATAGAACAACAAGCATAGCATTACTGACCTCTTCATTTCTCATCAGCCATATAACACCCTCCTTCGTGTAATGAAACAGTAGATTAAATTCACTGTGCTTTTTCAAAATGAAATAGCGGAGGGGATTCCGTAAACCATTTGGTCCGATACAGAAGATAACCAATCCCAATTACCGCCCAGACTATTCCTAAAATCAAGGAACTCATCTCGAGATTAAGCCAAAGGATGAAGACTGAAGCCGCGCCTAAAACCGGGGACAGAATAGTTGAAAGAAAACCTCTAAACGTTCTGAAGCTTTTGTTTCTTATCGAATGGACGATTACGCAAATATTCACGAAGGTAAAAGCGATTAATGCCCCAAAGTTTATGAGGGAAGTGGCCGTAACCAAATCAAGGAATAAGGCAACCAGTGATATCGACCCGACAAAAATGACATTAAAAAATGGCGTGTTGTACTTGGGGTGGACAAACCCAAATAGTTTTTTCGGGATCATTTGGTCACGCCCCATGACATATAGCAACCTAGAAACACTAGCGTGAGATGCAAGACCGGAGGCAAGGGTACCGCATAATGTTCCTGCAAGAAAGAATGCCTGAAATAACTTCCCGCCCACGAAAAGGGCAATTTCCGGAGAAGCTGCTTCAGGATCGCTAAAACGGGAAACATCCGGGAAAAATAACTGTGTAAAAAATGATGCTGTCACGAATAAAACCCCTCCGATCAGGGCAGTCAAAAAGATGGCCCGGGGGACCGTTTTGGATGGATTCGGTGTTTCTTCCGATAAAGTAGTGACTGCGTCAAACCCCAAAAAAGAAAAACAAAGGATTGTAGCACCAGTTATGAGCGTCGAGACTTCCATATGGGGCCCGATGAATGGCTGAACCGACAAGACCTCTCCAGTCCCTTCTCCACCCATGACTCCTTTAACGACAAGTACGCCAAAAATGACGATGACCAACATTTGAAAAAAAACAAGGAAGCTATTAAAGTTGGCCGCAAAATTAACATTGAATAAGTTAATGACTGTCATTAAAAGGACAAATGCCACCACCCAAATCCACGGGTATACTTCCGGAAAAAGAGCAGTTAAGTATATTTTTGTCAAAATGCCGTTCACCATCGGTAAAAATAAATAGTCAAGTAACGAAGACCACCCGACAAGGAAGCCTAAATGCGGATTGATCGTTTTTTGTGTGTAAGTATAGGATGAACCTGCCTGCGGATATATTTTAACCATTTTTCCATAACTGGCTGCTGTAAACAACATTGCCAAAAGAGCAATGATATAAGCGGTCGGCACATGCCCCCCGGTTTTTTCGGAAACTATCCCGAATGTATCAAAAACAACCATCGGCGTCATATATCCAACACCGAGCAATACGATATGCCACAAGTTTAAAGACCTTTTCAGATTACCTGTTTGCATGTATCATTCCCCTTCCTTTTTAAGCGAGAAAATGGTAAAAAACTTTTCTCGCCTCCCCTTAAAATTTTTTGGTCATATTACACTTCGCAATTTTCATACCAAAAAAAAAGGGTCGATTTTTAACAAAAAACAAGGAAATATGTAGAATGATTTATGCAAATTTGAATAATCTATTCAATTATTCATAAACAGAAGATTTTTTGCCCATAAAAAAAAGCAGAAGATATTTAGATATCTTCTGCTCATTTGACTAAATCCCCCGTGCCGAGGTCAAATTACTAGTTTACTTTCGTTGCATTGTATGCTGATACACGGCAAGGCGCATCATCAAATGCCTAATTTAATGAAATTCTTTTATGAAAATCACCAGATCGGAGATTAATCCTGCTGCCTGCTATCCAATATGTTAAAAAGTTCTTCCATCTCATTCGTTTTTGAACGATTCATCAAAAGGTCAACTGCCTTTTTCACTTCTTCCCCATTGAATAAAACATCGTACAGGGCTTCGGTGATCGGCATATTCACTTCGTACTTTTGGGCTAGTTGATAGGCGGCTTTAGTGGTTCTGACACCTTCAACGACCATCCCCATGTTTTCCAAAACTTCTTCAAGCTTTTGCCCTTTACCAAGCATATTCCCAGCTCTCCAATTACGGGAATGAACGCTTGTACAAGTAACGATCAAGTCTCCAATCCCAGCTAAACCTGAAAACGTTAGTGGGTTAGCCCCCATAGCCACCCCTAGACGGGATATTTCAGCCAACCCTCGAGTCATTAATGCAGCCTTGGCATTATCCCCATAGCCTAAACCATCCGTGATGCCGGCAGCCAAAGCAATGATGTTCTTTAAAGCCCCACCGATTTCAACACCAATCAAGTCCGGATTCGTATATACACGGAAATTATTATTGATAAAGATGTCCTGAACCCTTTCGGCAGCTTTCATATTCTTTGAAGAAACGGCAACTGTTGTCGGGTGACGTAAACTGACTTCTTCTGCATGGCTCGGTCCTGAAAGAACCACTATATCCTTAAGCCATTCTGACGAAGAGACTTCTTCAATCATTTCCGATATACGAAGCAGGGAATCAGGTTCAATTCCCTTACTCACATGAACGATTGTCAATGGTTTATCATGAGCCTCTTCAATCTGACCAAGCACTTCACGATAGGCTTTTGTAGGAACAGCCAAGATTATTATTTCAATCCCGGCCAATGCTTCCTTAATGGAAGAATAACCTTTAATCCCCAAAGGCAATTCAATCCCAGGCAAGTATTTTTCATTCGTATGATTTTGATTGATTTCATTAATTTGATTCTGATTATGTCCCCATAACCTCACTTCATGCTGGTTATCAGCGATTACAAGCGCTAAAGCAGTCCCCCAGCTCCCAGCTCCAATCACTGCGATACTTTCTTTTTCTTTTACCACGGTATAACCACCTTTACTATTTTCTCTGGCGTCCAAAAATTCGTATTGGTGTTCCTTCAAAACCAAAGGCATCCCTAATTCGATTTTCTAAAAATCTCTCATAAGAGAAATGCAATAACTCCGGATCGTTAACGAATACGACGAAAGTTGGCGGCTTGATGGCTACCTGTGTCGTATAGTAAATTTTCAAACGGTTTCCATTATGAGTCGGTGTCGGATTCATTGCCACGGCATCCATTACCACTTCATTCAATACATTTGTCTGAACCCGGATAGCATGATTCTCACTAGCCTGATCAATGACCGGTATTAAGGTATGTGTCCGTTTTTTCGTTAAGGCAGAAAGATAAATGATTGGCGCATAATCCAAGAACAGGAAATGAGCCCGGATCTTTTCTTCAAAATCCTTCATCGTTTTTTCATCTTTCTCGATGGCATCCCACTTATTGACGACGATGATGACCGCCCTACCCGCTTCATGGGCATATCCTGCAATTTTCTTATCCTGCTCACGAATTCCTTCTTCAGCGTTCAGGACTACAAGAACAACGTCTGAACGTTCAATTGCCCTTAATGCACGAAGTACGCTATATTTTTCCGTACTTTCATACACCTTGCCTTTTTTCCGCATCCCTGCTGTATCAATAATGACATACTCTTTGCCATTGTACTTATACGGAGAGTCAATCGCGTCACGAGTCGTACCTTCAATATCACTGACAATGACGCGTTCTTCACCTAACAATGCATTGACCAGAGAAGATTTACCTACGTTCGGTCTTCCAATCAAACTGAATTTAATGACATCATCAGCATAATCCGGGCCGTCAAATTTAGGGAAATGTTTAGCCGCTTCATCCAGAAGGTCACCAAGACCAAGTCCATGAGACCCGGAGATCGGGAATGGATCGCCAAAACCTAACGCATAGAAATCATAAATTTGATCTTTCATTTCTGGGTTATCGACTTTATTTACTGCAAGGACAACCGGCTTTCTTGATTTATAGAGTATCTTTGCTACCTCTTCATCAGCAGCCGTTACACCTTCACGACCATTCGTCATAAAAATAATCACATCAGCTTCGTCAATGGCAATTTCAGCCTGCTGGCGAATTTGTTCTAGGAACGGCTCGTCACCGATATCAATTCCACCTGTATCAATAATGTTGAAATCATGTGTCAACCATTCACCCGAACTATAAATCCTGTCCCGGGTCACTCCAGGAACGTCTTCGACAATCGAAACCCGTTCTCCAACTATTCTATTAAAGATTGTCGATTTTCCCACGTTCGGACGACCGACTATCGCAATTACCGGTTTTGGCATTGCTATTCACCCTTTCTGCTACTATATCTCTGTCAAAGTCACGAAATTCATGAATGCATTTATTACGGTTGCTTTGCATTATTGATTTTCATAATTTCCTTTTAAAGGAAAAGGTTGTATTCATCATCATTTAAAGGAATCTTTCATCAGTAAGAATAATCCCAACTGATGTTCAGTTAAACTCATCAGGTATTCACGGGCGGTTTGTCCACTTGACGCCCCGGTTCCTTAGGTGACATGAAGCTGAACCCTCTGCATGCTAAAACATGATTCTAAACAGCCCAAAAAAATGAAGAAAGCTTCGGCATACGGCTTCCTTTTTAATTGTTTAGAGCATTTTACGATTTATCTACAGACCTCTAACTATCCTATAGTAACAAATTTCTCGCCAATCAACAATGATTGTATGAATAAAAGCCTTCCAATTCCAATTGGTTCCATTTATATTTCTGCCTTTTGATAAAACAGCTAATACCCCATTTTAATTTTCTCCATACTCATTGATTAAAATTCTCTTTTCCTTGTTTTGATAAAAATCTCGAATGGGAAATTGTATAAATGTATTGGCCAACCAGTTCCAACATTCTCCACAGTATGTTTGCTCCCAATACCAGCACGGCATTATCATGCCATGCGTAAGCAAGGGCCACATAAGGTAAAGAGTGGTAAGCAAGTAATCCGGAATATATGATATCACCCAGCAGCATCCCAATTAAAAGGACGAACAATCGATGTTTCCAATTTTTAAAAAGTAATAATATAAGATAATTCAGGAAAATACACAAAAGATAAGAGGGTTTCATTATGAGCCATATCGGATCAAGTAAAGAAAAAAGTTGAAAACTCGCATAAGCGAGAGTGATAATAAGACTTCCGCTGATCAGTTCCATCATCTTGATGATTGATTTCTTCCTAATATACACACACAGAATAAAGAAAAGATACGGTCCGCTCAAATGCACGGAAACCAACGGAGCCTCCAGTTTATAGCCCGCTAATACCATTACGGCTAATAGATGAAAAAGAAAATCAAAACGAAAGGGAACCGTTTTCGGAATAAAATACATGACAATGACCCAAACTATCCATGAAATCCAATAAAATATAATTCCATCCATGCAGCGTCCCCCCTTTAAGGAACATTATGGCTTGTTTATTCAAAGTATAAACGTTAAGCACGGCATTTAATGAGGAAACCTTCCCCCTATCATGTAAAAAGGAGGTGTGAACATGGGAAAAGATCGACAAGAGAAGAAATTGAAAGAAAGTAAACGGGTGGAGTCCGACAGGGACCAATCACTGGGTCATAAAGGGGCAACAAAAATGGAAAGCCCTGAAGAGGCACGAAAAAGGAATAGTTAAGTCTATCCATGAACAAAAAGGAAGCATCTCCATTCGTTTCAATGAGATGCTTCCTTTTTATGGTCATTCATTTAGCATATGCCGAACAATCAATGCCTCTTTGAGATAACCAATGATAGGTATTTCCTTTGATGACTAATTTCGATTTTCTTAGCTCTGAGATATTACCGCATCCGAGTGCAGTCATGATGACCTTTAAATCTTCATGTATGTAATGTATTTCTTTAATCAATTGTTCCAAGCCCAACTCTTTATATAGCTTGAGGAAATGTCCGGCCAATCCGACACCTCTTGCTCCTAGCGCCAGGCTTTTTGTAATTTCCAAAGGGCTTTGAATGCCACCCGAACCTATGACTGAAAGCTGTGGTGAAACATTTACCGCTTCGACAATCGATGCGGCTGTCGGGATGCCCCATTCATTAAAATATCCGAGTATTTTTGCACGTCTTTCATTCTCGATTTTAGCAAAATTCGTTCCGCCAAACCCGCCTACATCTATGATTGAAACACCTACGGAATGTAATTGCTGCACCGTTTCCATACTCATTCCAAATCCAACTTCTTTTACGATGACAGGAATTCCGATCGTTTTATTGATTTTTTCTATTCTCGAAAGGGTACCCGCAAAATCCCTGTCCCCTTCAGGCATCGTCAATTCTTGGATGACGTTAATATGTATTTGAAGGGCATCGGCCCCGATCATTTCGCTTGCCCGCTTAGCCTGTTCGACTGTTGCTTCACCACCGAGATTACCAATCAACACACCATCAGGATTTTCCTTCCTTACAACTTTGAAAGAAGCTTGCTGGCTAGGATCCTTGATGGCTGCCATTTGCGATCCTACCGCCATGGCGATTCCCGTTTCCCTTGCAGCAATGGCTAGGTCACCATTCAATTTTTCCGTTTCAGGGCCTCCGCCTCCGGTCATGGCATTTATAAAAATTGGCGAACTTAATTCAAGTTCGCCAACTTCTGCTGTGAGGTTCACATTATTCAAGGAAATACCTGGTAAGCTTTGGTGAATAAACGAAATATCTTCTAGTCCTGTTTGATGCTGCTGTCCTGTCTTAAGCGCAAATTCTATATGATCTAATTTTCGTTGTTTTCTCTCCAAGGCCATCACCATTATTATCTTATTTTAGTTTTTTCAATTGATCACCGATCATTTCACCTAGCTGAAAACCCTTCGATTCTTCAGGCATCTCATAATCTGATGTGTTGTAATTGGATTGAGGTTCTTCAAGTTCCTTGATGCTCAATGATAAACGCTGATCCGTTTCATTGACTTCAAGCACTTTCACTTCGACAGACTGGCCTTCTTTAAGTACTTCTTGCGGTGTGGCAATATGCTTGTGTGAAATTTGTGATATATGGACAAGCCCTTCTACGCCTGGAAAAATTTCCACGAATGCACCGAAAGAAACAAGGCGTTTGACGATACCTTCCAGTGTAGAGCCTTTGGCAGCTTTTTCTGCAATTCCTGCCCAAGGTCCAGGAAGGGTATCCTTGATGGAAAGTGAAATCCTTTCATTATCACGATCGATGGATAGCACTTTCACCTGCACCTTATCCCCTTCGGAAACGACATCGGATGCCTTGTCGACATGCTGATGGGAAAGCTGGGAAATGTGGACAAGGCCGTCTACGCCACCAATATCCACGAACGCACCAAAATCGGTAATCCTTTGGACCACACCCTCAAGCACTTGCCCGCTTTCAATCTTATCCAAGACGTTTGCTTTTTGCTTTTCCTTTTGGTCCTGGACCACTGCCCGATGTGAGAGGATTAAGCGATTTTTGTCTTTCTCAAGCTCAACGATCTTGAATGTTAAAGTTTTGTTTTTGTAATCAGAAAAGTCTTCAACGAAATAGTCTTCTACTAGAGAAGCTGGAACAAAACCACGTACGCCTAGATCTACGACAAGCCCGCCTTTGACGACATCTTTAACTTCAGCCTCAAAAACGTCTCCATTTTCAAATTTCAATTCCAGGTCATCCCATGCCTTAAGAGCGTCAATTTTACGTTTTGATAGAATGAGAGCTTCTTCTTCGACTTTAATGACTTCCAGCTCCAATGCATCACCTTCCGAAACGGCATCTGACGCCTTTTCGACATGCAGGCTTGAAAGCTCACTGATAGGTATGATTCCATCAGTCTTGCTGTTTTCCACATCGACAATGACCTGTTTTTCTTCTACCTTTGAAACGGTTGCTTTAACTTGATCCCCAACTTTGTAATCGTTCACTTCTACTTGGTTCATATCTTCTGTCATTACTAACTCCTCCTTAACCCATGACTGATCAGCAAATTTCCTCTTCATCGGCCACATATTTTATTTAAAGTGGTTCAATAAAAACACTTTCCTAATAAAGATAAAAACAGTTTTTTTTAGAGTAATAAAGTTATATTCCTTTTCATCGGCAATAAGGAACAATACCCTTATTTTATAAATTCTAACAAAATCAGAAAATTGTCAAGTATGAAGGACTATTTATGCTCGGAAATCAATTTCCCAATATGCTCCATGATGATCTTGGTGGCTTCATCGGCTGATATTTTCTGTTCACGATATTCGGTAAAATTTATTGGAGGACCGTAAACGACCTTCAATGGACGTAAAAATTTATATGGGCCGATGATTGCACACGGTATGATAACGGCATCAGACCGCAACGCGAAAAATCCGGCACCCGCCAAACCTTCTCCCAATTCACCGGTCTTGCTTCTGGTTCCCTCGGGAAACAGACCAATCGCCTTGCCCTCCTTCAAAAGCTTTAAGCCTTTTCTAAGGGATTCCCGATCGCTATTGCCGCGTTTCACGGGAAATGCATTTACTCTTGGTAATATACCCTTTAAAACAGGTGTATGAAACAACTCTTCTTTCGCCATGAAATGAATATCCCTTGGAGACGTCATGCCAACTACGGGCGGATCCAAATTATCAATGTGATTGGCACAGATCAATACCCCGCCTTCTTTAGGGATATGTTCCTTTCCGAGTGCTTTAACCCTAAACGAAGGCGTTAAAACGCCTTTTACGATGTTCTTGGCAAATGTGTAAAAATCCAATGTCATCTTTTCCTCTCTTCTATTAAAGACATGATACTTTCTGCGACTTCCTGAATCGATAATGAGGTCGTATCGATTTCGATAGCATCCGCTGCCTTTTTCAGTGGCGAAACCTCGCGTTCGGAGTCCAGCTTGTCCCTTGTTGCGATTTCTTCCCTTAATTTTTCGATATCTGATGGAAAACCTTTCAATATATTTTCCTGATGCCTCCGCTGTGCCCTTTCATCCACAGAAGCGATTAGAAATACCTTTACTTCGGCGTTTGGTAACACATGCGTACCGATGTCCCTGCCATCCATGACGACACCGCCATTTTCACCAAAGATTTGCTGCCTGCGAACCAATTCCTCCCGGATGCTCCGGTGCTTGGCCACTTCCGAAACGGAACCAGTCACTTCATTGTTCCTGATTTGGGCTGTCACGTCCTCGTTATCCAAGAACACCAACTGCCCATTTTCACTTGGTCTTAATTCGATTTCCGTATTGATGAGAACTTCTGATAATGCTTGTTCATCATCCAGGCGAATCTTTTGATTAAGGGCCTTATAGGTAATGGCCCTATACATTGCCCCTGTATCCACATATATGTAATTGAACTTTTCTGCAACAATTTTAGCAACCGTGCTTTTTCCAGCAGCAGCTGGTCCATCGATTGCGACTGATAATTTTTTTTTCATAAATCCTCCCAAGAATCCTACAATCATGCTGATTATTTAGTACCTTTTCATTTTATCACAACTAGCGGGAAAATCATTAATAAAAGGGATGTCTACGTTCAAAATCACCTTTGTTCTTTTTTGATCCCTACAGCCATCATAAGTTATTCTTTTATTGAAAATCTTCTTACAAAAAAAAGCGGATCACCGCTTTTACTTATGGGTCCCATTGAATGTTTCAATGATTTTCGTATAATTATTGCTGGAGACACCTTCATACCTCGAGAGCTTGGTCAAATCAAAGATTTGATCCTCCCTGCTCAAAAGGAATTGGAAAAAAAATAAGCAGGCCAATTGGATGATGATCACTTTAATTAATAGTCTTTCAAATGTTTTCATATAAGCCGCACCCTCCATCCGTTTATATTAGCAGTATGGATGGAATCGCTGTTTTTCATTCAATCATGTTAAACATGCAAGCCTTTTTTCTTTAAATCCACCTGCTTTTCAAATATAAACCTCATTAATGTCTGTATATCATTTTTTGAAGGTTCAAGAAAATGGACGTGCAGCAGCATATTTCCATGTTCTTTTTCCGTTACGCGAATGACTTTGCTTTTTAACCTTAAATAATGAATCTCACCTGATTTCATCGTAAGCGCCATCCACAGGTATAATTGCGAAACCGATTGAATAGCAGTGCCTTTTAAAAGCCTTATGGAAGCTCCGCCAGCGCTGATATCCTCCGTTAATGCGCGAAAAGGGGGAAACTCGGAATGTTCTGGATGAATGGCTGTATCCAAGGTTACATCCAGGCGCACGAATTGCCTCCGCTGGATTTTAACAAACGTTTCTGGTTCGGGCAGCAATAGTTGCATCATGGGTATTCTACCTTTCACTTTTCCAAGCACTTCAGACTCGAATACATAAACAGCCTGCTCTTCATTGGAAAATGTGACATTGAACTGTGTTCCATCCATAAGGAGTGCAATTTCCCCAGTCTCTTCATCGATGGGAAAGTCCGAATAGAAACAACCCGTCCCCATTTCTACAACCATACAATTGAACTTTTTCCTTCTGTGATGTGTATTTCGGTTCGAGCATTAATATATCACCAATTTTAAACATCGTCGTCCACGTCCTTTTCGATAGGGAGGAAACCACATAATATTACCTATGAAATCCCCCATATAATCCAATAATCATGAAGTTATTATGTCATGAAATAAGAAAAAGGGAAAGTGACTAAGCACATTTCCCCACAACTTATGATTGACGATTCTTTTAAATTAAATTCTCGTATACCGGTTCGGAATTCTTTAATTTTTCAACCTTTTCTTCTTGACCGGTATCTGCATTAATGAAAATACGGTAGGTATCGTCTTTAATTGTACCGAGAAATTCATAACAAAGAACTTCTTCACCAATATCATTGGTGATTAACGCCTTTCCTTCTTCCATTATTTTTACGTTGCTGTTGATTTTGTCCTTAGCCTCTTTCTCGGATATATTCGGATTCCCTAATTCCCTGGTTTTATGTGATTTTAAATACTCATCAGCTGAAAACCCTATAACGGATCCATCATCCAATGCGATTTTGACCTTGACTGAATCCGGATAAATCTTGACCCCATTTTCTGATGTCACGAAATTCAATAATGCGATATTATCGTATTGAGCACTTTCAAATAATTCAAGTGAACTGAAATCATGTTCCTTTAAAAAGACTTCGGCTTTTGTATAGGCTTGATTCAAATCAATATTTGTTTTGTTCACATCTCTATTATTGATATACCAAATAGGGTAACCGCCTTTTTTTGTCAAATCCATATTCAATTCAGTATCGGAATCTTTATCGAGGATGCTCACACTATAAAATCCATAATCGGAACCTTTTCCGTTTTCTTCCACATTCACCTTCAAATTTTTGCTTTTTGAGTGTGCATAGTTTTTTGCTGTCGCGATTGCTTCTTCTTTCGTAATGGTTTCACCTTGCAAATTTTCGAAGTTTTCATCCCTCTGTTGTGCAGAAGTAAAAGTCGGGTTCATCTCATTCGTTTCCCCGTACCCAGATACTTTTTTCTCTACCGTCTTTAATCCGTCAATGATCGTGTTATCCGAATTTTCATTCCCTGATGCAAGAGCCATTTCGACATCCATCCATCTTAAATTGTTTTTAAGGACTAGATACTGCACTTTCCTTAACTCGCCCTGGATGTCTCCTGCCTGTGTGTACAAGGATTGCAGTGTCGCATATTCCTTATCATTCAATGGTTCTTTTTCAAGGTCCCGTACCGCTGTTTTATAACTGAAGTCCGCAATTTTTGATAAAAATTCCTCTGTCTTGTTAAAAGGAAGCAAGGTCAATGGCAACTGCCCGACATCACTTTGGGCTTCGGAAGTGATACGCCAAACATCTGTTAACGCCGGACTTAATGAATAACGTGAATTCATGGCCAAAGTACTGCCGACCTTATCGTGCAATAAATCCACTTGATAGCTTAAATCATGAAAGGCTCGCTGATACGTATTTTCCGCGTTGATTAATACAGCATTTTTTTCCTTATGTTCTTGATAACCCCAGAATGCAGTTCCCGCAACAACTACAACAAGCAGGGCAATCACTATATTCCTGATCATTTTCCTTCACCTCTTTACTTACAAAAGATATGTTTTCCGATTCTTTTAATTTGTTCCCTTGACCAGATCCATTTGCTTGTTGCCGTATCGGGATTAAAGTAATATTCTGCATTACCGGTTGGATCCCACCCATTGATAGCATCCACCACGGCTTCTTTCGCCCTTTCGTTCGGTGTAAGCCAAATCTGTCCATCCGCAACAGCAGTAAACGCCCCAGGTTCAAAAATCACTCCCGAAATGGTATTAGGAAATGCAGCACTTTCCACCCTATTCAGGATTACTGCTGCAACGGCAACCTGACCAGTATATGGCTCCCCTCGCGCCTCTCCATAAACGGCATTGGCCATCAGCTGTATATCGTTTTGAGAATACCCCCCTGGAAGATTGGCAGATGTCGTTGGTTTGGAAGGGGCCTTTCCGGTAGCGGTCCCTCCAGTTCCAGATCCTTTCGCTTTTACCTGTTTTTCAATGGGGACTCCCCCATAATAGGTGAACTCGTTTCCTTTATTGATTTGCTCATGAACCCATGCTTTATTGAAATTAGACGCATTCGCCAACTTCTGTTTTGTTGTAGTCCCTGCTAAACCATCGATTGGAAGCCCGAAATCTTGTTGAAAGTTTCGAAGTGCCCAATAAGTGCCCCATCCATAGGCTCCATCAATCTTTCCCTTATAGTAACCGATGTTTTGCAGGCGTGCCTGCAGTTCAATTACATCATTTCCAACCGCACCTTTTTGAATGACTTGGCTCGAAAAGGCATTTGTTCTTGTTTCCGGGTAAATTCCGAAACATATAGTTATACACGAAAACAGCAAAAGCCATTTCCATTTTGACGAAATCCCTTTCATCAAAAACACTCCTCTTTTTCTTGAATTAATGTAATTCTATTTTCTTCTTTACTGACTTTTTTATTCCAAACATAAAAAAAACGGAGCGGGCAAAATATGCCAGCACTCCGTTTTTTGATAGTATTCGTCATTTGCTAAGGTAATGATTCTGTGAAAGTTTTTCTGCGTGAAAGTCAGACAACAAACGTGCTTTCTTTACTTTTTTCATGCCTAACCACCATAGATAAATCATGAATGGCATAATAAAGTACACCCAAAATTTTTGGGAAACCAAAATATAATCGTAAACCCCATGTAACGAAATTGGTATGATCAATGCCAAAAATAAATAGACCCTATTATTCGAAGCCGAAAATTTCGCCTTGCCCAAATAATATCCCATGATCACACCGAACAAAGCGTGACTGGATACAGGGAGAACGGCCCTGAGAAAAGCGTGTTCCACCCCGTTGGCCAGCAGGTACAAAATATTCTCCATTGTGGCGAATCCAAGGGAGACTGCAGCTCCGTAAACAATCCCATCATAAGGCTCATCGAATGCCACATGCTGATAAATAACGTAAATGAGTATGAACCACTTGAAGAATTCCTCAAGCAGTGCAGCCCATAAAAAAGCATTTGCTAAATCCGTATTCAAGATATGTTCGGTTTCGAGCACATACTGTATGAACATAATCGGAAATACAAGAAAAACACCGAATATAAATGTTTTGACCACAACCGATATCGGTTCAGTCTCATATTGATCTTTCAAATAGAAATAGCTCAGTAGCGCCAATCCTGGCGCAATGGCCGCTGACAACATGACCAGCATTAGCTGACCCTCTTTTCATCTTCGTTTCCTTAATCGTACCATGGAATGAAGAAAAACTGAATCCAAGAATCAACTCTTCCATATTTTATTTAATCCTTCATTACTTAAAGAAAGTCTCATCTATAGGGTTTTCGCTTGCCAGCATGACAGCTAACTTGATTCGTGCCTTCTTGCTGTCATAATCAGCGCCTAAAATCACACCGCGTTGTTTTAGATCAAATGCGCTGCCTTCATAATCATAAGCAGGGTACACTTTTCCTTCTTCTGCACTTGTAGTCATGATGATCGTTATTCCTTTATCGATTGCAGCTTGTATGGAGGTTACCATTACAGGGGTGACTTGTCCCCTGCCTACACCCTCGAGCACGATGCCTTTCGCACCGTTTGCAACCGCAGCATCAATAAAGAGGCCGTCAGCTCCTGTATGGCACTTGATGATATCCACCCTTGGGATGCGATTCTGAATATCATAACACTCCCTATGTAAAGGTTTCTGATAGATGCTCACGACATCATTATCAATTATCCCTAAATATCCATAGCCAAAAGATTCGAATCCCTGTAAATTGGAAGCATGCACTTTTTTGACATACTTTGCTGAATAGATCC
Organism: Peribacillus sp. TE19612; assembly: GCF_056279465.1. Taxonomy (NCBI): domain Bacteria; kingdom Bacillati; phylum Bacillota; class Bacilli; order Caryophanales; family Bacillaceae; genus Peribacillus; species Peribacillus sp. TE19612. The sequence continues at coordinate 34,666 of NZ_JBWCCL010000004.1, read as the reverse complement.
GCTCATTAAAAACGACCACTACCCCAACATCCCTAATAAGATCACTCGCAGCGCATAATATCGAATTCCTTAGATTGGAATATACATCGGTGCCCACTTCTTGAGGAGAACGTTGGGAGCCGGTTAATACGATTGGACGTTGATCTTTACTCGTGACATCAAGGAAATATGCCGTTTCTTCAAGTGTATCCGTACCGTGTGTCACGACGATTCCCGTAACTTCAGGATCCTCCAATTCCTTTTGTATGGCTGATTGAAGCTGCTGCATTTTCTCAAAGGACATGGACATGCTTGAAATCTGGAAAAGATCAACCACTTTAACCTCGATATCGCTGGGCAATTCGCAAAGAGATGCCAACTCATGGCCAGTCAATGCACCAGAGGCCAACATCCCATTCGCAGTTTCTTTACTGGCAATAGTCCCACCAGTCGTTATTAATGATATTTTTTCCATACGGTCACAGCTCCTCATTTATATCATTCACTTTTCTTTAACGGCCAAATGATAGGCAATCAATCCACCATGAAACCTGCCGTTCTCGATGAAGATTTCGTTCGCATTATTTCCGGCTGCCAGAACTCCTGCAATATAAAGACCTTTAACGTTCGTTTCCATCGTTTCCTCGTTATATGCAGGCCTTCCGGTCTCCTTATCAATAGTAATGCCCATTGCAGCTAAAAAGGAATGGTCAGGATGGTAACCAGTCATTGCAAATACAAAATCATTTTTAATGACTTTTTCCTCATCACCTACATGATAAATCACGCTGTCTTCAGTTATCCTGTCGACATTCGCATTAAATTCCATCTTGATCGTTCCATTGCGGACTAATGATTCGAATTCCGGAAGAATCCAAGGTTTGATACTTGGAGAGTAATCCGATCCTCTATAAAGGACTGAAACCCTTGCTCCTGATTTGACCAATTCCAAAGCTGCATCCACACTTGAGTTTTTGCCACCGATGACTGCAACATCACAATTATAGTAGGGATGGCCCTCCTTGAAGTAATGAAACACTTTAGGGAGCTGTTCGCCCGGTATGCACATATAGTTAGGATGATCATAGTATCCGGTCGATATGATCACATGCAGAGCTGTATAGTCCCCTTTCGATGTCTTGACTAAAAACTTGCCATCTTCTCTTTTTTCCACTTTTTCCACTTTTTCGAATGTATTGACCCGCAATTCTTTCCTTCTGACTACCTCCCTATAATAGGCTAGCGCCTGATTGCGGACCGGTTTACGGTTTTCGATTATAAAAGCGACATCACCAATTTCCAGTTTTTCACTCGAACTGAAAAATGTTTGATGTGTCGGATAACGGTAAATGGAATCAACCACATTTCCTTTTTCAATGATCAGGGACTGTATTCCCACTTCTTTAAGAGCGATCGCAGCAGCCAATCCACACGGGCCCCCACCTATGATAATGACTTCTTCAACATTCATCTTTATTCTCCACTGCCTTTCCATCCACTATGTGATACGTTCGTCTAAAAATAAAAACTCCTATCAATACATGATAGGAGTTTTTACAATTCATTTCAATGATAAAGCAATGAACATGATGTTAACTATATATTAATACTGATTTGAATCCTTTTAGATCCAACCACGGAAGCGGGAAGCTTCAGCCATTTTTCTTACGCCGATCATATAAGCCGCTAGGCGCATATCAACGCGTCTTGATTGAGCAAGTTCATAAATGTTATTAAAAGATTTTACAAGGATTTTTTCCAGCTTTTCGTCCACTTCTTCTTCAGACCAGTAATACCCTTGATTATTTTGTACCCATTCGAAGTAAGAAACCGTTACACCGCCAGCAGAAGCAAGCACATCAGGAACAAGAAGGATTCCGCGATCCGTCAGGATTTGTGTCGCTTCAATTGTTGTAGGTCCGTTAGCTGCCTCGACAACGATCGATGCTTTGATATCCGCAGCATTTTCTTCAGTGATTTGGTTTTCGATTGCAGCCGGAACTAAAATATCACATTCCAATTCAAGCAGTTCTTTATTTGAAATTGTGCTTTTAAACAATTTCGTTACGGTTCCGAAACTATCTCTCCGATCGAGAAGATAATCGATATCCAATCCCTCAGGATCATGGAGTGCACCGTATGCATCTGAAATACCAATGACTTTAGCTCCTGCGTCATGCATGAACTTAGCTAAGAAACTACCTGCGTTACCAAAACCTTGAATGACGACCCGTGCCCCTTTAATATCGATGCCGCGTTTCTTGGCAGCTTCATTGATACAGATCGTTACACCCTTAGCAGTGGCTGATTCACGGCCATGAGAACCACCAAGCACTAGCGGTTTACCCGTAATGAATCCTGGCGAGTTGAATTCATCCATACGGCTGTATTCATCCATCATCCAAGCCATGATTTGAGAATTTGTAAATACATCAGGTGCCGGGATATCTTTAGTCGGCCCCACGATTTGGCTAATTGCGCGAACGTAGCCCCGGCTCAGTCTTTCAAGCTCACGGAATGACATATTACGAGGATCACAAACGATACCGCCTTTACCCCCGCCGTATGGCAAATCTACGATGCCGCATTTCAAACTCATCCAAATGGATAATGCCTTCACTTCACGTTCCGTTACATTAGGGTGAAAACGGATACCGCCTTTTGTAGGCCCAACAGCATCGTTATGCTGTGCACGGTAACCCGTGAAAATTTTAACCGATCCATCATCCATGCGTACCGGTATCTTCACCGTCAATAAACGCAAAGGTTCCTTCAACAGCTCAAAAACTTCTTCCGGGTAACCCAGCTTATCCAAAGCTTTATGTATTACAGTTTGGGTTGACCTCAGTACGTCGTGTTTTTCTTCTTCATTTACATGGCTATTGCCTTTTGCCGATTCCATTAAAAGTACCTCCTAGAAAATCTCATCCGTATATAAAATTATAATGTACAAATAGTCCTCTTCATGTGCTAGTATACACCTTCGTTACATTTATGCAAGAGTAAAAATGGGAAATTAAAAGTTGGAAATATTCTAAAAATGAAAACGTTATCATATCAACTGCTTTCTTACTCTTTTACCGTATATCTTGTTCGGCCGAAAGTTGACACAAAAAAAGGCAAACCACATTTTTTCACCGTAATGCGGCTGCCTTGTCTCATTTGTCTTACGTCAGCTAAAATGTGTGAGCAAAACATGTATCGCTTCATTTTCGATTATACATGTTCCATATTCATTGATGCGGCTGAGTGTCAATGTAGATGCATGGCCATACTCAGCCGCTAGAGATATGACCGTGTCATATGTCGTGTCTTTAACATTTTCGATAAGTAAATAGTATCTACCCTCAAAATGATAAAGGGTACTTTTAAGCAAACCTTGAAAAGATAATCTATGAGATAATTGGACGATATCTTCAAAGTCATCGAAAACATAAAGAATATGGGGGAAGTCATCAATTTTCACCTGTAAATCCAAAAATTCCTCTTCGTCTGCCAATAGTTCCTCTTCTTCCTTTGTCACAATGATTATCAACCCTTGTGCAGGCAAGGAGAAAATTTCGATTGCAATGGAGCCACTCATTTTAAAGCTGAGTTCTTCGCACGCTTCTTCGACCATATCCTGAAATAGCTTGTGGACCTTTAAGGAATTCCCTAAAATATCTTCTTTCGTTATGCCTCTATCAATTAAATCATCAAGGGTCAAAAAAATCTTGATTTTATTATTAGTTAATCGTTCCAGCTTCATAAAAAAATGCCCCCTGGTTACCATCTTCATACATCATATGAAGCCTTGATCGCAGGGTGCATATCCATTATTTCTCCTAAGACGGCCGTCGCTAACCTTTCAGCCACTCCTCCCATTTCGATTGCGTGTCCCCCATTAAGACTCCGCTGAAGGCAGTTCGGTCTTCTTCAGAAATAAGGCTCAAAGCCGCACCGCCAATACCCACCTTCAAATCCGGAAAATCCTTTATTAACGCTTCAACCAGCTTTAATGTTCCAGCAAGATTCTCTTTCAGTGAACATGACATGAATAGGTAAGAGGGCTTAATGATGTTTAAAACGGTGAAAAGGTCCTTATCAGCAATGGATTCTCCTAAATAAATGGTTTCATACCCTTTCCGCTTCAAAAAAATGGTGAAGATTAATAGTCCAAATTCATGTTTTTCACCGGGAGCACAAACGGTAAGGGCTTTCGGAAGAAAACCATTAGTCGGAATTGTATGCATAACCGAACTGATCCTGGATTTTATTATGTTCGACGCAAAGTGTTCATGAGCGGAAGTAATTTCTCCCCTTTCCCACTTATCCCCAATCTGAACCAATATTGAACCGAGTACATCCACTATGGTTTGTTCGATTGTATACATACTGAATGCTTGGCTTATCAGCATATGGGCTTTATTTTCATTGAAATTCAATAGAGCTTCGATTAATTCATCCGTTAACTTAATCGCTTGCTCATCCTTACGGTTCGTTTCAGGAACTTCAGGCGCAAGTGTGCCAGTACTTTCGAGAAGTGAAACGGCTTGGCTTATTGTAAAACCTTGCTTTGTTTTAGTAATGAGCCACTTAAGGATTTGCAGGTGTTTTTCAGTATACAGCCGGTGCCCCGATTCATTCCTGACAGGTTCGATAAATTTATAGCGCCTTTCCCAAGCCCTAAGGGTTCCCGACTGAATGTCCAGCAGTTTTGAAACTGCCTTAATATTATATTTACCTTCTTGCATGGTTTTACAAGGCCTCCAATAACTGTACGATCATTTGATGAAATTATAGTGGATTTTTCAAGGTCTGTAAAATCCCGGTATGCTCGCTTAAAAGCAGCCTAATAGGTTTTTTCCACAGCTTCGCTTATTTCAGTGTCTGTCCCCCTTTTCAGGGTGAAGAGGTGCGTTTCAGGCTTAGCTTCAAGCCTTAAAGGCACTGCGCTTGTCCCATAGCCATTACTCGTCATATATATACATTCCCCCTCTTTGTTAACACTTCCGATCTGATAGGGCCCGAATCCGAATATGCGTATCTGCCCGCCATGGGTGTGACCTGACAGGACAAGACTAATATGGTGTTCCGGAGTCAACTGTTTCTTGACCAATGGATTATGGCTCACCAAAATCCGGAAATCTTCATTCCCGCAATCCGACAGGGCAAGGTCAAGCCTATCACGTTCTTCCGATATATCATCAATGCCCAGAAGAGCGATTTTGCTGCCATTCTGAGACTCAAAAGAAACAGCTGTATTATCAAGGATTTTCACCCCATGTTTCAAAAGAGTCGCATCCAGTTCATGGAAGTCTCCTTCATAATCATTATTACCCCAAACAAAATAAAGGGGACCAAGTTCTTTTAGTTTCAAAATATTTTTTTCCACACGTTCTAAGGGAACCCCGCTTTCCCTAATGTCACCGCCGATTATCACCAAATCTGCCTTGTTACGTGTTTCCTCAATCAATTTATCCGCAATGATCCGCCGATGAAGATCGGATATAAAAAAAATCCGCACATCGCCAAAGCCTTCAGGAAAGTCTTTAAAATATAGGTCTTGAGAAACCACCCTATCTTGCATAGCCGTACGCCACATGTAAAAGATCATGGCAAATGACAGCAGGATGATGATTAAAAATAATCCAGATAACCATAACATCTTCGTTAAACCTTCTTTCCATCCTTATCCAAACGTACTTTCATATAACCATAAAACGGTATTACCCGCAATTAAATATGATTTAACGCGATCATCATTTATTTTCATGATATAAGTTAATATCATAATTCTTCTTCATCATTTCAAAAACCTTATGGCGATTTTTCCATTCTTCCTCTTTTTCCCACAATTGCTTACTTTTATTAATGATTTCACAGCGTAGCAGTTGAAACTCCTTTTCAGCTTTATCTAGCTTTTTTTTAATTAAAACCATATATCCATATAGACCAATCGCTGCCGCCAAAAAAAGGAAATGGCTAAAATGGTCGACGAAAACACTAAACATGCTGAAAAAGGAATAGGAATAAGGTACAACGATATAAAAATAAAGATAAATCATAAAAAGGACAGCAACAATCATGGTTGCCCACAAGCTTTGAAGGTGCTTCTTTTTAAGTGCCTCGAATTTTTTCTTCCGATCCACGACATTTTGCAGCATTTGTTTTGTTGCTTGATCCGTTTTCTCATCCAGTAAAATGATTGTCGATTCCATCGCATTTCCTCCTCTGCTCTTTCAAATCATGATATGAAAGAGTAGAGGAAAAAATGATAATGTACCTGACACGATTGCCTTCATACTTACCGAGTCAAACAATTTTAAAAACACCCTGCCTATAAAAGACAGAGTGCCATCATTATTTCTTGATTGGAATTTTCAATACCTGACCTTTGGAAATTTCATTGCCATTCAGCCCATTCCACTCCCTGATCAGAGCAATCCCTTCCTGTGATTTGTAGTAATTCATGGAAATGCGAAATAATGTTTCTTCACCTTGAACAGTATGTAAGACAACTTTGTATCCCTCTTTATCCGGTTTAGCGGCTTGTACATTTTTCTTTTCTGCTGCTGATTTCTTTGCCTTTTCCTCAGCTTCTTGCTGCGCTTTGGCTTTAGCCTCAGCTTCTCGCTGCGCTTTGGCCATTTCCTCAGCTTCTTGCTGTGCCTTGGCTTTTTCCTCAGCTTCTTGCTGTGCCTTGGCTTTTTCCTTAGCTTCCTGCTGCGCTTTGGCTTTAGCCTCAGCTTCTTCTTTTTCTTTCTCCGCTTCAGCCTTTGCCGACTCTTTTTCCTTTAAGTCCTCTGCCGTTGCTGTAGTTGGAATCGATTCTATATCTTCCTCTTTTAAGACGACTTGGTCACTTTTAGTAACAGGTAAAGGCCTATCCTGAAAATATGTATAAAGGCTGTAAAATCCAATTGGAAGCAAAATGAAAAATAACGCTAATAATTGTATCATTGGAAGTTTAATCTTCACTTTACTTTTTTTCTTTTTATTCTGGTGGACTTTGCTCCGTTTGGGCAATGATGACTTAGCCTTCTGGCGTTCAATTCGCGAACGAAGTTCACCAGCCTGATCATTTTCTTTTTCATTCTTTTGCACCCGGCTCATTCAAGTCACCCCCTTTCTTGCTAAACCCTCTTTGCTTTTTGTTCCTGATTAAAATACCAAGGATAAAGTCAATCAAAAAGTGGGCCGTAATCGTCACGATGATATTATTAGTCATTTCAAATAGAAACCCGATAAAGAAGCTCAAAACCAATACATTTAAAAATAAAAACCAATTAAAAAGGTAACGATAATGAACGGCTGCAAAAATGAGGCTCGTAAGAAGCAAACCAAAATGTGTTTGCAGCACTCCACGGAATAATACTTCTTCACTTATCGCTACCACTAAAGCTATAACAAATATCATCGGGTATGACAAATTACTGAAAATGCGTTCGTTAATACCGCCATCATCCTGATAGGAAGATGGTGTCACTTTCATAAGCAATATGTCAATTAACACGACAATGACTCCAGCAGGAACACCAATCAGCAAAATGTTCAGGTCCCCAAAGATAAATAAGTCGAAAAAAGCAGAACAGTCTTTAAATAAAATAATACCTAAAAAGATGGCTAACGTTAAGAGAATAATTTGTGTAAGAAACAAATTATATAGCAACTGTTTATCTGTAAGTTGTTTAATTAATTCAGCTTGCTTATTTTTCATTGCCATTTTCCTTCTTTAGTAAGATATAAGCCAATTCCTTTTTCCAAGTGGAAAAGGAATTAGCCGGATCCACCTTTACTTCCGGCCATACATCAGCCATTTTTTCGGCATCCATCCCACAGATATCACAGCAGATGGGGTTCGCTTCCCGATGCTTTTCTCCAAAATAGTCCAGTATCCCTGAACGGCGACATTCCTGTGCATATATCCAGTGAAGGAATTTATGCAGCTTTTCTTGATTACTGGTTTTCCTCTTTTGACAATACTCTTTCATCTCTGCCACTTGATCCTGGTTATTGCCCATAATAAACTGGGTAAAAAAACGGAGCTGGATTTCGTTCAACGAAAAGGATTGCGACAGCTGCTCTTTTTCTGAGGGGGTCAAATTCGCCAGATTCTTTTGTGATTCATTAAGGAAAGAACATACACCATCGATTTGCGAATCCGTAGGCAACTGTTGCTCCATCAAATGAAGGGGAAGCCCTTCATCCCCTTCGCTATATAATAAGACAGCCACACTTTGTTTCCGGTCTCGCCCCGCCCTGCCAATCTCCTGAAGATATGCTTCCATCGTGGACGGGATATGAAAATGGATAACATATCTGACATCCGATTTATTCACACCCATTCCAAAAGCACTTGTTGCGCATATGATTTTCAACTGGCCGGAAATGAATTGCTGCTGAATGAGCATCCTTTGTTCCTGCTCCATTCCACCGTGATAATAATTGACACTATCGATCCCGTTATCCTGTAAAAAACCAGCGACTGATTCCGCCACTTTTTTAGAGGAAAAATAAATAATTCCGCTTCCGGTAAATTTCCTGACAAGCTCCAGCACACGGGCTAGCTTCTCATCATAGCTGAACATTCGCTCGATAATAATGGCAATATTTTCACGATCAACGGATGAGACCATTTCCTCGGCCTGCCCAATGTTAAGTTTAACAACGATGTCCCTCCGGACCTCATCGGTTGCAGTTGCCGTCAGGGCAAGCGTCAACGGATTATTCAGTTCACGCCTCACTTCTCCTAAATTCAAATAATCCGGACGGAAATCGTACCCCCATTGTGAAATGCAGTGTGCTTCGTCTATGACGAACAAGCCTATTTCTATGGATTTCAAGGATTTTATCACACCATCGATGCTCAGCATTTCAGGAGATAAAAAGATAAAACGGTAACTATGTAACCTATCGAAAGCTTTCCTTTTTTGATTAAGCGTCAAAAAAGAGTTGAGGGTCAATACACTTTTTTCGCCGCTCATCTTCAGCTGATCCGCTTGATCCTGCATTAAAGATAATAACGGGGAGACAATTATGACAGTCTTATTTACCAGATAAGCCGGCAGCTGATAACATAATGATTTACCTGACCCGGTTGGGAGCATCGCTAATGTATGACGGCCGGACATCAATGATTCAACCACTTCCTTCTGTCCAGGACGAAATTCATCAAAACCGAATTTTTCTTTGAGGACTCGTTCTATGTTCATCATCTCTCACCTATTTTCGCAAGTACAAGTCTTATTTGGAAAAAGCTTATTTGTTTATTATCGACCATCTGCTTGATAGCTTTAAGCTTTTTTGTACCAAGTTCCTTAATCGCTTCAGCAATTTCCCTCTCATCCTCGATTTTCACATAATCGGAAATCGGAAAATCTTTTTCCGATAAAACAATTTCTACGAGGTGATCTTCGATGGTGTTGACTTTCAATCTGCGGATTTCAGCTATTTCACCGAGGTTTTTCCCTTCCTGGATGTATCGTAAAGTAGTCTTTGTAGATTGTGTCAAATGAGGATTACCACTTCTTTTCCAATCATTGGTTAATGAGGATAAGAGAGGGTAATCACTACCCGTTTCCATTTCTGCAAGCATTTGATGCAATGAGTCAAGGAATGTATAGCGAACATACTCTTCTTCCGCATTTTTCCTTTTTGCAATCTGTTCAAACGTTAGTCCAATCCTGTTTATCCCGGTCAATTTCAAAATGAAAATGTCTCGTTTCATATCACTTTGATCTTCTAAAAGGGATACCAGTTCATCATATAGATGTTGGGCAATCAACGCTCGATCCTGACGATTGGCATGTAAAAATTCCTTTACGAAGAATTGGATTTTGGGATTTCGTTGTATCGGATAAAAACGTCTTTCATTGTGGACAATATGGGATATGGTTTGAATGAGTAAGTTTAACCTTCCCCAAAAAACAGGGGTGATATTGTGATACTTCCAACCATTTAAATACTCCGGAAAAGGATTATTTTTAAAGTAATCGTCCAACATTCGTTCACCTTGCAAACTAATTTCATATGCATCTGGTTTATCCGTTAAATTGATCAAGTCATGCTTAAGTGAATGTTCAATGTTTTGATTTAATTGCTGACGGGTAAATCGAGGTATTGTCCCAAAAATATCCGTTAACCCGAATAAGTGGGCATCTTGGATGGTTTGTGACGATTTCTTCCCCTGCAGCATATGGTATATAGCATAAATGGAGCGCTCACCTTGAAATTTTTTTATCGCATATAGAATGATGGCCTGTAGATAATTATTCATGGGACTCACATCCTTGTTTCATTTAACCAATAAACCCATTGTAACAAAAATCTGCAAAAACCGCCGTTATTATTGATGAATACAACGGAAATTATGTGACTAAATGACGAAACATAGAAAGGACCAAGTTAATTATTTCGATGTTTTTCGTTGACATTCAGCTACATGATAGTTATTATCAATACAATTTCTATTGAAAAGTTTGGCATTCGGTCTTACAATAAGAAAGAGATAATAATCTGAAATAAAAAGATTATCAGTTGTTAATCAACTTAGGAGGGGTTATATTCATGGCTAAATTTACTATTGTGGATAAAGAAACATGCATAGCTTGTGGAGCTTGCGGAGCAGCGGCACCAGATATATATGATTATGATGACGAAGGGATTGCATTTGTTACCCTTGACGATAACGAAGGTATCGTTGAAATTCCAGATGTACTTATAGACGACATGATGGATGCATTTGAAGGATGCCCAACGGATTCCATCAAAGTTGCTGACGAGGCATTTGACGGAGATGCACTAAAATTCGAATAAAGGTACAAGCCATTTTCAATCGAGAATGGCTTTTTCTTTTGGCCAATGCACATACCAAAAAACAGGCATAAAAAAACAACCGGATATGGGTATCCGGTTGTTTTTTCATATCTATCGTCAATGCCATTAAGCATTTTTATATAATGTTTGCTTATTGATCCATGTCTGTAATTTAATGAACAGCAACATGAATACAGATGTGATGAGCACGCCTTTAATCACGTTGAAAGGCAAGATTGCCGTGGTAACGAACTTTCTTGACTCGGGCGCCGACATGGCATCCCATCCCATAAAGAAGGTATAAGCCGGTAAAAAGACAAAATAGTTTAATACGCTCATGAATACTGCCATGGAAACTGTTCCCGCAAGTAAGGCGAACGTCATTCCTTTTTTTGAATTGATTTTCTGAAATACATAATAAGTCGGCAAGACAAACAGTATTCCGGCTATAAAGTTAGCTATATGCCCCACAGGCACAGCAGTCAAGGTCCCTGTCATGACTAAATCCAATAGGTTTTTAATGAACTCGACTAGAATTCCAGCCATCGGACCGAAAATCAATGCCGCCATCAGTGCTGGTATGTCGCTAAAATCAACATTGAGAAAAGGCGGGAATCCTGGAAACGGGAAATTTAAAAGCATCAATAAATACGATATGCTTCCCATCATGGCAAGTGAGACCATTTTTTTCACTTTGTTCTTTTTCATAGTTCTCTCTCCTTCTTTTCCGATCTACCTGAAAAAGAGGTTAGGATTCCAAAATATGTTGATGTTCAATAAAAAACCTTTAATTCCAATGGAATTAAAGGGATAAATTAAAGGTTACATCAAACAAACGTTCAGCAAATAACTGTTGAAACGCACTAAGGAACCTCCATCTTCTCCCATCCAGACTATACTGTCGGCTTTGGAATCACACCAAATCCTGCCTTGTAAGGCTCGCGGGCTTAGAAGTAGAAATTCTTTCATCACCGCCGGTGGGGAATTGCGCCCCGCCCCGAAGATAGACCTATAAAATTTTTTATACTTCCCATTATATCTGAAATACCTTTTTTTTGATAGTATTTTTTCTCATTTGATGCATGTAGGATGAATATCGATCGTCGCAGTGAACGGCTTAAAACAAATGGCGGATTTACAATATGACAATTCGAAAATTTTTCACAAAAGGAGACGAAGCTATTTATATCGCCGCATTAAACGGATGATCAGATGAAAATCATTTGTTTAAGCGCTTTCATTCAGATAAGCTAAATTGACATTATCAGCATTTCAATTGTAAAATTAACTGAAATTTAAGATAATTTTTTCCTTAGGAAGGTGTTTAGACGTGTATCGGATTTTAGTAGCAGACGCCATTAAACCAGAAGGACTCGGACCGCTTTCAGAGGCATCCAATATCCATCTCATTCAGAAGACCGTAGAGGAAGCTGCAAACGAACTTGATCAGATCGATGCAATTCTTGTGAGAAGTGCAACAAAGGTTTCGGAAGATTTAATGAACCGTATGCCGCAGTTAAAAATTATAGCACGCGCTGGTGTCGGTGTTGATAACATAGACATCCCCGCAGCGACAAAACGCGGGATTGTCGTGGTTAATGCACCTGACGGCAACACCATTTCAACAGCTGAACATACATTCGCGATGATGGCTTCATTATTGCGCCACATTCCGCAAGCTTATGCTTCATTGAAAAATGGGGAGTGGAAACGTTCTTCATATACGGGAACTGAACTTCGTGGTAAAACATTAGGCATAGTTGGCTTTGGACGCATCGGAGGGGAAATTGCCAAACGTGCTAAAGTGTTTGGCATGGATGTCATTGTCTATGACCCGTTCCTGACTGTAGATCGTGCAAAGAAAATGTCCGTAACGGCCCTGCCATTGGATGAATTGCTTCCTAAAGCAGACATCATTACTGTCCATACACCACTAACGAATGAAACTAGAGGATTAATTAATAAAGAAAAACTGCTTACCTGTAAAAAAGGGGTTTATGTACTGAACTGCGCCCGTGGTGGAATTCTAGACGAAGATGATTTATATGAAATGTTAGTTGAAGGGCATGTTGCAGGGGCGGCACTGGACGTTTTCGTCGAAGAACCTCCACTTGGCCATAAACTGCTGGAACTGGACAGCGTCATTGCTACACCGCATCTAGGCGCTTCCACGAAAGAAGCCCAATTAAATGTCGCCGTACAGGTTGCCCAAGAAGTATTGACCTATTTCGAAGGAAATCCAGTCTCAAGTTCAATCAACCTTCCGGCCATATCTAAAGAAGTGTTTGAAAAGGTACAGCCATTCCATCAACTTGTTCAGCAAATGGGATCGATTGCTTCCCAGTGCATGAATGAAGGAATTCAGGAAATCTCCGTTACATATGCAGGAGAATCTTTGGATTTCGATACCGCGATTCTTACAAAAAGTCTAATCTCCGGCTTTTTAAGATCAAGAGTCGATGCATCAGTCAATGAAGTGAATGCCTTGTTGATCGCAAAAGAGCGTGGCATAACCATTGGCGAAAAAATCTCTACGGACTCTTTAGGTTACTCGAATTTGATCAGCCTTAAAGTAAAAGGTGACAACCGAGAATTAACAATAAGTGGGACCTATATCGAAAACTATGGTTCTCGAATTGCAAGTTTGAATGGTTTCAAAATCGACTTTCATCCAGAATCGAATTTACTTTATATCCAGCATACCGATAAACCCGGTGTAATCGGTAACGTAGGTAAGATCCTGGGTGATCACGGAGTGAATATCGCCACCATGCAGGTTGGCCGAAAAGAAGCTGGCGGTGAAGCCATCATGGTTTTGAGCTTCGATTTACCATTAGAAGACAACATGAAACAGTTTTTAATGGAAACAGAAGAAATTACGTTCATGGCCCGTATTTCATTATAAGAAGAAAAAAGTGCCCCGCAGCGCGGGCACTTTTTTCTGTTAATGCATTCAATTCACTTGGTTCGGTGCTTCTGGCACCAATATGTCTTCAGTTAAATTCAACTGGCCCACCTCTTCAATAGGAGCATTTTCAAACTTCACTTTTTCAAAACCAAAATCCTTAGCTATGAAGAGTATGGCTTCTAAAGCTTGAACGGTTTCCTCACTATTTTCAATAACAGCTTGATCTGATAGATGAATGATCACAAGATCTCCATTAGAGCTTATCCTTTCCCATTTCAGGTCATGGGGGATTGCAGGTGAAATTCCCTCGATGTCCGCCTCCCCTTTTCCGGCTTGCAGCGCCTCCTCAAAGTCCCGATAACCCATATTGCTTGGAACAAGGAAACTTGGAGAGGACTCATCCCTTTGATAAAGAAGGTATGTGCGTTTTTTTTGATGAGGTATATCCATCTCCTTTAAATATCCCGCATGTGCAAACCTGGCACCTTGCTTACCTTCTGTGGAAAATGTCATTTTCTCTATATTGTTATAGGAAAGCGTTTCTTCCATCGAATGGAGAAAAAGTGTATCTTCAGCCAACAGTTGGCTTTTTTCTGGAAAATCAATATGGGCAGTGTTTATATCGTTTCCTTGGCTAATCTTTATATCAAGCGGAAAATAGTCAGATAGCCCATATTGCGCTTCATCGATATCGGACATTTGATTAACTAACTGATTCAGTGTATCACTTTCATCATGATGTTTAAGTTTAATTGAAATGGGAACGATGAAATTCATTTGATCATCTGGGACACCCATCGTAATGATCGAGGCATTTTTAAGGTCATCCTTATAGATCGCTTGTTCAAATGTTTTTTCCTTTTCCCCTTTTCGCGGTTCCATTTCTGAAAACTTGTCTTTGGATTCGATTTTCGCTTGGTTACTCGAAAACTCTTGAGCTTCCTGTTTATCTTCTGAGGGCTTTTCTTGGTTACTTGTATCCTTCCGTTCAAGATCTGCCATTTCCTTACTTTCAGATAGAGATAATTTCCCACTGCTGCCGCTGTCTTCTCGACTTATCGTTCCTTTTATTTCAATAATGAACGATGATGCCAAAACAACCATTAAGAATAAGGAGGCAACACCCGCGAATAGAGGTATCCAGTGTTTCTTTTTCTTTTTATCATGTATTCTCGCATACACCTCTGCCTTGGTTCGGTCATCTTTTAATTTCGGAAGCTCGCGCAGCATGTCTTCAATTTCGCTTTCTTTCCAACGGGATCTCCTCAATGCGGTGGCCCTCCTTTCCTGATAAATCTTCCATCAACTTTTTAATGGCCTTCAAAGCTCGGTGCTGGGTCGTTTTCACCTTACTTTCACTCCAATTCAATACTTCAGCAGTTTCCGTAATGGACAATCCCTGAATATATCGTAAAATGATCACGGATCTTTGATTCGTGGTACACCGGTTTAAGCATTGGTAAATATCTTGGATTTCATCGTTCTTGATAGCCACTTCCTCGGGAATGGGCTCTTCATCTTTTAGCAATTGCCTATCCCAATCAAAATTAGGAAAGATTTTGTCTTTCCACCCTTTTTGTTTCCGAAAGTGATCAATCGTCACATTTCTTGCAATCGAATACATCCACGTTTTTTCACTGCTTTTTCCTTCGAAGCGTTCATAGGCCTTCATCACCCGGATATAGACCTCCTGAACAAGGTCTTCGGCGGTTTCTCGATTTTTAGTCATATAAAAAATGAATTGATATATTTCCTGATGATATTTTTCATAAAGATCGTGGAAAACGGAATCCATCATTTCCCCACATCCGTTCATAAATATAGTCGTCAATCTTAAACAAAAGTTACATACTTCGGCTTTAATCTTATTATAAAATTCCGTTAATTTCCACATATCAGGGACTTCTTATTTGTTTCCTAAAAAAACAAAGACAAGTTGGAAAGAAATCCACTTGCCTTTGTCTTCGCAGTTCTTTATGAAACAAGATTATCTGGCGATCCACCTGTCATTCATTCAGCGTTTTCCATAATTCGAGGCAAAATGATACTGAACGTCGTCCCTTTATTAGGTAAACTGTTTACCGAAATGTAGCCATCATGGGCATTGATTATATTTTTTACGATTGCCAAACCCAATCCGGTACCCGAACGGCCGCGGGTCCTTGCTTTATCCGCTTTATAAAACCTCTCGAATACAAAAGGCAGATCTTCTTCAGGAATTCCAGATCCAGAGTCCCTCACATCAATGATCAGTCCCCTTCGATCACTTGTCCTCTGAATGACATCAATGTTACCGCCTGGGGGAGTATGACGAATCGCATTATCAATTAAATTGGTCAAAACCTGTTCAATACGGTCCGGATCGAAGTGCCATTGAATCTGATCGTCTTGCAGGCTGGCTGATATGGTAATCCCTTTTTCTTTAGCCAGCCCAGAAAACTTACTTGTAATCCTCTTTAAATATGGAGAAATAGGTACACATTCATAGCTAAGATTCATTTTACCCGATTCCAATTTAGCTAGATCGAGAAGATCATTGACTAAACGTCCCATTCTCAAAGATTCATCATAGATGATGCGGGCCATTTCCACCTTTTCTTCTTCACTGCCCGCAATGTCATCTACAATCGCTTCACTATATCCTTGCAACATTGAAATCGGGGTCCTTAACTCATGGGAAACATTCGCTATGAAATCAGTCCTGAGTTTGTCCATCCGTCTTTCATCACTCATATCCCTTATGATGGCCACCGCTCCCCGAATATTGTCGCCATTTGTATATAGCGGACTGACAATCAATCCCCAATTACGGCCCTGCAAGGTAATTTCACCGACTTGTTCCTTATCGAAGGACTCTGATTCATCAAAAAGATTCATCAAAACCAAAGGAACATTAACATTATCTTCCCGGTTATAGCCCTTTTCAAAATACCAGGATTGCAGAAACCTTTCCGCTGGCGGATTCGTTTCAAGAATTGTGCCGTCTTTATTAAAGGTGATGACCCCATCTGCCATACTGCTAAGAATGCTGGAGAGATGTTCCTTTTCCTGACTAAGTGCATTCATATTGAATTTCAGTTGCTTCCTCATCTGATTAAACGCTATGGCCAGCTCACCGATTTCATCTTGAGTCAGTATTGGAACCTTTGTATCAAATTTCCCCCGGGCAATCGCTAGGGCGGCTTCCCTCATCTTCACCAATGGAGCATTGATTCTTGTAGATAAAAAGAAAGCAAAAATCGTTGTCAAAATAATGGCGATGCCTGCTGCCAATAAAATGAACTGTGTAGTGGATTTTGTGGTTTCTTCCATGGACTCCAACGATTGAAATAGGAACACTTCATCCTGCTCCCCATTCAATTCAAGCGGAATGCCTACCACGATTGCGGATAAGCCCTCGTTTCCCGCATCTTCGGATAGCGCCATTTCCTTTTTTACAGTCTTTCTTTCCGTAAAAACCTTGAGCAATTCGGGGTCATTTTTAATGAGTTCCGGCGTGATTTCAAACTCATTATCTCCACCGATGGATGAGAATACCATTTTGTCATCATTAAGAATGATCATTTTCGTTTCATTGCCTATTAATTCCGAAGCTATTTGTAATACCTCATTGCTGGATCCCTGATGTTCATTGGTCACCTTAATGATTTGTTCAGCCGTTTTGGTTAAATCATTTTCAATATTTTCAATTTGGAAATTCTCAAAGAATTCGACCAGCAGAACGGTTAAAACAATTAATACAAACGACACGAGCAATAGGATCGTTGCCCATAGCTTCCCTACAACACTGCCCCATAGCATCAGTCATTAATGACTTCGAACTTGTAACCTACACCCCAAACGGTCACAATCATCTTGGCTGCGTTTTCGGATATGCGGTTTAATTTTTCACGCAAGCGTTTAACATGCGTGTCTACAGTTCGAAGATCTCCAAAGAATTCATAGTGCCATACTTCTTTTAACAATTGCTCCCGGTCAAAAACCTTATCTGGGGATTTCGCCAAGAAATATAACAATTCATATTCTTTCGGTGTTAATGAAACCTCTTTGTTATCAGCAAGTACACGGTGGGCATCATTATCTATTGTTAGATGTGAGAAGACGATCACATCTTTTGCCGTCGTTTCCGTCTGCATGTAACCTGTGCTTGAAGAGCGACGCAATAAAGCTTTAACCCTTAACACGACTTCACGGGGACTGAACGGCTTTACGATATAATCATCGGTCCCCACTTCAAATCCTTGAACGCGGTTCACTTCTTCCCCTTTAGCCGTCAGCATGATAATTGGAGTCGTTTTCTTTTCCCTTAATTCACGGCAAACTTCGATTCCATCTTTCCCAGGCATCATAATATCCAATAAAATCAAATCATAATCATTTTCAAGGGCTTTTGTTAAAGCCATATCTCCATTTTCAGCTTCATCAATTATGTATTCTTCTCTTTCCAAATACATCTTTAGCAGCCGGCGGATTCTTTCCTCATCATCCACCACGAGAATTTTAATAGCGTTATACATTATGTAATCAGCCTCCTATCATATATTCTACAAAATGAATACTTCCATGACTAATACTTTTTCCTTACAAAGTACGATAAAGAGCCATTTTCGAGTGGCTTCCATGAACCTTTCACCATTTTGTCACAAAAAAGACTCCGACCGCTCATTAAGAATGGATAATTGCTTTTTCACCAAAATATTCTTATTAAAAGGGATGAAAGGAAAAAGGGATCATTCTCTAGAAAAATCGATAAGCCAACTCCTCGACGTTTCTATCAAAAGACCCCCTTCATCTAATTATTACAATACAGAATCAAGCATATGAATGCAAACCGGCAATAACAAGATTGACGAATATCAGGTTAAACATGATGATGGCAAAACCGATGACGGCAAGCCAAGCCGATTTTTCCCCTTGCCACCCTTTAGACATCCGCAAATGCAAGAAAGCCGCATAAAACAACCAAGTAACCAGTGCCCAGACCTCTTTCGGATCCCAGCCCCAGAATCGTGTCCAGGCCACTTGAGCCCAGATCATTGCAAAAATGAGGGCACCGAGTGTAAAGATTGGAAAACCAATAAGAACCGAACGATAACTAATCTCGTCCAATAAATTCAAATTCACATTTTTAACGATCGGTTTAATCAGTGCTGCCACTCTTTTGCGAGCAATCAACCTTATTAAACCATACAGGACGAGTCCCATACCGAATGACCAAAGAACGGTATTCAGTTTCTTGGCATTGATCAGTCCAGGCATGTCCACCAGCGGTTCAAATCGATCCGTCTCAATGAGTTTCCCTTCATTGGGACCTACCAATGCCGGCAGGTTGAATTCCTGTTTGACTTCGGCACCTTTTTTATCGACCCAATCAAAATTCGCCTTATAATCCATGGCAGCAAAAGAAGAAGTGATGATGACGAAACCGATGGTGCAGACTAATGTGAACATGATGACTTCAAGCCAGAACGTTCTTTTGCTTGATTGTGTCTGATCAACGAATTTGATTAAATAAATGATGGCAGTAACGAAACTTATGGCAAGGATTGACTGTCCTGCAGCTGCGGTCGTTACATGAATATGGAGCCAATCGCTCTGCAAAGCAGGAATGAGTGGCGAAATCTCTGTAGGGAACATACTTGCATAAGCGATTATCAATAATGCAATCGGTAAAGCGAATAGCCCAAGGGCAGGTGTTTTATAAAGAAAATAAATTAATATGAAAGCACCGACCAGCATCATTCCGAAAAAGGTCGTAAATTCAAACAGGTTACTTACCGGGGCATGTCCGGCAGCAATCCATCTGGTGATGAAATACCCAATTTGCGCTGCAAACCCGAGAATGGTGACGAAGATGCCCAGTTTTGCCCATTTGTTTTGTTCTTTTTCCTCCGCACCGCGTTTATCCTTGATCGATCCCCCGAATAAAAAGGTAGCGATCAGATATAAAATGAAAGCTGCATATAAAAGGTTACTGCTTAATTCAGCCATTTAAAACTTCCCCCTTACTAGAAGATTTCTCCTCTTCAAGTTGATCCATTGGTTCGGAAAGTGATGTTGATTCTATTGCTTGTTTTATATCCCTTTTAATGCCGTGCCAGTTTTTGTTTGTATGGCCGGCCAAAAGTATCTCATCATCTTTCCTTTTAATCCATATACGCCGGTGATTCCAATAAGACCCTTGGACAACGCCGATCATGAAGATGATTCCACCCGTGAATAGAATCCAAAGCGTTAAATCCTTCCTGACGGTCAAAGCCGTGACATCTTGGGTTTCCACACCATTAAAAGCCATTTTATAAGTGTTTTCCCCTAAAGGCTCCACAGTCTCCTTAATCGCTACGAAACTGACTTCACCCTCTGGCTTATCCGGAGTATGCATCTTAAAGATAAATGCTGGATTATTCGGAATCTTCGATATCGTTCTAGGTTCGCCTTTTTCATCGAACTCGAAATCAGGGAAGTAACTGATCAAGTCAACAGAATATCCTTCTTTCAACTCGTATTTCTTTTGAGGGTTGTTCAAATCAACCTTTAAGCTTCCATATTTCTCTTCGGTTTTTTTATTTATCAAATTAAAAGCCATCGTACTGAGCTCATCCAATTTATAGTCTACTTGGTAGAGGGCATAATGATCATGTTTCAGAGGTTCATTGACTTTGATTTTATAATCTTTAAGCTTATCAAGGTCTACTTTTTCCCCTGGTAAGGTTTCTCCCTTGCGCTCATAGAGCGTAACATCGGATTGATATGTTTTTGCGATCGTACCGGTTTTATCAATTGCAGCACTGTACTGCTTATCTTCTTCACTCTCTTTGTCATACACCTCTAAGGTAAATTCATTATTCTGAAGATAGTATTCACCATTTGTACCGGGGATTTCTTTCCTCTCGCCTTCACGCAGCCAAAGTACTTTGTCGATATACATCCCAGGGACGGAACGCAATAATGCTCCAATTAAGAAAATGATAAGTCCAATATGATTGACATAGGGTCCCCAGCGTGAAAAACGACCTTTTTCGGCAAGTATATGACCGTTTTCCTCTCGAATATGATAACGCTGCCTTTTTAGTCTATCCTTTACTTCTTCAAGGTTTATATCTTGTTCTTCAAGCTTTGTCACCCCATAAATCCGCTGACGTTTCATGAAACCGTCATGACGTGTGACCCCTTGCTTTTTTAACGATCGATATAACGGAAAGAACCGGTCGATACTGGCAATCAATAGTGATATGCCCAGCATGCCTATGATAATCAAATACCACCATGAACTATACAAGTTATGAAACCCGAGTTCATAATACACCCTTCCGAACCAGCCATATTCCAGTTCATAATGCTCTGCAGGCGTCGCGGTTGAAGGGATGTACATTTCCTGGGGTAAAATCGTCCCGATAGCTGAAGCGATCAAAGCAATGACAATGAGCGTCACCCCGACCTTAACGGAAGAAAAGAAATTCCATATTTTATCGATGATCGTTTTTTTATATGTTTGTGAACGCCTGGCACTTCCTTCATATCTCATATCAATAAGCTTGTTCTCTTTTTCGTTACCAAGCACCATTCCGCATTTCCCGCATATCTTTGTGCCAAACGGATTTACATGACCACAATCGCATTTTACTTCTTTCATGTCAAAAACTCCCCAATATTATGGTTTAATTCTCTCCATATGCTTTTGGATGCTCTCTTCTGTCAAAGCTCCGGTGATGATATCTATCACTTTCCCCTCTTTATCAACCAAAAAGGAGACAGGCAATATATCCACGCGGTAAGCATTTTCCACTTCCCTACCTTTATCGATCATGACAGGAAAGGTAAGATCATGCTTTGTAATGAAATTATTGACAGCATAGTCAGATTCCCCGACGTTAACGGCCAATATCTCAACGCCCTGGTCTTTAAAGTTTTTATATTGATTTTCCATATAAGGCATTTCATATTCACACGGCTTGCAATATGTACCCCAAAAGTTCAGGAAGACGCCTTTTCCCTTGTAATCTGAAAGTTTATGCTCTTTACCTTCCATATCAGTCAAGACGAAATTGGGTGCATCGGAACCTTTTCTCAGGCTTTCATTCTTATCTTTAGTGAAGTTCGTATAAAGGGCAAACACTAAAGCTGCACCTAAAAGCAGGAGAATGATGGTTCTGCTAATGAGGCGTCGCTTCTTTTTATCCATAGAGATCCTCCTAAGGCCACACTAAATTTAACCATACCATTATACCATTTAACGCCATGTCCTTTATATTTACATTTCTGAAGGTTTTGTGACATTCTTTCCCGATTCATGAAGGAAAAGGTATTTACAGGTTGTTTTCCACCACCCATTTCTTCCAGGGGGAAGAATAGGGGTAGTGGTTTCAACCTATCAATACAGGAAAAATACTAGCTTACATTCTCCGCTGTTTAGGCTCGGTCGTTGCTAAAGTCCGCATTAATTTAACTTCATGTGGAGTCAGCTCCCGGGAATCCCCTGCAGTTAAACCGTCCAAGGTCAAGAAACCATATTGTTCCCTCTTCAATTTAATGACGGGATGGCCAATTGCTTCGAACATCCGGCGGACTTGCCTATTCCTGCCTTCATGTATTGTGATTTCAACTATGGCCGTTTCCTTTTTCTTGTCGGTAGACAATACCCTTGTCTTGGCCGGAGCAGTCTTGCCATCCTCCAACTTGATACCCTTATCCAGCTTTTTCAAGCTTTCACGCAAAGGCATCCCTTTCACTTTTGCCACATACACTTTATCCACTTCATGCTTCGGATGCATTAACGTGTTTGCAAATTCCCCGTCATTGGTTAAAATCAACAAGCCCGAAGTATCGTAATCCAAGCGGCCAACTGGATAAATTCGTTCATTGATGTAAGGGAAAAAGTCCGTTACGACTTTTCTGTTCTTATCATCGGAAACGGCCGAAATGACGCCGCGCGGTTTATAGAATAGGAAATAAACCGGAGCTTCTTTTTCAAGCGGGACTTCATTAACCTCAACCTTATCATTAGGCCCCACTTTCACACCTAATTCCTTCACTACTTTGCCGTTCACTTTTACCTTACCTTCTAAAATCAACTCTTCTGCTTTACGGCGGGAAGCCAGTCCAGCATGTGCTATCACCTTTTGTAATCGTTCCATCTATCTTCACCCCATAGTATAATCATTCGTTTGTTATTGTCTATACATACACAATCATACAATTATTACATATTGAGAGGCAAAAACAAAAGGTTTTTCGCGATTAAGAGCTTTTCTTTTATTATTACACCAATAATGGGACGGTTAAATGGGTTGGTTTCCATAATGAGTGTAACATAGCTTATTTTTCCATACAAAAAAATGTTTCTTTTGATGAAAGTTTGAATACACCTTAATAAGGGAGGGCTGCTTTTAAGAAAAAAGACAAAAAAAAAGAAATGGAATCGTCCATTTCCCTACCTTTTAATTCATACCGAAAACCAGTGTGACGACAATAACGGCAGCTATGATTCCAATCAAGTCTGCCAAAAGGCCGACCTTAAGGGCATCACCCATTTTTTTGATTCCGACGGCTCCAAAATAAACGGTCAATACATAGAACGTGGTATCTGTACTTCCCTGAATCGTGGCAGCCAAGCGGCCAACAAAGGAATCCGGTCCATAAACCGATATCAGGTCGCTGGTGATTCCTAAAGCTGCTGTTCCGGATATTGGTCTAATAATCGCAAGGGGTAAAACCTCAGACGGAAAATGAAGAAGGGAAAGCAAGGGATGCAGTGATTGTACAATGAAATCCAAGGCCCCTGATGCCCTAAATACTGAAATTGCCACAAGCATCCCCACCAGGAAAGGGATGAGGGAAAAGGACATGCTGATTCCTTCTTTCCCCCCCTCAACGAAGGTCTCATAGGTGGGAACTCTTTTCAATGTGCCATACAGTAATATACCGAGGATCAAAACCGGTATCATCCAAATTGAAATGGTAGTCATCCAGTGCAACATCCTATTCCCTCCCGCTCCTCTTTCTCCTGTAATAAAAATATCGATCTATCGCGATTCCTCCAACGGCAGAAATGGCCGTTGCTATTATGGTCGGAAATACGATGTCCGTCGGGGAGTGGGCATCGTAGTTCATGCGGATCGCAATGACAGTGGTTGGAATCAACGTTACGCTTGAGGTATTGATTGCTAAAAAAGTGACCATCGAGCGGCTGACCGTTGCTTTTCCTCCATTTAGTTTCTTAAGCTGTTCCATGGCTTTTATACCAAGAGGCGTAGCTGCATTCCCCAATCCGAATGTGTTTGCCATCATATTGGAAAGTATATACCCCATTGCGGGATGATTAGGGGGCACTTCAGGGAATAGCCATCTCATGAACGGCTTGAACAAGTTGGATAGTTTATCTAACAGCCCCGATTCCTCCGCTATTTTCATCAAACCCAGCCAAAAGACAAGTATGCTCATCAGTCCCAGGCAAAGGGTGACCGCTTCCTTTGCGCTGACAAATAGAGCTTCATTCACCTGATCCATCGTTCCATTAATCATGCCAAAGACGATACCGATCACGAACATTCCGACCCAAATGTAATTAACCATTGCGTCCGATTCCCAATACCGCTTCAAATACTTCAGCCCATGAAGATAGGAATGATTGTTGCTTGAAGCTTTCTTTTGCTTCCCCATAAAAAATTGACCGTGTGCCTATTTTCTTCCCATCAAGATAGATGGATGCTCTGCCGACCACTTCCGGGATTTTCCTTTTATCATCCCAAGCCTTCTGGGGCTTCAGCAATTTCATTTTCACTTTGACCAATTCTCTCTCTTCGTTTGTCAGTGGGTACGAAAAATCATTTTTAATGTAGACATGTCCTTTATATATTTTATTTTCCATGTTTTCCACCATGCCTGCAGGTAAAATTTCTGTTGGCTTATAATCCTTAAAGGCGGATTCGTACATGTGAATATGATCATTCCAATCATCCGGACCATTCAATGTCACAGCAATCAGGTCATGCTCGTTTTTTGTTGCCGTCGTGACCAAGGTACGTTTTGCTAGTTTCGTATACCCTGTTTTCCCCCCTGTGCAATACTCATATAATTGTGTAAGTAGGCGATTTTTGTTCTTCCATACATAATCCCATTGTTCTGTGGAATTAGGTGCCCTGTGTTCCTTTGTGCCGGCAATCTTCGCATACGTTTCATTTTGCATGGCATAACGAGTGAGAATGGCCATATCATAGGCGGTTGAATAATGGTTCTTCGTATTATCCAAACCATGTGGATTTGAAAAATGGGTATTTTTCATCCCTATTTCTTCCGCTTTTTGATTCATCATCCAGACAAATCCATCCAGGCTTCCGCCAACCTTTTCGCTGATTGCCACTGCTGCATCATTACCTGAACGAAGCATCAAGCCATATACCAAATCTTCGAGCTTAATTTTTTCTCCTTCTTTTAAGTAAAGGGAAGATCCCTCCGTCCCGACGGCATTGCTGCTCACTTTCACTGTCTCATCCATTTGTCCCGATTCAATAGCCAAGATAGCCGTCATTATTTTCGTAATGCTTGCTATGCGATTCTTTTCATGAGCATTCACTTCATAAATGACCCTTCCGCTATCCTCATCCATTAAAATCGCGCTATGGGCACTTACGGATACATTTGCATTGACGCTTTGTACAGGTGCCATAAAAGACAACAGGAGAATGACGATACATAAACTCGATAACCCTTTATATAGAAAACGCATGAGTGCCCCCTCGTCTCTTTACTTGTTTTTGTACAAGTTTATGCAAAGGGACAAGGGTTATGAATAAAAGAATCTAAACCTTCATGATATCCACTGTTTTCAAGGGAGAATTTCCATAAAAAAAATCGATAGGGACCCCTATCGATTTAGTGTTCTATTATACTAATAATGCAGCGATTTCATCAATTTTCTTAGCTCCGAATACGACTTCTTCATCATTGATGATCATGGCCGGCACGCTCATGACTTTATATTTCTTCTTGATTTCCTGGAAATTGCTTATATCAACCATTTCAGCTTCAACGTTAGGGTTTTCAATCGCTATGCGCTGTGCACCCACAACAACGTCTGGACAGTAGTGACATGCCAATGAAACCATGACCTTAATGTTCGCTTTTTTACTGATTCCCTTAATTGAATTCAATACGGCTGAATCCAATGCTTGACCAGGTCCAGCCAGGTTATAGATGGCCAAAATGAAGGAATTCAACTCATGGCCGCCTGGTACACCGTGGAATTTGACGCCACTGTATTCACCATTTGAATTTAAGAGGGAAACGACAGGGAACTTATCCGCATTGATTTTTTCTTCAATTTCCGCATTTTCCCCTTTGTTGTATAACTCAAGATGAAGCTTATCTCCTAATTCCGCAACATCCAACAAGAAGTCTCGCAATTCAACTGATTTTGGCAAACTTTCATCGACAATGGACACCAATGTAACGTCGCTCTCCATCTTGCCGAAGATTCCCTTTAATTGGCCACGTAACGCATCACTTAATAAAGCGCTCTTGCCTGCTGGGACAGCGGCCTGTTCTTTTTTCGCCGGTTTTTCAACTTCAGGTTCATCTTTGATTCCCAGGCGATCTTTTTCTTCCTCAATATATTTGCCGGCATCCGTTGCTGCAATCGCCCCATCAGATACAGCTGTGATAATCTGGCGCAAGGATTTTGGCCTTAGGTCGCCCGCCGCATAGACACCATTCACATTAGTCTTCATATCATCATCGGTTAAAATGTAACCAGCATCATCCATTTCGATATGGCCCTTGAATATCTCTGTTTTCGGCTCGTAACCTATGAAAACGAATACGCCAAATGTATTGTCTTCTTCCTTCGCCTTATATTCAAATTCTTCTTTGGTAACGTTATTGATGAAACGTGCACTTTGAATCATCCCTTCTCCATGAACCCCTAAGATTTCCGTATTGAATTTCACTTCAATCTTATCATTTGCCATTACTTTATCAACAATGGACGGGGCACACGAGAAGCTTGATTCACGGGCGATGATTGTCACTTTTGTAGCAAAACGTGTCAGGAATATCGCTTCTTCAGCGGCTGCATATCCTGCCCCGATAACGAAAACTTCCAACCCTTCAAAGAATTCACCATCACATGTTGAACAATAAGCTACACCGCGGCCAGTGAATTCTTCTTCACCTGGAAATCCTAGTGTTCTTGGAGAAGCACCCGTTGCAATGATGACGGCGCGTGCATGGTAGTCCCCGCTAAGGGTTTTAACGACTTTCACCTCACCGGAGAAATCCACGCCCGTTACATCGGCTTTGGCGAACTCAACGCCAAAATCTTCGTTTTGAAGCTTCATTTCTTCAACTAACCTAGGGCCCGATATATGACGGATACCAGGATAATTGGCTATTTCCGACGTAGTTGCAGCTTGTCCGCCGCCAGTTCCTTTTTCTAGGATTATTGTTTTTAACTTAGCTCTTCCTGCATAAACACCGGCTGAGAGGCCTGCAGGACCGCCACCAATAATTAATAAATCATATATTTTTTTCATCTTTTGTGCTCCTTGCTGAATGATTATAACGTGCTAACTGATTATTTTGAAAAACAAAAGGCACTTATTTTAGGTAAGTGCCTTTTGTCATTAGATCATGTCGGACGATTTGTCCAGTAATCGTAATCAATGCTGGGTATGTCCATTACCAGTAGAAATGGACCCCATTAAAAATTAAAGTTTACCTACAAGGTCTAGGCTTGGTTCAAGAGTATCTTCACCTGGAGTCCATTTTGCAGGGCAAACTTTATCTCCATGTTCCGCTACGAATTGTGCAGCTTGAACTTTTCTTACAAGTTCTTCTGCATTACGGCCAATCCCTAAATCATTGACTTCGTATGCTTTAATTTGTCCTTCTGGATTTACGATGAAAGTTCCACGTAGAGCCAAACCATCTTCTTCAATCAATACACCGAATTGACGGGATAAAACGTTTGCTGGGTCAGCTAACATTGGATATTGGATTTTTCCGATTGTATCAGTAGCATCAGCCCATCCTTTGTGGCTGAAATGAGTATCTGTTGAAACTGAGTAAACTTCACAACCAATTTCCTTGAATGTTTCATAGTTATCTTGAAGATCGGCTAATTCAGTTGGACATACGAAAGAGAAGTCAGCTGGGTAGAAAAAGAATACTGCCCATTTCCCTTTAACATCTTCAAGTGTAACTTCTTTGAATTCTCCTGCATGGTAAGCTTGTACTTTAAAATCTTCAACTTGTTTATTGATCAATGACATAATAAATTCCTCCAATAGCTATTTTTTTATCTGCTCCTGTTTATAATAATTATTAAATAGAAACTAGTCAATAAATATACCTTAATAATTTTTAAGTTCACAAATTGGTCACAGTTTTTATATTAATATAAATTAATTATTTTTAAAATCCCATAGTACTTCAAATTAGCATTTTCAACACATTTCCAATATTATTTCTAGGATACAAATAAGACAAATGCTCATTATTTCGTGAGATGATTTCCTCTCCTTTTCAATCTAATTATAATATCCAAATGAGAATCATAAGTTGCTTTCAAATAAAATTTTCAGGTCTCCCTTCATATCTTTCCCATATTCCCCCTAAAAAATTCTTGTTTCGAAATTTCAATAAAAAAAAACGAACCTTGACGGCCCGTTTAGTTGTAATTGGTTCTCCAAAGACATTTCTATATTTTATCAGTTATTGCTTTTTCCAAATAAGCTTTTTCGCTTCGGTGAACCTTACGGCTATTTTCGGCCAGTTTACAACGTCCCACCATTTGTCCACATAGCCTGCCCGATTATTTTTATATTGCAGGTAATAAGCATGTTCCCATACATCAAGAACAAGGATTGGGATTGTATCCCACTGGGTCAAAACCATGTGCAATTCCGATTGAAGTATTTCTAGCCGCCGCGCACGCGGAGACCAGACTAATATCGCCCAGCCAACACCTTCTACTTGTTTGGCAGCCTCACTAAAATGCCTTTTAAAAGCTGCAAAGCTTCCAAAATCCTTCTCAATCTGTTTAAGTAAATCCCCCCTTGGCTGTCCGCCCCCTCCCGGAATCATCACTTCCCAGAACAGCGTATGGAGATAATGGCCCGATCCATGAAAGGCTGCTTCCTTTTCCCAATGTTTCAACAAGGAAAAATCATTCGTTTCTCTCGCTTTTTTCATCATCAATTCCGCTTTATTCAGACCATCGACATATGCTTGATGATGCTTATCATGGTGCAGATACATGATTTCCCTTGAGATCGTCGGTTCCAACGCATCATAAGCATAAGGTAACGGCGGTAGCGTATGCTCCCCAATCGGCACTGATTGCCTTTCCTGTATATTGAATTCTCTAGCGAGTTCTTCAATTTCCTCGTAGACCCGAGCCATCTCTTCTTCAATCAGGACCATATCCTCATAATCCATTTCTTCCTCATCCATATTCTTTGCCAACCCGGAAAGCCGTTCAATATTTGACAGCAACGGCGAATCGGTGATATCGATCTTCTCAAGATATTCCATCACTCCATCAACCCAATCACTTACCTCTTTAGCATAATCTCTTACCTCAGACATCTTGCAACCTCCCCCTATTCCCATGCACATAAATCATCAAAGTATTTTATGTTTCGATTAAGCTGAGATTCCATTTATAGCTAAAAAAAACAGCAAGGCTTATTAAGCCTTGCTGTTTCATTATCTTGACTGCAACATTTTCGTCCGGTAATCCGTTTCATAAAACTCCAATTCTTCACGCATGGTCTGGAATCCACTTTCCACGGCCTTCAGAATGGATATTATGCTGTCAGGTACACTTTGGTGAAATTTAATCGAGTTTTTTCCTGTATAGGCAGATCTGCTGTCCTCAAACCACCGATCTGATTTTGGGGAAAAGTATTCTTCGATACATTGATGATAAACTCTATAAAGCGTCTTTTCAGCTGCAGCTTTATTGAAAACATCATTTTTCAGAACGATTTGACAAGCCTCCAGGCCCTCTTCACAACTTACAAGCATTCTTCTTAAACTAGAAAGGATTCCTTTATAATAGGTTTCATCCCCGCTTTTTTCTTCTTGCAGCTTAGAATAGGTCGTCTCATTTATAAATTCTTCCAGTTGAGCCACTGTCGTTTCCAAAAAGCCCTTTACATCCTCAAGCTGAGATTTTACCAATGTATTCCCCAACCGTGAACCCTCCTCAAATTGATTAAGATTGAATATAATAGTCAACATGTGATTCTATATCATATGGTTTAGCTTGGTCAATAGATATAAACACTTTCTCCAATTTTTCAAAATCTATATTTTCGAAATAACCAGCCAGGTCTTTTTCTGCATTTATATATATTCGTTTTCGGTTAACCAGGCTCGGGTCTTTGAGCAGACAGACCATGGCGATGATGTCAGCCATATAAATATCTCTGTTAGGGCTTTTGAATAGGGGATTGGCGGGATATGGGGTCCAAAGAGTTACCATCTCATCAAAATAACGAAGATACAGTACATTCAGCGTCTTTTCTTCTCCATCCTTTATGTATTGTATAACGGATCGATTAAAGAAGTCCTCAGGTGAATTTGATTTTTCCTTTTCAAGCCCAAATCCATTGCATGCTACAATTCGCACCCGCAATCCCCCCGCATTCATTTTTTTCTATATTATCACAATTCAAAGAAAAATGTTATTCGATTGTTTGCTGAAATTTTTCAAAAAACAAATCGGCTTCACCACTTTCAAAGCTATCATCCGAATTATCGGCGAGAGGCGGTAATTCATCTATGGAATTCAGGCCGAAGTAATCCAAAAACTCTTTTGTTGTCCCATATAAATAAGCCCGGCCCGAGCCTTCAGCACGTCCAACCTCTTTAATTAAGACTTTGGTGACAAGTGTATGAATGGGGCGTTCCGTTTTCACTCCGCGTATTTCATCAATTTCAGCTCTAGTAATCGGCTGCTTATAAGCAATGATTGCGAGTGTTTCCAATGCCGCCTGGGATAAGCCTTGAGTGCTAGATGTTTCGACTAGTCTTTTCAAGTAATCCGAGTGCTCTTTTTTTGTCGTCATTTGATAAACGCCCGCTATTTCGATCACTTGAATCCCGCGTACATCCGATACATATTCTTCCTTTAAACTTTCAACGATGTCCGTTGCTTGATATTCCGTAATTTCCAGGACCGAGGCAATTTGTTTGACAGAGAGCCCTTCATCTCCGGCAGCAAACAATAATGCCTCAAGAATCCCTTTCCAATTAATAACTTCCAACTGGTTC
Source organism: Peribacillus sp. TE19612 (assembly GCF_056279465.1). Classification (NCBI taxonomy): domain Bacteria; kingdom Bacillati; phylum Bacillota; class Bacilli; order Caryophanales; family Bacillaceae; genus Peribacillus; species Peribacillus sp. TE19612. The sequence goes on along the minus strand of NZ_JBWCCL010000004.1, from coordinate 3,705 downwards.
TACACCTTCCTTAGCAGCAATCATGATTTCCGAAAAATTACCTTCTTGTTCAACGATGATTTCATTAAGTTTCATCAGTTCCAGCACCGCCATGAAAGTGATGACGATATGCTCCTTGACCGGGAGCGAAAACAGTTCAAAAAAACTTTTCTTCCCTTTAATGGACTGTAACTCAATCTTGATTTCAGCCATTCGTTTCTCTATCGATATCTCTTGTTTCGTTACTTTCGTGTAAAGCGGCTTTTGAATTTTTTGCCTTCTCAGCAATTTTTGCAGAGCCCCCAACATATCATATAGACTTATATTCAACTCTTGTTTATCACTTTCCATTTCTTTAACATAAACAGATAGATCACTTGGGGGTTTGGTGAACATCAAGCTTCTTTCTTCTTCCATCCCTTTAAATTCTTCGGCTGCATTTTTATACTTTTTATATTCTAATAGTTTTTCCACAAGCTCATCCCGTGGATCTTCCTCAAATATTTCCCCATCTTCATCAATCATTTGCTCATCTTCATGCTTTGGAAGCAGCATTTTACTCTTGATGGCAAGCAGTGTTGCAGCCATCACCAGATATTCACTGGCCACATCCAATTCCAGATGCTGCATCGTATGGATGTAACCTAGGTATTGATCTGTAATATCAGCCATTGGAATATCGTAGATGTCTATTTCCAGGCGATTGATCAAATGCAGGAGTAAATCCATCGGACCTTCGAAAGCGTCAATTTTTATGTTATAACCCATTAAATTACCTCATTTAAATCTAATTGGCCGATATAGACCTATTTATTTTACTAATCAAGTATAGTGGATTGCCGCCCTTTATCCAAATAATAATTTATGTCCATAGAAAAGTTTTTATTTGGGATTACCGTCAATTGGGTCGGTGCCCAATCATATTCTGAAATCCAACATAACCTAGAAATGTAAGAATAGCAGAACAAAGGAGGTACTCATTATGGGTGCAGGTGGTTTTGGAAACGGCGGCGGATTCGCGTTTATTGTAGTTTTGTTCATTTTATTAGTTATCGTCGGTGCTTCTTGGTGTTAATGGAAGACTGATGAATCAGCTGATTGCCTTGCAATCAGCTTTCTTTATTTTCCAAGAAAAAATTCTATGCTAAACTTAGTGAGTATACATAGCGGATGTTAAGCTATAAGAAAATGGCTTTTTGCCATACTTTAGTTGATTCCATCAAACAAAAGGGGTGCTCCTATTGACTTACGCGGAAGACTACCTTTCTTTCCTTGTCCATTTCCATGGAACGAGGGATTACTTCGAATGTCATGAAATCCTTGAAGAATATTGGAAGGAAACCGCACCAAAAGAGCGTGACTCTCATTGGGTCGGGCTCATTCAGATTGCGGTTGCCCTGTATCATGATCGCAGGGGAAACAAAAAAGGGGCTGCAAGGACCCTGTCTAAAGCCTTGGCAAATCTCCACCTAAAAAAGGCCGAGCTCCTGAAGTTGGGACTCGATCCAGAACGACTGTTCAAATTGCTCGAGGATACCCATGAGCGAATGTTATCACAAAAGCCATATAAAAGCATCAATCTGCCCATATCGGATCAAAGACTGATCGAAAAATGCCAGTCCATGTGTTCGCAAGAAGGATCCATATGGGGTGCAGATAGCGACATGACCAATACATCGATAGTTGATAAGCACCTAATGCGTGACCGTTCGGATGTCATTTCAGAAAGGGCTCGACAGCTATCCCTTCGAAAAACAAGAATGGAGGACCGCCCTTAAAGGCGGTCCTCCATTCAAGCTTTCATATTCAAAAATCTTCACACCTGTCAAGAAAGCTTTCCGTAAACTCATTTGCTTTTAATTCTTTGTCAGGATATTGCTCCTTGATGGCCCTGACCATCGTTTTACCGATACCTTGCTTCCGGAAGGATGGATTTACAGATATATGTTGTATCTCAATGTGGGTTGGAGAGACTTCTATACCGATCAGGCCCGTAATCTCTTCATCTTTCCATAAGAACAGCTGTAGGTTTTCATCCGTTTCATAATTCTTCATCGTATTCCGAAGCGTTTTTATCTCTTTTTCATTTGGCATGAAAGATAATAATCCCATGGCAAACTTCTCATAACTTTTCTTATACTTAATCAACATAATATCCCTCGTTACTAAATAACGTTTTTATTATCTTCCTGTTTCCAATTAATTTGCTTTGAATAATAATCCTCACATATAACATTTACATCATACATAAAAATCCCGTTCGTTTCAACATCACTTTCAGCACTTGATTTATCAATGGGCTATGTGCTAAGCGATAAACAGCCAGTATACGATTCCCCACATCAAAGCGATAATAAGCATCATAAGTAAAAGAGTCTTATTACTTTTCCTCATCCCATACTCCCTTTATGAATGGTCCAAATATTTAAATAACGAATTCATTCTACTATAACTTAACACAATCTGACAAATATCCTTGCAATCTTGCTTCGATTTTACTACATTGGTAAAGTGATCTAGGTTCATAGAGTGCCATCTTAGGTATAAAAGACAAAGATACACCCAACTTCTTCGTTAAAATGAACGTAGCTATTTTGGCTAATAAATTTTTTTCAGGAATATATGTATCTTTTTTAGCCTTTGATTCGTCAAATACTATGAATCTGATTTAAAGTGCCGCCCTTTTATTGAAAGATTCCCAATTCAGCAGGAAAGTTAAGGAGGATTATCATGAAAAAAATGAATAAATGGGTCATTATAACCATTTTATTATGTCTATTATTGCCATATAAGGCTTTTGCAGATGCAGCTGTTGGTGAAATGATCGTCACACTTGGTGAAAATTTGACAAATGAACAAAAAAATATGATTTTATCAGAAATGAAAGCACCAAATGATGTTGAGGTTTTAACCGTTACAAATGCGGAGGAGCATGAATACTTAGGAGACTATATCGCTAGCCGTCTAATCGGTACAAAAGCGATTTCATCCTCTGCGATCACTTTGGAGGAAAAAGGTACCGGTCTTAAACTGGAGTCGAAAAACATTAACTGGGTTTCCGATGAAATGTATATCAATGCACTGGCTACTGCAGGAGTAAAAGATGCTACCGTTTATGTCACCGCACCTATACCCGTTTCCGGTACAGCGGCTTTGACAGGAGTCATTAAAGCCTATGAAATCTCTGCCGACAAGAAGATACCTGAAGATGTGAAACAGGCAGCGAATGAAGAAATGGTGAAAACAGCAAAATTGGGTGATGAAATCGGTACGGAAGAAGCCTCTGCACTTGTTACGAAAATCAAAGAGGAAATGGCTGCAAATCCACCAGCCAATACTGAAGAGGTCCGCGAGGTTGTCGAGTCTTCAGCAAAAGACCTTGGAATCGCCTTAAATGAAGATCAAGTTCAAAGTTTAATTGATTTATTCAATAAGCTAAAGGAATTGAATATTGATTGGAACGCTGTCGGTGATCAGCTGACTGCAGCTAAAGATAAACTTTCCAATTTTCTTGAATCCGAAGAGGGTCAATCATTTCTGGATAAATTGAAAGAAGTGTTCAGTAGTTTAATAGACGCAATCAAATCACTTTTCAGCTGATTCAAATAAAAAAAGGATGGCCAATGCCATCTGAACTGCCCCGTAAATGTTAGACACCAAACTAACATTTACGGGGTGTTTTTTATGGCTAATTTTTCTGCCGAACAGAAAATATTCATTGTACGA